>JAPQLC010000023.1 GCA_030826945.1 Candidatus Thiobius zoothamnicola
ATTATGATCCCGCATCGGCACAGTATCTGAGTCCGGATCCGGTTGGGCTGGCCGGAGGGTTGACCCCACAAACCTATGTTCACGATACCAATCAGTGGATTGATCCGTTGGGATTGTGTCCAAATGGGGTTGAGGAGGATGCCACAAAGGGAGGAGTTGAGCTTACCAAATCCCAACTAAAAAGCATTAAATCTTTAGAAAAACAGATTCAGAAGCATCAACAGAAATTGGACGATTTCAAAGCAAACCCGACTGTTAGACCGGGGATGGAAAATTTGCCGGAAGATGTGATTAAACGACAGCAGGACGCAAGAATTAAGCATCTTGAAACTGAAATAAATACGTTCAGAAATAACATAGAAAAAATTAAAAACGGGGAGTTATGAGGGTGCCTGTAACTTCAAACAAATCTAATGCATTGCTGTTTACTAGTAAACATCGGGTGTTCAATGAATTGTCGTCATTGGATAAAACACCTTCTGCTGTTTTGTTGACCCTATGGGAGCAATGGGGCTTCTCTGATTTTCAAAAGGTGGAGCCAGTGGTTAAGAGACTGGTTAGCCTTGGCTGTAGGTGTTTTGTGTGTGCTGGTAACTACTCTGAGTCACTTCATGATTTTATTGATGATGTTATTTTGGATATGACACTTGATGATGGTGAAGCTAACACTGCCTTTCTTACAACTTGGCATGATGATGACACGGATGATGAGGTGGCCGATTTTTTCCTAAACTCACCAAGTTTATCGAGCGGATTGAGGCTTGCTATTTTCGATGACGATAGCCTTGAGGATCAAAGGTTAAAGAAAACAGTAGCAACTCTTGCTGAGCAGGAAAGCCAAACATGATTCGTATTTTTCTGCTTTTGTTTTTTAGTGTCCTCAGCCTTCAGTCATGGGGGCAGATGGCTGCTCTTCCTGATGGAGGGTATCTGTATGATCAACCTCATGTTACAGAAGTCGAGCAAAATTACAGTTACGATTCATCTTTCAATTTTACTAAAATAACAGAATCACGGTCACCATTTCTCCAGCTATCTGAGAGAAAGATCGCCTTGGCTTTTTCTGACGGTTTTGTAGCTGCAAAGGGAGCAAACTTCACCCGTAAGCAACTCGATAAGAAATTCAAACATGCCTCAGATTTCGGTATTAATAGCACAAAGAAAAATTCTGAAACACTTGCTCAGTTTGAATCAGCAATAAAAGATCATCTTGGAGATTCAGCAACAGTACAAAAAGGAACATATGGTTTTTCAAAAGATTCAACAGTTTATTTTAATCCAAATACGAATAATGTTGTTGTTCTTGATAAGTCGGGTAACTTTTTAACGGGGTTTAAATTAGATCCTACAACACCACAATATCAAAAATACATAAGTGAAGGTTTTTTGAGATGAGTTATACGCTCCTTGAATTTATTCGTTCTTTTGTTGATGGTCGGTTATCAGCTGATGATTTTGTTAACGCTTATATGGAGCTATGGAAAATAGAGCGTGATAGTGACAAATTAAGAGTGTATCCAGATGATGTTAGCGAATGCCTTTCGACAACTTTCTGCCTCGCAGATTTGTATTATCCAGAATCAGATAGAGAAGAATATGAACTAGATGAAGAAGGATTGAGAAATCAAGTAAGGAAGTTGCTGGATCCATTATCATGAAATCTTTAATTCGTTTGATACTGCTGCTGTTTGTATTGAACTTTTTTATTGCTTTGGGTTGGAGTCAGGCAATAGCATTGAGTTTCGGTGTCTATCAGTACGATCAGCCTTCATTCGCAGTAGTTGTTGAAAATCATGGTTACGACTTACCTCCCAACTTCACCAAAACAGCAGGATCACAATCATCAGCCCTTGATCAATTAGGGAACAAACTCGTCCTTGCATTATCTGATGATTCTGTTGCTGCCACAAAGAGGGGACAGAAGTTATTACCGGCACCAAAAATACATAAGCATCATTTATTTCCACAAGCACAGAGGGATTGGTTTGCTAAGCGTGGCATTGATATTGACCAACATACGATTCCTTTAGAGCGTGGAACCCATTTAGCAGGAACGCATGGTAAAGGTGGTTTTGTCGGGCCTGGCAATGTTCAGTTACCAGGGAAGTGGAATCAACGATGGAACGACTTTATTAAGAACAACCCAAACGCCACAGCTAAAGAAACATATCAATATGGTGGAAAGCTGATGGATGAGTTTGGGTTCAATAATCTACCAATAGGGCCTTATAAGTAAAATTCCCATGAGTTTCTTTGAACTATCGTCTCCAGATTATGAAACGGATGAGGAGTTGGAGGCTCATAATCCGATCCGACTCAGTTGCGAGTACTTTATACCTTCTGTTCAGTGCGAAATTTGCGGTGCTTGGGCATCGAGTGATCGAATTAGAAAGAATTTCGAGTCCTCCGTGCTGAAGACATTTAGAGGGATAAAGTTTTTAAGTTTGTCCGATTGGAAGGTCGCAAGCCTGGACTGGGCCTCGGAATTAGGGGTTTCAACGGCTCGCATTACTCCGGGTGCTGAATTAGGTAAGCCGCAAGCTGAACTTTTGTCTGTAAATATTGACGATTTTCTGCACCCGATGCCTGGTCAGATTCTTATGACTAAGAAAGTCGCCGCTGTTTTAGAGGAAGGCAATGCTAGTGGTGTAGAGCTGTATCCGTTGTCGCCTGTATGGGGCAAAAAAGTAAAAAATGTAGATTATGATCCGCCGATATTGTGGGAACTAGTTGTTAAGGGTGTTGGCTGGAGAAAGGGAGTCGATGAGAAATCTATTGAAGCATGCGATCTTTGCGGCAGAACTATTTTTCCCCAAGCCCCTATATTAATTGATCAAGATAGATGGGATGGTTCAGATATATTTAATATCGATAAGAACCCGAATAGGGTTTTTGTTACGGACCGAATTGCTGAGTTAATCGAGTCTTATGGGTTCAGGAATTACCGACTAAGATCTGTAGGGTAGATGATAATCCTACGAAGCCCCGCATTGCGGGGCTTTGTCGTTGAGAGAGCGGTCACCCAATCACCGATTCAATAACCGTCCTCAATCCTTCCTGGTCTTTGTCGCTGAGTTTCCCTAGCGTCTTCCTGACAATCGTTTTCTCAGCGGTAAAGACAATGGGCTTGATGGCCGAAGGCTTGAGCAATCTGGCACTCTGCCAGTCCTGAATTACCGCTTCCCCAAATCCTGTCTTTGCCCGTATCTGACTGGTCACCGCCATCAGGATAATGTCAGGCCTCGCCTGGTTGTAGTCGGCGCTGCTGACGACGACCGCCGGGCGTTGCTTGCCGCCACGCTGATCGGTGAACGGAAAGCGCACCAGCACGATCTGGCCGAATTTATAGTTTGTCGTATTCGGCATCGTCGGCGTTGTCCCACACGGTGTTCAAGGCCGGTTCCGAGGCGGCCATGGCTGCCTGGGTCAACTGCCGGTCGCTGTCGCGCTGGCTCAAGAAATCGATAAAGTCTTCCACTTCGTTAATCCGGTTCGGTGTCAGCGCCTGAAGCTTCTGCACCACCTGTTCGATCTGTTGTGTTTGCATAGTGGTCTCCTGTTAGGTTCCGGCGTGATAAGTCTGCCGGGTCTTGGCATCCCGCATCAGGCTATCGATGACATACAAAATACGCTCCCGGTCTTCCGGCTTGAGCGTTTCCAGTGATTGCCATCGGTTCAGCATGGCCTTGTCCTGAATCCCGTTCAGGTCGTTATCGCCCACCAGATAATCCAGCGTCACTTCCAGCGCCTCGGCCAGCTTGCGGGCAACACCAATCGACGGCGTGATCTCGCCGCGCTCATAGCGGCCAATAATGGCCCCGGATGTTCCCACCTTTTTAGCCAGCGTCGGCTGAGACCAGCCTCGTTGCTTGCGCAAGGCAAGCAATCGATTTGCAAATACCTCGTTATCTTCTGCCATAACCGTCACCAAAGAATCGTTTAAATGCTGTGAAATGCAGTGTTTCATTAAATTTATGTGCTCTTCTGGTAACGGTCAACACAGATTAAGTCTTGACGATGCTAACATCTATTAGTACGTTTCGTCATCAATTGGTGATGAAAAACTTTTTTCAATTATTTTGAGGAATCGACCATGGCCCGCATCCCAGACACAGAACTCGACCGCCTCAAGCGCGAAGTCTCGCTGGTGCGCCTGGTGGAATCCTCCGGCATCGAGCTGAAGAAGCACGGCAAGGACTATCTGGGCTTGTGTCCGTTCCATGACGACAAGGAACCGTCCCTGGTCATCAGCCCGGACAAGAATCTGTGGCACTGTCTGGGTGCCTGTGATGAAGGTGGGGATGTCATCCAGTGGGTGATGAAGTGCCAGAGCGTGAGCTTCCGCCACGCCGTGGAGTTGTTGAAAGATGGCGATGCCGCCTTGTCGGTTCCGGCTTCGCCGGTCAAACGCAACACCATCGCCAAGCATCCATCTTCTTTAGCTGCGAATCCTGACGACCAGAAACAGCTTGCCACCGTTATCGATTACTACCACGAGACCCTGAAGCAAAGCCCGGAAGCCCTGAATTACCTCAAGAGCCGTGGTTTGGATCACCCCGAACTGATCGAGCGCTTCAAACTGGGCTACGCCAACCGCACCCTGGGCTATCGCTTACCGGAGAAGAACCGCAAGGCCGGGACCGAAGTGCGCGGCCAGTTGCAGAATATCGGCATCCTGAGAAAGAGCGGCCACGAACACTTCAGCGGCTCACTGGTAATCCCGGTGATCAATCTGTAGTGGTCAAGTTTTCTCGCACCCCTGTTAGAGGGTAAATTTTCCTAAGCAGCTTGTAGTGGTCTAGTTTATGGGGAGTATCATATTCCTGTTTCGTCTATCTGGTTTATCAGACGGATCATATTCATACATTGACTTTTCTAGCCGATCAACGCTGCCTCAATCCGCTAAAATGAGCTTTTTATCGCACCTGTTTTTCATCAGTCAGAAACTATTATGAGCAACAAAAAACTTTGGGCCGGGCGTTTTTCTGAACCGACGGACGCTTTCGTTGAGGCTTTCACGGCTTCGGTTGAATTTGATCAACGTCTCGCGCCTTATGATATCCAAGGATCCATTGCTCATGCCACCATGCTGGCCGAGCAAGATATTTTAACTGAGCAAGAAAAGACCTTGATTATTAATGGCTTGCAGTCGATACAGACGCAAATTGAAGCGGGTGATTTCCAGTGGTCGATTGGTCTGGAAGATGTGCATATGAATGTAGAGGCCGCATTAACTGACCTGATTGGCGATACCGGCAAAAAGCTGCACACCGGGCGTTCCCGTAATGATCAGGTGGCCACGGATATTCGTTTGTGGTTGCGTGATGAAATTCAGGTGATTCAAGCTGAATTGCGTCGTTTACAGCAAGGTTTGTTAGACGTGGCCGAGCGCGAAGCAAGCACCATTCTGCCGGGGTTTACGCATCTGCAAACAGCACAACCTATCACCTTTGGTCATCATATGATGGCTTGGTTTGAAATGCTGCAACGCGACTATAGTCGTTTGCAGGACTGCGCCCAGCGTATGAACCAAATGCCACTTGGCGCAGCGGCGCTGGCGGGAACCACTTACCCCATTGATCGGTATGCCACCGCCAGTTTTCTGGACTTTGACGCCCCTTGCCGAAACTCATTGGATGCGGTCAGTGATCGTGATTTTGCCATTGAATTCACTGCGGCAGCCAGTCTGGTCATGGTGCATCTGTCCCGCATGAGTGAAGAGCTGATTATCTGGTCGTCAGCTCAATTTCATTTCATCACATTATCGGACAGTTTTTGCACCGGCTCCTCCATCATGCCGCAAAAGAAAAACCCGGATGTTCCCGAACTGGTACGTGGTAAAACAGGGCGCATTTTTGGGCATTTGATGGGGCTGCTGACATTAATGAAAGCCCAGCCACTGGCTTATAACAAAGATAATCAGGAGGATAAAGAGCCTCTGTTTGATGCGGTGGACCATGTAAAAGGTTCTGTCAGAATATTCGCCGATATGTTGCCGGCTTTAACCTGTCATCGAGAGAATATGCGTCAGGCTGCGCGACAAGGTTTTTCGACAGCAACTGATTTGGCGGATTATTTGGTGCGTCGCGGTATCGCTTTCCGTGATGCGCACGAAATCGTTGGCCAGGCGGTCGCCTATGGCATCAACAAAAACTGTGATTTGGCGGAACTGGATTTGGCCGAGCTGCGCCAGTTCAGCCCCTGCATTGAGCAGGACGTGTTTGATTATCTGACTTTGGAAGGTTCAGTGTCCGCGCGTCAGCATATTGGTGGAACCGCCCCTGAACAGGTTAAGGCGGCGATCAAACTGGCGCGGACGCTCATTGCTGATTGAGTGTCGGTGACGATATGATGCGGGATGGACGGGGCTTTTTCATCTATCGTTCGTCCCGCGTCGGTTTTTGGTTATTTGGTGCCATGTAGCCTTATCTGATTAACATACCAATTCACCAAAGTACTGATTAATGAGGCCTCGCGCTGCTTACATTGCGCCTGCATTTTAATCAGGCGACCTTTGGTTTCTTTGGCCAATTGCTGATATCCGTGCAATTGTTGCTGCAAATGCGCGATCTGGATTTTCGCTTGATGTAAATCGGCGGCCAAACGCTCAGGGTCGCTGGTATTTGCCTGCTTTTTCAACGCCGCCGCTTCACGAATCAGCTTGACTTTTTCAATCATGCCCGAATTGTCGCCATCTGCATCCGGATAGGCTTTACGCAACTCAGACATACGTATGTAACCTTCGAAGGTTAAGACCTGTCCATTCTGGATATGTTGCTGCAGTAAGCGACGAGGAATGCCTACCATCCGTGCAGCTTGAGAAACACTCAATAAACGATCCATAGAACTTCTCCGCGATTTCATTAAATAGAATATCCCAATAGGGATATACGGAGGAATTATAGAGGGGATTTTGGGGGTCGTCATCCACTCGATACACATCCTTTTTTCCTTATTTTCAGGCTGTGTGCCGATCTCATTCTGGGTGAAGGAGGGCTTATTTTGGGAGTCAGTGCTTGGGAGTGGTTGGCCTGATTTAACGATGTTTGATCAGCTCATAGGCTTGTTTAATCTCATGCGTTTTCTGCGCGGCTATTTTCATCATCTCTTCCGGCAGGCCTTTGGATACCAATTTATCGGGATGGTGTTGGCTGAGCAATCGACGATAAGCCTTCTTAATATCAGCGTCGGTGGATTCGGATGATACGCCAAGAATGGCGTAAGCATCTTCTGGTGTCATGGATGGCGTGCTGGATGCCTGTTGACGCTGGCTTGCGGATGCGTATTCGGCGCGGATCATGCGTTCCAGGCGACGATATTCAAACTCACTGACTTCGAGCCAAGCACAGATTTGCAGTAATAAGCGATCTTCGGCGGCATGCAGTTCGCCATCGGCATAGGCCGCCTGGATTTGAATTTCCAGAAACATCCGGATCAGATTGGCTTGTCCATGGCAGGCTGTTTTGAATTCCTGAATGATGTCTTCCAGCGGAAAAGTTTCTGATTTTCCTTCGTTGAATAAGTCAATCGCTGCTTGCCGCATGTCAGGGCTTAAGTCCATTTGCGCCATGACATGTTCGGCAATGCGAATTTCAGCTTGAGTGACATGCCCGTCAGCTTTCGCCAGTCGGCCCATCACGCTGAAAGTGGCGTTAAAAAAAGCGGACTGAATACGTTCACGGTTAATGGAATTCAAGAAGTTGAAGCCATTTCTAGGTAGGTTCAGCATGCCTTTATCAAATTGGTGGCCGATGAAGATTCCAAGCATTGCGCCCAGTAACCCGCCTAACCAGAAACCGAAAAAACCGCCTAGCAGTTTTCCTGTCCACTGCATGATTTACCCCTCGTCTAAAAGTGTTTGCAATGCTGTTGTCATCTCAAAGTCAGTCCAGTCAGATGCGCCAAAAATGGCGTAGCGGATATGTTGATGTCGATCAAGCATCAAGTTGGTCGGGAAGCCGTGTACTTCCCAGGCTTTTAATGCGTCGCCATTTAAGTCTGACAGTACGGGAAAGGTGATTGAGTGGTCCGCCATAAAGGCGCGTATTGCTTCCGGTGACTCACCGACGTTCACCGCCAGGACTTCCAGGCCTTCTGATCGCCTGGTCGTGTATAAGTGTTGTAGCGAAGGCATCTCCTCCACACAATGTGGACACCAAGTTGCCCAAAAGTTGACGATAACCACCTTGCCTGCCAAATCCATCAAGTCAATTTTTTCACCAGTCCGTACAGCAGGTAGGTGCAGAGCGGGCGCGCGACGCCCGATAGGATAAGATCTGAGGAATTGATCGGCGTCGGGGTTTGCTGACGTCACCTTTTCTTCCTGGCGTATGGGGGCCGGATTGCCTGGCACACCGCCTGATGTTTCCAGCTGCGCAATGGCTTTGACCAACATGCCAGGTAAATGTTGGCTCATTTGCGCTTCCTGCGGACTGAATTGGGCGCGCAAGTAAAAATGCTCCCCAACTTCATGCAGTGTTTGTATGAAAACCGGGCTGCCGCCAACCGAAAGCGCGGCCACAAGCTCGGCTGTACGCCAATAGCTGCTTGAGTTTTTGGGTTGCAACAGATAAATGGGTGTATTGCTGGCGGTGGCAATCGAGAGAAATTTCGCCGTTTCGCCGCTTCGCGGGGTGCGAATGAACAAGTTGGGGTTAAATCCTAATAAACCACCTAGTTGATGCGTCGGCTCACCGCTTTGCTGATAACGACGAATGCCACGCAGCGCCAGTGCGTTCGTGCGGTCAGAAGCCATCACATAAACCGTTTTTTTACTTGCCAAGGCGGTTTCAAGCAGTTGTTGAATGACGCCAGGATCCACATTATTCAGACTGTAGCGACCAACTGGTATGAACCAGGCGCCATGCAAATCCGGTATCCAGACTTCCAGACCAAGTTCAGCCATGGCTGTGGCGGTGGCTGTCTGGCGTGGGGATAAGCCTTCTTCGGAAGGTAGCCACAGAATGAGATGCTTACCTTTCGCTGGATAAACCTCAATGTCCAATGCGGCTTCATCATCCAGCGCTATGGAATGCGCTTGTGGTGTGGCGGCATATAGCGGAAAAGCCAAAGATAGCAGTAAAACGAATGTCAGGGTGTTGTTCATCGGCGCATTATAAAAGACCCATCTGCCACAATGGAAAGTCTTGCGATCCATATCGCTGGAAATCGTTCTGACAAGTGTCAATGTGATGTTATCCTTCGGAATTAATAATAGTTATTATTTGTATTATCGAGAATATTTGCTTATTATATCGCCCGTATCCGCAATACTATTAAGGTCTGAATCTGAATCATGAAACAGTTTGTTGTCGTATTATTAATGGGTTTGTTAGGTGTTTCGACGGGATTCGCTGCCGAATTAAATTTGTATTCTTATCGCCAGCCTAAGTTAATCCAACCGCTGTTGGAGGCTTTTACGGAAGAGTCCGGGATTAAAGTCAATGTTGTTTACGCCAAGAAAGGTATGCTGGAGCGAATCAAAGCTGAAGGTGTTAATTCACCAGCTGATTTGGTGCTGGCGGCAGACATTGGTCGTTTGAATGATATGGTTGAAGCAGACGTACTGGCGAAAACCTATTCGCCCATGCTGGAGAGCGCCATTCCCTCACATTTACGCGATCCGCAAGGTCTTTGGTATGGTCTGACTCAGCGTTCGCGGGTTATCTACGCATCTAAGAATCGGGTATCGGAAGACACGGAATTAACTTATGAATCTTTGGTTGACCCGCAGTGGCGGGGCCGTATTTGTATGCGTTCCGGTAAGAATGTCTACAATGTTTCGCTGATTGCATCCATGATCGCTCACCATGGTGAGGCTGAAGCGAAAACCTGGTTAACAGGCGTCAAGGCTAATTTAGCACGTAGACCGCAAGGCAATGATCGTGCGCAAGCAAAAGCCGTTTTTGAAGGTCAATGCGATCTTGGCATTGGTAATACCTACTACTATGGCAAAATGGCGACTAATCAGAAGAAACCGGAACAGCAAGCCTGGGCTAAATCCATTCGCGTGGTTTTTCCCAACCAGAACGATCGTGGTGCTCATATGAATGTTAGCGGCGCTGGTGTGTTGAAAAGCGCGAAAGACAAAAGGCTTGCGCTCAAACTCATCGAATTCTTAGCCAGTCCCAAAGCTCAGGCGATATATGCTCACCAGAATTTTGAATATCCGGTGATTCAAGGCGTGGATGCTGACAATGTGACGGCGGCATTAGGCGCATTTAAAGCGGATAAAATCCGTTTGACGAAAGTCGCCAAATACCGGGCGACAGCCAGTAAACTGGTTGACCAGGTGGCGTTTGATCAGTGATCAATGAAACTTTAATAGGGTTTGCATTGAAGTGATTGATGGTGTGAAAAGGTGATACGAAAAAGATTTGCCATGTCGTTTGTAATTGATGAATGGGTCAGGTGTTTTGGAGGTTTGGCAAGAGAATAGGAGTTATCCGGGTATCTATGAGGTTATATTCCACCAAAGCACTGGTTCTATTCGTCGCATTTTTTTTGGACTTTGCCATTGTCTATGGCGCGACGCCCAGTGGTTCTGTTGGTGCTGCCAATGCTGGAGGGGCTGGGGCGACGACTGGAGTAAGCGCAGGCGCAGCCAGTAATGTGGGTATTGCCGCCGGTGCCAGCGCGGCAGCTGGTGCAGCAACCGGCGGAGTTGCTTTGGGTACGATCGCCACAGCGGCGATGGCAGCGGCGACAGTTGCTGGGGTTGCTTTAGGTGCTGCTGGTGGGGGAAATAGCGGGACTTCTACATCCACGACCACTTCCACGTATTGAGCGCATGGTGAATATGGTGACATCTATCAGGGGTCAGGCTTGGGTAGGTCGCTTGAGTATTTCAATACTGGCTGCCGGCATATTGGGCGCGAAATGTTGCAAGCTACGCCACATAACGCCCTGTTCGGGCGAGATCCAATAAATATTCATATGTTGCCACCCAATAAGTGGTGCTTTGCAATATTCCTGGATTTTTAAAGTTGAGTAGGCAATACCTAAAATGGTGATTGTTTCTTCGCCGACGTATTGTAAGCTTGATTGGATGTTGACTTGGTAAAAATCGTTGTGCTCAATATCAATTTCCCGCTGATATTGAGTGTGCCTGGATTGACTGTGTATCATCGGCATGAGTGGTGTGGAGAGATAATGCGCGCCCCTAAGATTAGTCCCCAATCCAACGGTTCTGACGATATGCCCACGCCGCGTGATGATGACGGCCTGATCAGCCGAAATCCAGTGTAAATCATCATTTTCTTGTCGGCCAAGCACCAACAAGCTGCGTGGCCCTCTGCCAATTTTCACCTGGATGCAAGCATATGGCAGCGCATTGATTTGTGATCGTGATAAAGCGACATCTGGATAGCCATTCGCCAGTAAGTTGATGGCTTCGACGGTTGATTGCATGAGAGAAAGAGGGCTGGATGAGCAGCCCGAGAGGCCAAATAAGCTGATCAGCGAAGAGAGAAGATGTCGTCTGGATAGGGTCATCATATGGTTCCAGCTTAATAGATTATTTTGGTTGCGCGTTGTCAGGAAATGGGTTTGGTATCCACTTAATGCTAAATTCGGAGTTTGGCCGGATAAACAGGATTTACGATACTCAGTTTGACCTCTCTTGAGATCGCCAATAGAATAGGCCGATGAGTTGGCGGCTGTTTAAATGCTACTCAAGTGGTGCGATACAGTGTTCTGAATGGCTTCAGAAGGTGCATTTACATCCAGTAAACAGTTTTCTCGCCTGTTTTGGCCTTGTTTCGCGCTTACCTGAGTGAATCTTAGCAGCCTGTTACGCCGGCATTGAATTTGTAAGCCGGTTTCAGGAACCCCGATTACGGGGTTTTTTTTGTGGTTACAGGAAGTGGGCCTTCAGGCCCATTTTTTATGCTGATGAGTCAGGTTTCACTGGAATTGCAGGATAAGGTGGCTGGTGTCGCGGAGGCATTAGGCTATCAGTTGTGGGGCATTGAGCTATCTTCCCCGTCGGGAAGGGGGCAATTATTGCGCATTTATATTGATAAGCCGGATGGAGTCAATCTGGATGATTGCGCTTTGGTCAGCGCTCAGGTAAGCGCTTTGTTGGATGTTGAAGATCCGATTGCTGGTCGATATGTGCTTGAGGTGTCTTCGCCTGGTATGGACAGGCCGATTTTCACGTTGGCACAGTTTGCAGCTTTATGTGGCAGTCGGATTCGTGTCAAGTTGAGATCCACGGTAACTGGGCGTAAAAATTATCGTGGGGAATTGCACGCGGTCGAAGGTGAATGCCTCAAATTGATCGTTGATGAACAACAGGTTGAACTGTTTTTCCCGGATGTTGAATCAGCGCATGTCGCGCCTGAGTTTTAGTCGGCTTGTGAATGGTGGTTTAGCGGCTGGTCAGGAACATTGATTTGTTGAAGAGATCGACTCAACAGAAACTCACGCAAAGTTTGTTAATTAATCTGGATTTTGGTTGGAAAATAAGCGAATGAATAAAGAGATTCTGCTCGTTGTCGAGGCGGTTTCCAATGAGAAAGATGTTGAGAAGGGCATTATCTTTGAGGCGATTGAAGCCGCTTTGGCGGCCGCCACACGCCGGAAACATGGCGGCGAGATTGAAGTGCGCGTGCAAATAGATCGTGCGACGGGTGACTATGAAACCTTCCGACGCTGGCTGATTGTGGATGATGCCGAAACCCAGATTTTGGCGAATCCCATGGCGGAAATCACCTTGTCAGCCGCGTTGGCCACGGATCCCGATGTCGAGGCAGGCGGTTATGTGGAAGATCAAATCGATTCCATCGAGTTTGGCCGCATCGCCGCGCAAAATGCGAAGCAAGTTATCGTGCAGAAGGTCCGTGAGGCTGAACGGGCCAAAGTGATTGATGCTTTTCAAGATCGTTTGAATCAATTGGTTTCAGGCGCTGTTAAACGGGTCGAGCGTAACTCCATCGTGCTGGATCTGGGCGGTAATGCTGAGGCGTTGGTGCTCAAGAATGACATGATTCCCAAAGAAGCGGCCCGGGTTGGAGATCGTCTGCGCGGTTATTTGTATGAAATTCGGGGCGAGGGCCGAGGCCCTCAATTGATGGTGTCGCGTAATACGCCGGATTTACTGATTGAGTTATTCAAGTTGGAAGTGCCTGAAGTCGGTGAAGGCACCATTGAGATTATCGGCGCGGCCCGCGATCCCGGGCTGCGCGCCAAAATCGCTGTGCGGGCGAAAGACGCACGGATTGATCCGATCGGTGCTTGCGTTGGCATGCGCGGTGCTCGTGTACAGGCGGTCTCGAATGAACTGGGCGGCGAGCGCGTCGATATCATCCTGTGGGACGATAATCCGGCGCAGTTCGTTATCAATGCGATGTCACCGGCTGATGTGGTTTCCATCGTATTGGATGAAGACGGCCATAGCATGGATGTCGCCGTTAAAAATGAAAGTCTTTCGCAAGCGATTGGTCGTGGTGGTCAGAATGTGCGTTTAGCCAGCCAATTGACGGGTTGGACGCTGAATGTGATGAGTGAGGATCAGGCCAGCGAAAAGAATCACGCTGAAGTGCAAGTTTATGTCAAGCGTTTCATGGAGCAGCTTGATGTGGATGAAGAAGTCGCGGCGATTCTAGTGCAGGAGGGTTTCACCCAAATTGAGGAAATCGCCTACGTTGATGAGGATGAAATGCTGGGTATTGAGGAATTCGACGAGGAAATTGTCGAAGAACTGCGCAAGCGATCAAATGATGCATTGTTGACCCGGGCGATTGCGAACGAAGAAGTGCTGGATGCGACAGAACCAGCGGAAGATTTATTAAGTATGGATGGTATGGATGCGGTATTAGCGCATCAAATGGCTGCTCGAGGCATTGTGACAATGGAAGATTTAGCGGAATGTGCGATTGACGATCTGATGGTGATTGATGATATGGATGAAGCACGTGCCGGCGAATTGATTATGACTGCGCGCGCGCCTTGGTTTGTTGAGGGTGCGGAATAAGAGGGTTAGGCATGAGTGAAGTAACGGTCAATCAATTAGCCACTGATGTGGGCATTCCTGTTGATCGCCTGCTGAAGCAGTTGAAAGAAGCAGGTGTGGGTAAAAGGTCGGCGGCGGACAGGGTCAGTGAGCAGGAAAAGATTCGCTTATTGAATTATTTGCGGCGCAGTCATGGCAAAAATGAGAAAAAGTCAGACGATAATGCGAAAAAAGTCACCCTGAAAAAACGCACCACCACAGAATTGCGACAGTCTTCAGGTAATTCTGGGGGGCGCACGAATACGCGCAGTACGCCAAATCGCGGTGCGGGCAAAGGCAAGACGGTGAGTGTTGAGGTGCGACGTAAACGTACTATCGTGAAAAAACCGCCGAAGGAAACCGATAAGGAACGTGCGATCCGTGAAATGGAGGCGGCGCAAAAAGCTTTGGCTGAGCAGGCGGCCCAGCGTGAAGCCATTGCCGCGCAAGAAAAAGCCCGACGTGATTTGATCATTGAGCGTCGGCGCCAGGAAGATGCGGAAAAAGAACGTGAAACGGCAGCCCGGAAGGCGGCTGAGCAGGAAAAGCTCGCGGCGGAACAACTGGCGCAGCAGCAGGCTGAGGCCGAACGGCAAGCGGCCGAAGAAGCCGCCACGCGTCAGCCTGAAGAGTCCGCTGAAAAAACAGTGGGGGCGAATCAGCAATCAACCCAAGCCGCTGTTACAGGTGGTGATGCCAAACGGGAAGTCGCAAAAGCGGCGCCGGCCAAAGCCAAACCGAATAAAAAAGAGGGCGATGCGGCGGAAAGCGCCAAGCCGGGGAAATCGGCGAAAAAACCGAAACGGGTGCGTAATGCGTCTGGTGGCGATGAAGGCAGTAACCGTCGTCCCGCTAAACGTCGTGAATTGCATGTGGCTGACGGTAAACGCGGTAAGTCCAGCGCTCGCCGAGGCGCTAAAAAGGCGGAAAAACCCGCCTTGCCAGATACCCGGCATGCTTTCCAGAAGCCGGTTGAACCCAAGCAATTGACCGTAAGCGTGCCGGAAACGATCACGGCTGGTGATTTGGGACAACGTATGTCCGTGAAATCGTCTGAAGTGATCAAGGCGTTGATGAAAATGGGCATGATGGTGACCATCAACCAACCGCTCGACCAGGAAACCGCCATGCTGGTGGTGGAAGAGATGGGCCATGTCGCTGAAGTGGAAAAAGTGGCGAATGTGGAAGAAGAGATGTTCACCAAGCTGGAGGCGCATCATCAACAAGGTGAGATGTCGCCGCGCGCCCCAGTCGTCACCATTATGGGACACGTCGATCATGGTAAAACCTCTTTGCTGGATCATATCCGCGCGACCCGGGTGGCAGCTGGTGAAGCTGGAGGCATTACCCAACATATTGGTGCTTATCATGTGGAAACCGGTCACGGCATGATCACTTTCCTGGATACACCAGGGCACGCGGCGTTTTCCGCCATGCGTGCGCGCGGTGCCAAAGCGACGGATGTTGTTGTGCTGGTCGTGGCCGCTGATGATGGCGTAATGCCGCAGACCAAAGAAGCGATTCAACATGCGCGTGCGGCTGAAGTGCCTCTGGTGGTGGCGATTAATAAAATGGATAAGCTGGAAGCTCAGCCGGATCGTGTCATGCAGGAGCTGGTGGCTGAAGAGGTTGTGCCGGAAGAATGGGGTGGCGACACCCAGTTCATCAAAGTGTCCGCGCATACCGGCGAAGGCATTGAGCAATTGTTGGAAGCTTTGTTGCTGCAAGCTGAACTGCTGGAGTTGCAAGCGGTTGAGCAAGGCCTGGCTCGTGGCATTATCGTCGAATCCAGCCTGGACAAAGGTCGTGGTCCGGTCGCCACGGTATTGGTGCAGTCAGGCATGCTGCGTCAGGGCGATTCCATCGTATCCGGGGCCGAATATGGCCGGGTCAGAGCGATGTTTGATGAGAATGGCCGCCCGGTCAAGACGGCAGGCCCGTCTATCCCTGTTCAATTGCTGGGTTTGTCTGCTGCGCCTTCAGCCGGTGATGATTTGGTGGCGGTCGCGGATGAAAAGAAAGCGCGTGAAGTTGCTGAGTTGCGCCGTGAACGCAGCCGTCAGGGCCGTATTGCGGAGCAAAAAGCCGCTAAGCTGGATCAAATGTTCTCCCGAATGGCTGAGGGGGATGTCGCCTATGTCAATCTGGTGATTAAGGCGGATGTGCAAGGTTCGGTCGAAGCCTTGAAAGAATCGCTGTTAAAAATCCAGACGGATGAAGCCAAAGTCAAAATCGTTGCCGCCGGCGTTGGTGGTATCAATGAGTCGGATGCCAATTTGGCGATCACTTCGGATGCGGCGGTGATTGGCTTTAATGTGCGTGCGGATGCTTCAGCGCGCCGGGTGATTGATGAGGGCGGTATTGACTTGCGTTATTACAGCATCATTTATGAAGTGATTGATGATGTGAAGAAAGCCGTATCCGGCTTGTTGTCGCCGGAAATCCGTGAAACCATTATCGGTCTGGCCGAAGTGCGTGATGTTTTCCGCTCCTCCCGTCTGGGTGCCATTGCTGGTTGCATGGTACTGGAAGGCGTGGTCAAAAAATCCAATCCTATCCGGGTATTGCGTGACAATGTCGTCGTCTATGAAGGGCAGTTGGAATCCTTACGCCGCTTCAAAGACGACGCGAATGAAGTCAAAGCGGGCACTGAATGCGGCATTGGGGTGAAAAATTACAATGATGTGAAATCCGGCGACCAGATCGAAGTTTATGAGCGTGTGGAAGTTGCCCGTGAAATTTAACGTTTGGTTTGCCTGTCGGCGGGTGAAAAGCTATGCGTGAATTTGGCCGTGAAGAGCGGGTCGGCGCTGAAATGCAACGTGAGCTGGCGAGTTTGTTGCGTAATGAAGCGCGTGATCCGCGTTTGCGCCAGGTCACTGTGCAAGAGGTGCGTGTCGCGCGGGATTTATCGCATGCGCGGGTGTTTTTTTCTTTGCTGGAGCATCAGCAGCCTGCCGAAATTGAAGCGGTTTTGCGTAAGGCCGCTGGTTTTCTGCGTCGTCGGCTGGCGGAAACCTTGATGCTCAGAACAGTACCGATGCTGCATTTTGAATATGATCACTCTTTTGAAACGGGGATGCGCTTATCCGGCCTGATTGATCAGGCGATTGCGCAGGAGTCTTCGCATTCGACGGCGGAACAGGACGTTTGATATGGGTAGGCATAAAAAACCGCGTGGCCGTGAGGTCAATGGTATTTTGGTGCTCGACAAACCGGCGGGGATTTCCTCCAATGCCGCGCTACAGCAGGTCAAACGACTCTATCAGGCGCAAAAAGCTGGACATACTGGCAGTCTGGATCCCTTAGCGACGGGTATGTTGCCCATTTGTTTTGGTATCGCCACCCGCCTGTCGGCCTATTTGCTGGATGCGGATAAACATTATCAAGTGCGCATCAAGTTGGGACAAACCACGACGACTGGCGATGCGGAAGGTGATATCTTGCAAAGCCGCCCGACGGATGGTGTTGGTGAAGCGGAGATTGCCGCTATGCTGCCTCAATTCCAGGGCGTGATCAGCCAGCTTCCCCCCATGTATTCAGCCTTAAAGCACAAGGGCCAGCGTTTGTATGAACTGGCGCGCCAAGGGATTGAAGTGGAGCGGGAGCCACGCGAAATCACTGTCCATAATTTGCAGCTTGGTGTTGTTGAGGGCGACGAGTTTGAAATTCAGGTGGCCTGCTCAAAAGGCACCTATGTACGTACGCTGGCCGAAGACATGGGAGAGGCCTTGGGATGTGGCGCTCATGTCATCGGATTACGGCGCACGGGAGTCGGTCCTTATGTCGAAATGCCCATGTATGCCATGGATCAACTACAAGAGGCTGCCGAAGCGCAAACCCTGGACAGCCTGTTGCTGCCGCCGGATAGCGCATTGAATGATTGGCCAGCTGTGTATTTGAGTAACGATTTAACTTACTATCTGAAGCAGGGGCAGCCGGTACTGGTGCCCAGATCGCCGACTGATGGTTGGGTGCGTTTGTACCAAATGTCTGATCAATTTCTGGGGGTTGGAGAAGTGTTGCCGGACGGGCGGATCGGGCCAAGGCGTCTGTTGTCTGGAAAATGACGCTGAATCAGCCAATTGATCAAAGCGAGATGATTTCGTGATTGGGTTGCTGCAACGTGTGACCCAGGCCAGTGTGACGGTTGATGGTCAGGTGATAGGCCAGATTGGTTCAGGGTTATTGGTTCTGGTCGGTGTGGAGCCGACGGATACGCCAGACAAAGCAAATCGGTTATTGCGGCGTTTGTTGAATTACCGGGTATTTGCAGACGCGGAAGACAAAATGAATCTCAGCTTGCAGGATGTCCATGGTGGCTTATTGTTAGTGCCGCAGTTCACCCTGGCGGCTGATACGCATAAGGGGAACCGTCCAGGTTTTTCAACCGCAGCAACGCCTGCACTTGGCCGCGAGTTATTCATTTATTTATGCCAGCAAGCCTGTTCGCAATATTCCCAAGTCGCCAGTGGTCATTTTGGCGCGGATATGCAGGTGGCTTTGGTGAATAATGGGCCTGCCACTTTTTGGTTGAAAGTTTAACGAGCCGTTGAAATTCAACTTATTCAGCCAAGCGCGCGTTTTTCCTTTCGAGATTACTGGTTGGTTAATATCCATTTAGTGATCAAAATAACCAACTAATTTGATATTGCTCATCTGGGAGTTTGTTGTGCCACGCACCGCCTACATTGAACGCCATACTCAGGAAACTCAAATTCAAGTGGAATTGAATCTGGATGGTGTTGGCCAAAGTCAGTTGGATACTGGCGTGCCATTTCTCGAACATATGCTGGATCAAGTCGCGCGGCATGGTTTGATCGATCTGAATATCGCTGCCAAAGGCGATCTGCATATCGACGCTCATCATACGGTGGAGGATATTGGCATCACGCTCGGTCAGGCTTTGGCGCAGGCGGTGGGTGACAAAGCCGGTATTTATCGATATGGGCATGCTTATGTACCGCTGGATGAAGCCTTGTCACGGGTGGTGCTGGATCTCTCAGGTCGCCCTGGTCTGGTGTTTGAGGTCGATTTCGTACGCAGCACGATTGGGACTTTTGATGTGGATCTGTTCCATGAATTTTTCCAGGGATTGGTGAATCATGCGCAAATGACGCTGCATATTGACAACCTGCGTGGACAGAATGCGCATCATCAGGCGGAGACGATTTTTAAGGCATGCGGTCGTGCCTTGCGCATGGCGTTAGCTGTGGATTCGCGCATGGGGCGGAATATTCCTTCCACTAAAGGGTGCCTTTGAAGCCGGAGTTCTATTCAGGCGGCGTGTACGGCGGTAACAATGCGCATTTATATCCCGCAAACGGTGTTTTCTGCCCATTTTTGCGTTGTTTCGCGCTTACCTGAGCGAATTCCAATAGCCTGTTAGGTCCGATTGGGCATGTTTTTACCTTGTATGGGGCTGCCTGAGTCGAGTTCACCAGCTTAAATTTCGGACCACATGCGCAGTAAATTGACATAGCTGCGATCCAATCGTTTGGTGTGCTCAATGTCTGGTTGTTGCTGGAGTAATGTTTCGCGCACTTGGTCCAGGTCATATAGCAATGTGCGTTTTTGCGGATCCCGCACGAAACTTTGTATCCAGGTCAGGGCCACCAAACGTTCGCCGCGAGTGACTTCAGCGACCCGGTGCAGGCTGCTGGACGGATAGATCACAGCGCTGCCGGCATCCAGTTTGATGGTTTGTTCGCCAAAATGGGTGTGGATGACCAACTCGCCGCCCTCATAATCATTCGGATCACTGAGAAAGAGGGTCATCGAAATATCGCTGCGGAATTTGCCACCGCCCATGATGGGATCATCCACATGATCGCCATAGCGCATGCCAGGCTGGTAGCGCGCAAAAATAAAATCGGCCACTTGACGGGGTAAGGTGGCGCGGCGAAAGTCTGCATGATGCCCCAAAGCTGGCATGATGATGCGATACAGGCGCTGTAATAATTCAGGAGATTGGGCTAATTCTTCATTCTGCTTAACCGGACTGGCGGCGCGACCGGCGCTGAGTTTGCCGTCAACAAAATCACCTTGTTGAAGCAACTGCGTTAATTTATCAATTTGGGCAGGGTTGAGCAGAGCGGGAATTGTTAACAGCACGGGCTAAAATACGCTATCGCAGTTATAGATGAAGACAGACCATGATACTGAACACACTCCTTAACGACCAGCAGCTTACCTTGAATGTTCCGGATCAATTGATCGCGCAGGCGGAGGGATTCTTCGCCCGAATGGATCAGGATATGGACAAAGGTTGGCAAGTAAACCGTGAATGGGTCGAACAGCCAAATGCTTATCTACGGGGTCAAATTGCGGCCAACAAGCTACTGACCGCACTGGAGAATGAAGATCATAAGTTGGGCCGTTTGATGGCCGGGTATATTTTGTCGCGGTTTCCGGACATTCAATTATTGGAGTTATCTGAGCAAGGTGAAACTCGTGATCATGTGTTGAATTTACCCGGCACTCAAGTGAGTCAGTCGTCTTCATTGGGTTTTAGCCACCAAGGTTTACCGGGTGGATTGGATGAAAACCAAGCGATGGCGCAGGCGAATAAAGATGTCAGCGGTGTGTTTAAACGTGGTAAGCAACATTACTTTTCCGTATTCAACCATACGCATGCGCAGTGGCATGAATCGCCTGCATTTGCTCAGCCAGGCGATGCGGAAAAAGCGCGTGAACAAGTCTTTAAACAACGTTTGGATGCTTTGGTTAGCGGTTGATGGCGACCATTGATCATGTCACCGCGCCTTTAGTGCTGCGCAACCCGCAAGGGGGCGAAAAGGTCATCGCCGCTTGTTTCCAGCACCCTCAGGGAGTGTTATATCTGGATTTGTTCTGGCACTTGAGCACGCCGAATGAAGCGGCCCATTGGCTGAAAGGTGAATTGACTGGGGAGGGGCCATGGCGGATTGGCAACCATCGGATCCGGGTGCTAGGTTGCCCACAAACCGATCCGCATCTGCAAGAGCCTTATGCGGAGTGGCGGACTTATCTGCAAAATCATGGGGATGAATACCCTTTCCGGCAGCAGATGATGGCGGTTGCGCGGCGTTTAATGGGTGGAAGTGAGTTATAGGGCAATTGGTTTATTGTGTATCCTATAGAGTCAGTGCGCTCACGGGTGGCGGTAATGATGATTTTATCATTTCGTTTTATCCATCTGGAATATGAGATGGGTCAGGTGGTTTTTAATGTGGGTTCTGGCTTCTTCATAATCTTTAAATAAAAAGATTATGAAGGCGTCAGCCGTCCGGTTTTTATGCATCGCCAACAGCATGGCTGCTGGGTAGTTTTTGCTGTATTCAGGATCAACATCGAAAATTGACATGGCGGCCCAGTCTGCGCCGAAAACTTTCTGGGCGTCTTCCGGCATATATTCCCTGGTGGGGGTGTTGCCGCCAATTGAAAGATTACCGGTCAGTGATTGAAACAGGCGTGAAAAGATATGATTGGGGTCTGGGGTCGCGCCATGCGGGTCATCATAATCAATGATCACTCGGTTGATCGGGCGTAAGGCGTAACGGATTTCCAGTTTTCCATCCGCGCTTTTGATGCCTTTCTCGTAAGTCAGGTAAGGGTTATCTACCGGGGTGACTTCAACAAAGCCTGCAGGAAATCGCCATTGCATGCCGCTTTCTTTAACCAGGGCGGTGAATAAATCTTCACCATAAACCGGTGAAATCAACCAAGCCAACAGCAGCCCGATGACCCATTTTGCCCGGGTGCGATTTTTCATTGGCGATCCTTTATGAGGTACTTTCTGGTGTGGCTTCCGTGGCTTTATCCCGCCAGTTTTTCAATATGTCCCGAGCGGCTTGTTTGGACTTTTCCTCTTTAGCCAGATTGATGAAGCGCTCCATATCCGCGATGGCTTCGGTTCTATTTCCCAGGGCGTCATAGACGGCTGATCGATTGAAGTAAGGGCCGGGGGCATGGGGGTTGACGGCGATGCAGCGTTCAAAATCTGCCAAAGCACTTTGATGATTACCTGCATTCATGTGCAGAAATCCCCGATTGAAACGGGCGGGAACGAAATCCGGATTGAGTTTTATGGCCTGATTCAAATCCGCCAAAGCTTCCCGGACACGACCAAATTTCAGATAAGCATGAGATCGATTGACATAAGCCTTGATATCTTTCGGATTCAGGTTGATGGCGGTTTCAAGATCCTGCAATGCCGCCGCGACTTTATTTTGCTGTAATAACATGCTGCCGCGTACGGCGTGTATTTCCGCATTTTCAGGGAATTTTGCAGCGGCGATATCCAAGGTGCGCATGGCTTCGCCCTGACGGCCTTCGGCCATATGTTGCAACGCCACCATAATACGCTGATCGGGTCGTAATTTATCGTGTGGGTGATGTTGTCCATGTGGCTTGCCTGGCGTGGTTAACATGGGAACTTGCGTCGCTTGAAGTGGATGCCCGGCGAGCAATAATGCCAACATCAAAGCACTGAAAAGAGGTGGGTTCGACAATGGGAGGCTCCTGTTGATGTTCATAAAAAAGGGTCCTCCTCACCAGAGGACCCTACATCAGTATAAGGATGTCAGTTATTCACAATAGGTGAGTTATTTTGGCTTCGCTGATCAGCATATGCCTTGAACATTTTGTTCATTAGCTCAATATGCTGTGAGTCATTCAACTGGCCTTTGGTCGCTACTTTATCCCACAGCTCTGTATTGGACATTTCACGATGGCAGCCCATGCATAACCCGGTGCGTTCCATGGCGTCGCGCATTTCCTTCGGTAGTGCGCGGGATAATGGCCAGTGAGTGCCTACCGTCTGGGTTTGCTGGCCGTCTTTGATAATGGTGGACCAGTCGTAATCCAGATCGGCGATCTTGGGGATTTGGATCTGATGCCGACCAGGGATTACCTGACCGGTTTTCTGATCAATCAAATCCTCAACGATATCGCGCGGATAACCGGTCTGGAATACGCCGCCGCTGATCCCGTAGCCAAGGGCTTTGGGGTTATTGTGGCAGGATTCACAGGTACGCGCCTTGCGTTGCGCCGAGTGCGGCTGCACTGGAGCCATGTCAATGGCATCCGGCACCCGGGTTTGTCCTAATGCCTTTTGCTCATCGTAAGATTTACCAAGTTCGTTCAGCGCCACTGTCTGGCCATCACGCCCAATGACGGTATAGACAATCTGGCAACCTGGCATTAATGGAGTCACCCGGCCTTCGCCATTGATGCCAAGCACCGGTTCCTCCCAGCGTAAGTAGGAGCGTGTCTCAAACACCTTGCCCGGGCTTTTGATGCCGCTGCTGCCAATTTTGGATTCGGCTGTGGAGCCATCGGGGAATTTCTGATTACCCGAAGCCACCCAGTCGGTATCCTGATAGGGATTGCCTTTGGCGTCTTTGCCGTAATTCACCTGAACATGGCAGCCATAACACTGGGGCACCCAGGAAGCGTGACAGGCGTAGCACTCCAGAGATTCATTGTGTTTTTCCACTTGGCTCATGGCGACCTTGGCGTCCGGGCTTTTCCAGCTATCCGTGATAGCCAGATTTTTCAGCACTGGCACCTCAAAGTCATTACCGGTGGCCGAGTGCATAATGACTTTATCGCCATGTTTGACCACATTGCCAAAGGCGTTGCCGCGCGCGGTTTTGAGATAACCATCGCCTTGTTCATACACAGTGGCGAAAGCGGCGGTTTCATTCATCAGTTCATTGGTCAGACCGCGCGGCGTTTCTTCCAGTTGCTGGGCGAATTCTTCTGAATAACCAAGCGGTAACTCCCAAGGGAATTTGTCAGGCGTGCCGTGGCAGTCCTGGCATTCAACTTCAACCTGAGCCAGTGTGGTGCCGAAGATATTGCCGTCGCCATGCATATCAATGGAGGTATGGCAATCCTGGCAGAGCATGCCGCCTTTGGGGTTTTCCGGGCGGGATTTGATTTGATGATGCAAATCATCAGAAATGAACAGATAACGTTTGGTATGCAATTTGGGCTGCGTATTCCCTTGCTCATTGTAAGGTGAGCCATAGGGGAATTCCATCAGGCCCTGATAAGTGACACCGATGCGTTTGCCCCGGTTGTGGCAGGAGTTACAGGTTTCGACTGGGATGCCCGAATATTCCACGTCGCCATGCTTGATCTTGGTTTTCCGGGTCGCCTGGATTTTATGAATCAGCACATGGCCGCGTTCATTTTTATCAATGGATTTGTCCTGCCCTTCGTAGAAGCCTTCATTGCCATAAGGCATATGGCAGGAGGAGCAGCCCTGGCCGCGATAATCGCCTCGCTTCTCACGTCCGTTGACAGCCACATGGCAGCGCTGACATTGCTGGCGTGAATAGGTGAAGCCAGCGAGCTTGGGATCCTGCTCGATCTCTTCCACCGAAGGTTGCGGCACCATTTTCAATTCTGTGGGAAACTGTTCTTTATGTGCCGCTATCATGGCCTGCATATAAGTTTTGTATTCGGCGGAGCCGACTTGAGGGATTGGGCCATCCGTATCTTTCACATCATAATTGCCCCATGGCACCTGATAATTCTGCACTTCCGGAATGCCCCAGGTATGCAGGTTGCCTTGCAGCTTACCGGCTTCTGTATTCATCAATGAGCGTTCTAAACGGTAGCTATAACCGCTGTGACAACCTGATTGTCCGCAACTGTTCTCGGCGACCCAAATGGAGCCGGGATCCGGGTAGAAGAGTTGTGGCCCGTTTTCCTTCACCAAACCCTCAGGCGAACCCTGATGGGCGGCCTCAAGGGTTTGACCGGCAGGGTTGCCGCCGTGGCAAATCACGCAACCTTCTGGATCGCCATGCATTGCGCCCTTGGCTTTGATAATCTGCATCATGGCACTTTGTTCATCACGGATGGAGGCGATGCCATCATGGCAGCTTAGACATCCTTCTGCAGTGATGGCATGACCGCTGAAAAGCCAGCTGATCGCCAGCATGCTTAATAAGATCAGGCGTTTCATTGGAATACTCTTCAAAATAGATGCTGTAACGGAAATCATACGTATGGGCCGTTATATATTGTTCGCTTTGATCGAACCATTTGCTTGCGGGCATGGGGCATTGATATTGCCGCAAGTTTTACAATTGTAGTCTTATTTTCGAGTTTCACTCTCCGCAATTTGTTTAGCGGGCCGCTTTATTCCTTCAAGATAAATAAAATGCGGCCAGTGCCAAATCTTCGGGCCGGGTGATCTTCAGATTGTCCGCATGCCCTTCGACGATGATTGGTTGGTCTCCAGCGTATTCAATTGCACTGGCTTCGTCGGTTATTGGTATGCCAGCATCAATCGCGTCTTGCATTGCTTGATGCAAACGAGCGAAGCGAAACATCTGTGGCGTGAGGGCATGCCAAAGCTGATCACGGTTGACCGTTTCATGGATATACCCAGCAGTGTCCGTGCGCTTCATGGTGTCGCGCACTGGCGCGCCCAGCAACCCGCCTTCTGGGTGCTGTTCGACTTGTTCAATTAGCTGGCTGATGTCTTCCCGGCGCACACAAGGCCTGGCGGCATCATGCACCAGAACCCAATCATCAGGTTGGGCTTCATCAGCCAGTGCATCCAAGGCGTGTAATACCGAATGGCGACGTTCCTCACCCCCATTGACCCGAACCAGATCAGGGTGTTGAGCATACTCAGTCCGCTCCCACCACATATCCTGTTGATTTAAGGCGACATATATTCGATCCAATGCAGGATGGAATAACAGACGTTCGATGGTATGTTCGATCACTGTCCGCCCGGATAATGGTAAATATTGCTTGGGTATATCGGCACCCATGCGTTTGCCAACTCCGGCGGCAGGAATGATGACCCAACGATTAGCCGGGTTTTTCATTGGTTGGTCTCTTTACGGTCAATTAACTGGAAATAGGTTTCCCCGGAACGAATCATGCCCAGTTTTGTGCGTGCTCGCGCTTCAATAGCGGTATCTTCGTGTTTCAAACTGACCACCTCGGCGCGTAAAGCTTGATTACGTTGTTTAAGTTTTTCCAGTTTGTCTTGTTGTTCGGCCAATTGTTGCTGTAGCGCATGGACCTCAGCGAAACTGCCTTCGCCAATCCACAGGCGATACTGTAAGCCAAACAACAGGATAATCAGCAGAATGGTATAAATTTTGTAGCGCATGTCGTCGCAAATCACCGGCAGCCTAGTGCGAAGAGTATTGATGCTGAACAAGCCAACGTATTCGCCGTAAGTGGCTGACCCAACTAAGGTCAGTGGTATTTGATCAAGGTAAAAAAGGCAGGTGATTGAAAACGCATTTTCAACAACCTGCCTCAAAATCGCTTATTGAGTCGAGCAATTCATTGCTTACATCGTGAGTTTAACAACCACTTCCTGTTGCGCATGCTGCGCGGATTCGACAAATTCCGGCATCTGATCGAAAGTCAGGTAGCGATAAATCTCCGGCGCCATGGTATTAATCTTGTCAGCATACCGCCGGTATTCTTCAACCGTTGGCAACTTGCCGACCACAGCCGCCACAGCCGCCAGTTCAGCCGACGCCAGATAAACATTCGCGCCTTGTCCCAGTCGATTAGGGAAGTTGCGGGTTGACGTCGATACTACCGTTGAATTCGCCGCGACGCGTGCCTGATTGCCCATGCAAAGCGAGCATCCTGGCATTTCCGTGCGTGCGCCTGATGCCGCATAAATATTGTAGATGCCTTCTTCCATCAGTTGGCGCTCATCCATTTTAGTCGGTGGGGCGATCCATAAACGGGTCGGTATGACGCCTTCCGCCGCTTCCAGTAATTTGCCGGCTGCCCGGAAGTGGCCGATGTTGGTCATGCAGGAACCAATAAAGACTTCGTCGATGGATTTGCCGGCCACTTCGGACAGTGGCTTGACATCATCCGGGTCATTGGGACAAGCCAATAAAGGTTCAGTGATTTCGGACATGTTGATTTCAATCACTTCCGCATATTCCACGTCCTTGTCAGCGCGCAACAGAGTCGGATTTGCCAGCCATTCCTCCATCGCCCGGGCACGGCGTTCCAAAGTGCGCGCATCGCCATATTCGTTATCGATCATCCAGCGCAGCATTACGACATTAGAGCGTAAATATTCGGCAACGGATGCTTCTGACAAGTCAATCGTGCAGCCCGCCGCAGAACGTTCCGCTGTTGCATCAGATAATTCAAAGGCTTGTTCAACTGTCAGATCGGATAAGCCTTCAATTTCTATGATCCGGCCATTGTAGACATTTTGTTTGCCTTTCTTCTCCAAGGTCAGCAAATCACGTTTCAAGGCTGCAAATGGGATGGCATTAACCAAATCACGCAATGTGATGCCGGGCTGCATTTCGCCTGTGAACCGCACCAGTACGGATTCCGGCATATCCAATGGCATGACGCCCAAGGCCGCTGCAAAAGCGACTAAGCCAGAGCCAGCCGGGAATGAGATGCCTAAAGGGAAACGGGTGTGCGAATCTCCTCCGGTGCCAACCTGGTCAGGCAGCAACATACGGTTCATCCAGGAGTGGATGACGCCGTCGCCAGGGCGCAATGATACGCCGCCACGGTTCTGGATGAATTCAGGTAATGTATGCTGGGTATTGATATCAACCGGTTTGGGGTAAGCCGCCGTATGGCAAAAAGACTGCATGACCAGATCCGCAGAAAACCCGAGACAGGCAAGCTCTTTCAGTTCATCACGCGTCATTGGGCCAGTGGTGTCTTGAGAGCCGACGGTACCCATGCGTGGTTCACAATAAGTGCCTGGGCGGATGCCCTCAACACCGCAGGCTTTGCCGACCATCTTTTGCGCCAGGGTAAAGCCTTGATCAGTGTTGACCGGGTCTTGCGGACGACGAAAGACATCTGTCGCCCCGAGGTTCAATGATTCACGCGCCTTATCTGTCAGACTGCGGCCAATGATTAATGGAATGCGACCACCAGCCCGGACTTCATCCAGCAAGACTTCCGTTTTGAGCTTGAATTCTGTCACTAAACGACCATCTTCCCGTTCGATGCGACCGGCATAAGGTTTGACCACCACCACGTCGCCCATCGTCAAATCATCAACAGGGGCTTCAATGGGTAATACGCCGGCATCTTCCAAAGTGTTGAAAAAAATGGGCGCGATTTTGCCGCCGATAACGACGCCGCCTTGACGTTTATTTGGCACAGAAGGGATATCCTGTCCGGTGTGCCAAAGCACAGAGTTGGTTGCTGATTTACGGGATGAACCTGTGCCAACCACATCGCCCACATAAGCCACTGCGTGACCCGCCTTTTTCAATTCAGCAATTTGCGCTGGTGCGTCATGCACGCCATCCCGTGGGTTTTTCAGCATGGCCAGCGCGTGTAATGGGATATCTGGACGTGACCAGGCATCTTGCGCTGGCGATAAATCATCGGTATTGGTTTCGCCAGTCACTTTGAACACCGTGATTTTGATGCTTTCCGGTGTCGCAGGTCTGCGAGTGAACCATTCAGCATCTGCCCAGGATTGCAGCACGGCTTGAGCTTGCGCATTGCCTGCCTTGGCTTTTTCTTCCACATCGTGGAATGCGTCAAACATCAACAGCGTATTTTTCAGTTGTTCAGCGGCGTGGGCAGCCAGTTTCTGATCATCCAGCAAGTCAATCAATGGCTGAATGTTGTAGCCGCCCAACATAGTGCCAAGCAGTTCCACCGCTTTGGTGGGTTCAATCAAAGGACAAGCTGTTTCGCCTTTGGCGATGGCGGATAAAAATGCTGCTTTGACATAAGCGGCGTCATCCACGCCAGGGGGCACACGGTTAGCCAGCAGATCTAACAGGACATCCTTTTGCCCGACCGGTGGTTTTTTCATTAACTCGACCAGATCACCGACCTGCTCAGCGGTCAAAGGTAATGGAGGGATCCCTTGCTGAGCACGTTCCTCAACATGCTGGCGATAAGATTCAAGCATAATCCACCTCTGTGTCATTCCAAGTCAAAAATATGACCGGAATTTTAAGGGATTCGCTGAATTCACACCATTAAGTCTGTCAAGGTTATAATGCTGGATTTTCACCTTGATTAAACCGAATGGTGAAGAGGTTTTTATCGCAACAGCGTTCATCATAGCAAACACTAAAATTCAAATGCTTAATCAATAAAGGCGGAGTATTCGCTTATACTAGGAAATAAGTCACTTTAATGACGGAGAAGGTGAATACTTGGCGCTTAGTCCAAAGAGCAAAGGCTTCTCGGGCGAACCTGATTGATTAAAGCACCTGCCGCACCTGGCGGAGGATATTTCACCATCCACTTTATAATTGATATTTTTAAGAAGCATGCAATTCAACTTACTCAGAGCAAAACTCCATAAAGCTTGCGTCACCCGGGCCGAGCTGCAATATGAGGGTTCCTGCGCGATTGATGATGCGCTGTTGGCGACTTCCGATATCCGCGAACACGAGCATATCGAAATTTACAACATCAACAACGGCGAACGTTTCACGACCTACGTCATTCGGGCTGAGGCCGGTTCAGGCACAATCTCCATCAATGGTGCTGCGGCGCGTTTGGTGCAACCGGGTGATCGCATCATTATTTGTGCTTACGGTTATTATTCGGCGCAGGAGGCGGAAACGCATAAGCCGCGCTTGGTCTATCTGGATGACCAGAATCACATGACTGGAACCGCTGATTGCATTCCAATCCAGAAAGATTGACCGGGTATTTATTCCGGTAATATCAGTCGTAGCCCGGCTGGAGCCAAGTAATCCACCTCACATCCTAATTCAGTGCGGGTCAATGGGTAATTCAACAGATCATTACCCGACATCACTACCCGGATCTGATTGTCCTTAATCTTTAAAGACAAGGTTGGTTTGGTATTCGTTGATCGGCCTCGATGCAGTAATACCGCCAGGCGCAGCGGAATACACAGCCGTTGCATGGTCAAACGGATGGATTCGGGCAACTCATCAAAACAATCACGATTGAACTTGCGTCGATGATTACGCACCAGCACTGCCAATCGGGCTTGTTGTTGGCGTGAAAACCCCGGCAAATCCGCGTTGCGCACGATATAAGCGCCATGTTTATGAAAGCCGTTGTGGGAAAGACTCAAGCCGATTTCATGCAGACAGCATGCCCATTCCAGTAACTTACGCTCATCCTGACCAAATCCCCAGACATCCGCTATTTGATCAAATAACTCCATCGCGGTCCCATTCACCCGTTGTACTTGTCCCCGATCAATGGAGAAGCGCTGAATTAAGGAGGCGACCGTCTGGTCACGCACATCATGATGCCGGATATAACCCAGCAACTGGTACAATAAGCCTTCACGTAAGGCGGCATCGGAAACATGCAAATGTTCGATGCGTAGCGCATCAAATAAGGCGCTTAGAACGGCGACCCCGCCGACGAAGACAGGTCGTCGCTCATCCGTCAGGCCTGGCAGGTCAATCGCTGAAATATGGCCGAACTCCAGTAGCGCCCGTCGCAATTCCGCCAGACTGTCCGCGCTGATCCCTTCATCACACCAACCGTTTGCCCTCACTACCTTACCGATGCTTTTGATCGTACCCGAACTACCCACGGCGGTTCGCCATTGATCCTGCCGGTAATGCCGTTTGACCGGACGCACTTCCAATGCGCAACGCAACATGGCCCGGCGCATGTTCTCCGCATTAATCACTCCGTCCGCAAACACCCAGCGCGTGAGACTGACGCAGCCCATATACAGACTGTCACACTGGGCGGACGACATGCCCTCACCCAGCACTAATTCTGTGCTGCCGCCGCCAATATCAATCACCAGACGGCGACCTTCGCTGACAGCCAGCCCATGCGCCACCCCGAGATACACCAAACGGGCCTCTTCCTGGCCGGAAATAATCTCAATTTCATGACCCAATGCTTGATTGGCCGCGCGTAGAAAATCACCACCATCCTGAATCTGGCGCATCGTATTGGTGCCGACCGCGCGCACCGTACCTGCTGGCAAACCGCTCAAACGTTGACCGAAACGCGCCAGGCAATCCAGTGCGCCGCGCCGCACCACCGGATCAAGCGATTTGTCCGCATTCAATCCAGCGCCCAAACGCACCGAACTGCGCAGACGATCCACAATCACCAATTGATTCTGATCCAAACGAGCTACCACCATGTGGAAACTATTAGAACCCAAGTCAACCGCAGCAACGGTTTCAGGCAATGTCGGTATAGGCATAACAGTAATAAAGTAATTTGAGTCGTATCCAATGACCCCGAACATCAGGATCCCAAGTGAGTGAAATCGCTATTCACTCCCAGCCAGAAGCCGCTGGCGAGCATACCGTATTGCATGTTGAATACGGCAAATGATCTGGGAATCAGTGACCAAGAATGACGAAAGTAATGATATGCTTATGCTAAAGCCCAATGATTAAAAAACTTGAATTCCCTTTTTATTCAGTGAGTTATCCAATGAACACGCAAAAATATTCTGCGCCATTCGCGCTACTCTCTGAACCAAGGAGAAGGATTTCTGTGTTTACGGACACCACTAAGCGCACTGAAGGCTTTACCAATTTCATAAAATACCTGGTGCGCCTCAGGCGTGACGGCACGCTTGATGACCATGATTTTAGTGAACTCGTTCGTACTGCCTCTGCCACCTTTATTGAATCAGAACTGAACAAAAAAATTGAGCATGTATTAGAACGTCATATACCAAATCATCTATTTTCGGGCCTTGGCGATGACTGAGGAAGAAAAGAAAAAACTTATCAGTCCAGAACAAGCTTCCAAATCCCAAGATACCAATGATAATGGCAGTGTAAGCGATGTACTTGAGAAATTGCCGCCAGATGCAAAAAGGGTGGTTGAAATTGGTATGTCAATGCAACGGTTTGGCCCAACGCCAAACCCACTCGCCGATAAACTGACTGAAGGCTACATTGACAAAATATTAGATCATTCCTTAAAGAGCGATGAACGGGCATTTGAGGATTCCAAGGCCTCTCGAAAATATGCGCTTATTTATGTGACCATTTTTGTCATGTTATTCATGTCTCTAACAGTATTTCTCGTTCTTGCCGATAAGGCGTTGTACGAAGAAACCCTAAAGCTATTCATTGCATTTATCGGTGGTTTTGGCGGCGGATATGGCGTCAAGTCCTATATGGATCGCCATAAATAACCTGCGTATAAATCAAGAAAATCACTTTTCTCTTCCTACCGCCCCTTTCGCTGAATGAACACGCATGAATCACCCAACGCCTGAACAATCCCCTACGCTGGACTTAAACGATCCTTCGCTTTATCTGAACCGCGAACTGACTTGGTTGGCTTTCAACCGCCGGGTGCTGCATGAAGCTGAAGATACGCGTAATCCGTTGCTGGAGCGACTCAAATTCCTTGCTATCGTCAGCTCGAATCTGGATGAATTTTTCATGAAACGGATCGGTGGCCTGAAACAACAGGTTGGTGCAGGCATCACGGTGCGCACGGTCGATGGTCGTACGGCTAAACAGCAGATCACCGAGTGTTATGCTGAAGTACGCGACATAGAACAACACCAATACCGTATTCTGCACGAATTGTTGGAAGCATTGCGCGAATACGATATTTCTATTCTGCGTTATGAAGAATTAGACACCCGGCAAACCGAATTCTTACGCCGCCATTTCCATGACAATATTTTCCCGCTGATCACACCACAATCCATTGACTCGGCCCATCCTTTCCCTTTTATCTCCAATCTGTCTCTCAACTTATTGGTGCAGGTGCGTTACACAGATGAAGAGGGTAAAGCCTCGCTGACCCGGATCAAGATCCCTATCGGCGACGAGGTTTCCCGTTTTATTCAATTGCCGTACAGCCTGCACTTTATTGCGTTGGAAGACGTGATTAAACACAACCTGCATATGCTGTTGCCGGAAATGGAAGTGCTATCCAGCAATGTTTTCCGCGTTACCCGGAACGCCAATACCGAGCGCGATGAGGAACATGCTGATGACTTGTTGGCGATGATCGAATCCGAATTAAGAGAACGCCGTTTCGCGCCGATCGTGCGCCTGCAGGTCCAAGGGGATATGGACGAAACGGCGCGCGGCATGCTCGCTGCCGAACTTGGCCTGGATGAACAAACCGATGTTTTCAATGCGGGAGGTGACATGCTGGCCATGCGCGACCTGTTTCAATTGGTCGCATTGGATTTCCCGGAATTGCACGATGCCCCCTTTCAATCCGTTGATCACCCGGAACTGCGTGCCAACAACAACATTTTTCACGCGATTCGCAAATATGGCCCATTCTTGCTACACCACCCTTATGATGCATTTGGGTCGTCGGTAGAACGCTTTCTTAAAGAAGCCGCCAATGATCCTAAAGTGCGCGCGGTGAAAATGACCTTGTATCGTACTTCCAGTGACACCAAGGTCGTCGATTGCTTGATACAGGCGGCGCGCAATGGTAAGCAGGTCGCCGTGGTGGTGGAATTGAAAGCGCGTTTCGATGAGGCTGCTAACATCCGCTGGGCCACACGCATGGAAGAAGCTGGCGTCCATGTCACTTATGGTGTTGTCGGACTGAAGACGCATTCCAAAATCGTTTTAGTGGTGCGCAAAGATTATAATGGCCTCCGCCGCTACCTGCATATTGGCACGGGCAACTACCATGCTGGCACGGCGCGTTTGTATTCCGACCTTGGCATGCTGACGAATGACGAAGAGATGGGTATTGACGCAACCGAGTTGTTTAATTACCTCACGACTGGCTATACCCCGGAGCGCCAATATCGCAAATTACTGCCAGCACCGAAAGTGCTGAAATCATCGCTGTTGGCGCGCATTGAGCGCGAGCGTAAACAACACAGCGACGATCTGCCCGGCCACATCCAATTCAAAATGAACGCTCTGGAAGATGCCGACATCACCCATGCTTTATATAAAGCGGGTCAGGCGGGCGTCAAAATCGATCTGATCGTACGCGACACTTGCCGATTACGCCCGGGTTTGGCGGGCATCTCTGACAATATACGGGTGATCAGCGTGGTTGGGCGCTTCCTCGAACATACCCGCATCTATTACTTCCATAACCAGGGTAATGAGGAATACTTTATTGGCTCCGCCGACATCATGAAACGCAACCTGGAATCCCGGGTCGAGGTGGTTGCGCCAGTTGAGCATCCGGGTTTGCGCAAGGACTTACGTGCCCTGTTGGACACCCAATGGCAGGATCAACGCAATGCTTGGGAGATGCAGCCGGACGGGGATTATATTCAGCGCCAGCCTGCCAGTACTGAACAGGAAGTCGGCTGTCAGGATAAAATGATGAAACAAGCCTGCGAACGCGCCAAAATGGCCCAACGTTACCAGCGGGGCCGCACTCGCAGGCGAATATTCGGACGCAACTTACGTTGAGGTCAGGCAACTATCAGGTTGACCGGGAAACGGTTTCATGATAATCCCGGCGCTGGTCGATAATTGCGCAAAGAACGCGCAAAATCCTGCAACACTTCAATGCCAGTTTCTTCGGCATCTTTACACCAACGTTGTAAAGATTTCAGCAATACTTCCTGATTGGATGCGCTGCGTTCCCAGATATCGCGTAAGCGGCAACGGTATTGATGCACCGTAGCCAATGCCTGGCTTTTTTCCAGGATGGTGTTCAAACGCTGTCGGCCAACCGCATCCAAACGGTCGCTGGCCAATAATCTGCGCGCCTGATTCACTATCCCACGGCATTGCCGCTCACTGCGGTATAACTCCGTGCGGATCACTGGTTGTATGACCTCGCGTGCGTAATTTGCCAGCACATGCATGCGATGTTGGACGACCGCCTTAACGGTATTCATATCAATGGCTGTATGGTCTTGCTGAATCACGGGTCGCTGCGCCACCCGGCGTACTTTCGTAAGGCCGACCCATTCAAACAGGCGGATATAAAACCAGCCAATATCAAATTCCCACCATTGTGCGGATAATTTTGCTGAACTTGGGTGTGCATGATGGTTGTTGTGCATCTCTTCGCCGCCAATCAATATTCCCCATGGGATCAGATTGGTTGATGCATCGGGTGAATCAAAATTACGATAGCCCCAATAATGCCCGAGGCCATTAATCACGCCCGCCGCAAAAAATGGGATCCACAACATTTGCACAGCCCATACGACAATGCCGGGAATGCCAAACAACAGCACGTCAATCAACAACATTAACGTCACGCCAAGATAATTCAAGCTGTATACCTGTCGGCTCAACCAGTCATCAGGGGTTCCATGGCGATAACGTTCCACGACGGGCTTGTTATGTGTTGCGTCACCATATAACTCAGCGCCTTGCCACAAGACTTTCCTGATGCCTAAAACCTGCGGACTGTGTGGGTCTTCTGGCGTCTCACAACGCGCGTGATGATAACGATGCACCGCCACCCATTCATGTGTCTCCATGCCGGTAGTCAACCACAGCCAGGCGCGGAAAAAATGTGCTAGCACTGGGTGCATATCCAATGCACGGTGGGCTTGGCAGCGGTGTAAATAAACAGTCACCGAAATAATGGTGATATGCGTCGCCACCAAAGTGAACAACACCAACCCCCACCATTCCCAGTCCATCAATCCTTGTATCAGCACCAAGTCAATCATTGTTTACACTTCTTATATGCTTCCAAAGTGATTTGGATTGTACACAGATAACCCAGGCAAAGATAATCATGTAAGATAGCCTCAATCAGGAAAGATGCTGGCAAGATGCATATTCCCCATTTGAGATTCACTTAAAAATATGCCCCATCTTTCTGCAAAAGATACCACTCAGCATGCGTAAAACGCCCACAACCCAATAAAGTCCACGGCAAAATGCCGCCGCTTGATGCGATTGCCTGAAGCGACGACCCAGCCTTCTCAGACTCACAATAAAACCCCTGGAGAAACACATGATGTTGAATTGGGATGACCCATTAAATATTGCAACGGCAACAAAAAAGATACCGCCAGCCAGCGAGCAAAAACACAAAATTCATGGTTCATCGCCTCAGGTTGCCACCCAGCAGATTGTGGACAATTCCGTTGAAGTTGATTTGGATCCGACAGTGCCAGGACAGGGGGGCGCGAGCGGTCTTGAGCAACTGGAAATGGGGGCCAGCCGGATTTGCGTCGATGATAAAAGAATCATTAATTGTCGCGCTGATCTAAATCAACTGGTGCCGTTTAAATATGAATGGGCCTGGCGAAAATATCTGGATGGTTGCGCCAACCATTGGATGCCGCAAGAAATCAATATGAATGCGGATATCGCATTATGGAAAGCAGCGGATGGATTGAGCGAAGATGAGCGTATGATCATCAAACGTAACCTTGGCTTTTTTTCAACCGCTGATTCGTTGGTGGCGAACAACTTAGTGTTGGCTGTCTATCGCCACATCACCAACCCCGAATGCCGCCAATACTTGTTGCGTCAGGCCTTTGAGGAGGCGCTGCATACGCACGCTTATCAATATGTGATTGAATCACTGGGGCTGGACGAGGGCGAAGTCTTCAATATGTATCGGGAGGTGCCTGCAGTCGCGCGCAAGGCGGAATGGGCGCTGCCTTTCACCCGGCATTTGGCTGATCCTGAATTCTGCACCGGCACGTTGGAAAATGATCAGACGCTGCTGCGGGAATTAATCGCTTTCTATGTCATTTTCGAAGGCATCTTTTTTTATGTCGGCTTCACTCAAATTCTTAGCATGGGGCGGCGTAATAAGATGACCGGCACAGCGGAGCAATTCCAATACATCCTGCGGGATGAATCCATGCATATGAATTTCGGCATTGATGTGATCAATCAAATCAAACTGGAAAATCCCCATTTATGGACGGATACGTTTAAAGCGGAAATGATTAAGATGATCAAAGAGGCGGTTGAGTTGGAGACTCAGTATGCGCACGATACGATGCCACGCGGTATTTTGGGTCTGAATGCTTCTATGTTCGCCGAATACCTGCAATTCATTGCGAATCGTCGTTGTGCGCAAATTGGCTTGCCGGAACAGTATGCGGGTGCCAACAATCCATTCCCTTGGATGTCAGAAGTCTTGGATTTGAAAAAGGAAAAGAATTTTTTTGAAACCCGAGTGACGGAATATCAGACAGGCGGCGCACTGAACTGGGACTGACCTGGGTTTTTTTGCCGTTTATGGTAGGCGTAAAAACTGACCGGGTTTCCAATAATGATCTGCATTGGGTGCCTGTCGTCAAAGACTCAAAATTTGACGACAGGGTTTCTCGCAGTCAGTTCCACCGCGCCCTGCTTGCCAGCAATGACATATTGAACCTCAAGTTGTTCCATCGCAGGAAAGGTTTCAAATAATTCGACTGTCAATTGGTCCAGCTTGCTTGGCTGACGACACTCAAAGTGATACACGACCTTGATGTCCGAGTGGGTTTCTTTCTCTCTGTGTTCTTCATGTTCATGCCTGTCCGCCTCATGGTGAGGATCGTGATCATGCGAGTGCTCGTCATGTGCTTCACCCAACAGTGCGGAACGAATCATCGCTTTTTCCATCCGGCAGCCCGCTGCGCCATTGAACTGAAATAAGTGATCACCGTGCTGTAATGTCCCCACCGCCTTATCTAAGGCGGCATGTTCAGCTTGGGATGAAGGCGCATGTTCAAAACCCACAATGTTCGCAGCCGGGCTATCCAGTTCGATGTGCGTTTCCTTGCCTTCGAGCGCCAGATTCAGTTTAGCCATACCGTGAACATGCGCGCCTTGTTGGTGATGGTAATGGTGCTCTTCATCATGTGTGTGTCTTTCACTTGCCGATGCCGTAGGCACGATAAAGAGCAGAGGTGTTAATAAAGAAGCGGTCAAAGCGATAGTTTGCAAACGCATAACGAAAGTCTCCTTTTTGTTTGGATAAACAGGGATGAAAGTATGCGATTCAAGCCGGATTGCTGGATTTCTCAATGCACTGGCCACAGGTGCCCAACACTTCAACGACGGGCCGTTTGGTGCGGAACCCGATTGTCTCACCAAGTGCTTTCAGGTTTTTCGTCACGCCGGGGTCTTCAATTTCGGCGACTTCACCGCAATCATCGCAAATCAGGAATTGGCTGGCGTGAGAATGCTCTGGGTGGGTGCAGCTGACGTAAGCATGCAAACTTTCAAGCTTGTGTGCCAGGCCCTGCTCAAGCAAAAAGTCCAGTGCCCGATAGACTGTTGGCGGCGCGGGATTCTTGATCAGGCCACGCATACGATCTAACAGTTCGTAAGCGCTGAGAGGCTTATCTGATGCGCACAGCAATTGCAGCACGGCTTTGCGTTGCTGGGTTAACCGCACGCCGCGTTCATGGCACAGCGCCTCGGCCTTTTCCAGCATTTGAGAAAGCGTTTTGTTATTCACAAATTCCTCCTTACAATGCGCCAGAACCACCGAAGCACTGCATTAATATCGCAGATAAGCCATCATTTCACCAGCAAGCTCAAAGCCGGTTATTTAAGGCTGAAGCGCCTGAGCAAATTGCTGTCCGACCCGCCGTAAATTATCAATGTAATCCGCAGCCAATGGATCAACGGCGACCACGGCACCACCTATAGCTTTCGCCACCTGGCGCGCCTGCCGCTTATCAAATTGAGGTTGTACGAAGATGATTTTAATCCCTTCATGCTTTGCTTGATCAATCAATGCTGCTAAAGCACGGGGGCCAGGGCGCTTACCCTGATTTTCGATTGGCGTCTGAATAAGCCGATAAGTATCCGCGAAATAACCCCAAGCCGGATGAAACACCATGAATTTCCGGTTGGGCAGTGGATCCAAGAGCGTATGCAGTTCGGTATCCAGAGCATTTAATTCAGCCGCTAATGCATCATGATTACGAGTGAAATCGGCGGCGTGATCGGGATCCAGTGCAATCAGCCTATCACGGATTTGACCAATCATATGCTTGACTAACGGAGGGCTGACCCATACATGTGGGTCTTGTTCATGGTGGTCTTCGTGCGCAGATGCATGTTCGTCATGATGTTCATCGGTATGTTCATGTTCGTCATGCCCATGTGCTTCTATCTCTCGCAAATCAATGCCTGCACGGGCATCAAGCACTTGCATCCTTGGACTGGCTGCGCGGATTCTATTCATCCAGACTTTTTCATAAGGAACGCCGGTGCGCACGTACAACACGGCGCTGGACAGCGCACTAATCTGTTGCGGGGTGGGTTCGTAAGTATGTGGGCTAAAGCCTGGACGCACCATCACCCTGGCGTCCACATGTTTGCCGCCGACTTTTTGCACGAAAGTCTGAATCGGGATCACGCTGGCAAAAACCCGCAAAGGCTCAGCCATGGCCAGAGTCGGGGCCAGCAATGATAACAATAACAATAATTTACGCACTTGTATTCCTCCCAGATTGATGCGCATCAACACGCTTGGAGCTTACGTTGCATGGCGTGTTTTTCATGATTTGCAACTATATAACATCATATCTTCAGAGAACAGTACAAAACAGAATGCTTGGGTCGATTGTTGAATGAGTGTCTTAAGTGATCCACCCCAAGGTTGCTGCGACCAGATAAACGATACTGCAGAGGATTAATCCGACACTCCATACTTGCAACCATAAAATTTTACCGTGCCGTCCTAATATCCATAAAATGATGCCGATGACCAGCGCCAGACTGACGGTGAAGTTAAGCATGAAATGCAATCCCTCAGATTGCGAGTAAATTATTCCATGGTTTGTTTCCGTGGTTTGCTGTTCGGTATAGCGCATATTCAGTGCTCCTTTCTTTGTTGAGAGTCAGGGTTTGGCACTGGATCATAGCCATCCCCGCCCCATGGATGACAACGGCTCAGGCGTTTTATGCCTAGCCAAAGTCCACGCCATGCGCCCCATTTTTCAATCGCTTCCATCGTGTAGGCTGAGCATGTCGGTAAATAGCGGCAATTGCTGCCAAGTATGGGGCTGATAAATAATTGATAAAAACGGATGAGTCGAGTTAATAACCATTTCATGTTAAGTCGTTTTAGATTTTGGTGAGTTAATGCAGGGTAGTTTGTATCTGACGCCACAAAATGTCCAAGATACTTGTGATTTGGGCGTTGCGCATAGGGTGCTTGATACGCTTGGCGTATCAGGTGGGGTGATAGTCGATAACCTGAGTTATCGTGTGTTATGGGCCGGGCCGAATTTTTCTCGTCATATTGTGTATGCGGGTTGTTCGCCGCATTTACGTTTTGAACCGACGGATGCTGAGGATATGGCTTTTTGCCATATCGCCTTGCATGGGCCATTTGAGGAATGCGTGGTCCAGGTCGGTGAAAATACGGTTAAACCGCGTTGCCCTCAGTGTCGAAGCCGCTTTGTCGATTGGGCTGATGCTTTGGATTCGGGCGTTATGTTTTGCCGTTCTTGTCGCGTTGAATTTGCGGCATGTGAATTGGACTGGCGTCAGCAGGCAGCGGCAGGTCGGGTTCTGTTAGAAATACGCAATGTTTTTCCAAGCGAGGCAAGCCCAAGTGATATGCTATTGGGTCAATTATATGAAGCGACGCAGTTTGTTTGGACTTATGCTTGGGCGAATACCTGGATGCGTAATCCGCTGAATGACTGGGTTGATCGGGGTAAATTAAAGCAGAGAGTGGATAAATTGCTTTGATGAACAGGGTATTTATACTCCCCATTTCCAAAAAATGCTTTTGTTTGTTGAAACCCCATAAGTGAATGAGTTTTTTATTAAGGATTATCTTAGCTGGAGTTTTATCTGATGCCCCTTGTTACTTTGCCGGATGGCTCGCAACGTCATTTCGATCACCCTGTGTCCATCATTGATGTCGCCGCTGATATAGGTCCTGGTCTGGCCAAAGCAGCATTGGCCGGTAAGATTAATCATGAATTGTTGGATGTTTCATTCGTTATTGAAAATGATGTTGAATTATCCATTGTGACCGCCAAGGATGAGGATGCGTTGGCGTTAATTCGGCATGATGCGGCTCATGTGATGGCGCAAGCCGTACAGGAGTTGTATCCGGGTACTCAGGTTACGATTGGGCCAGCCATTGAAGATGGTTTTTATTATGATTTTGCGCGGGATGAACGGTTTACGCCGGTTGATTTGGAAAATATTGAAAATCGCATGCGTGAAATTATTGAGCGTGATTTACCGATTCAACGTGAAGTATGGGATCGTGATCAGGCAAAGCAGATGTTTGCGGAGATTGGCGAGCACTATAAAGTTGAAATTATTGACGCGATTCCTGCTGATCAACAAATCTCAATTTATCGCCAGGGAGACTGGTTTGATGTGTGTCGCGGACCACATTTACCCAGTACGGGCAAGCTGCCTAAAGCGTTTAAACTGACGAAGCTGGCTGGCGCTTATTGGCGTGGCGATGCGAAGAATCAAATGTTGCAGCGGATATATGGCACGGCTTGGGGTGACAAAAAAGCATTGAAGGCCCATTTGCGTCGTCTGGATGAGGCTGAAAAACGGGATCATCGTAAGATCGGTAAAGCATTGGATCTGTTTCATATGCAAGAAGAAGCGCCAGGGATGGTGTTTTGGCATGATAAAGGCTGGCAGATTTATCTGACAGTGCAGCAATATATCCGCGATAAATTACACAGTTCGGGTTATCAGGAAGTGCATACACCTCAAGTGCTTGACCGCAGTCTATGGGAGAAGTCGGGCCATTGGGATAAATTTGGCGACATGATTTTTACGACATCTTCGGAAAATCGTGATTACGCGATTAAGCCAATGAACTGTCCCGCGCATGTCCAAATCTATAATCAGGGTTTGAGGAGCTATCGTGATCTGCCATTGCGTCTGGCAGAGTTTGGTGCCTGCCATCGTAATGAACCGTCTGGTACTTTGCATGGCCTGATGCGGGTGCGTAATTTTGTTCAGGATGATGCGCATATTTTTTGCACTGAAGAGCAGGTGCTATCTGAAGTGCTGGCTTTCACGGATTTGTTATTTGAGGTTTACCGGGATTTTGGCTTTGAGGATGTTTTGATCAAGTTGTCCACCCGCCCAGAAAAACGCGTCGGTGACGATGCCTTGTGGGATAAGGCTGAAAAAGCTTTGGAAGATGCGTTGAATGCGCGTCATCTGGATTGGGAGTTGCAGCCGGGCGAGGGGGCCTTTTATGGCCCGAAGATTGAGTTTTCTTTGCGGGATTGTCTGAGTCGAGTCTGGCAATTAGGCACTATCCAATTGGACTTTTCCATGCCGACCCGTTTGGGAGCGACTTATATTGCTGAGGATAATAGCAAGCGTGCGCCGGTCATGCTGCATCGCGCCATCCTGGGTTCATTAGAACGTTTTATTGGCATTCTGATTGAACATTATGCCGGTGATTTTCCACTCTGGCTTGCGCCTGTGCAGGCAGTGATCATGAATATTACGACCAAACAGGCACCGTTTAGCGAGCATGTGGCAAAGACATTACAGGGCAATGGGTTACGTGTCGTCACTGACTTGAGAAATGAAAAAATAGGTTTTAAAATCAGAGAGCATACATTGCATAAAATTCCTTACCTATTGGTAGTGGGTGATCGCGAAGTGCGGGAAGGCAAGGTCGCGGTCAGGACGCGGGCTGGTAAGGATCTTGGCGGTATGTCGCTGGACGAATGTTCAGCCTGTTTGAAGTCTGAAGTTGCCCGGCGTGGTTGAGTATTTATCCCGGGTTCGCTATATCAAGGCTTTTTAAGATTCTGATGAAATTTTTTGTGGAGGAACCAGGCTATCGCCAAACAAGATAAGCGAAATCGTCTGAATAATGATATTACAGCGCCAGAGGTCCGGCTGATTGGGGCGGATGGTGATCAGATAGGTATTGTGACGAGAGAAGAAGCCTTGCAGAAGGCGACTGCGGCCAGTCTCGATTTGGTTGAGATTGTGCCCAACGCGGAGCCACCGGTGTGCCGCGTCATGGACTATGGTAAGTTTGTTTTTGAGCAAAAGAAACAGCGTCAGGAAGCGCGTAAAAAACAAAAACAGGTTCAAATTAAAGAAATCAAATTCCGCCCTGGAACGGATATTGGCGATTACAATGTCAAGATGCGTAACATGCAGAAATTTCTTGAGGCGGGTGATAAGGTTAAAGTGACCATGCGCTTCAGGGGACGCGAACATGCGCACCGTGAGTTAGGGCTTGATTTGCTGCGGCGGGTTGAATCTGATTTGGAATTAATCGCCCAGGTGGAGCAAAAGCCGATCATGGAAGGACGGCAAATGGTGATGGTGTTGGCGCCGCAGAAGAAAAAGTAACCATTGGCGGCGGATGGCCGCAAACCAAGTGCGCTCTATATCCCAACGATGATTTTGCGTGACGATTAAGGCCCCGATTCAATCGGGGCTTCTTGCTGGATGGCCGGGCTATTGGCATTGCCTGGGTCATTTCATGAAAACTCTATTAACAGGAGAAATAAAATGCCTAAAATTAAAACCCTTCGCGGCGCCGCGAAGCGCTTCCGCGCTTCTGCTGGCGGCATTAAACGTAATCAATCCCACCGTCGGCATATTCTGACAAAGAAAACCACCAAGCGTAAGCGCCAGTTACGTTCACCGGTTATGCTGCATAAGAATGACGTCGCTGCTGCACGTCGTATGATGCCCTACGTCTGATTAAGCGGAGATTTTAAAAGATGCCAAGAGTAAAACGCGGCGTGCAGGCGCACGCCAAGCATAAGAAAGTCCTCGGTCAGGCTAAAGGCTACTATGGTGCGCGCAGTAAAGTTTATCGCGTCGCCAAGCAGGCGGTGATCAAAGCAGGTCAGTATGCTTATCGTGACCGTCGGCAAAAGAAGCGTCAATTCCGCGCTTTGTGGATTCAGCGGATTAATGCCGCCGCCCGGATGAACGATATGTCATACAGTCGGTTTATTAATGGGTTGAGCAAAGCAGGCATTGAAGTGGATCGCAAAATGTTAGCGGATATCGCCGTGCATGATATGGCGGCTTTCACCCAATTGGCGGAGAAAGCCAAAGCGGCGTTAGCGGCTGATTAATGGCGTGTTCATATTGGGTGTATTGGCAGATGATCTGTCTAATCACCCAATCGCCTGTCCAACAGATTGTTTAATTCCCACTCATGCGGGCTGTACGGCCTTAAAAAGGCAGCCTTTTGACGATACCGCTTAAAGGCGTTCTGTTTTTATCGGATATATACGCCGGTCAGCGCGTCTCTGATTCGGGTTGGCTTTTTCAAACCACCTAGTTCGCCGTGTAATATCCTGTCAACTTCTGGGCAGCGTAACCGGACTTGTAACGCGGATTTGGCGGGTTGCTGTCCGGTTTGATTGGCGCTGGTTGAGATGAGCGCGCTATTGGCGGCATGGCACAGCCCGGCGGCGAGTGGGTGAGCAGTCACTCGGCATGCGACGGTTGCCCGGTCGCCATGAATCCAGGGGGGTAAGTCTGTTTTGGCAGGTAGGAGCCAAGTATAGGGGCCAGGCCAGCTTGTTCGCACCCTGTCCATAGATTCTGCCTGCCATTCGATAAAGGGTTTGAGTTGTTCTACGTGACTGGCGATCAAGATCAAGCCTTTGTGCATGGGGCGTTGCTTGATTTCCAGCAAACGTTTGACGGCGTCCATGTTGAAAGGATCGCATCCCAAGCCATAGACGGCTTCAGTCGGGTAGGCGATGATGCCGCCATGGTGGATCAATTGGCTGGCTTGTCTTAGCTGGAATTTCATTTTCTCGGCGTGAAAATACATTTATGAATTTGCATCATAACGATAATGGTTGGTTTACTGAATTCGATTTAGATGATCGCTCAGCATTCTCTTTAGAGATTCGTGAGCGGGTGTTTTGCGAGCAGTCGCCGTACCAGAAAATTGAAGTCTATGACACGGTCAATTATGGCAAATTGATGGTGATTGATGGTTTCATTATGCTGAGTAGCAAGGATAATTTCATTTATCATGAAATGATGGCGCATCCGGTGTTATTCACCCACCCAAACCCTCAGCGGGTTGCGATTATTGGCGGAGGGGATTGCGGTACTTTGCATGAAGTCTTGAAGCATCCAGAAGTGCAGCAGGTGACGCAGATTGATATTGATGAGGTTGTCACTCAGGCGGCTGAGCAGTATTTTCCTGAGTTGTGCGCTTCAAATAAGGATCCGCGTGCCAATTTGTTATATGTGGATGGCATTGAATGGATCAAGGCCAGCAAGGCGGGTTCACTGGATGTGATTATTATCGATTCAACGGATCCCATTGGCCCGGGTGAAGTTTTGTATACCGCTGATTTTTATCAGGCATGTTGCTCTGCTTTGGCGGATAACGGATTATTCATTCAGCAAAGTGAGTCGCCAATCGCCCATATGCCGCTGATCCGCAATATGCACCACCGGCTTTTGGAAGGTGGTTTTAGTCAGCCACGGACTTTATTTTTCCCACAGCCGGTATATCCAACGGGTTGGTGGTCTGCCACAATGTCTGCTAAACAGGCGCTGCCGCTGGATTTTCGTCAGGCAGATGTCGCGCGTAAGTCGTTCGCCACTCAATATTACAATGAAGCCATTCATCAAGCGGCGTTGGCCCAGCCAGCGTTTTTTCAGGAAGCGTTGGGGATTCCAGCAGTTTAGCGTAGCTGTTTCCAGCGCCTCCAAAGCTTGGGAACAGCGGATGATGGTTGTTGTTGTCTATATGCCCGGGTCGGTATATGGCATGTTGCCAAGGGTGTGCTGGGGAGGGCAGGGTTTTCGCCCTGCCTGTAGTTGAGGGATGACGTGTTAGCGGCGCGCAGCCATCATTTGATCAATGATCGGCGCCAGAATAATTTCCATGGCATAGCCCATTTTGCCGCCGGGCACGACCATGGTGTTGCGGCGAGACATGAATGAGTTAGGGATCATGCTGATCAGATAAGGGAAGTCAATGGCAAATTTCTTTGGATCTGCGAAGCGAATGACGACGAAACTTTCATCCGGTGTGGGGATATCGCGCGCAATAAATGGGTTTGAGGTATCGACAGTGGCGATGCGCTGGAAGTTGATATCGGTGCGGGAAAATTGTGGAGTGATGTGGTTGATATAGTCAGGCATGCGACGCAGGATCGTATCAACAATCACTTCCGCGCTGTATCCGCGTTCCGCGTTGTCGCGGTGGATTTTTTGAATCCATTCCAGGTTAATAACAGGTACGACGCCGATGCCCAGATCAACATGTTGCGACACATCATCCATATCGGATTTGGCTAAGCCGTGCAATCCTTCATAGAACAACAGATCGGTGGCTTCCGGTAATGGTTCCCAAGGGGTGAATTCGCCAGGTTTTTTGCTGGTGCCAAGGCGCGCATTATGTTCGTCGGCTTCTTCCGGGCTATGCAGGTAGTAACGTTTTTCGCCGTTACCTGTTGCGCCATAGGTTTTAAACAGTTCGGCCAGTTTGTCAAAATGGTTGGCTTCCGGGCCAAAGTGGCTCAAGCCGGTTTCCTGCATTTTGACTTTCATTTCGGCGCGATCATAGCGATGAAAGCTGTCGCCTTCTATAACGGCTGCCTCGATGCTTTCGCGTTGGAAAATATGTTCAAAAGCACGTTTTACCGTGGTTGTGCCGGCACCGGATGAACCTGTAACGGCAATGACAGGATGCTTGATAGACATAATGGCTCCCTCTTCAATATATTTTGAAAAAAGTTAACAATTCCCGCCGTGTCTGGCGGGCATTTTCAGATATGGCGTCTTCCGGAAGTCAGGCTGTTTGCCTCGCCCCGGGATGTTTTGTTTAGCGCTATCTCAGTCAAAAATGCGTCCAAGAATTGGAAAATTTAAACCTTTTGACTATAGCACAGTCCAGAGAGGGTGCTGAGTGAGCCTGGGAATGGCGGCGTTTAAATGATTTTGTCGTCAGGTAAAATCATTGCATTGGCATTTTCTATGCTCTTATGGTAAGGCGGTATTGATTTGAGGTAATGCAACGCCTGGATTAAGGATGTTATCCGGGTCAAATGCTTTTTTGATGGTGTGCATTAGCTGTATGGCGGGTTCATCAAGTTCGTGGTGAATGAAGTCGCGTTTGACGCGTCCGATGCCGTGTTCGCCGGAGAGGGTGCCTTCAAGCGCCAAAACTAACTGAAAGACATCGCTCAGACAGGCGGCACTGGCTTCTGCTTGCGTCTTATCGTCAGGATCAAGCAATAAATTGACATGGATATTGCCGTTTCCGGCATGTCCGAAATTGACGATTGTGATCCCGTGTCGAGCGGATAATTGTTCCAAACCATTGATCAATTCGGGTAATCGGGATACTGGCACGGCGACATCTTCATTGATTTTTTTGGGTGCGATGTTACGTAAAGCCGGGGAAAGCGCTTTGCGAGCGCGCCAAAGTGTGCGGATTTCATCTGGTGTATTGGCCAGCGTGACATTAAGGCAGTCTTTGTTGCTGGCGATATGTTGTATCTTTTTAGCGTCTGCGTCGATAGATTCGATTGAGCCGTCGATTTCAATCATCAGCATAGCCGTGACTTTGCTGGAGAGTTGTAAATCTGCATAGTTGCGCACCATATTGATGGCTTGGGCGTCCATGAATTCCAATGCGCAGGGTGTGATTGGTTGAGCCATCAAGGCGGAGACCGCCTGAGCGGCGGCGTCAATCGTTTGATAGGTGGCTTGCAGCGTCCTTTTCGCTGCGGGTTTGGGGGTGAGTTTCAGTATCGCTTCGGTGATGATCGCCAGTGTGCCTTCTGAGCCAATGATAAGACGCGTCAAGTCATAGCCGACGACGCCCTTGGTGGTTTTTACGCCGGTGCGTAACCTTTCGCCAAGCCCGGTTACGGTGGATAGGCCGAGCGTATTTTCCCGGGGCGTGCCATATTTGACGGCGCGTGGTCCGGCGGAGTTGTAGGCCAGATTGCCGCCGAGCGTACAGGTTGCGGCACTGGTGGGATCGGGTGGCCAGAAAAAACCTTGTTCAGCGGCGGCATTTTGCAGTTCCTGATTTGTGAATCCCGGCGATGCAATGGCCAGGCGGTTGGCTGGATCAATTTCCAGACGATGACGCAGGCGCTCAGTGGACAATATGATGCCGCCTTGGGCTGGCGTTGTCGCTCCGGTCGTGCCAGTGCCTTTACCGCGTGTTATCAGCGGGATTCCATCTTGGCGGCAGAGTTGCACGAGCTGGGTGATTTGCTCAGTTCGGCGAGGGAAGCAAACGGCGGCAGGCATGGCTTGTTGGCGGCTGTTATCAAAGCCATAGGCCACGCAACTGCTGGCGTCCGTTAATAAATCCGCTGTTGGGAATATATCGCCTAAGCGACGTAGGCATTTATTCGGTAGTGGGCTGGATGCGTTCAAATAAGCGTACCACGCGTTTTACGCCTTCAAGGTGGCGTACTTTTTCGGTTACAGCGTCAATTTCCGGTTGGGTCAGCAAGCCCATCAGATAAACTGAACTCAGTGAACTGGTGACAAATACCCGGGTTGGATCAAATCCTTCAATGTCAATATCAAACAATGCCATTTTGACCTTACCAGTCAGGTAGGTATCGCTGACGGCGTCTGACCAGCTTGCTTCCTCAGTAATTTCAATTTCGTTGAAGACATGTCGGACCCGGGGGATCTCGGCGACCTGTTGGGCGAAGGCTTGTGATAAGGCCCTGTTGGGGGCTTGCCCGGTTAACAGGATGCGTTGGTTATAAACCGCGATGTCAATATTGGTTTTTTCGGAGATGTCTGGATTTCCACCACGTAGGCTGATCGCTTTGAACTTGATTTCTTTATCGTCAACATAGGCACCTGTGCTGCGGCGATCATGGATGACGTTGGCACCTGCGACCATGCCGCCAAAAACCAGAGGCGCGCAGCCATTGAGTTGGGTCAGGCAAAGGGTGCTGATGAGCAAGGGAATAAGGAGATTTTTCATAGGTTACTTATACCGGCTTCAACACGGCGAGCAAAATAATCGCAATCAATAGGAGTACCGGTATTTCATTAAACCAGCGATACCAGACATGTGAGTGTTGGTTCCGATCATGTTTGAAATCATATAGTAGTTTACCGCAGTAAATATGGTAGGCCGTCAGCATGGCGATCAAGAAATATTTCATGGTCAACCATAATTGGCCGCCGAATGCTGCCCAAGCATAGTCGTATAACATCCAGAAACCTAAAATTAATGTGGTGACGGCGCCTGGCGTGGTGATGCCGAAATACAGTTTGCGCTCCATGATTTTGAAGCGATCAATTGAAATTTGGTCGTTGCTCATGGCGTGATAAACATAGAGGCGAGGCAAGTAAAACAGGCCTGCGAACCAAGTCACCATGGCAATCAAATGCCAGGCTTTAAGCATCATAGGGTCACCTTGTCTGGAAAGTGGTTTCGGTTGCTTTAATGCGTGTGATGTCAATAGCGCCTTGCATGCGTAAGGCGATCATTCCATCCGGATCCAGCAGAAAATGCGTGGGAGTCGCTTGCACACTGCCGAACCCACGGCTGACCTCGCCATGGACATCCAGCGCTGTTGGATAGGGAATGGGTCGTTTGTCTAAAAAGCTGAGTACGACATTCGGGGGATCTTGTGGGATGGATACTGCCAATACGGTGAGTCCGCCGTCATGCAGTTGGGTTAATTGAGGGATATCTTTGATGCAGATAGGGCAATTGATCGACCAAAAAGTGATGAGCGTTGGTTGGCCACGGTAATCAGCCAGGGTTTTGCGCGTGCCATCGGTGAAATTCAGTATCACATCTGGTGCGGTTTTGGATTCAGACCGTATCCATAATAAGGCCGCAATGACTAAGGCAAATAATAATAAGGTGGACAGTAGTTTCATCAATCGGTTTTTTTGCTGGGCGGTAAATGGAAACGCGATCTGCGTTGATGCTGATTTGCGGGGTTGTTTGAAGAAAATGGTGACGCTTGCCGGGGTTGACCGCTGAGCCAATGGCTGATTCGACCAACAATGCGCCTGATGGTTCGCCATAACTTGGGTAATAGCCAGATGACCAGCACCATGAACAGGGTTAAGCCGACCAGAAAGAGTATGGGGTAGTGCAGGGCGGTCCATAATCCGCCGATGACCAACAAATCTTCTGTCAGGGAGGCTGTCCAGTTACTGAAGGGTTCTGGAGAGGTATTGATTAACATCCGGCTGCTGGTTTTCGTGACATGGCTCGCTGTCGCCAGGCTGCCGCCAAGCAGCAGGGCAACCAGTTCAACAACAGGGCCGGCATCCAGATGGCCGGACGCGCCAGCCGCCATTAATGCGCCAGCCGGGATGCGTACGAAGGTATGTATCGCATCCCAACCGGTATCGACCCCTGGTGTTTTGTCAGCGAAGAACTCAATGAAGAACATGATCCCGGCTGCCAACATCACGGACGGATCGGTGATGATGTGTAAATCCGGCGGTAATTCAATATGTCCAAGGCCACCCATCCAGCCGAGTACCAGAATGGTTGCATATAGATTGATGCCGGATGCCCAGGCGGCACCCATGATGAGCGCAATGGCTTCTAGGGTTTCCATTGTTTCACCGTGTGTTTTGGCGTCGGGAAATGGCGGTTCAGCCGGGTGCTGCTCATGGCGGGATGTTCGTCATGATTTGTTGTTGATGAATGTTTGCGCTAATGAATGATAAATGGGTTGCGGACAAACGAGCCGGGATACGCCATAGGCGATTGCGGCGGTCGCCAGCAAAGGCAGCGCCATATCGTATTCTGCTGTGATTTCAATCACAATGACGACGGCGGTCAGAGGCGACTGTACCACGCCGGTGAAGTAAGCGGCCATCCCCAACAAAATCATCGCGCTTGATGGCGCAACAGGCCACCAATAGGCTAGGTCAGCGCCTAAACCGACGCCTGTGGCTAAAGAGGGAGCGAAAATACCTCCTGGAATGCCGGTTAGAAAAGAAGCGGCGGTCGCTAAAGCTTTATTGATTGGATACCAAGGGTCAAATTCTGCGGTATTGGCGATGATGGCCTGGGCTTCAAGGTAACCTGTGCCATTTGCGCTATAGTCAGACAGGAAGGCGATGATGGCGAGCACCCAGCCGCCAACGAAAGCTGATCGTAAAGGCGCGTGCGTAGCGATTGGCGTTATGACCTGAGTGGTTTTGATCAGGGTCTGCGCAAACAAGCCGCCGAGTAAGCCGCCAATAACGCCGACCACGGGGGCAATTGACCAGATCCTCCAGTCCGGCGGCGGATTGTCCGATAAAACGCCAAAATAATCGTAATGCCCCGTTATGCTGATTGCGGCGATACCGGCTAACACAACAGCGATCATGATTGAGCTATGGATTGGATATTGACTGCTGCGGCGCATTTCTTCGATCACAAACACCATGCCCGCCATTGGTGTGTTGAATGCGGCGGCCATGCCAGCGGCACTGCCGGCCATAATCCAGTGTTGATAAGGGCAGCTTGCTGGCAGTCGTGTTAAACGCCGCATCGAATACATGATGGCGGCACCGATGTGGATGGATGGCCCTTGTCGGCCAATGGAACCGCCTGCCAATAATCCCAGTAAGGTTAATAACACTTTACCGATGGCGATCCGCCATGACAGTAAAGTTGTTTTCTGGTGGCTTTGTAAAGCGGCTAAAGTTTGTGGGATGCCGCTGCCTTGCGCGCCAGGGAAATAACGGAAGGTGAGCCAGACTATGCCGAGTATGCCGCATGGCGTCAGTAATAAGGGGAGGTACGGATTGAATGCCGCAAGCTGTAAGAATGCATGATTCGCTAATTCAGCCAATTTGGCGAACAGTACGCAAACCAAACCGACCAGGATCGTTCCTCCCCAGAATGCCAAGCGGATACGCCAAGCCTGCGAAGACAATAAAAGGCGTTTTGAGCGGCGTAAATGGGATCCGATGTTTTGCAGATGAGGATGGCGGTGAGATATTTTCGTATCTCCTGAAAAAGGGTGTGCGGACAAGTTTACTGAATTTGTCATGATTGAGTTGGCAGAGTACACAATGACTCAGCATTACTGATTTTTATGCTATACCCCTGTACGGTTTATGAATCGTGGCGGGTCTGTTGAGTCTGTCGGGTATCCGCACGGTGCATTTTCGTTGCTAAATCTGATAAGAGGAGTTTGAACATGAAAACAATGATTGCCGCTATGGTGTTGGCTGGCATAGGTGTGGCCTCATCGGCGAATGCCGGCACTTTGCAGGATGTACAGAACAGAGGTTATTTAAATTGCGGCGTGAGCACAGGGCTGGCTGGTTTTTCGCAGAAAGATGAAAAAGGCAATTGGAGTGGCTTGGATGTTGATGTGTGTCGCGGCGTTGCGGCGGCGGTGTTGGGTGATGCATCCAAGGTCAGGTATAAGCCGTTGACGGCTAAAGAACGCTTTACCGCTTTGCAATCTGGCGAGATTGATATTTTGTCGCGTAATACGACCTGGACGCATACCAGAGATACCTCTTTGGGATTGAATTTCGCGGGTACTATCTATTATGACGGTGCCGGCTTTATGGTGCGCAAAGCATTGGGGGTCAACAGTGCCACCGAATTGGATGGCGCTGCGGCTTGTATTCAGGCAGGTACCTCCACAGAGTTGGCAATTGCGGACTTTTTTCGTGAAAGAAATATGGAATATAAAGTCGTCACTTTCGATACTTCTGACCAGACCCGCATTGGCTTCTCTTCTGGCCGGTGTGATTTTCTGGTATCGGATCAATCCCAATTGTATGCGTTGCGGATTGGTTTGAAGAAACCGGATGAGGCGAAGGTGTTGCCTGAAGTGATTTCAAAGGAACCGTTAGGTCCTGTGGTACGCCAAGGTGATGATGCTTGGTTTAATGTCGTCAAATGGACAGTTAATGCCTGGATTGAAGGTGAATATCAGGGTGTGACCTCCGCTAATGCCAATCGGTTGAGAAAAATTGGCAAACCAGGCCAAAAACGTTTGTTAGGCTCTGAGGGGGATTTGGGCAGAAAACTGAATTTGCCGGATGACTGGGGCTATCAAATCATCAGGCAGGTTGGTAACTACGCGGAATCTTTTGAACGTAACGTAGGCATGGGGTCGCCCTTGAAGATTGCGCGTGGTTTGAATGCGCAATGGAACCAGGGCGGTATTTTGTACTCTCCAGCCATGCGTTAATTTTCCCGGCAATAAACTGCGTGGTCGTTTGCGAGGGCGAGCGTCCGCAGTTTATTTTCATGCTTGGGGTAATGGCATACAGAATCGCGAAATTGACGCCATTATAGAGGGGTTGGCGTTTCTCACTGTTCAGAAGGGCTGAATGCTAAAACGCCTGTCCTAGAGGTTGTGTTAAATGGCCCGCGAGGCCCGTTTGCGTTCATGTTCTTTCAGCAGTTTTTTGCGTAGACGAATGGCTTCTGGCGTCACTTCGACGAGTTCATCGTCTTCGATAAATTCTAACGCCATTTCCAATGTGACCCGTATCGGCGGTGTCAAAATGAGTGCGTCATCTTTGCCCGCCGCGCGAACATTGGTCAGTTGTTTGGCTTTCAGTGGATTAACCACCAGGTCATTGTCGCGGGAATGGATACCCACTAATTGGCCTTCGTAGACTTCATCGCCCGGTGAAACCATCAAGCGCCCCCGTTCTTGCAGGTTAAACAGTGCATAAGCCAGCACTTTGCCTTGTCCATTGGCGATCAATACGCCGTTCTTACGCGCTGCGATACCGCCGCTCGCCGCCGGGCCGTAATGGTCAAAAACGTGGTATATCAGGCCTGTGCCCGAGGTCATTGTCATAAAATCGGTTTGCAGGCCAATTAATCCCCGGGAAGGCGCAATATAATCAAGACGTACGCGGCCTTTGCCGTCAGGCGTCATGTTTTTCAGCGCGCCGCGCCGTTCGCCCAGTGCTTCCATGACCGCACCTTGATGTTGTTCTTCGATATCAACGGTAAGCTGCTCATAAGGCTCGCAACGTTCTCCGTTGATCTCACGTAAAATCACTTCAGGACGCGACACCGCCAGTTCAAAGCCCTCCCGGCGCATATTCTCAATCAGCACGGAAAGGTGTAATTCACCCCGGCCTGAAACTTTGAATTTTTCCGGGTCGCTGCCTTCTTCCACCCGGAGAGCCACGTTGTGAATCAATTCACGCTCCAAACGATCCTTGATTTGGCGCGATGTCAGATATTTGCCTTCACGCCCGGCGAAAGGCGATGAATTGACCTGGAAGGTCATGGAGACGGTGGGTTCATCCACGCTCATCGCGGGCAGTGGTTCGATCTGTTCCGGGTCGCACAGGGTGTCAGACACTTTGGGTGCTTGCAGACCGGTAATGGCGACAATATCCCCGGCACTGGCTTGCTCCACTTCGTGCCTGTCTAACCCGAGATAGCCGTACACAATGCCGATTTTGCCCCGATATTCCGTACCATCACGCTGAATCACCGTCACATTCTGGTTGGGTTTGGCGATGCCCCGGGTAATCCGCCCGATAGCGATTGCGCCAACATAGCTGTTGTAGTCCAGATTGGATATCTGCATTTGAAAAGGCGCTTCGGGATCCACGGCGGGCGGCGGACAATGGGCGATGATGGCTTCAAACAGCGTTGTCATATCGCCATCGCGCGTTTCCTCTGAAGTGGATGCATATCCATTAATGGCTGAGGCGTAAATAACCGGGAAATCCAATTGCTCATCTGTTGCGCCCAAATTATCAAATAAGTCAAAGACTTGATCGACCACCCAATTTGGGCGTGCGCCCGGTTTGTCAATTTTATTGACGACCACAATTGGCCTGAGGCCGTGGTTGAAGGCTTTCTGAGTGACAAAACGGGTTTGTGGCATTGGCCCTTCCTGAGCGTCAACCAATAACAAGACGGAATCCACCATGGATAACACGCGCTCCACTTCGCCACCAAAGTCGGCGTGCCCCGGTGTGTCAACAATGTTGATGCGATAATCCTGCCAGCGAATAGCGGTGTTTTTCGCCAGAATGGTGATACCCCGCTCCTTTTCCTGATCATTTGAATCCATCACGCGCTCAATTTCACCAAAGCGCTCGCCCAGCGTGCCGGATTGTTTAAGGAGTTCGTCAACCAAAGTCGTTTTTCCATGGTCAACATGGGCTATAATCGCCACATTGCGTAGTTGTTGAATCACAGGTGTTACACCGGGTAAGGATTAAAGACGGCGCGCGATTATACCGGGGTTGACCCTATGTTGTTCGGTTTAATCCGAATTTAAGCCAGCCTCATGATGACGCGATCCAGGGACGATCATTATCTGATAGGGAATAACAAAGAAACCCATCTGTTTGCTTTTTGGCAAGGGGAGTCAACGTGGAAACTGTATCCCAGCGTATCAGCATGATTTTGAGTCTGGTGCTTTTATTGGCTTTCAGCAGCGCCCAGGCTGAAACCTTATTGGATATTTACCGGCTGGCGAAGAAAAATGACCTGGCATTCCTGGCGCAGATTTATGCGGGCGATGCTTCTGCAGAAATTCACGAGCAAGCCAAATCCGCTTTTTTACCGACTTTATCCGCCGGGTATCGCTACAGTCACACCATACAGGATGTTCGCAGCGCGGCGAATGACGTTTATGCGGTTGGCGCGAACAGTTTTCCTGTCACTGAGTTCAGCCTGGATGCAACCCAATCCATCCTGAACTATGAGAATATTGCCCGCCTGCGTCAATCACGTATTGAATTGCGCAAAATTACGGCTGACTTGCAAGCAGCCCAACAAGCTTTGTTGATGAAAGTGGTGGAGCGTTATGTCAATGTGCTGAACGCCAGAACCGAGCGGCGAAATGCCAGGATTGAAGCCAACACTTTCAAGCGCCAATGGAAGCTGGCGCGGAACAAGCCACCGGCTCTGGCGGCCAGCTTGCAAGCGGATGCGCATTTACGTACGGTTGAGAACCAATATAAGAGTGCTTTACGTGCATTGGAGGAAATGACGGGGCAACCGGTTATTTCGATTCAACTGCTGAAACCGGCGATTGACATCGTGCGGCCCAAACCTGCCGTGCCAGATGAATGGGTGACGCTGGCACAAAAAAATAACCCTGCTCTATTGGCGCAACGCGAACGGTTCGGCATGTCCGTTGAGGAAGTGAATGCCCGGCAAGCGACCCGATTGCCGACGCTGGATTTCGTGGTCAGCCACGACAAAAAAAGAACTGACCGCACTTTGTTCGGCGGCGGCAGCAAATATAACACCACTGAACTTGCGCTTGAGGTGAGTTTGCCGCTATACAATGGCGGTGCGACTTCATCCAAAATCCGCCAGGCGCAACATTTGCGCAAAAAATCCCAGGCGGAACTGGATCTTGTACTGCGTCAGGTCAAACACCAAACCATGGATGCGTTCGATACGGTGCAATCAACTATCACCAGTATTGAAGCCCTGCAAAATTTAGTCCAGGTGGGCCAGAAAGATGTGAAGGCTAAACGCGCGGCGGCCAAATCCGGGGAAATTTCCAATACTCAGGTGCTGAATGCATTACGCACTTTATCCCGGGCGGAAACCGACTTTGCCAATGCCAAACACAATTATCTGCTGGATATTGTTCGTCTTAAAGGCATCGTTGGTATCCTGTCTGAAGCTGATCTTAATGCCATGGCGCATCACTTTATGGGCGACACGGCGGCGCTGCAAAAGCGTTGAGGCACAGTGCAATTCTATGATCAGGTTTCTGTCGCGGCGCTCGGGCCAAACGCGCGCAAACGTTGCGTACGCATCCTGATGGGTCTGACAGTGGAAACCCTTTTTACCGCGCGTAAGGCATAAACGCCGTTCAAGCCCGGGGCCAGCGACTTACCTCGCGCATCCAGCCAATCCAGGTGTTTCGCCCATGTTTCATTGGATACAGGCGGCGCAAAAGCGCAGACATTGCTGGATTCAATATCAAAACCCAACACGCTCAGCCAGTCATTCACGCGCCGATAAGATAAAAAGTGCCCGGTCCAGGGCGTGCCGCCCCGATGTTGCAAAAATAATCGACCTAAGCCCCAGAGACTGATGGGATTAAAGCCCAGAATAATCACCCGCCCCTCTGGAATCAGCACCCGTTCGACTTCCTTGAGCACCCGATGCGGATCCAAAGAAAAATCCAGTGTGTGTGGCAAAACCACCACATCAATGGATGCTGTCGCTAAAGGCAGCATTTCACTACAGGCATACAGCATAGTGGTTGAGTCAGTCTCATCATGCAGACTTAACTGTAAACAGTACTGCACCGGCAACCCGTCATAGCACGCTAAGGAATGGCCAAACCCTTGTATCTGCACCAAATAATAACCGAACAACCCAGCATGCAAATCAATCAATAAACGTTGCTCCAATTGCATGAGCCGAAGCCCGGCCGGGCGATTAAACCAAGCGCGGATGGATTGATGCAGTTCCTTTTGCGCACTGAGGTATGTCGGCTTCAAGATTGTTACCCTGGAACGCTTTACGTATAGTGTCCGGTCATGAGAAAAATACCCCCGCATTCTGAACAAAATCAGCGGCGTCAGCAATGGAGCCGACAACTTTTTATGATTCTGCTGACCTGCGCCGCTTGTCTGCCTGCTAGCGGCAATCAAAGCGTACTTTCACACCAAGTGACTCAGCCAATAGCGGTAACGGATATTCCGGCGCAGCATCTCAAATCATCTGATGAACAACCGCAAGACCTGCGCCAGCCTGCCGAAAATGCCAATCTGGTGGCAGAATCCGGTTTGACGGATAGCCTGTGGCGACGTGTTCGTGCGGATTTGCGTTTATTGTCATATCAGCACCCCAAAATCACCTATGAGATGGAGCGCCTTCTGCGTTATCCGAAAGCACTTGACGTCTTGTTGAATCGCGCAAAACCTTATTTACACTACATCATTGGGCAGGTTGAACAGCATGATTTGCCGCGCGAATTGGTTTTGCTGCCAGCCGTCGAAAGTGGTTTTCGTCCGCATGCTTATTCACGCAACGGTGCTGTCGGGTTGTGGCAATTCATGCCAGCGACCGCGCGAATGCTGGGCTTACAGCAACACTGGTGGTATGACGGCAGACGTGACATCACTGCATCCACGCAAGCGGCGATCAAATACCTCACCCGGTTGAATACGCTTTTCAAGGGCGACTGGCTGCATACGCTGGCCGCCTATAATGCAGGCTCGGGCACTGTCAGTCGGGCTATACAAAAAGCGCAACGCAATAACCAACCGACAGATTATTGGTCGCTCGATTTACCGGCAGAAACCCGGGATTATGTGCCGCGTTTAATTGCACTGGTGAAAATCATTCATGAACCAAGCCGGTATGATATCCAGCTACCGGAATTCGCCAATCAACCCCATTTTGCGATGGTTGAAGACTTTCAACAAATCGACCTGCAAATCGCAGCCGATCTGGCTGACGTATCATTGGAAACCTTGCTCAAGCTTAACCCGGCTCTGAAACGTGGCGTCACCCACCCAGCCAGCTCCACGCAATTGCTGTTACCGGTGAATGCGAAAATGACTTTCCAAAAAGCGCTGGCCGCTTTGCCGGATGATAAGCGGCTACGTTGGCGCAAACACAAAATACGCCAAGGCGAAACCCTTAGCCATATCGCTCATCAATATAAGGTGCCAATCAGCGCCATTCGTCAAACCAATCAGTTATCCAGCAATCTCATCCGGGCGGATAGACATTTGTTTATCCCACTGACCCAATCCGTCTCACTGGCGAAAATACAGAATTTGTTTAAACAAGAAGTTCGCTATCATGTACGGAAAGGCGATTCCCTGTATGCCATTGCGCGTAAATTTCAAGTCAAAATCGCCGACCTTAAGCGTTGGAACAAAGTCAGCCGATATCTGCATCCCGGGCAAAAACTGACGGTTTACATTAACTCGACTTAACCAAGCTGTTATGCGCCAAACAGAAATAATTAGCATTAGCAACTGAAAAAGTACAAAATTCTGCTTATGATTGACATTGTGGAATACTGACACTGTGAAAAATAAATCCGAATTAGTTTCCTTCCATGATGGAAAAGATTTGAAACAAAATAACCTGGGTGGCTTCATGGGATTGAAGTGCGTCCAGGTATCGGACTGTAAAGAAATAGAAAAGCTAAGAAAACTGTATAGGCGATCTTATTTCAATAAGTACTACCTCGGGTGGTGTGATAACTTTGATAGACGGTTTGATAACCTATCAAGATGGTATCGATTAAATAAACAAGAATCAAAGTCGGTATACTCTTTATGTAGAGTTACTTACAAATATTGTAGAAAGTCATTACCAATAGATTTCGGGAAGTCGAAGATAAGAATTGATAATAAAAGCATGACTTGTGAAATAAATAATTTTACTTATAAAAACAGAAGCCACGGAATAACTCTGATAAGGCATGTGCTAGATGATTTAGAAAAGCAAGGAATAGATCTAGTCTATTGTTTGGTAGATAAAATATATAGGAATTCTTATGAGCTAAATACAAAAGTATTTAAATTCTCTCCAATCCAGGAAGATCTTGTGTTTCCTGATATAAAATATAACAAACCGGGTAGCAGTATTTCTGTGAACTGGGAGATTCTAGTTCAAGACACATTGTCTAGAAAAGAATTTCTGGGTGAATTCTGTAGAGAGCCGACAGTAGATACGCGCATAATAAATGAGTCCAGCTGACATACTCCCTCAGTGGTCATTTTGTGCTTTTTATAGCACAAAAATCCCCCTACTACGGCACGCAGCTGATTCTTGGCGTTAGCTGCTAAAACGCTCAATTGCGTGTAACATGTAGCCATGAGTGTAACCGTCTATGTTGAATCCTCCGTCATCAGTTACTTGGCTTCCCGCCCAAGCTGAGATTTAGTGACTGCTGCGCGCCAAGCTATCACTGTGAAATTATGGGAAGAAAGGCGGCACCAGTATGAGGTTTATATTTCGGCGCTCGTCGAAGAAGAAACTTCTAAAGGTGATTTGTCCGCTGCAGAGAAACGGCTTGCTTATGTTGCAGAAATTCCGGCGCTGGATGTCACTGATCAAGCAAATGCATTAGCCAAAGATTTACTTAGGCAAGGGGCTGTTCCTAAAAATAGCGAGGAAGATGCCTTGCATAGCGGTATTTCGGCTGCTGCAGGTATAGAATATTTGCTTACCTGGAATTTTAAACACATCAACAATGCAGCAACCAAAGCAGCCATTTCGGGAGTAATTGAAGCCCATGGCTTCGCCTCTCCAGTGTTGTGTTCACCTGAAGAACTTGGGGTGTAAAAATGATGTACGAAGATTCAATCGTATCTGAGATTAGAAAATATCGTTTAGAGCATGCGGCTAAATATGATCATGATCTTGATCGTATTTGCGAGGCACTTCGGAAACGTCAAAAAGAATCCAAGCGCAAAATTGTCACTCGTAGCCCCCGTTTGTTGTTTTCCAAAGTTGGCAGCTAACATGGCGGCCCAGCGGACACCCAACACTCAGCGGCTTTTTGCACATGGTTTCGCCATTGTCACGCAAACGCCGCTTTGCGTTGGGTGCCACTGAGCTAGGCGTTATGTGTCTTGAGTATGAAAATAATCGATACAGAAAGTGGGGCTTGGTTTCTTTTTGAGCATGAAGGCAGTTTGTACTTGGATGTCAACTGCAACGTGCGTGCCTTTGGCTATACCTACATGATCAAGCTAAACGAAGAAGAACTTAATCTATATCAATCTGGCGGTCGTGCATATCTAGGCGAACTGGCTCATGATATACATTATTCAGCGCCAATCGCTAAAGACACAAAGTCAATCTATCAAGGCCGAGATGTAACGAATGAGCTATCAGAGCTATCTACTGAAGCAGTTCAGGCATGGAGGGAAAACGGTAACGCCTAACAAACACATAACAAGTTGCTGTAGTTGGCCGCCTACACTCTGCTCGCTTTGCGTTGTACGCTATGCTAGCACAAAGCGGCTCCATTACGGCGTCAGCTAAGCAAGGCGTTAGAGGAACTCATGTCCGATAAACGACAAAAATCTGATGCGCAGTGGCGCGAAGCAATGACGCCAGAACAATATCAAGTCTGTCGCCAACAAGGGACTGAACCGGCATTCAGCGGTATGTACTGGAATACGAAAACGCCAGGCGTTTATGTCTGCTCGGCCTGCGGCGCTCCATTGTTCAGTTCACAGACCAAATTTGATTCAGGTACGGGTTGGCCAAGTTTTTATCAACCCATCCAATCGCAAGCAATTGAAGAAACAACCGATAACCGTCACGGGATGGTGCGTACCGAAGTGCATTGCCGCCAATGCAACTCCCACTTGGGACATGTATTCCCTGATGGCTCCGCACCTACTGGACTCAGATATTGCATCAATTCATTATCGTTGCGATTGAAGTCTGAGGATCTATAAAGTTTTTGTATCCCTAGTTGAGGTAAATAAACGCTTTCTATTTGTTGCCTCCTGACCAGACTCGGCATTATGCTGCCTGCGCAGACCATCTGCATTGCGCGGCCCGGTGATGCTTTGCGATGAGCCGTTCAAGTTGGTTCGGCAAACGTTGAGGAAAAGCCGTACTGCATTTGGTTCTTGTTCATCGCTAGAGGGTGCTGTTATATCAACCTTATTAAGGTTGGAGTTCAAGTAAAACGATAGTAAATCATTGTTATTAAATAGGTTTTTATTGATTGACGATGCTGTAAACATCTTATAAATTGCTTCCTGGTGGCTGCATCCAGTAGCCGGAGGTTAATATGTTGCGTGGACCATTTTTTCAGGACATCTATAGCCCACAGTTTTCAGGTCATGAAACCTTTCCGTTACGTTACGGATGGCTGAAGAAAGTCTATGACCACGTATTCGCAACCCAAAACAAGAGTAAAAATAGAAGTATATGCTGGGACAATAGCGCAATCGCCCATTTTGGCGTCGGCAAGAATATGGTCAGTTCAATGCGTCATTGGGCCAAAGTAACGGGAATTGTTGAGGAGCCACAAAAAACAAACGCCGTCAAAACCACCTGCCTTGGAGATCGGTTATTCGGACAAGATGGATTTGACCCCTATATGGAAAGCCCCACAACACTGTGGTTAATCCATTGGCAACTCGCGGCCCGCCCTGAAAAAACAACTTGGTTTTGGGCGTTTAACCATTTTTCAGGCATTACTTTTAATCGTGATCCGTTCACTCAGCAACTTGAACATCTGATCAAAGAGCGTCATTGGCCACGCACCTCATCTACGACAATCCGCAATGATATTGCCTGCTTTATTCGCACCTATGTTGCCCGGCAGCCATCCGGCAAGTTGGCGGAGCATGATGGCGTACCCGAATCACCTCTGACCGAATTGGGTTTGATCAAGGCCATCGGCAAGAAGGATGGATTCCGTTTTGTTCGGGGTCCGAAATGCACTCTGCATAATGGCATGTTTATTTATGCCCTGCTTGATTTTTGGTTGCGGCATTCGAGGACATCCACTACATCCTCCACTCTGTCATTTGAAAGAGTCGCCTATGCACCGGGTAGTCCCGGGCGGGTTTTTGCCTTGGATGAAAACGATGTGGTTGACCGGCTTGCACAGATTGATGATTTTACCAATGGAGCACTTCGCTGGTCGGAAACCGCCGGGTTGAAACAGGTAATTAACAATAGTGAGATCAATGATGATCTTATATTCGAGTGCTTATCTTCTGGTTATGCCGCAAAAAATAGATAGATGGTGTCAATTCAGACTCACTGTGCAAAGTTGATGGATGTTCTCGCGCAAAGCAATGACCGTTACATATGGGAGGAATCAGCTGAATGGCTGCTTCTTGCAGGGGCCATAAAGTCTGTTGCTGTTGATATTATTCAATATGATGATGGTTTTGGATACTGCTCAAGTGCGGATGAATTTACATGTTCCAGAGAAGAGTTGCTGGAAAAGTTTGTCACTGACCTAAGCCGTTTTAACTACGTATGGGGAGCGATGGAGTGCGCGATCAATACAATAAAACCACCAAGGCATCCGCAAAAAAAGAAGCGAGGAAAAATAAGGGATGCCTGCTATTTGATAAGTCGCTATTTCAAGAAAAAACAGCCAGTTCTACACGTCAGTGAAACCATTGACGAATTCATAAATGCATCGCAAATGTGCTTTGGCTACAATAAAGTACAATCCAGATATGCAGAAACTGGTGAGTTTGGCGTTATCGCTATTGGGCTATATTGCGTATATGAACTGGGAAATTCATTTGCTCATGGGGATATCGCTTTTCCTATACCCGATGAAGAAAACAAACCTGCCAGCGCTCATTCAACGATGGTGCAAGAAGCTACAAGAGTCGTTTTACTGTCACTCCAGATGTTGTTGCTTACATATTATGGAGAATCCGAGGAACCGACTTCTTTTCAATTCTCAACGGAAATTGACCATGATGATTACCCTTTATGGTTCGTAATACGAGGCTGCCATATAGAGTATGAGGATGATGAACAGCAATTGTCATTATTCAAGGTATAGTACTGCGCAACTATTTGCGCATGGTTTCGTCATTGTCGTGCAACAGCCGCTGCGTATTGGGTTTTACTGAGCTTGGCATTCTGTCAAACAGAAAGGAAGGAAGCATAAATGTTGCTTAATGATCAGGTTCATGTCGCCCGTCGGTTTACCCGGTCTGTACGGATAGATACCGATCTTGGACAAGAGGAAGGGCTTGAAGGATTTATATGCCCTCAGTCTTCCGCAGAAGTGTTGCTTTCCATGGCGCGCCATATTGTGCAAACCGGGCAAGGGGCTTTTACCTGGACTGGGCCTTATGGCAGTGGCAAATCCAGCCTTGCTATCGGTCTTGGCGCCTTACTCAATGGCAACGCCGACCTGCGAGAAAAAGCAACGGCTATCTTTGGTGCTCAGCTTACGCAGACCTTATGGCAAATGATGCCAACGGGCGCAAAAGGCTGGCGGATTTTACCGGTTGTGGGCAGGCGTGGTTCTACGCTTGACATCATAGGAGATGCCATCCAGAAAACGGGCATTGCCCCGCACTTGCCAAATGATGGCTGGGACGAGCGTAATTTGGTCAAGGCCCTTATTGACATAGCCCACTCCGACCCGGATTCGCATGGCGGCTTGATTCTGTTCATTGATGAAATGGGCAAATTGCTTGAAGCCGCCAGCCAAGATGGCAACGACATCTTTGTTTTGCAAGAGCTTGCTGAGGCGGCTTCGCGCAGCCAAGGGCGTCTTGTCATTATTGGCGTACTACACCAGGCGTTTGCAGAGTATGCGCATCGCCTTTCGTATGAATTGCGTGACGAGTGGGCGAAGATTCAGGGCCGCTTTATCGATCTTGTGGTTGATACCGCTGGTGAAGAACAGATAGACCTGATTTCACAGGCGATAGAAAAGGATCGTGAGGTCAATAAGGCTGGCAAAACCGCTATGGCGATTGCCGAAGTCGTATCCCGTGGCAAAGCGATTGAAACCACCCAACTTGCCATCAAGCTTGAAAAGTGTTGGCCCCTGCATCCGATTGTCGTAACGCTTCTTGGCCCAATTTCCAGGCGTCGCTTCGGGCAGAATCAACGCAGTCTGTTTGGTTTTCTGAACTCCTCCGAACCCCATGGCTTCCAGGATTTTCTGAACCAAGCTGAGGAGACTGCGCTATACACGCCTGACCGGCTTTGGGATTATTTGCGCATCAATCTTGAACCTTCTATTTTGGCTTCGCCGGATGGTCATCGTTGGGCGCTTGCGGCGGAAGCGGTGGAGCGATGTGAACTGGCTGGCGCTGGCGAACAACATTTGCGGTTGCTTAAAACTATCGCTGTTATTGATTTGTTTAGAGGGCGTTCAGGGCTTGTCGCCAACTTTACGGTGCTACACACCTGCGTTGCAGATATGCCGGTTGACAAACTCAAGGGCATATTGGCTGATCTGAATAAATGGTCTTTCACCATCTTTAAAAAGTTTCAAGACGCACACGCCATTTACGCCGGCAGTGATTTCGATATTGAACAGGCTTTGCGTACTGCGTTGGATGAAATTGGTGAGATCGACTTCAAACGATTAAACGAATTTGCCGGGTTTCAACCGGTGCTTGCCAAGCGGCATTACCATGAAACCGGGGCAATGAGATGGCTTGATATACAAGTCACGCCGGTTAGCTCAATCATAAAGTATGCCGAACATTACCAACCGAAGCATGGTGCAATCGGCCAGTTTTTGCTTGCCGTACCAACCGAAGAAGAAAGCGAAGCACAAATACATGGCCTGTGTCGTAAAGCAGCCGATTTAAGTAACTCTACCAATCGCCCATGGGACATCATGGTTGGAGCCTCGAAGCAATCACGAGCCATCATTCCATTAATCCGCGAACTGCTTGCATTGGAAGGTATGAGCAACCACCATCCGGCGCTTGCTGGCGATTCCATTGCCAGACGTGAAGTATCCGCCCGCTTGATGGAACTGGAGATGCTCTTGGAAAACGCCTTGCGCACCGCATTTGATAAAGCTGAATGGTTTTCCAGGCACTCCCCAAAGATAGATTTCAGCCCAATCAGTCTGAGCAGCACGGCTTCTGAACTTGCCGAACGCCGGTTTCCACAATGTCCGCGAATACAAAATGAACTGCTGAACCGGAATAAACCGTCAAGCAGCGCCATTGCGGCACAAAATAATCTGTTGCGTAACATGGTGCTCAATGAAGGAACCCCTCGTTTGGGCATTGAAGGATTTCCGGCTGAGGGTGGATTGTACGTTTCCCTGCTTGAAGCAACCGGACTCTATAAAGAAGTGAACGGAAAGTGGCGTTTCGTTTTCCCACCTCCGGACAGTAATGACCCCATGTGTCTTAAGCCGATGTGGGAGGCAGCACGAGCCTATATCATTGACAACGCTGATCGAACGATTCCGATTTCTGCAATCTACGCAATCTGGCGCAACCCTCCATATGGCGTGAAAGATGGGTTGATGCCGATTATCATGACGGCGTTCATCCTCGCACAGCGCAATAAACTAGCGATCTATCGAGACAAAACATTCCGGGCAAAATTTGACGATGTGGACGCCGAATGGTTAGCCAAGGAACCGGAAAGCATTGGCATACGCTGGATGGAACTGGGCAACATTTCGCATAAATTGCTATCGAATTTGACGGAGATGCTCCGGGACATCAAACCGGAAAATACGCCTGCAAACCTTGAACCGATTGAAATCGCACGTTGTCTGGTCGCCACTTATGATCAATTGCCTGCCTGGACAAAACGTACAATGCATTTATCGCAAAATGCCCTGCATTTGCGCACCCTGCTTAAACAGGCAAAAGACCCGAATAAAGTAATCTTTGATGATCTGCCGGGGCTATTGGGCAAAGACCATGCCGATGACGACGATGAAGCTGACTTGAATCAACTCATGAGTAATATTCGAGTTGGACTCGAAGAACTGATTCAGGCCTATCCGACAATGCTTGATCGCCTTCGTGACTTGATGCTGTCTGAACTGCAAGTGCCGAACCTTTCTCAACAATCCATCACGGAATTGAGGGAACGTGCGGCAAATATCCGCCAGCTTAGCGGTGATTTTCGCCTGGAAAGCTTTGTTGCCCGACTTGCTCAATTTGATGGCAGCGATGAATCTTTCGAGGCTATCGCCAGTCTCGCCGCGAATAAACCAGCGCATGATTGGGTTGATTTGAACTTTGATCAAGCCAGTATGGAAATTGCGGATATGGCGCAAAAATTTATTCGTGCCGAAACTTATGCGAGGGTAAAAAACCGTGCCGACAAACGTCAGGCCATGGCTGTGATGGTCGGCATCAATGGGCGACCATCACCCTTATTGCAAGAATTCGCCGTCACGGATGCGGACCGGCCTGAGATAGATCGTCTGGTTGAGTATATGCAAACTGCCTTGCAACAAACACAGCCTGAACAGAGTCATCTGATATTGGCAGCCCTGGCGGAATTGTCCGCAGAGTATATGCAAAGGCCCGTATCGAAAAATAGTGATATAGCGACAGAGAAATCCTGATGGCGGAACAGGAAAAACATGTATTGGGTTTGTCTGGTGGTCGTGATAGCGCAGCGCTTGCGGTGTATATGCGCCAATATCACCCGGAATTGGCGATCGAATATTTTTTTACCGATACAGGTAAAGAGTTGCCCGAGGTCTACGAATATCTGGGGCGTTTGGAAGGCTTTCTCGGCAAACCGATTACCCGCTTGAACCCTGACCGGAATTTTGATTACTGGCTGCGGCAATACAACAATTTTCTTCCCTCTGCCCAAGCACGCTGGTGTACCAAACAACTCAAACTCCGCCCTTTTGAACAATGGCTACGTCCATTGCTGGAAAACGATATCAAAGTATGTAGTTATGTAGCCATCCGGGCCGATGAAGAATACCGCTCAGGCTACACCTCCAAACATGGAAATCTGGCGATTAAACTGCCCTTTAAAGACGCAGGTATTGATAAATTCGGCGTGCTGGAAATTCTTGAGGACGCCGGTCTCGGCCTGCCCCAATACTATGCCTGGCGTACCCGTAGCGGCTGCACCTTTTGCTTCTTCCAGCAAAAAATCGAATGGGTGAGATTAAAAGAAAAACACCCGGACGCATTTGAAGAAGCCAAGGCCTATGAAAAAAATGCCGCCGAACATGGTTCGCCGTTTACCTGGTGTCAGGGGGAATCACTCGCGGCATTGGAGCACCCGGAAAGAATTGAACAAATCAGGCAAGATCACCAACAACGATTAAAACAAATACAAAAAAAGACCCTGCCCAATCCACTCAGACCGGAATCTGAGCCACTGGATATGGATGATTTGTATGGTCATGCCAAATCCTGTTTTTTTTGTCATAAATAGATCGGTTTGTTTTGCATACAAGGCAATATGGTGAAGCAACCATTCAGAATCAAAGCCAGAACACTTGTTCATCTGGGTGCCGAATTGATCACAACAGATGCGATTGCTCTGAATGAACTCATAAAAAATGCATTCGATGCGCATTCCAAAGAAGTGCGTATCGATTTCGATATTCCCTTTGATCCGCAACTTGGCTATCGACTGGCAAAGGATATATCTAAAGGGGAAAAAACGCCCCAGCAAGCTGTGGAGGAATTGCAAAAAAATCTGGCTGATGAATTGGAAGCGGTAACAGCTAAATCTATTAAAGCAAATCTAGGGAAACTCCCTTCCGATCCAAAATTATTCCCGGCGGCACTCGAAGCATTCGTTAATGAAACGTGCACGATCCGAGTGGAAGATTGGGGTGATGGCATGTCATCCAAGGAACTGTTGGATGTGTTCCTTGTAATTGGTACGCCGGTTAAACAACTGCAGAAGAAAAAAGGTGCCGATACCGCTATCTTGGGCGACAAAGGCATTGGGCGTCTTTCGATGATGCGACTTGGTCGATTCGCAACCGTTGTTTCGGCAAAAAAAGAGACCGATAAATATCATCAGATTGAATTTGATTGGGTCGGATTTGATGACCCGGAAAATTATTTGGATGAAATCAATCTGGAAGTTATGCCTGCGGAACCAAAAAATACACTGAATGAATCCGGCACACTGATTGAGATTACCGGTTTGCGCTCTTCATGGGTTGAAGAAGATATAAAGGAGTTTATTACTTATTTACGTCGCTTACAGGATCCGTTTAACACAAATCACCATCGCTTCCCGATTAAAGTCTACCGAAACAAGCAATCCCAACCCATCGCAAGGATGAACAGGCGATTGGTTGAATCGGCTCAATTCGAAGCGCGCTTTGAAGTCACCCCAAGCTATGATAGGGATTCCATTATGCTCTCACGTCAACTTCGATGGAAAGGGCAAACGACCTTTGAAAAACGGGATTGGCCTGTCGAGACATTATGCAATACATTGGGTGTGATGCCACAAGATTTTATAAGCCTTGGTCCCTTAAAGGTTGGGTGTTATTGGTACAACCGCAGAAAGTTATCACATCCAACGGGTGAGTGGGATTTGAGAAAAATACGCGATGAATTGAATATTTGGGCTGGAGGTTTTGCCTTATATCGAGACGGTTTCCGCATTGGCCTGACTGGCGCGGAAGAAGGCGATTGGCTGCGTATGAGCGCAACCGCACTCAGGGGTACAGGCTATCGTTTGAATAATATTCAAACAATTGGCTCAATTGCTATTTCTTATGCTGAAAATCCGGCATTGATTGATACGGCAAACCGTGAAGACTTGGTTGATTGTCCAGAGTATCAGTTACTTGCAAAGCTTATTAAAGTGGTTATTGTCGATGACCTACGCTCTACAATCCATACTTACACGGATGCCGAATCAAAAAACACGCTGGCAGAACATGCCTCCGAGGAGTCAGTAAAGCGTGCCGCAAACGATATAAATTCAACTTTAAAACAGGTGAATCAACTGGTTCAAAATGTACCAAAAGAGATTAAACCCAACGTGGTTTCAATCCGGGATAATTTAAAACAACATGTAGATTATATCCAAACCATACAAAAATCAGTCGAGCTGGCTCAGGAAAAGAAAATAGAAATTCTCGAATTGGCCGGTATTGGCATGTCGGTTGAAATTATCGCACATGAACTAGCGCGGGTTACTATACGTACCGCAGACCTGCTGGGGCAACTTGGAGAAGTATCCGACGAAAAGGAACTGGAAAAATTAATTGATAGTATCGAGAGTCAACTAACCTCGGTAAACAAACGTATCAAGGCGATTGATCCGCTTAGTCCTTCTGGTCGCAACCGCAAAGAGAAATTTGATCTGGTGGCATTTATACGCAGCATTTTCGATGGTTATGCGCCACGTTTCAAACGTCACCATGTCACAGCCAGCCTAACCGTAGATGGTGAACCGCCCAAACATGAAATCAAGGTTCGCTTGGTACGTGGTTTTATCGCCCATATTATTGAGAATTTGCTCTCAAATTCCATGTACTGGCTGGTTCAAGCCCCGCAATCGCCATCTTCAGGACGTAAAATCGGCATTGATATGGATCGGTATGGTCGGTTTATTGAGTTATATGATACAGGTCCCGGCATTGATCCAAGCCATATCCATGATGTATTCAAGCCTTATTTTTCCTACAGAAAAAATGGTAAGGGGTTAGGACTTTACATTGCAAGAGAACTTGCTGAATATCATGGTGGTAAACTTTACCTGTCACAAGATGCCCAAGGAGATGGTAGATTGCGACATTTTATTATTGAGTTTCCCAAGGATTAATCAATGGGTACTGTAAAATTTGAAGGGTCGGTAGTTGTCATTGATGATGACTTGGCTCCATGGAAAATAAAAGATTTTTCAGGATTACAGGATATATTGGATGACCCGGATAGTGATGGATTCGGACAACTATGGGAATTTGCGGTTTCACAAAAGTTGGTTGAAGAAACGGAAGATATTGATCAACGAATTGAACATATTGGTCATGATGAAATCATTGGTCAGATTGTGACTGATGCTACATTCTGCGAAAATCATGAAGCGTTATGGAATCAATTGTTTCAAGCTGTTGTTGATGAGAGAGGATCAAGATTAGATTGGTATCGATCAGTACAAAAAATAACCAAAAACAAAAAAATAACTCTGAAACAATTTAGAACTTATCCAGAACCTGTTGATATCAGGGATGCGAAACTAATAGTGATTGATTTGATCATTGATGATGATCCTGACCCACTTGGCAAAGTCACCGCCTACCTTGATAAGGTATATCAACATCGCCAAGAAAATCATCAAGCTTTGCCACTTGTTATTTTGGTATCACGCAATACAGCTGAATTGGAAAATCACCGACAAGAATTTCGTCAGAAGGCGCATATTAGCGCCTCCATGCTGCGTATTCTGGATAAAGCAGAAATAAGAGACGAAGCATCCAGTGCCATACGTTTTGAATTGCTTTGGCAACAAATGCTTGATGAACGGGATGTTGCAAACCGTACCCAAACATTGATTAAAGAATTGAGCCATGCAACAGGGGATGCTGAAAAACGAGTTCGGCGATTGATGTGGAACCTTGATGCTGATGCGTTGCTCCGAATGCATCAAGCCTGCGCCGATGACAGCGCCCCTTTTGCTGACTATTTGATTGAATTTATTGCCAGAAGCGTGGCATGGCATATTCGTGACCACCAACCCCTGGGAAATGCTATACGAAAAGTAGATGAAGGATTACAAGAACGCACTGTAGGAAATGAAAACGGCCTTGTTCGCCGATTTCACTCATCTAGTCAAAAAGATCAGGTGGCAATGCAGGAATTAATGCACCAATTTCATTGGATACCATGGGATCAAATATCTCTTGTCAAGGAGTGGGGGATACAAGGTTTATCATCCGAATTAATTCAACGTTTGCCTTATGGGGCTGTACTGTCTTGTAATTCAGTAAAACCTAATGAAAAAGTGTGGGTTCATACGACGCAACCCTGTGATTTGCTGCGTTTTGAAGATCGTTTTGAGACTGACTCACTATTGTTTGTCGAAGGGGTTATTTCCCCCTATGGTGAAGCAAGCGATTCTAATTCAAAATGGGTTGTTCGTGGTTTAAAAAGTGGTGATGAATTTTTTGATTTGGTAATAAATCTAAAACGTACCTTTGCGCTACCAGCGAAAGAATGTATAGAAAAGTTACGAAGCCAAGATGCAAAAGTAATCGGTCAATTACGTGCTGATATTACCCGGGAAATTGGAAACCAATTGGCGCGTCATATTTCACGTATTGATCGTCCGAGGTTTTCTGATATTCAGATTGCTTATTACAACATTTTAATTGGGTTAAGAGGGAAAGCGCCCGAATTTATTTTTGATGAAAATAATAATCGACTTAAAGTTGGCGCTGTTCTTAGAACAATCCCAGGTTCAAAAAAAGAATGCTTTTATTTATTGGATGGTTTTCCTGAGGCTATAGCAATGAAATGTGAAGCGAAATTTGCTGATTCTGGCATACGCGCTACTGAGATTGCCAATATATTGAAAAATGAGATATTGAAAAAAGGCTCTACCCAGCTAAGCGAGCATTGCGACATAAAGGTAATCAAGGATGCAAAAGGAGCAAAAAATAATCTTCAAAAGATGCAGACGCAAAAAGCGGTAGGTATAGCTGTAGTACCAACGGAAATTGCTAATCAGATACAAAACTGAAGTTGAGGAAAATCAGATTATTTTGTTTCCTATGTGATCGCAGATAGAGCACCGCGGCTTTAGCTGTGGGTGAATGAGTCCGGCGACGATACAGTGGGTGGATGGAAGTTACCAAAACAGCCTATAGCACTTACCGTTTACAGTACTTCGTGAGCAGCGTAGGCGTGTGGATGAGCAAAATGAACAACTGATGTTGAACGGGCCTCGTTCTGCGCCTCAATTTGATTATTAGATTAGTCTAATATTAGAATGATCGGATTGATTCTTGATTGTTATGAGCCATGTTGGATCCAGCCGAACATTCCGATAGCGACACGGGTCGTGTCGAAACCAAAAATACCACTTGCTACATGTGCGCCTGTCGCTGTGGTATCCGCGTGACATTACGCGATGGTGAAGTCAGGCATATTGAAGGGAATCCTGAGCATCCTTTAAACCAGGGCGTGATTTGCGCCAAAGGCGCGTCAGGCATCATGAAGCAGTATTCACCGGCGCGCTTGACCAAACCCTTGTTGCGTCGTCCAGGGGGGGAGCGCGGCGATTCGGATTTCGAGGAGATTTCCTGGGAACGCGCTTTTCAGATTATGCAGGATCGCTTGAGCGAACTGCGTAAAAACGACCCGAAGCAGTTCGCATTATTCACCGGGCGTGATCAGATGCAGGCGCTCACCGGTTTGTTCGCCAAACAATTCGGCACGCCGAATTATGCCGCGCATGGCGGTTTTTGTTCGGTCAATATGGCGGCCGGCATGATTTATACGATTGGCGGCTCCTTCTGGGAGTTTGGCGGCCCGGATCTGGACCGCGCCAAGTTGTTTGTGATGATCGGCACGGCGGAGGATCATCATTCCAATCCAATGAAAATCGCGCTGTCCAAATTCAAGCGGCGTGGCGGTCGCTTTATTTCGATTAACCCGATTCGCACGGGTTATTCTGCCATTGCGGATGAGTGGGTGCCGATCCGGCCAGGTACGGATGGCGCTTTGTTTCTGGCGATTATTCATGAGCTGATCGAACAAGGTTTGTATGACCGCGATTTCATGGTCAATTATACGAATGCGGCTGAGTTGATTGATCTGGATGAAACCTCAGATGAGTATGGTCTGTTCATTCGCACGACTAAGCCGGTGGAAGAGGGCTGTTTCGATCCGCAAAATAAATTGTGGTGGGACCGGCTCACCAATAGCCCAGTGGATGTGCGTCATCCTGATGCCGACCCTTATTTGCTGGGTGAATATGAGATTGATGGCAAGCCAGTAAAAACAGCTTTTCAATTGATCAAAGAACGGGTCGCGGAATATACGGTGGCGTGGGCTGAGGGCATTACCGGCATTCCCGCTGAAACCATTCGTCGCCTGGCCCATGAAATGGGCGTCATCGCGCGTGATCAGAAAGTTGAGTTGCCAATTCAATGGACTGACGTGTGGGGCCAGGAGCACGAAAAGGTGATCGGCAGCCCGGTTGCTTTCCACGCCATGCGCGGTTTGGCGGCGCATTCCAATGGATTCCAGAGTATTCGCGCCATGAGCGTGTTGATGAGCATGTTGGGGACGATTGATACGCCTGGCGGTTTCCGCCATAAAGCGCCGTTCCCCCGCCCAATCCCGCCTTGTCCCAAACCGCCCAAAAGCATGGATGACGTGCAGCCGGAAACACCATTGAATGGCATGCCTTTAGGTTGGCCGGCGGATCCGAATGATTTATTTGTGGATGATCAGGGTGAGCCGCTGAGGATTGACAAAGCGTTTTCCTGGGAATATCCGCTATCCGTGCATGGCTTGATGCACAATGCGATCACCAATGCCTGGCGCGGCGACCCGTACCGCATTGACACCTTGTTGTTGTTCATGGCGAATATGGCTTGGAATTCTTCCATGAATACGTCCCAAGTGCGTGAGATGTTGGTGGATAAAGATGAGGAGGGTGAATACAAAATCCCTTTCTTGATCGTGTGCGATGCTTTCCAGTCAGAGACGGTCGCATTCGCCGATTTGGTACTGCCGGATACGACTTATCTGGAGCGTCATGACGCCATGTCAATGCTGGATCGGCCGATTTCTGAATATGATGGCCCGGTTGATTCGGTGCGTATTCCAGTGGTGGAGCCAAAAGGCGACTGCAAGCCGTTTCAGGAAGTATTGATTGAGTTGGGTTCGCGTTTGGGGTTGCCTGCCTTTGTGAATGCGCAAGGCCAACGTAAATTCCGCGATTACCCGGATTTTATTGTCAATTATGAAACCTCACCGGGATCCGGTATTGGTTTTCTGTCAGGTTGGCGTGGCAAGGGCGGGGAGAAGTTTCTTAAAGGCGAACCCAATCCACGCCAGTGGGAAATGTACGCCAAAAACAATTGTGTTTATCACCATGCGCTGCCCAAGTCGTATCAATATATGCGTAACTGGAACAAAGGGTATCTGGAATGGGCGCGGGCGCATGGCATGACCCGTTACGCTGAACCCATCAATATTCAGTTGTATTCGGAAGTGTTGCAAAAATTCCGTCTGGCGGCGGAAGGCAAACGTCCTGGACGGCAACCGCCAGCGCGCTTGCGCCAGCGGGTGGCGACTTATTTTGATCCGTTGCCGTTCTATCATGAGTCTCTGGAGTCAGCGCAGATAGACCGTCATGCCTATCCATTGCATGCGCTGACTCAACGCCCAATGGCGATGTATCACTCCTGGGATAGTCAGAATGCCTGGTTACGCCAAATTCACACTTACAACTATTTGTATGTCAGTCCCAAACTGGGTGAGGCGCAAGGGTTTGATGATGGCGATTGGGTTTGGGCTGAATCGGCGCATGGCAAAGTGCGTTGTATGGCGCGTTTTTCCGAATCCGTGGAGCCAGGCACGGTCTGGACTTGGAATGCGATTGGCAAAGCCTCTGGGGCTTGGGGATTATCCAATAAAGCGAATGAAGCCAAACAAGGTTTTTTGTTGAATCATCTGATCGCCGAAGAATTGCCGGCTTGTGAGGAAGGCGAGCATTTATCCAATTCAGATCCATTGACCGGTCAGGCGGCCTGGTATGACGTACGAGTAAAAGTCTATAAGGCGATGGATAATGAGCCAGCGGTCAGTTTCCCGCAATTTAAGCCGCAACGCCGGGTGGCTGGCCAGGGTACCCGACGCGGTAAGTGGCAGGCTTATTTCGCTGGTATGTTTCGTAACAAGGTGCACTGCAAATGAGCCAACTTGCGTTAGTGATTGATTTGAATGTTTGCGTAGGTTGTCATGCTTGCGTGACATCCTGTAAAGAATGGAACACTTCCGGTTGGGCTGGTAGCTTGGCGGACCAACATCCCTATGATGCGGATCCGACCGGGACATTTTTCAACCGGGTGCAATCGTTTGAAGTGGGGCAATATCCCAATACAGAAACGGTGCATTTTCCCAAGAGTTGCTTGCATTGCGAAGAGCCGCCTTGCGTGCCCGTATGTCCGACCGGCGCATCCTATAAACGCCCGGATAATGGGGTTGTACTGGTCGATTATGATAAATGCATCGGGTGTAAATATTGTTCCTGGGCTTGTCCCTATGGCGTGCGCGAGCTGGATGAAATGCAGAAGGTGATGAAAAAATGCACTTTGTGCATTGATCGCATCACGGATGAGACGCTGCCTGAAGCCGAGCGCAAACCCGCTTGTGTATTGGCTTGTCCCACCAGTGCGCGTTTGTATGGCGATGTGCATGATCCAGATTCTGAAGCTTCGGAAGCGATCCGTGAGCGCGGCGGTTATCAACTTATGCCGGAGTGGGGCACCAAGCCGGCCAATCACTATCTGCCGCGTCGTAAAACCCGCATGCAGATTTTTGATGATGAGCTTGAACGGGTGGACAATCCGCTCAAAAAAGAAGCGCCGTTGCCTGCCGCCAAGGGCGAGACTTTGGACGACGTGGCTTATTAACCTGCCCCGCCGATACAGCAGGACAGGTGCTGTATCGGCATTGGTGAAAAGCCTTCAACCCACGAACTTCGACAGGATGCGATTGCTGTGTTCCGCCCTGCCATTTTAAGAGATTGAAACCATGCACCCCGCTTTTTCCGTAATTTTCCTCACTACCTTGATCGGTGCCGGCCAGGGTTTGTTTATGGCCTTGGTGACTGGTCAGGTTTACAGTTTAGCCAATCTGCTGGCACCTCAGGATAGCCAGTCTTTCTACGCGATGGGTGCCTTGATCACGGCAACCTTATTAGCTGGCGGCTTGGTGGCTGCGGTATTCCATCTGGGCAAACCCAGTTACTTCATCACCCGCGCTTGGCGCGGCATGAGTCAGTGGCGCACTTCCTGGTTATCCCGGGAATTAATTGCGCTGCCAATGTTTATGTTGTTGGTGCTGGCTTATGCAGCCGTGCATTATTTGGGTTGGACGCAGATCTGGTTCACGATTAAGGGACAAATCCCAGTGGACGCCAGCTTGGTGATCGGCATGTTGGGCGTATTGATGTCCGTGATTTTATTTGTCAGTACGGCAATGATTTATGCCAGCCTGAAATTTTTGCAGGAATGGCATACGGCACTGACAGTGGCGAATTTTTTCCTGTTTGGATTGGCGTCCGGGTTTATGCTGGCAGCAGCTTTTTCCGCCTGGATGGGCATTGAATTGGTGTCATTCTTTGGTGGTTGGGCAGTCGTATTCACCGTACTGGCTGCCATTACCCGCGCTTTCTCCATGTTGCGCAATGCCCGGATTAAACATAAATCCACCCTGGCTTCCGCTTTGGGCATTCGCCATACCAAGATTACCCAGCGCTCAATGGGATTCATGGGTGGTTCTTTCAATACCCGGGAGTTTTTCCATGGTCAGGGGCCTGTTGTTTTGGCGATGGCGCGCTGGTTTTTCGTGCTCAACGTATTTGTTTTCCCGGTTATTTTATTGGCTGCATCCAATCTGCTTGAATCTGCCTCTTTGCCTGTTTTGGCCTTTGTTGTACAGTACCTCGGCCTATTGGCTGAGCGTTGGTACTTTTTCGCTGAGGCCAGGCATCCACAGAATCTTTATTACCAGACGGTGGGCTGAGAAGCTTGCTTGATTTGGTATGAACAAGGTATTCGCCTTTTGCGCGCTGGTCTCAGTCGCGTAACATTTGAATCCATCAGACAAGGTCCGCATCAACTGGACTGACATCTACTGAGGCGTCATCTATGGATGGCGGCGCTAGCACTCCGCTATTATTTGCTGAAACCGCCGTGATTGAACTGGCGGTGCGCTGCCAACGACAATGACTGGCTCTCCGGCGTGTGATTTCTGCCAAGGGTGTTGGGTTGTCGGAATATCCGGATAGGCGCTATTTTTAATAGCATGATAATCAATATCAATGTGGCATAGGACAGTGCGCAAACAAATTGCTCAATAAAGAAAAAACAGGTCGGTAGCGTGGAGTTCCGCCGTCGAATCAATATTGCAAGGACGGCATGTGAGCAAAGCCAATTAATCAATGAATAGATAGTGGTCTGCCGACCATGATAAACGAGCCAGTTGCATGAACAATCCCGTACTATCCGCAACAATCTTGCCCGCACGAGGCAATATTCCTGAACAAAGCGCCTGCCTGAACGATTTGGTGGAGAGAGCTTTGGATGATTACTTCAACCATCTTGATGGTGCTATGCCGCATGATCTGCATCAGTTGGCGATCAGCCAGGTTGAGCGTCCATTGTTAAGCAAGACTTTACATTATGCTGGCGGCAATCAAACGAAAGCAGCCAAAATGCTGGGCATCAGCCGCGCGACTTTGCGTAAGAAACTGGAATCCTATGGGTTCTAACGGGCGGTTTAGTTGGTACCACCATCACCTGCGAATCTGAGACATTAAACATTGACTAAACGCCATTCTGCAAAAAGCAAACCTCAAGACCCTCATCGCGAGCGCGAAGCGCAAAAATACGAAAATCCGATTCCCAGCCGCGAATTCATCATGGACGTCATCAAAACCTCAGGTTGTCCAATGTCTTTTGATGAATTAACGCGTCAGTTGCAACTGGAATCCGACCAATGCCAGGCTTTGTCACGCCGGGTCAAGGCAATGACACGGGACGGTCAATTGGTACGTAACCGGCGTGGCGGACTTTGTTTGGTCAACAAGCAGGATTTAATCGCCGGGCGCGTGATTGGTCATGCTGATGGTTTTGGTTTCCTGAAACCGGATGCGGGAGGCGAAGATTTATTTCTCGGGCCGCGTGAAATGCGCAAAGTCTGGCATGGCGATCGCGTGGTGGTTCAGGTCTCCGGTTACGATCGTAGAGGGCGGCTGGAAGGAGCCGTCATTGAAGTATTGGAGCGTGCCGTCCAGCATTTGGTGGGACGGTTACATACTGAACGCGGGATTGTCAGTCTGACCCCGGATAACAAACGCATCGCGCACCAAGTCTTGATTCAACCTGATCAACTGAATCAAGCCAAGGATGACCAAGTGGTTGTGGTGGAAATTATCGAACATCCGCATGAATGGCGGCAGCCGATTGGCCGGGTGACTGAAATCCTGGGAGATCACATGGCGCCAGGCATGGAAACGGATGTGGCGATTCGTTCGCATGATATACCGGTTGAGTGGCCGCAGGATGTGCTGGATGAAATTGCCGGTCTCGAACCGGAAGTGCCGGAGGCCGCCAAACAAGACCGCAAAGATATCCGTCATCTGCCATTAGTGACCATTGATGGTGAAGATGCGCGTGATTTTGATGATGCCGTACATTGCAAACGAACACCGAAAGGCTGGCGTTTGTTGGTGGCGATTGCGGATGTTTCAGCTTATGTCGCGCCGGACAGCGCTTTGGACAAAGAAGCTTATAACCGCAGTACCTCGGTTTACTTTCCCGACCGGGTCGTGCCCATGTTGCCGGAAATTCTCTCGAATGGTTTGTGTTCGTTAAATCCGCAAGTGGATCGGTTATGCATGGTGGCCGAATTGTATTTCGATGCGCAGGGAGACATGTTTCGCTCGCGCTTTTATGCTGGTGTCATGCATTCAAAGGCGCGCCTGACTTACGATCAGGTTGAAGCCATGTTATCCGGCACCGATCCGGCGTCATGTGAGCAATATGCGGAGCTATTGCCGGATTTACATGAGCTTTATGCCTTATATCAAGTATTGCGCGCGGCCAGGGCGAAACGTGGCACCATTGATTTTGATACCCATGAAACCCGCTTCCAGTTTGATGAGCATGGCAAAGTGGCTGGCATTGCACCGCAAGTGCGTCATGATGCGCACCGCATGATTGAAGAGTGTATGTTGGCCGCCAATATTGCCGCCGCGCGTTATCTGCTGCGTAAGAAACAGCCCGCGCTCTATCGCATCCATGAAAGACCTGGCGTGGAGAAATTAACGGATTTGGCTGGGTTCTTGCGCGAACTCGGGCTGGAATTATCCGGCGGCCTGGAACCGACGGCGCAGGATTATGCGGACCTGATGGAGCGAACCCAACACCGGTTGGATTTTCATGTCATTCAGGTCGTGTTGCTCAGATCCATGATGCAGGCAGTTTATTCCTCAGACAATATCGGGCATTTTGGCTTGGCGTTCGACGCCTACGCGCATTTCACCTCACCCATCCGGCGTTATCCGGATCTGGTCGTACATCGCGCGATTCGTCATCTTTTACTGGGCGGCAAGCCAAAGGACTTTATCTACAGTGCGCATGACGTGGCGGCGATGGGCGATCATTGTTCTTCCCTGGAGCGTCGCGCTGATGAGGCGTCGCGGGATGCGGCTGACGCCTTAAAGTGTGAATTCATGCTGGATAAAGTGGGCAACGTATTCAGCGGCGTTATTTCCGGTGTGAATGCGTTCGGTTTGTTTGTTGAACTGGATGATATTTACATCAGTGGCCTGATTCATGTCACTGCTTTGGATAAAGATTATTTTCATTTTGATCCTGTCGGACATCGTTTGACGGGTGAGCGTACTGGCAAAGTATATCGTCTGGGTGATCCCATTAAAGTGCAATTGGCGGCGGTCAATATGGATGAACGCAAGATTGATTTTCTGCTGGCTGAGGGAAAGCGGCAAAAAAATGCCAAGAAGAAAAAGCATGGCGGTTGATCTATCACCAGATTTCCTTTGGAGGTGATGAATGTCAGCAAATCCGTCTGAAAATTTATTGCAATCGGTCGGCGGGCAGAAATTCGCCACAGTGTTGGCTGATCCACCTTGGCAGTTCCAGAATCGCACCGGCAAAATGGCCCCGGAGCACAAACGGTTATCCCGCTATCCGACAATGGATTTGGAGGATATTAAGGCATTGCCGGTGAGCAACATCCTGGCGGACACAGCGCATCTTTATTTGTGGGTGCCAAATGCTTTATTGGCAGAGGGTTTGCAAGTCATGCAAGCTTGGGGGTTCACGTATAAAACCCAGTTGATCTGGTACAAAGTAAGAAAAGATGGAGGCCCGGACAGACGTGGCGTCGGATTTTATTTTCGTAATGTGACCGAGGTGGTGCTGTTTGGTGTCAAAGGGAAAAAAGCGCGGACTTTGCAACCAGGCCGTAGCCAGGAAAACATCATTGTGTCCCGGAAGCGGGAGCATAGCCGCAAGCCGGATGAACAATACAAGATTATTGAGGCATGTAGCTGGGGTCCCAGAATAGAATTATTCGCGCGTGGTCCCAGAGAGGGGTGGTTTGCCTGGGGAAACCAGGCGCGGGATTATTCCCTGGGCTGGAATACGTATGCTCATCACTCTCAGGCGACTGATGCCTCAAACGGATAGTGGCCTTGTCTTGTTGCTAGCCGTTTGCGCCTCCCTGACGCAGTGTCAAACGGCCCTCACGTTGAATCAATTCAAGCTGTTTTAAAAAACTCATGCCAAGCAGCACCGGTGAATCTGCTTCCATGCCCGGCACAATGGTGGCACGGACTTGCTTAAGTTGAATGATGCCCAATTGCACTGACCGCAAAGTAGTTCCCCACACAGCGATAGTGCCGTTGGCGGTCTGGCTGAATCCTCCGGTTTGTTTGGGCAAACGAAGCTGCTTTGCCAGGCTCTCAGGTAAAGCCACGTCTGTTGCGCCGGTATCCACCAGAAAAGTCACCCGGTGACCATTGATCAGACCATTGGCGACATAATGCCCTTGAGCATTACGCTCAAGCACGACTTCCCGCGTCTCTCCCAATGGGAGATTTTCGTCCAGCCCCTGATTTGGATTGTATCGATCATCCAGAATTTGTTGAAACAAATACGCCATAAAAACCAAGGCGACGATCCATGCCACCGCAACCATGGTGCCGGAAATGCCTCTTGTATTGTCATCCTGTTGATTTTGCGTCATTGTGCCTGCATTCAATTTACGTCTACATGTTGTTTACTTTAAGAGGTCATTTATGAAAACGACTTTGCTCTTGCTTGCTTTGCTCATTAGTCCGCTCCTGCTCGCCGAAACCGCTGCCGACTCCACCAGTCAGATGGATGAGCCTTTTAAACCGGCGCAACAATTACGGGTTGGCATTGAGCGCCTGTTGACTTTTATGCAACAGCAGCCAGCGCCCGATAATGCGCAAATCGCCCGTTTTCTGGATACTGAGATTGCACCATTCTTTGGCTTTGCGGAAATGGCGCGACTGGCGGCCGGACGCTTCTATGCGAATTTGAGCAAGGATAAACAAGTCCGCATGGAAACGGAAATGAAACGTATGTTGCTGACCCGGTTGACTCAAGCCCTGATGAGTTACCGTCAGCCGCAAATCCGCTACAGGTCGCCGCGCGTCACGCAGGATGGTCGCACGGCCTATATCACTGTATTGATGATTGGTGAGACGCAATATCCGGCGCGGGTGGATTTTCGCATGCAGCGTGGTTCGAGCCATTGGGTGATTACGGATGTGGCGGCCAACGGACACAGTGTGGTGATGTATTACCGTCGTGAATTAGCCAAGCGTTTCACCCGTGAGATGTATCAGGCAATGGGTGGCATGAGATAGGGTATCAATTGGCTAACGCCAGGCGGAGACGCAAACCAAGTTCCGTTGAATAGCCAGTGGTCGCATAATCAATGTTTCCCTGGCTATCGATCACAAAGCTGGTGGGTACACCGCGCACACCCCAGCGCCGGGCCAAATCGCCAGACTCATCCAACATCACCGGCATGTCCAGCCCTTCTGATTCAAGGTAGGTCTGGATTTCGCCTGCGCTGCCGGAAGTCGTCGCCACGCTGATGACCGGATAACGTTGCGCAATACTCGCCACGCCGCCATCCTGTAAACGGCATATCGGGCACCAAGTCGCCCAGAAATGGACTAACACAGGCTTTCCCCGGTAATTGCTCAAAGCCATCGGTTGTCCCTCCAATGAAGGGCCAGCGAGACTGGGGGCGGTAATTCCGGAGGGCAAATCACGGCTGCGCCACCATTGAACGGCTGTGAATATCAGGATAATCAGCAGGATATCCCGCAACCAATGTTTCCAACGCCAAGTCATGTTAGAGAGGTATCCTTTATTGCAGTTGATGGATGATTAAAAGGGTTATGGCATTCAAGTCATGGGTTGATGTTCTCCATCAACTCAATCATGGCGAATAGTCGTTTGGGCAAGGCCCCAAGGAGACCGCGTCGTGCCTAATCTATAATGATCCTAAAATTAAAACTGACAGGGTACTAGAATGTTACGCAGGTTTCTTAATGTGAGGGTAGTGATTTCATGAATAATGAAAATGGGCGGCATGCTGTCATGATTGATGTTACACCTGATTCAGCGGAAACGAGTCCGCGAGTGAATGCATCCCGAACCGCCAAATGGTTATTCATGATCGCCATGCTGGTTTTGGTGATGGCATCAGGCCTGTTGTTTGTCGCCTACCAATATGCGCAGGAAATAGCCCGGGATCTCATCACGATAAAGGCCCGGATTGAGCGTAACGCGCAGGCTCAGGAACAAGTCAGGGAGCAGTTGAAGAACGCCAGACAGGCTGTCGGCGAACAGGCGGACTTGCTAACCGAACAAGTCCGCCAGGCCGATGAGCAGCGGGAAATCATCCGGTTGGCCCAACAGGATTTTGCTGTGCAAGAACAAAAACTCCGGTCTGAGCGCCAGCGGCTGCGGCAGAGGGAAGCTGAGTTAACAGCTAGCCTTATTGATGTGCGACGTCGCATAGGCACTTCCGGCAATCAATGGCGAATCGCTGAAGCGGAATATTTAGTGCGGATCGCCAATCATCGACTTAACTTGGCCCGGGATGTTGAAACGGCCCGTATCGCTTTGAGGTTGGCGGACGAGCGTTTGCGCGATGCACAGGCGCCAAGCTGGATGCCCATGCGCGAACAGATCGCGCGGGATTTCGGTAAGTTGAATAAGGTGAACCTACCGGATGTAGAGCGTATTGCGACGCGCTTGCGGCATTTAATTGAACAGGTTCCGCAATTGCCGTTAAAGTTTGTGGTGACTGAGGCCCAACCTTTATCACCTGAACTAAAGAGTGCGCCCCGGCATGAGCGTAATTGGGATACTTTATTGGACGATCTTTGGCAAGGCTTCAAAGAGGCAATACGTATCCGGCGATATGATGGTTCAGCGCCAATGATCTTACCGCCTGAACACCAGTTCTTTCTGTATGAAAATATTCGCCAACACCTGGAAGTCGCCCGTCTTGCGGTTGTACGCGTGGATAATGGCTTGTATGGTGAAAGTCTGGACAATGTTCGTCGTTGGTTGAATCATTACTTCGATGCGGATCATACGGTGACCCAACAGGTTGGTGAAACGTTGGATGAGCTGAGAAAGATCAATATCCGTCCCAATTTACCGGATATCAGTGCGTCGCTCAGTGTATTGCAGACACGCCGCCAGTTGATCCATGATCCTGCTTTGCCCTGGCCGGATGGGGATGAAGGACGATGAAAAATCTGTTCAAATTATGGTTGATACTGTTATTCGGCGCTATTTTGGGCATCCTGATCCATGATGGTAATGGTTATGTGCTGATCGCCGCCAGTGGTTATACCATTGAACTCAGCCTGGCGCTTGCTTTGGGGTTAATCGCCCTGTTGTTCGTCGGCTTGTATTTTATGCTTCGATTCAGCATTCGTGCTTACCATCTGCCCAGTGACCTGCGCTATTGGCGGCATCAACGCAGCGCGCGCCTTGCGCAAATGGCGATGAACAAAGGTCTGCTGGCGATGTCGGCGGGGCGTTGGCGCAAGGCAGAGCGTAGTCTGTTGAAATACGGCGGCCAGATGGAAATTCCGCTATCGCATTATCTTGCCGCCGCCCGCGCTGCCCAGTTGCAGGGTGCGCATGATCGACGTGATGCCTACATTCGATTGGCGTATGAAAACATGCCAGCCGCCCAGGTGATTGTGGGGTTGACCCAGGCGGAATTACAAATGGCTGATCATCAACAGGAACAGGCGTTGGCGACTTTACAACACCTCCGCCAGGTCGCGCCGCAACAGACTTATGTTTTACGCTTGTTGCGCCGTTTATATGAACAATTGGGGGATTGGGAAAGTCTGCGTGAGTTGATCCCGGCATTGCGCCGTCATAAAGTGGAGAAAACGGAGGCGTTAAATCAACTGGAAATCATCACCTATCGAAGGCTGTTACAGGCAGCCCATCGTGCGGATGATGCGGATATGCTGACCGGAATCTGGCATGACATGCCAAAAGTTTTACAAGCGGATCCTGAGATCATCGTCGAATATGTCGGCTACTTACAAGAGTGTCGGCATCATGTTGGTGCTGAAACGTTATTACGCCAAGCTTTACGCCAAGATTGGCATACGCCATTGGTTGAATTGTACGGCTTAATGGAATTTCCTGAGCCAGGCGCGCCTTTGCTTTGGTTGGAAAAATTTTTGGATGATCATCCTGATGACCCGGTCTTGTTGCTGGCGCTCGGGCGTCTGAGCATGCGGGCCAGATTATGGGGTAAGGCGCGCAGTTATTTGGAAGCTAGCATCGCCGGGGATAACCCGCCTCTGCCCGCTTACCGGGAGTTGGGGCGATTACTTGAACATATGGGGGAAGGAGAAATCGCGATGCGGTTATACCGTAAAGCGCTCAATATCGATCATCGCCAGAGTCAAATCCCTTTACCAAAAGACATCGGGAGCAATCCATTGAATCGGCCACTGGTTGATGAGCAACCCGTATTGGCTTCATTGCCTTACCAACAGCCTCAGGCCCAATGCCAGTAAGTTAAGCGTTAAGTTATTGCCTACAAAGCACTTTTATAAGCTGGGAAATGAATATCATTCTTTGAGACCTTTGCACGAAAGCTTACCAAGTTAAAGGAAATCGCGGATAATCTTTGA
>JAPQLC010000024.1 GCA_030826945.1 Candidatus Thiobius zoothamnicola
GGATCAGCCGATCATTACCGGTCGGCACTATAACGCCACCCATCGGCCGCCGTACAAACTGGCCGAACATAAGACCCGCATGGTGATCAAGTCCAAAACCCACAAAGGACAGGGGCATAACGAGCTGTATTTTGATGACAAGACCGACAAGGAGGAGATCTACATCCATGCGCAGAAGGATCAGAACATCAAGGTGCTGAACAATCGCACCAAGGCGATTGACAACAACCAAGTTGAACATATCGGCCACAACAAACAGATAGAAGTCAAAAACAACCATGATGAAGTGATTGGTGGCAACATGACTTTATCAGTTGGGCCGTCACATATTGGCAAGATCATCAACGAGACTTTGGCTAAGGTCGCCACCGGGATCAGCAGCGCGGCCCAAAGTTTGGGTTTACCAGGTTTGCTCAATCCCGGCGAAGGTAATATGAGCGTCATTGTCGAGAAGAACAAACAACAAACCATTGGCATTGCGTATGCCCAACAGGTGGGCGTCGCCAAAACCACTTCGGTTGGGGTGACGCAGCACAATCAGGTGGGCAAGACCAAGAGCGCAACCGTGGGTGATAACTACACCATTGATGTCGGCAAGGTGATGCACATCAAGGCAGGAGAAAAGATGGTGTTGGAAGTGGGGAAATCGAAGATTACGATGCAATCGGATGGCACTATCAAGCTGGAAGGCACGGACATCAGCAACCAATGTGACTGTGAATTTAACATTAAGGCTAAAAACAACGTTACCATCAAGGGCAAAAAGGTGGCGGAGAATTAGGCATGAAAATACAAAAAGAAAGTATCGTTCAATATATTGAGCAACCGGAGACACGGGATCCGCCAAAGCATAGCCTGCCTTGTGTTGAACTGGCTGAAATCAAGGATGTGGATGCTGACGGCCAGCCATGGGTGCACTGGCCGACCTGTTTGAGCAAAAGCGCCGTCCAGGCGCGCACCCAAATCAAGGTTACGCCACAAGATATAGGCCGGGAATGCACCATGGCCTTTATCGGAGGCGATATCAGCCGCCCCATCGTACTGGGGCTGGTGTACAAACACGACACCGGCAATCCCGCGCCGGTCATCATGCAATCCGACGACGCCATTGTGCTACAAAGCGGTTCATCCCGTATTGAACTGCACGCCGACGGACGCATTGATATCCAGGCCCTGTACATCAACTCACAAGCCTATGGCCCGCACCGCATCAAGGGCGCATCGGTCAAGATCAACTGATGGATATCACCAACCACACACCCTATCAGGCGGCCTATAACACGGGACTGATGCCCAGTGGGCGCTACTGTCTGATCGTGGTGATCAAGGCCACCTACGATTTTCCAACGGGGCCGAACAGTACCCTCCAGCAGGCGGAAGAACAAATCGAACTGTATGAAGCCGATGCCTTTAGCGGCGAACCCGGCTACAGCAGCCCACTGTATGAAAATGACTTTGCCACGCACAAACCCAAGTGTGATCTCATCCTGCAACATGCGGTGGCCTATGCGCCGGAAGGCGAACCCATCCAACAAGTTCAAGTGGCATTGAACATAGGGGCACATCGCAAGTCCTTTCGCGTGCTGGGCAAGCGCGTATGGAAAAAAATCGGCCCCTTCTCCTATCCCACGGAACCGGAACCCTTCACCAAGATACCACTGAACTGGGAAATAGCCTATGGCGGCGTGGATGAAACCGCCTATGAAGAGGAAGACTTAAGTGATGCCTGTCTGGCAAATCCGGTAGGTATTGGCTATTGGCACAAACCAAAAGCCAAAATCACTGATGGCACACCCATTGCGCATACGGAAGCAATAGATACACCCATCACCGACCCGAAGGAACGCCATATCCCGCAAGGATTCGGCCCGGTAGGCCGCAACTGGTTGCCACGCAGCCAATATGGCGGCACTTATGACGAAGCCTGGGCTAAAAACGACAAGCCTTTTTATCCGCAAGACTTCAACGAGCTATATCATCAATGTGCCCCGGAAGACCAGCAGATTACCTATCCACAGGGTGGTGAAATCATTACCCTTCACAACCTGACGCCGGAAGGCATACTTAGAATCACCCTGCCCGAACTGAAAGAACCGGTTGTGGTGGAGTTGTCCAACGGAGAACAGCTATCGTTGGAAACCATGATTGATACTATTACACTGGATATGCAGGCCCAAAAGCTGACCCTGGTAGCTCGGGCGCAATATCCACTCAAAAATACCATCCACGAAGTGGCTGAATTCATTGTCGGTGCCCCGCCGCCCGAACCAGAACCGGAAGATGAAGAGGATGAAGAAGGCTGGGAAGAAGATACGGATGAAGCCAATGCGGAAGATACCCGCTATGCATAACCAGGAAGCACCAGCATGAGCGTCTATGCCAATGGCTTGGAAATTGCGGGCAAGGCCAAGGGCGGCAAGTCCACCGCTTGTTCTCCCGATCCCTGCTTCAGCCCACCCAGCCCCAGCGCGGGCTGGATCGTGATTCCATATGCCAACACCACCAAGGCCAAAGACACCGCCAATGCAAGCAAGACCGTGTTTATTGAAGGCAAACCGGTCATGCTCAAGGACAAATCGTATTTCAAAACCAGCACAGGCAATGAAGGCGCGGCAGGGCCAAAGGGACTTGTAACCGGTGTGAAGAAAGGCAAAGCCTATTTCACTAGTTGGTCAATGGATGTCAAGGTGGAGGGGTATAATGTCTGTCGGCATACAGATGGGATAACGCATAATCATGGGTCGACGGGGAATACTGCTGATTGGAAGTTTCTTGACCGTAAAGATACAAAAGAAGGTGGTGTTTGCCGCCAAGCTTGCCTAGATATAGAAAAATATTGTAAAAAGTGCACAAATTGTAAAGCAAGTGATATTTGTGATGGGAAAAATCCTAAGGAATCGGAAGAAGATAGGAAAGATTTAAAAAAACAATTTAGAAAAAGTTTCTTAGGCAAGTTGCGTCAGTTTATGAAATCTAAAGGGCTGGATATAAGCAACACATGGAAAAATGGAAAATGCTACCCTAATTTTTCCATTAACCCAGGTAATTACAAGGATTCATATCAGTCTCTTATGTGCACAAAACAAAAGTTAGAAGAAGCGATTTCTGAACTTGAAAATGGAGGCTTTGAGAAGATATTTAGATCAGCTTGGAATCAAGTAGGACTGGATAAAGTAATTGGGTTATGGAGTGACTTAATTAATGTTTTTGACGTAGAAAGCATTGCCCATTTATTGAGTAAGAAAGTCCGCGCAGCTGATAGAGCGGTTGATATGGGATCCATGGTTGTTAACTACAAAGATACCCAGGAAAAATTTATTAAGGCAGTAGAAGAAATTTTAAATGAAACTGGTAAAAATATTCATGCGTTAAGGCAGGGCTTAAAAAAAGCGGAAATGAATATGGAGATGATTTTGTCACAAGACAGAGACGGAACAGGAGCCGTTAATGCTATGGCAGAAGCGCAAGCGTTCAATGCTAAGGCTGATAAATGCCTAAATGCTAGAAAATGCTTACTAGAGCCTTATAATGCCTCAAAAAAACCAAAAAGTTTATTCAGTGACTCAGGCTGTTGTCCCGGACAAACCGCACACCATTTGATTCCTGATGCTTATATTAGGGAAAACTACACTGAAGAATTAGAATCTCCTGATGGTTCATGTGAGAAGCCAAGAAAGAAGAAACGCCCAATAGACGATTGTAGAGGTAGAGGGAAGTATACTTATGGTTCTGCACCTACCGTCTGCGTGGAGGGAGGGAATGCAAGCGGTTCACACGGAAGAATGCACACAAATACAGATACATTTTCAACAGCAATACTTAAAAAAAGAGAAGGCAAACCAAAAGAGGGAGAATTATATTATGAAGATGCTAAACAAGCAGCTCTAGACGCACATGAAAAAGTATTTGGAAAAAATGTGTGTGGTGAAAAAACACGTGAGTGTTTGGAAAAACAACTAGATTGCTACTATGCCAAGCGTTGCAAAGGCGACGAAAAAAACTGCAAACCTGAAAACTTTCGCGTACGTCCTATGAAAACAGGGCCAGGGGGTGGTTTATTAGAAGGTGGAGTAGCATATCCAAATAACGCAGGTGGTATGGGAGAATAAATACAATGGTGCTAAAACAAGAATTAGATGAAATTAAAGCACGTTTAGGCGAATTTGAAATCACGGGAGCTACCATTCGTAGAAAGGACATGTTTGGCTTTTCTTATTTTAATGAAGAAAAAGAAGAGCGGGGAGTTTTCGTGTTGTTGCCAAATAGTCAAAATGCTAAATGGGGCACATCTGTTTTCGGAAAAAATCTGAGTAAAATTACGATTAGCTCGACCTTTTTTCCTAAAGAACAATGGATAGCTATTAATAAAGAGGGTGGCGTTTTTGTGAGTGGTTCAGGTGATCCTGGAGGCTTTAAGAAACCTATTACTAACCTCGGGTTGCCAATTTTTACGAACATTAAATGTATTGCCAAAGGACGTGCTTATGCTATTACAAGCTGGCGCGAAGTTTTTCGCCGCGATGACGACAATACTTGGGTTAACTTAAATGTGCCTGTCAGCGAGCATGAAGAGAAGAATTCTCAAGAATTGAATTTTGGCCTAGATGATATTGATGGTTTTAAGGAGACTGATATCTATACCGCAGGTTTTAGTGGTGACGCATGGCATTACGATGGTAATCACTGGCAACGTATGGATTTACCTGTTAATGATGACATAACATCACTAGTTTGCGCAAGCGATGGTTATGTATATATGACCACTTGGTTTGGACACATTATTAAAGGGAAATACGACACAAAAAAACAAAAACAATACTGGGAGGTTATTAATAAAACTATAGGAGAACATGAAATACAACAGCTAGAAGCTTCCGCTTGGTATAAAGGTCGTTTGTATGTAAGTACATGGCAAGTAGTTTACTATTGGAATGAAGATAAAAAAAAGCTAGTTCCATTAATAGAAGACTCCGCCATGCGCAAACAAGGCTATTCGCAACTCTTCGGTGGTTTTTTGGCCACAGGAGATGGGGTTTTATTAACCGCAGGGCCTAGCGAAGCGCATCTTTACGATGGAGAAAAATGGATGAAGCTTATATAGCTGGGCAGCGCAATTATGCAGCCATTGGCAATATTAGATCTAAATATGGTTTCTGCGCTAGCAGGTAATGCGGAAAGTAATGCCGCACTGATGCGCTGTGGTTATTCGGGTTCGGTATTCACAGAGTTTTACCAATCACATAATAACCAGCCTCAGATAGGAACCCCTGTTAATGTGGTAAGTGGCAATGCTCGTGGGATAGAACGCTTAGCAGTATTGAGTGCGTTTGTACTTAAAGACATCATCCTACGTAAAAAAATCAAAGATGATGTAGTACTATTAGTTGACTTTCCAGAAAAAAGAGAACTTCTATCTGAATATACCAACAAACAATTAGCCGATGTATATCTCGAAAATATGCTTCAATTTTTGCCAATTCGTCGTGTTCATATAGGCAAATCAAGATGTAACTACGGTGCTCGTGTTAGTATCAGTTCAACAATTAAAACTGCCCATCAGCTTGTGTATGAAGAAAAACATAATCATGTTTTGGTTGTATCTGTGGATAGTTTGTTGAACTTGGGTCGTTTAAGAATGCTCGGTGGTGATAGGGCAGGCAACGGTAATCGATTAATAGAAGAAAACAACTCCAACGGTTTCATCCCCGGCGAAGCTGCTGTCGCCCTGCTACTCGGCAAACCCGATGGCACCGAACAAACTTGCATCACAGGCATTGGCTTTGGCGAAGAACCTGCGCCGATCTATTCGGGCGAAATTCTACGCGCCAATGGTCTGAGCGAGGCGATCCGCAATGCAGCGGCGGATGCCGGTATCCGGGTTTGCGATACCGATTTCCGTATCAGCAGCGCGAATGGGGAAGAATATTGGTTCAAGGAAGCCAGCCTAGCGCAAAGCCGCACTCTGGAACAAAAACGTGAATCCCACCCCTTATGGCACCCCGCCGACCACATCGGCGAAGTCGGCGCAACGGTCGGTGGCGCTATGGTGGTGATGGCGCACTATGCATTTGAAAAAGGCTATGCACCGGGCAAGCGCGCATTATGCCAACTGAGCAACGACGACCAGCACCGCGCCGCCTTCATTCTGGAACGCACCGGATCATCCTGATGCTCTGTTGCTTGTTGTGAAATAACTGTTCATGTTTGCCCCACTCCTCCAAACCCAACTCGCCAAAGATGCCCCTTACGCTTGGTTTCTGTTTGATCAGGCCAAGCAGCATGCGCGCTATTATTTCGTGGATTTTCAGGAACAGGTAGAACGGTTGGAGGCCTATTTAGACGCCCTCGGCATTGCCCTGATGGAAGGCGAACCTGTAGAAAATTGGTTGGCATCGGATGATTGGGGCAGCGCCTTCGTCTTGGCCGTATTGGGTATCCGTTACCACCAGCCCCGGTTGTTTGATCGCGCTTTGGATCAGCTCAAAGCTGATGAGGCAACTCACTATCAGGAAATCGTCGATGCCTGCTTGTGGGGAAAATCTGAAAAGATCGAATACTGGTTATTGCGCTGTTACGAACATCCTTCTCCGGTGGCGCAACAAACCGCCATCGCGGTGGCGCGCGCCCATGCGTCGTGGTTGCACCCATCTGTGATGCAACAGGTTGCTGATAATCCGGCACCTGCTGTGCGTATTCAATGGTTGCATTGGTTGGGTGAGCATCAAGCACAGGATCATTTGGACTTCGTGCGGCAACATTATGCTGATGAACAGCCTGATATTGCCTTTGCTGCCGCGCGGGCTGGCTTGTTGCTGGGTGATTCCGCTGGTGATAAAGCCTTGCAACGTTTTGCCGTTGAAAACAATCCGCATCTGCTGGATGCCATAACACTGGTCTTTTTACAGGCCGACAATCCGGCGCATGCGGCTGAATGGATTGAAAACCTTTGGGCCAGTCCGGATCTCTCCATGCGGGTCAAGTTGTATGCGGTGGCGGTCGCGGGTTTACCGGAGCAAGTCGAGCGGCTTTTTCCCGCGATGGCGGATCCTGAAACGGCGCGTGCCGCCGGAGAAGCCTTCACCTTACTCACGGGTGCGGATCTGGATGAGCAAGACCTGGAAGGCGGTGAAACCTGCGCTGACTGTGAAGACGATATCGCGGAGCAACCCACTTTGACGGAACGTCGCCGCGAAGATCCGTTCATCAGTGATTGGGAGGATGATTTACCGGATCCTTGTCCCGAAGCGGTGGCGCAATGGTGGCGAACCCATCAAACGCATTTTAAGCTTGGTGTGGCGTATTTGGCCGGGTTGGAAATCCAGGAAGAGAATCTGCGGCGGATTCTGGCCAATGGCAATCAACGCCAACGCGCTTTGGCGGCTTTGCATGGTTTGGTCAAATACCATCAGCCCTGGCTGGATTGCGGTTGGCCGATAGGGATTCAGTTGTCAAAGTAATGTTCTGTGCATCGAGAGGTGCACGTTGGCTCATCCTCTGCCGATAGTCCATCCATAAGGTTTTGGATCCAATATTGGTGATCGGTTCGTCATCAAATCAGCAGTTAAACGGGCTGATGCGAGGCCAAGCACAATACCGTTACGATATTGTCCGGCATTGACATATAAATTGCGGATTTCCGGGTGGCGGCTGATGTAGGGTACCCCCGCTGGCGAGGCGGGTCGAAGTCCGGCCCAGTGTCGTTCAATGGGGTATTTTGCCAAGACAGGAAAGCGCGTTAAGGCGATTTCATGGAGTTCATCACGCGCCGCCTGAGTGGTTTGTGGGTCGAAACCCACGATTTCCATGGTACTGCCAAACAGCACCCGACCATCGCGGCGGGGGATGATATAGCGATTTTTTTCCAGAACGATACGTTGAATGATGCCTGGTTCGGTTTTGAAGAGTAGCATTTGCCCGCGTACCGGCCAGATGTCTGGTGGTAGCGGGGTTTCCTTGAGTAATGTCTGGCTCCAGGCGCCGGCGCAGATCACCACGCCATCGGCATACAGCGGCCCGGCTTTTGTGATGACACCCCGACAAGCATCACTTTGGTGAATGAGTCCAGTGATTGGCGTATGTGTCAATAAGGTGATTTGTCGCCTGGCCAATTCAAGCTGCAACGATTTTATTAAGCGGGGATTACGGATTTGCCCGACTTCCGGCATCCAGATTGCCTGTTCTGGGGGTATGTCAGCGGCGGGTTCCAGTGCTTGATAGCGCTCGCCATCAATAAAGGCGAGGTTGCGTTGGTGTTGTGCTGCCCAGGCTTGCGCCTGATGCATTTCATCCGCTGCGATCATGAGCATGCCGCTGCGGGTGAATTCAGGATCAATGCCGGTGTTGTGCGCTAGTTCCGCGCAGAGTTGCGGGTAGTGCGCCTGACTGTAGTGTGCGAGATGGTTGATGCTGTCGAGATAACGCCAGGGAAACAGGGGGGAAATAATGCCGCCGCCAGCCCAGGAGGATTCCCGCCCGGGTTGATTGCGCTCAATCAGCGTGACTTGTGAACCGGCGAGTTGCAGTTCCCGTGCGGTCAGCATGCCGATAACGCCGCCGCCGACGATAATGAAGTGTTGAGACATAGGCTAATGGCGTATAAAAACAGGTAAGTCGAAATGTGTTTGGGGTGTGCAGTGCGTGAACAAATGTTTCAGCCGGGGTTTACTTTGCTTGAAGTTTTGGTGGCGTTACTCATTTTATCGATTGGCGTGTTGGGGTTGGCTAGCTTGCAATTCACTGGCGTTAAAAGCAATCGGGAGGTTTATTATCGCACTCAGGCGGCGATTTTGGCGCAGGATATTGTCGGGCGCTTACAAGCTAACCATCAGGGGAATTATCTCATGGCCGCATCGTCGGGTGATGCTATCCGTTGTCAGACGCCAACTGGATGCAGCAGCGGGGAGCGACTGGCGATTGATGATTTGTCTTTATGGCGCGCTGCGATTGCAGCGCGTTTACCTTCCGGTGAAGGAACGGTTTGTTTGGATAGCTCGCCAAATGATGGGGATAGCGAGGTTCAACCGGCTTGTGATGGCACCAGTGGGATCTCTGCGGTGAAGATCTGGTGGGGTGGCGATGATAATACAGCGACGCCATATCAGCGTTTGGTGCTGCCCTTTACGCCATGAGGCGACGGTATGGGTATCGGGGCATCAGCCTGATTGAAATGCTGGCGGCGATGTTGATCAGTCTGGTGCTGATTAGCAGCTTGGTCGCTTTGTTTGTGGCAAATAAAAAATCTTACCAACTTAGTCAGGCGATGACGCATTTGCAGGATAGCGCGCGTTATGTCGTGCCTTTATTGGCGCAGGACATCCGTATGGCGGGTTATCTGGGATGTAATAGTCGCGCGTCCAAGGTTTTTGATGCATCAGTCTCCACGTTGGCAGGCGAATTGTGGGTGAATACGACGTATGACCAGACCGTGGAACCCATGAACGCTTTATATGTGTTGCGTGGTGGTTTGCAAGGATGGGAGGCTGAAGATACCGGAGATGGTCATTATGCTGTGCTGACAGATGAGGCGGTTGTTGATATCGCTTCCAGTGGTTTATGGACGACCAGCGCGCGCCGTAATGATGGCACGGGCGCCGCCAGCGTTGATCAAAATACCCGTAGCGTGCCGCGCAGTGACGCCATTCGTTTGTGGCTTGTTGAGGGCGAACCGGCTTTCGTTCAGTCGATCACAAATTCTGCAATCAGGTTGTCGGCCAATCCGGGCATAGAGGCAGGGGAAATGTTACTATTAGCCGATTGCGCCAGTGTTAATGTGGTGCGTGCTTGTGAAGTTTCCGGTCGATCCGATGTCAGCATTTCCATGGTCGGCTGTGAAGGTGTTGCCAATGATCGCGTACTGACCAGTCAACCCGGCGCATTGGCTTTTGCCTTGGTTGGTCGGACTTATTTTGTTGGCCGCAGAGTTCACGACGATCCAACAAGCGCCGTGACTCTCTATTTACGTGAATGGCGTGATCCAACCAGATCAAGGGCGCAGCCGATTCTGGAAAATATTGAAAGTTTGCAGTTTTTATATGGGGAGGATATCGACCAACCCCTGCCTGATAGCGCGGCTGATCGATACGTCACGGCGGCTGACGTGGATGATTGGCAGCGAGTCGTCAGCGTACGGATGGAGATACTGTTGCAAAGCGAGCGGGATGATTTGCTGGATGGCGAGCAAACACTGGCTTTTAATGGCAAAGAAGTGATTGGCGCGGATGGTCGTTTACGCTATGCGTTGGTGGCTACCATCGCATTGAGAAATCGCACGCCATGAGGCATCTTAACCGGCGTCGCCAACAAGGCATGGCGCTGGTGGTATCCCTGGTGCTCTTATTGGTGCTGACGTTGTTGGCTGTCAGTCATACCCAACTGATTTTATTGCATGAGCGCATGTCGGCTGAAGTGAATACCCGTTATCAGGTTTTGCAAATAGCTGAAGCCGGTTTACGGGATGGTGAGCGGGATATTGTAGAGAATATTCAAACGGATACCCTATTTGATGCAGAATGTGCGGAGGGTCTGTGCCAATTGGCTGAGCAGGGCGAACAGGCTTGGCAGAGTGACCATGTGGATTGGATCAGTGGCGAGAACACCATCTCGTATGGTCAAAATACCGGCGCGACTCAGTTATTAGATGTCAGCAGGCAGCCGCGCTATATCATTGAGCGTTTGTCCGTGGTGGAGCGTGGGGCCAGCCTCAAACGTGGTCTCACATCGGCACTTGATCAAGGCGAATGGTACCGCGTGACGGCGGCTGGATATGGCCTGCAGGGTGATGTGGAGGCTATGGTGCAGAGTGTTTATCGTAAATAAAAGATGTTTAAAGAGGACAGAGCTATGCGGGCTTTGACCGCGTTGTTGTTAATTGTATTGAGCTTTGCTGGCACGTCTGTGCATGCGCTCGGTTTGGGCAATATGTTGACCCGTTCGGCGATGAATGAATCTCTGGATGCCGATATTGAACTGTTGTCGGTGAATGGCGCCGAACTGGATGCGGTCAAGGTCGGGCTGGCGAATGCGGCAGATTTTCAATTGGCGGGCGTGGCGCTCGTGCCAGTGCTGGATCATTTGAAATTCCAGGTGATGAACAATCGGTTGGGGAAGCCGGTGATTCGCATCACGTCGGATTTGCCGGTTAATGAGCCTTTCCTGAATTTTCTGATTCAGGTTGATTGGCCTGGAGGCCGTTTGCTGCGGGAATATACGGCACTGCTGGATCCGCCGGTGACGACTGGGTTTCAGTCGCCGAAAATCGCCGCGCCTGATGGAAGGATTGCCTTGACGCCGACGCCATCCGCAGTCGCCATCGCTGAATTGATAGGTGCTGCGTCAAGGACGGATGAATATGGCCCGGTCAAAGCGAAGGAGACATTATGGAGTATCGCGGGTCAAGTGCGTCCAGATGGCGTGACCATGCAGCAGATGATGGTCGCCTTGCAACGCGCCAACCCGCAAGCTTTTATCGGCGGCAACATGAACCGCTTGCGTCAGGGGCAGATTCTGCGAGTGCCGGATTTAAATGAGATACTGGATATCACGCCGATGCAGGCGGCGGCGATATTCCGCCAGCAGGTGGATACTTGGTTGGGGCGGATGAGTCCGGCTGCATCGGTTCAAGGCGAACAGGATTCACCTACCATCGCGCCTGAGTCCGATGATCAATCGCCAAGCCAAGCCTCCTCTGACACGAACCGTAAGATGGTGCCCAAACCGGATGTTTTGAACGCGTCTCAGCAACCTCGTGATCGTTTGCAAATCGCCACGGCCAGACCGGAAGGAGAAGGTGATGCCGGAGCCAGTGAAGGACGCGGTGAGATACGTGATCATGAAGGTCTTGCGGAACATCTGATGCAAGTGCGGGAAAATGCGGAAACCGCGCGTCAGGAAGCCAGTATATTGCGTAGCGAAATTGATGATCTGCAGACCCGCTTAAATGATATGCAACGCTTATTGGCGTTGAAAGATGAGCAACTGGCGCAATTACAAGATCGCATCCAACAGCGGCCTGAACAGACGATGGCAGCGTCAGCCTTGCCGGATATGGAACGGGTATTGAGTGGTCAAGCGGCTAAGCCGGAGGGTGAAGGGCATTCGCTGGCGAATTCACCGATTGCCCCCTTGCCTGACCAAGATCCGATGAGGCTTGATCATTCAAATGAACCGCTGGCTTCTGAAATAGAGGGGCAGCCCGATGGTGAGAAAATAGTGTCGTCCTGGTGGCAAAACCTGTTGAGCCAGCCGGTTTATGTGGCGTTGGGCGCCATCTTATTGCTGTTGTTGGTTTTCTTACTGATTCGGCGCAAACGCAGTGAAGTGGTTGCTGAAGAGATTGCCGGGCAGGATCCCTTTGATGCCGGCTATGTCGCTTCGCCGCCATCGTTCATTAAAGAAAATGAGGGGGATGAATGCATCCGGCAGGCGGATGCGGATATTGCGCGTGGGGATTTTGCGCAAGCGGAAGAGCGGCTTCAACAGGCTCAGCACGAATTCCCGCAGCATTTGGAGATTCCACACAAATTATTACAGATTTATTTTGCCACCGAAAATACCCAGGCGTTTATTGAATTGGCTCAGCAACTATTTGATCAGCATCAACCTTCGAGCAACCCTGAAGCGTGGGCTGAGATCGTCGCCATGGGTGAGGAACTGGCTCCGGATAATGCCTTATTTCAGGGTGCTGGCGAGATGAATTTTGCCTTGGAGGATGATTTTTCTGCGACGGAGAAAACAGATGCCGCCAACCGGCAGGAGCCGCCGCCTTTCTCTTCTGTACCGCTTGACCAGCCATTGGATATTGAGCGTGCCTTCCAACATGTTGTGGGTGAGGATAATTTGACGGTGGAATCGTCTGATTCTACGGATCCCGACCACCAGGACAGGCAAAACAAACTGGATTTGGCGCGTGTGTATATTGACATGGGAGATGCGGATGGCGCGCGTGGCATTTTGCAGGAAGTGCAAGCGACAGGTTCGCCCTTGCAGCAACAGCAAGCCGCCGAACTCTTAGCCAAGATTTAGCTATCGACTCATACTGCAAATGCGTATCGCGCTTGGCGTTGAATATGATGGCAGTCGCTTTTGCGGCTGGCAGGTGCAGCAGCCTGGCATACGTACGGTGCAAGGCGAATTGGAAGCGGCTTTAAGCCGGGTTGCCAATCATCCGGTCAGGGTGACTTGCGCCGGGCGCACCGATACTGGCGTGCATGCGTTAAGCCAAATTGTGCATTTTGATACCTCAGCACAGCGTGAAGCCCGGAACTGGGTGCTGGGTTGTAATAGCGATTTGCCGGAAGATGTGAACCTCCTGTGGGCCAGAGAAGTTCCCGCTGATTTTAGCGCGCGTTTCGCTGCCCAGAGTCGCCATTATCATTATTGGATACTTAATCGCTCCGTACGCAGTAGCTTACTCGCGCGGCGAGTCACTTGGATCCACCGACCTCTGGATGTTGAGCGGATGCGTGGAGCCGCCCAGGCGTTGATTGGCGAACATGACTTTTCCAGTTATCGCGCATTAGGCTGTCAGGCCAAATCACCAGTCAGGATACTTCATCAACTGCATGTGCGACGTTACGATGACCTGATTTGTCTGCATTTACAGGCGAATGCATTTCTCCACCACATGGTGCGTAATATTGCTGGGGTGCTGATCGCTATCGGAGCCGGAGAACAGCCCGTAACCTGGGCTGGAGACGTGCTGCGCAAGCGTGATCGTACGCAAGGCGGCGTTACCGCGCCGCCGGATGGATTGTATTTTTCCCGGGTCGAATACCCTGAGGTATTTCAAATACCGAGTACTCCATCAACCCACCATGATTGGCTTGGCGGAGCGTTATTACGTGGATAGCCAAGCACAGCCTTTGAGAACGCGATTGAATGGCTCGTCCCGTCAGTTGAACAGCCTATAATGCAAGTCTGCCACCATTCCCGCGCAGGTGGGGATGTTGTGATCTGGTATCAGGTTTTGTCGTCAGTTATGTGTCGTTTAATGACAGAATGTAACATTAGACGGCCACTGCCCGCCTAACACCATGCTCGAGTCGGACATCCACGCCCGCCATCCTGATGGAGTGGGCGGATGCCGCTAAGCACGATGTTAGGCAATTTTGTAATTTAAGGGAAAAGGAAAGATTAAAGATATTAAAGCAGATGACGTTCTTATCCTTAAATACAAAGACACTTTCTTTGCCTATGGTAGAGCAAGCTCAGAAATGCAAAAAATTGATGGTCGTGGTTGGTGTCTTAAGGTGCCTGTTGAGGGCTGGATTACTGATAAAAGTGTATCTAAATCCGGAATCAAAAGCGCTCAAATAGGGGGCAACAATCATGCTGATGTTAAATCAGTGAGTCGAGAGTTTGCAAGAAAGAAAATGAATAAAATCGGCATTCCTTTGGGGTAGTCTGGAAGAGACTGAAATAGTACAAAAGGAAAACAAATAAAAGGGATTTTCGCACGGTTAATTGGATGCTAATTCCGAAAAAGAGAGATTTTTTATTAAAAACAAATAGTTAAATGAAATATTTGAAAAATTCCTGCAGAATTAGCGGGAAACCTTGTAATTTTGTTTTGTGGGACGAAGTCCCTCAAAACAGGCTGTTAGAAGCAAAAAGGAAATATCTATGAAGAAACAATCAAAGGAAACAAATCTGTTCACCCAAGAACAAGAAAAAAAGATTCAAGAAGCACTGAATCATATAAAAAATTACACTCCAAAAGTTGGAGTTTTCGGTGACACCGGCGTTGGTAAATCATCGCTATGTAATGCACTATTTAGAAAAGATATTGCGAGCGTAAGCGATGTAGAGGCATGTACGCGAGAAATACAGGAAATCAACCTTCAGCCATCGGAAAAAGGTGGATTGATTTTAGTCGATGTACCTGGCTTAGGTGAAGATCCAGACAGGCATAATGAGTACATCGAACTATATGACTCCCTTGTTCAGGAGTTAGATCTATTGCTTTGGGTCATAAAAGCAGACGACAGGAAGTTTAGTACAGGTATCGATTTCTACAAAAGCTTGAATGGTGTAAATATCGAAGTAATCTTTGTTATTAACCAAGTAGATAAAATAGAACCTGTATCTGAGTTTTATGAGAACGGAAAGAAGTTAAGCAAAACACAGATAGCTAATATTGAAAGAAAAGAACAAGACGTTATTAATAGGTTTAGTGTTGAGAGAAATCGTGTTATTCCTGTGTCAGCAACGCAGAAAATTGGTCTTGAAGAGTTGGTAACTGTAGCCATTCAGTTGTTACCAAATGATAAAAAATATTCTTTTTCACGTGAAGCAAAAAAAGAAAACGTTTCAAAAGAAGCGAAAGAGGAAGTTAAGCGAGGGATTTTAGAATACCTTGGTGAGGCGCTTGATGCGACAAAAGACTTTGTTGCTGATGTGGTTGAAGAGGTTTGGGATAGAGTCAAACCTAGTTGGTGGCTTTGGTAAAAAAGCTTCTAACAATGCCATAAACACGGACGCCAAAAAGCTGCGCCGCTCGTTCCTCACTATGCAGCTTTTTGACTCCGGTTATGGCTAGCGTTAGCTGTGATAAGACCGAAGTGGTAGAATCCTACCATGTCCGAAACTGTCTACATTGAATCCTCTGTCATCAGCTATTTTACGGCACGGCCAAGTCGCGATGTCGTAGTCTCCGCTCGTCAAGCTATAACAGAAAATTGGTGGCGGAATCAAAAACCCAAATACGAAGTATTCATTTCCGGTTTGGTGGTTCAAGAAGTGTCAAAGGGTGATGGAGATGCTGCTCAAAAAAGACTTGGAGCTATAGCTGGTATCCCATTACTTGCCATGCCAGAGGAGGCATTGAAGCTTGCAAAAGACCTTTTAGCTCAAGGCGCTGTGCCACCAAACAGCGAAGAAGATGCATTCCATATCGCAATTGCTGCTGTCTCAGGCATCAATTTTCTTCTTACCTGGAATTTCAAACACATCAACAACGCACATACCAAGGCATTAATCTCATCCGTGGTTGAAACACATGGTTTTATTTGTCCCATTTTGTGTTCGCCTGAAGAGTTAGGAGCGGAAATATGATAGAAGACCCGATTGTTGCTGAAATTCGCCGCTACCGCATGGAGCATGCGGAAAAATACGGGCATGATCTCAAACGAATCTGGGAAGCCCTGAAAGAGTTTGAAACAAAGTCAGGGTATGAAGTTGTACATCGCAAACCACGCTTGTTGTCACCGGAAGTACACAGCTAACACAACGCTCCAGCGGAACTCAACACTGCGCGGCTTTTTGCGCATGGCTTCGCCATTATCGCGCAAACGCCGCTCCGCGTTGGGTTCCGCTGAGCTAGGCGTTAGGCAAGGCAATATGGATCAAAATTGGAGTATAGGTTGAAAGTCAAAGAACTTATCAAATTGATCCAAGCTGACGGATGGATTCTTACAAGAACGCGTGGAAGCCATCGACAATATAAACATCCCACAAAGCTTGGTACGGTAACTGTTTCTGGAAAGCCCAACATAGACATTCCGTCGGGGACTTTAAACAGTGCTTTGAAACAAGCCGGTCTAAAATAGCGAGGTAATAACAATGGAGTACATTGTAGTTCTTGAACAAGGTAAAGCGGGTTATGGTGCTTTTGTCCCTGACTTACCAGGTTGTATTGCTGCTGGGGAATCAAAAAATGAGACACTGGCACTTATTAAAGAAGCCATAGAATTTCATATTGAAGGTCTTGTTGAAGATGGAACAGTCATTCCAGGATCGCACTGTGAAATAGAGCGCGTGGCTGTCAATATTGCCTAACTTGGCGCTCCAGCGGACACCCACTACTGCGCGGCTTTTGGCGCATGGTTCTGCCATTATCGTGCAAACGCCGCTGAGTGTTGGGTGCCACTGAGCTAGGCGTTATGTTTCCAAATAGCACCTTCCAAAGCACTCCAATGGAGTATAAACTTGATGAATGATTACCGTTGCAGAAACCGGCCCATTTCAAAAGAAAATCGCTGAGCTTCTATCAGAGGAAGAAAGAGAAGAGCTGATTTCTTACCTCGCAGAACATCCTAATTCAGGAGACCTAATCAAAGGCACAGGAGGCATACGCAAGCTCAGGTGGGCAAGACAAGGTGGCGGTAAAAGTGGTGGCATCCGAGTTATTCATTATTATCACAATGAAGCTATGCCACTTTATTTGCTTACAGCCTTTGGTAAAAACGAAAAAACCAATATCTCAGCAAGCGAGAAAAATATTTTAGCCAAGGCAGTCAAAGAGCTCGTCCAACTTTGGAGGCATCGTAATGAGCAAGGCATTCACTGAAATAGCAGCGGGTCTAGAAGACGCAATATCACATGCAAAAGGCTTAAATTCTGAGGTTGTCGAGCATTCACCTGAGAATTTAAACGTTAAAGCGATTCGCGCCAAAACAGGCATGAGCCAACAAAGTTTTTGCGCCACATTTGGTATCTCATTAGGTACGCTGAGGCACTGGGAGCAAGGATTAAGAAGTCCAAGAGGTGCGGCTCGCGTATTGTTAAAAGTTGTGGAGCAAAACCCTAATGCTGTTATCCAAGCAATCAATGAATAAAAAACATAACAAGGCAAATTAACACGGACGCCAAAAAGCGTTGCTCCTCGTGCCTCGTTGCGTTGCTTTTGGTCTCCGGTTATTTGTAGCGTTATACGTCTTCAGCTTGTCAGTCTCGCAATGGCTTTTCGGTAAACTTCATTTCTTTCACGCTTTCCCACCGTAACAACAGTCACAGTTACGGTATTGTCATCAACTTTATAAACTAACCTGTAACCGGATTGCCTGGATTTTATTTTGTATAGGTTTTTTGCACCACTTAACTTCGCGCTCGGTAGGTGTGGTTGTTCCAAACGTTCAGCCAGTTTGTTTTTGAGTTGCCGCTTTAGGGTCGCATCCAATTTTCGCCACTCCTTTAGCGCACTTCTTTTAAATTCAAGCTTATAGCTCATCTAAGCTAACCGGAATGCTGTCCTCATTTTCACGTTCTTTCACGATCGTAAGCAGTTCTAAATCCTCAAGCCTATTCAATAGCATTTCATAAGCACCTGCTGGTACGCAATAAAATGCAGGCTCATTCCGGTTTAGTACAGCCACTGGTTCCCCGTGCGCACTTGTTGCAACTTTCATTGGATTCGCTTTTAATTCGGTAATGCTTGCAGCAACATCTGCCAATATTCGTGCAGTCATACAAAAGCCCTCAAGATGGTCTTTAAATCAACTATCTTATAGGGCTTGGAAACGTATAACAAGTGCGTCAAATTGGACGCGGCGTAAAGCCCCGCAGCTCTGTTTTGGCGGCTGTGATGCACCAATTTTTGTGGGTATAGCCACATCCGTTGGCCGCACCCCTTACGTAAGCGTTATATTTTAGATAAGCAGGACAGGTAATGACGAATGGCACCAGGCCTCAACAAAGGCCTACAAACATTGATCAATTGATCGCTACAATTCAGAGTGAGTTTCCAACTGCTGGAATTAGAATTACAGAATGAGTTTGAAGCAATTATCAATCGAGCACGCGCTCGTGGTGCTATAGTCTCGAATCACTTGTCAAACACCGCAAGAGATATTAGCTGGCCAACTGGCAGTCCACAGCAATTGAAGCTCGTATTCAAGCTCTGGGAGCTATAGTCATCAGGGAGCCTAATGCGGCTGGAGGGAGGCACGGGTATGTTGACTGGTAAAACTTACGCCATAATCCTGGCAACAGGATTGCTTGTTTCTGGTTGCATGTTATTGGGAGCTAAAATTGAAACCCATAAACCAAATGAGGCGTGGTGGGTTTCAAGTGAATACAAAGCTACTAAAAACACTATTTACGGCATACCTGTATCAGAAATAGATTCAGAGTGGAAAAAGGTTTCCATATTGGATATGGGATATTTAAAAAGTCGTTTGAGCAAGTATCAGTATCTAAAACTTCAAGAATCCGATCTGGTTTTTTCTGCATCAAGAAGCTTTGATGGAGAACCAAATATGGAGATATTCTTTGTTGGTGTATATGAATCTCATTCTGGACAAAAAGGAAGATTTATCGCAATAAAAAGGGCCTCTGAAATTCTAAAATATTTCATACACCCAGGGTTTTCTGGATACAGCGCCATATATATGGATGATGACTAGGTGCATTGGTACAAGTGTATGGAGTGTAGTGATTATGATGTCATCCAATGGTCAGGAACTGATTACACCTTGCAATAAAGTATAACAATCGCATGCACAGCGGACAGCAAAAAGCGCTCGTTCCTCGCTCTGCTTTTTGCAGGCGGTGAGCGTAAGCGTGATGTGATGTATTTGGCTTAGTGGGCCGGTTTAGCGCTGGCAATGCGCTTAAGGCTGCCCCCGACTCCGCCGCTTCAATGGCTAAATGGCGATGTATCTCAGATGGAACAGGAACCATGAACTTGCCACTGTAATGACGAGTTGCAATGGGTGCGGGAATTTCCTCGCCACTATTTGCCATATCAGAGATGCATTCAGATACAACGCTTCGAATACCCTTTACGCCGCTTCGTGATTTTGACCAAGTCAACGGAGGCTCGGAAATTCAGCGCACAAACCTACGAATTCGCCATCATTTTCAGACCACGTAACTCGATAAGTGTATTTATTTCAACAACCTGATAACACCGGCGAGGTTGTACGATTTTGAGTCTGTGTGCGTATTACGTAAGACGCACCAAGCGTAGCCGCTTGATGACACTATCTTGCAGATCGCACGGCGTCGGCGATTAATTCCGCATAGGTTTGCACTTGCTCGGCATCGCGCCCCTCGACCATGACGCGTATTAAAGGTTCTGTTCCGGACGGGCGTAATAAGGCCCGACCATTACGGCCCAGTTGGCGTTCCACTTCACGGACGGCGTTTTTGACAGGATTGGACTGCATGATGTCGGCTGCTTTGGCACCATTCAGTCGGACATTGATCAAGACTTGCGGAAATTTTTCCAGGCCTTGGGATAATTCCATCAAATCTTTTCCCGTGCGGCGTATTTCAGCCAGAATTTGTAAGGCTGAAATGATGCCGTCTCCGGTTGTGGTGTGGTTCCGACAGATAATATGACCAGAGGGTTCGCCGCCTAGCGTCCAATGCTCAGTCCGCAATTTTTCCAATATGTAGCGATCCCCGACTTGAGTGCGCACCAATCCAATACCTGCTTGGTTGAGCGCGGTTTCCAGGCCGAAGTTGGTCATGATGGTGCCGACCAACTGACCGGTCAGGGTTTGTTGGCGTTGGTGTGATTTGGCCAATATGTAAAGAATGTCGTCACCGTCATAAACCTGCCCTGTGACGTCAACCATCATCAGGCGGTCGCCATCGCCATCCAATGCGATGCCTAAATCCGCACCATGCTGTAAAACAGCTTGGCATATGGTGTCTGTGTGGGTCGCGCCGACCTGGTCGTTGATATTGGTGCCGTTTGGCGTGTCGCCAATGGTGATGACGTCGGCACCGGTTTCCGTCAATAAACTCGGTGCAATGTGATAGGTTGCACCATGTGCGCAGTCGATCACGATTTTCATTCCGTTAAAATGCATGTCGGATGGAATCGTGGATTGGCAGAATTCAATATAGCGCCTGTCAGCGTCCTCAATGCGCTGCGCCTTGCCCAGTTTTTCCGGAGAGACACAAGTGAGAGGCTGGGCCAGCATCGCCTCAATTTTTTGTTCGACCGCATCCGGCAGCTTGTCGCCGCTGGCGGAGAAAAATTTTATCCCGTTATCGTGATGTGGATTATGCGAGGCACTGATCACAATGCCAGCGTTGGCTTGTAAGGCGCGGGTGAGATAGGCGATGCCTGGCGTTGGCATGGGGCCGAGCAGGCGGATGCCAACACCAGCGGCGGTGAGTCCCGCTTCCAGTGCGGATTCCAACATATAACCCGAAATACGGGTGTCTTTGCCAATCAATACGTTACCCTGTCCACCGCCAAGCACTTGTCCAGCGGCCCAGCCCAGTTTGAGGATGAATTCCGGGTTGATGATATCTGCGCCAACGCGGCCACGGATGCCATCGGTACCGAAGTAGTGTCTGGTTTGGGTCATTTAAGGAGTCTCCTGAATGGCTTGCCAGACTTTGACGATATCCAAAGTTGGTGCCACATCATGTACGCGCAAAATGCGTGCGCCATTTTGCAGGGCTTGATAGGCGACGGCCAGACTGGCAGGCAGCCGTTCGCTGAGTTGGCGTCCGGTGATGGCACCCAGCATGGATTTACGGGATAAGCCGACCAATACGGGATGGCTGGTGCGGCTGAATGTGGCTAAATGCCGGAGCAAATGCAAGTTGTGTGCTGTGGTTTTCCCAAAGCCAAAGCCGGGATCCAACAGAATTTGCCGGGTGCTGAATCCGCCTTGCCGCAGTTGTCCAGCACGTTCAAGCAGGAATGTACGAACGTCATTGACGATATCTTCATATTGTGGATTGTTTTGCATGGTGCCTGGTTCGCCATGCATATGCATTAAACAGACGGGTTGATGCAATTCAATCGCTGTTTTCAGAGCCTCCGGAGCGCGTAACGCATTGACGTCATTGATCAGGCTGGCACCGGCTTGCACAGCGGCGCGCATGACGGCGGCTTTGCTGGTGTCGATGGAGATGGCGATATTAATACGTTCTGCAATGGCTTCAATGACCGGAATCACCCGTTCCAGTTCTTCCTGCAAGCTAACCTTTGCTGCGCCGGGGCGGGTTGATTCGCCGCCAACATCAATGATGTCGGCACCTGCTTTGGCCATTTGCTCAGCATGTCGTAAGGCGCGTTCTCGCGTATTGAAATGACCGCCATCTGAGAAGGAATCCGGCGTGACATTGAGTATCCCCATGACATGGGGGAGAGAGAGATCAAGATCGGAGAAAATCAATTTTAAGGCGGGGTGGGTGGTCGTTTAAGGAGGATGGCGTCAGGGTGCAAAAATGAATGTTTGTGTCCTGATATTGGGGTGTCTGCGGGATTTGTTAGATCCGGTCATTTGAAGCGCGTTCAGTTATTGTTTGCATTTAAGAATGCTTATTTTAGGCCACATTTTAGGGTTAAAAGGCTGCAAAACACAGCCTTTTGACGATGCTATCTAATGTTGCCCAGCAGGACCACCGATTGGCCCGGCTTTATTATCACTGGGTTTTTCATCGGGCGCGGTGGTGGTTGCATTGCCGCCTGAACCTGGGGTGGTGGAGTCATCATTCCAGCCAGCGGGTGGGCGAGGCTCCCGGCCTGCCATGATGTCTTTGATCTGCACATTGTCGATCGTTTCATATAGCACGAGCGCTTCGGCCATGGCATGCAGTTTGTCAAGATGCTCGTTCAGAATGTTTTCAGCCCGTTGGTAATTCCGATCAATAAAAGCGCGGATTTCCTCATCAATGGCGTGCGCTGTGTCATCCGATACGTTTTTATGCTGAGTGACGGAGCGGCCTAAAAACACCTCTTCTTCTTCATCGCCATAAGCCAGCGGCCCCATGCGGTCAGACAGCCCCCATTTGGTGACCATATTGCGAGCGATTTCAGTGGCGCGCATGATGTCATTTGAAGCGCCGGTGGTGACGGATTCAGCACCGAAAATCAATTCTTCCGCAATACGTCCACCGAACAGGCTGGAGATTTGGCTCTCCAGATGTTCCTTACTGTGGCTGTAACGATCTTCTTCCGGCAGGAACATGGTTACGCCCAACGCTCGGCCACGCGGGATGATGGTGACTTTGTAGACCGGGTCGTGAGACGGTACTGACAAGCCGACAATCGCATGGCCTGCTTCATGGTAGGCGGTCAGACGTTTTTCCTCCTCCTTCATCACCATGGAGCGACGCTCCGCTCCCATCATGATTTTATCCTTGGCTTTTTCCATATCCTCCATATCAACCAGTTTTTTATCCGCGCGGGCGGCGAATAAAGCGGCTTCGTTGACCAGATTCGCCAAATCCGCGCCGGAAAAGCCCGGGGTGCCACGCGCAATGATGCCGGGCTTAACGTCATCTGATAGAGGTATCTTGCGCAAATGGACTTTCAAGATGTGTTCGCGGCCAAGGATATCGGGCAGGCCGACCACAACTTGACGGTCAAACCGACCTGGACGTAACAAGGCGGGATCAAGCACGTCAGGACGGTTGGTCGCGGCGATCACGATGACGCCTTCTGTGCCTTCAAAACCGTCCATTTCCACTAACAATTGGTTTAGCGTTTGTTCACGTTCATCATGTCCACCGCCAAGGCCAGCGCCGCGATGGCGGCCAACAGCGTCAATTTCGTCAATGAAAATGATGCACGGGGCGTGTTTTTTGGCTTGTTCAAACATGTCGCGTACGCGTGATGCGCCGACGCCGACGAACATTTCAACAAAATCTGAGCCTGAGATGGTGAAGAACGGTACCTTGGCTTCGCCTGCAATGGCGCGCGCCAGCAAGGTTTTGCCTGTGCCGGGTGGACCAACCATCAAAACGCCTTTCGGGATTTTGCCGCCTAATTTCTGGAATTTGGACGGATCCTTCAGGAAGTCCACAAGTTCTTTGACTTCCTCTTTGGCTTCTTCGCAACCCGCGACATCGGTGAAATTGACTTTGATTTGGTCTTCAGTCAGCATGCGCGCCTTGCTTTTACCGAAAGACATGGCACCGCGTCCACCAGGTCCGGCTTGCATCTGACGCATAAAGAATAGCCAAAGGGCGATCAGAATGATGAGCGGGAACCAGTTGATCAGGATTTGCCAGATCAAAGAAGGGCCTTCGGGTTCCTTGACTTTGAACTCCACATTGTTCGACAGCAAGTCGCTGACTAACCAGATATCATGCGGCGCGACAGTTTTGAATTGGCTGCCGGAGTGAGTACGGCCCGTGATTTCCGTGGAACGGCCCGTATCCATTAGCACGACGTCAGCGATGTTGTTGCGTTTCACTTCTTCAACAAACTTGGAATATGAAATTTCCGGCGCGCGCGATTTCGGCGTATTGAAATTGTTGAAGACGGTCATTAGCACAACAGCGATAACGACCCACAGCAGGATGTTTTTAGTCATGTGATTCAAACTTTGTCAGCCTCTCATGTATTGTGCGCATCATAGCAATTAACCGACAGTCAAAAAACGTTGTTTTTGGCGGTCTGGGAAGTCGCGTGGGAATCTTTGTCCTTAATTGATGACATCAGATGGTTTTCTGGCGGTAGTGGCTGGCGACCAGATAGACCTCACGGCTTTTCGGGCGCGAGGCTTTGGGCTTGCGGGTCACTACGCGATTGAAGCGATTTCTGACGCTTTTGATGAAATTGTCAAAACCTTCGCCCTGAAATACTTTACAGATGAAGCCCCCTCCTGGTTTTAGGTGTTGGTCGCAGAAGTCCAACGCCAATTCACATAGGTACATGGAGCGTGGTTGATCAACGGCATTGATGCCGCTTACATTGGGGGCCATATCCGAAATTACAAGATCAACCGGGCGATTTTCCAGTAGGGTTTTTAGTTGGGTTAGCGTGTCATCCATGGAAAAGTCGCCTTGAATCAGTTGTACGTCATGTAATGGTGCGATTTCCAGCAGATCCAGGCCGATCACTGCGCCTTGAGGGCCGACCGCCTTTTGGGCGACCTGGAGCCAGCCGCCAGGTGCCGCGCCCAGATCAATAATCAATTGGCCGGGCTTGATGCAGCGATCTTTCGCTTGAATTTCCAGGAGTTTATAAGCGGCGCGCGAGCGGTAGCCTGCTTTCTGTGCAAGTCGCACATATTCATCATTGATGTGGCGTTGCATCCAGCGATGACTGCTTTTGGATTGGCTCATTCAAGTGACACCAAGGGAATAAAAGCGTTATATTAGCGGGTTTTTATCTGTTGATATTATCAATGTCTTTGTCCGCCCATCAAATCCGTTATCTTCGCCGCCTTGGGCATCAATTGAAACCTGTCGTGCGGGTGGGTCAACAAGGCGTTCGGGAAAGTATTCTGCAAGCTTTGGATGAGGCTTTGGATGATCATGAATTGATCAAGGTGAAGATTGTGGCGGAGCGATCTGAGCGCCAGCAGATGCTGGCCAGGCTCATTGAGCATAGTCATGCGGAGTTGGTGCAGCAAATCGGCCAAATGGGTGTGTTATTCAGACGTAATCCCAAAAAACCGCAGATACTTTTACCACAATCCTAATTTTCGGGTGACTCCAACATGCGCATTCTGATCACCGGCAGCGCCGGCTTCATTGGTTCGACACTGGCTTTACGTTTATTGGAACGTGGGGATGAGGTTATTGGGGTTGATGCGTTGGATGATTACTATGATGTCAGCCTTAAAGAAGCGCGTTTGCAACGCGTTTTGGCGTATGAGGCTTATACGGATGTGCGGGCGCGGATAGAGAATCGCGCTCTGATCGCTGAAACTTTCGCCAGATATCAGCCGCAACGCGTGGTCAATCTGGCGGCGCAGGCGGGCGTACGTTACTCCATTCAAAACCCGGCGGCCTATGTTGATAGTAATCTGGTTGGATTTGGCAATATTTTGGAAGGTTGCCGCCATCAACAGGTTGAGCATCTGGTCTATGCGTCATCCAGTTCGGTGTATGGATCGAATACCACCATGCCATTTTCGGTGCATGATAATGTGAATCACCCGGTCAGTTTGTATGCCGCCAGTAAAAAAGCGAATGAACTGATGGCTCATACCTACAGCCACCTGTATCAAATTCCGACCACAGGGTTGCGTTTTTTTACGGTATATGGGCCTTGGGGACGTCCGGATATGGCGCTATTTTTGTTTACCCGCAAAATTCTGGCCGGTGAACCCATTCAAGTCTTTAATTATGGCCAGCATCGGCGCGATTTCACCTACATTGACGATATTGTGGAAGGTGTTATCCGGGTATTGGATAAACCAGCGGAATCAAATCCAGACTGGAATAGCGATCATCCTGACAATGCATCCAGTCAAGCCCCTTATCGTTTATACAACATTGGTAATAATCAGCCAGTCGAATTGATGCATTACATCAGCACATTGGAGCAATGCCTGGGCAAAACAGCGGAAAAGGAAATGTTGCCATTACAGCCGGGGGATGTGCCGGATACCTACGCTGATGTGGCGGATTTAGTCAACGATATGGGTTATCGGCCAAATACGCTAGTTGAGGAAGGGGTCGCGTGGTTCGTTGACTGGTATCGTGATTATTATCAGGTGTAGTCTTGCCAGTAGGATGGAGGGGCGGTATTGCTGATGCGATTTGTTCAACTCAGCATGAGCAGCCTGTCCCTGTCAGCACTGAATCGGCACTGTTCAATTGCAAGGTGCCGGTCAGTTCGGTGATGCATTGGATTTTATGCCGGTGCATATAATCCAATATGCCTTGATTGATTTTGGGCAATACCAATGGGTCATAAAACAAGGCAGTGCCGATACCCACAGCACTGGCTCCGGCAAGTAGAAATTCGATGGCGTCTACCGCGTTGGTGATGCCGCCCTGACCGATAATGGGGATATCGTGTGCCTTGCTGACTTGATAAACCTGATGGCATTTGAGTAATGCAATGGGCTTGATCGCTGGCCCTGACAAGCCGCTCTGATTGTTGCCAATGTAGGGACGGCGGTTTTCAATATCAATGGCCATGCCCATCAGGGTATTGATCACGGCGAAAGCGTCGGCACCAGCTTCAATACAGCCAGCGGCATTGCCGGCGATATCGGTCTGGTTCGGCGAAAGTTTAATGATCAAGGGTTTTGCGGTGACTTCGCGGCAAGCTTCAACCACTTTGGCAGACATGTCCGGGTCATTGCCGAAGGTGACGCCGCCTGCTTTCACATTGGGGCAGGAGATATTGACTTCAATCGCGTCAATGGGTGAATCATTGAATTTCCGGGTGACTTCGCGGTATTCCTCCAAAGTTGAACCGGATACATTGGCGATGAACCGGGTTTCATTGAAATCCAGTTCGGGCAGGATATTTTGAATGACGTGATCAACGCCTGGATTTTGCAGGCCGATGGCGTTTAGCATGCCGCTGGATGTTTCATAGATACGATGGGGAGGATTCCCGGAACGTGGTGCAGCCGTGGTTCCTTTCAGACAGATGGCCCCGCAGTCGCGGTTGGAGAAGCCTTCTATCCGGGTGTATTCTTCGCCGAATCCCACGCAACCGGAAAGTAATATGAGCGGGCTGGCGAATGACATGCCGCAGAAAGTTTGTGCTAGGCGAGGGTCGGGTTGAGACATTAAAAGGTTCCTGCAAGTGTTTTATGTGATTCTATATCAACCGGAAATACCGCCCAATACCGGCAACATCATACGTTTGTGCGCGAATACTGGGGCGGCTTTGCATTTGATCAAGCCGTTAGGTTTCACTTGGGATGATAAACGCTTGCGTCGGGCTGGTTTGGATTACCATGAGTTCGCTGAAGTGCGCCAGCATGTTGATCTGGCCCAGTGTATGAAGGAGATTCAGCCCAATCGTTTGTGGGCGATATCGACGCGCGGCGGACAGCGTTATGATCAGGTGCGCTATCAAGCCGGTGATGCTTTGTTGTTTGGCCCGGAAACCCGTGGATTACCTCAAACGGTGTTGGAGGGTTTGCCTGCGGATCAGTGTTTGCGTATCCCGATGTTGCCGGGTCGGCGCAGTTTGAATTTGTCGAACAGTGTGGCTGTTTTAACCTATGAGGCGTGGCGTCAGCTTGATTTCGCCTCGGGTAAATAGTCCTTCCTCGTGTCGGTTTATTTTCAACAGCTTGTTAAGCGGCCTGCGGCACAGGCGATATAAGATTTGGCCTTAGCACCAGCGGCTTCCAGACCTTGGACCGAACCGGTTTCCGGATAACCGAGTTTACGTAATGTTTTGATGACTTGTTCACGCTGCCCAGCGTCGCCGGTGATGTTGACCGTGCCAGAGTCAATGATCACCTCGACATGGCTGACGCCATCAAGCTGGGTGAGTTGTTTGCGGATGCTGTTGGCGCAACCGCCACATTTAATGTTATCAACCAGGATTTGATAAGACATGGGCAATACTCTCATTCAGGTCTGGCTCCGCGCGCCAGGAGATTGGCGACAGCGGTGCGTGGTGACATGGATTGATAAAGGACATGATAGGTTTGTTCGGTGATCGGCATCTCCACGCCGGATTTTCGTGCTTTTAGCCAGACTTCACGCGTTGCATGAATGCCTTCGACTTCCTGACCGATGGAGGACTTCGCTTCCGCAATTGACTGGCCTTCGGCTAAAGCCAGTCCGAGGCGTCGGTTCCGCGATTGATTATCGGTGCAGGTCAGCACCAGATCGCCTAAGCCAGTGAGCCCCATAAAGGTTTCCGGTTTGCCGCCTAACGCCATGCCAAGGCGGGTGATTTCAGCCAGCCCTCTGGTGATTAAAGCAGCGCGGGCGTTGGCACCAAACCCTAAACCATCATTGATGCCGGAGGCGATGGCGATGATGTTTTTGCAGGCTGAACCAACCTGTATGCCGATCAAATCGCTGATTGTGTAAGCGCGCATCGCATCGGCATGCAGGTATTGGCTGAGGCGTCGGGCGTAATCCTCTGAGGTGGCTGCGATGGTGATGGCGGTTGGCATGCCCAGCGCAACTTCTTTGGCGAATGTTGGCCCGGACAGCATGGCTAACGCCGCAGCGGGGAAATAACGTTTGGCCACATCGCTGAGCAGATCCGTGGTGGTTGAATCAAACCCTTTGGTCGCCCAACTTAAATAGCGGAGATCCGGTTTGAGGGCGGCGAGTCTGGCGCAAGTTTCAGCGAACGCGTGACTGGGCACGACGACTAAGATTTCATCGGCTTGTTCAATGGCCGCCGCTAAGTCGTCAGTGGGTTGTAATGTTGCGGGAAAAGAGATGCCGGGCAGGTATAAGGTGTTCTCACCAGCTTGCCGCAGTTTCTGGATGTCCTCGGCTAAATGGCCCCATAAATTGACTTTGAAACGCTTGGCGAGTTGAAGCGCCAGCGCTGTACCCCATGAGCCTGCGCCGAGCACGGCAATGGTTGTTTGACTGTCATCCATTTCAGCTTACGATTCGGGTGTTGTGGATTGCCACGCAGATGCCATTTTTTGCGCATACATGGCTTCAAAGTTGATGGGCTGGAGGATGAGCTGAGGCAGCCCGCCGCGCATCGCCAGATCGGACACGGTTTCACGCGCATAAGGAAACAGGATGTTGGGGATGCCGATATTGAACAGAGGGGGCATTTCTTCTTTTTGGAAGCCGGAAACGAGAAAGATGCCAGCTTGATGCACTTCAATCAAAAAGAGGGTTTTTTCTTGGTGGCGGCCTTCAACTTGCAGAGTCAGCACGGCCTCATGGTGATTTTCATCCAGTGGATTGGCGGTATTGTTGAGGTTGACCTGGATTTCCGGTTGGGTGTCTTCAAGAAAGATTTGCGGCGAGTGAGGGGATTCAAAGGACACATCCTTGGTGTAGAGCCGTTGAATGACAAACGAACGTTCGTTTTTAGTGGTTTCTGGCATGATTTTCCCAATCAGAGTGGTTTTACGTCAGGCATTATTTACCGCGTTTCACCGGCAGGTTGGCGTTTTCCCAGGCCATCATGCCGCCTTGCAGGTTATAAACGTGTTCAAACCCCGCTTTACGTAAGGTCGTGCAGGCGCTGGCTGAACGGGAGCCGCTTTGACAGACGGCGATCAGTGTTTTTTGTTTGTGTTTTTCCAGCTTCTTTAAATGGTTTTTTAAGCTGTTTAGCGGCGCATTTTCGGCGTTAATAATATGTCCGCCTTTGAATTCCGCCATTGAGCGTACATCCAGAATCAAAGCGTCTTCCTGATTGATCAGACGCGTGGCGTCGGATGGCCCGACATTGAATTTTCCGCCTGGATTATTGATCAGATTCCAGGCTAAAAGGCTGGCGACAATGAAAAAAGCACTGACCAGAAAAATATGGTTGCTGGCGAATTCAATGTATTGGTCCATAGGGTTTTGAGTATCTCTCAGTTAATGTTCGCTGTTGCAGAATACTTCGCGCATCATGCAGATCAGGCGTAAAGTGCGATTGTTGCTGACCCGGTAAAAGACCCGGTTGGCATCTTTGCGCGAACAGAGGATACCTTTATCGCGTAAAATGGCAAGGTGTTGCGAGATATTGCTTTGTGAAGTGCCAACGCGTTCGACGATATCCTGAACGCTGATTTCCTCACCGCCCAAAGTACAGAGAATTTTCAGGCGCAAAGGATGGGACATCGCCTTCAGCGATCGGGAGGCCCGTTCAATGTCCTCGTCGCCTTGTAAGAGTGATATGTTGGCATCTAAATCATGAGTCAGAGGATCTGCATAGGAGGAAAGATTCATAGTCCATGCCTTTGGAGGAGGTGCTTATTGTGGTTTTATTGATGAGCTGGCTAATGTTTAACTGAGCCGCTATCAGATATAAAAATGCATATCATGCGACTTTGGTCATCAATTACACACTAACCCGGCATATTTTACCAATTTTTCTATCCATTGAGTCTTATTGGTATAGAGGATTTGAAAGGATTGTCCGCACGGATTGGGGTATTTCTCCGGTGATGAGCGGAATCAGTTCACAAGGATGATTGATAATATAATCCGCATGCCATGTTTCAATCGCGTCGGTCGGGTGGATATAACCAAAACCTGCGCCAATCAGTTTATCGCATCCGGCTGAGCGCCCAGCTTGAATATCGCGTTCGGCGTCGCCGATGTACCAAGTTTCTGTAGGTTCAACTTGTAACAGGCGGCAGGCGTAACGTATCGGCTCTGGGTGAGGTTTGCGATGCGCGCAAGTGTCGCCGCTGATGATGGCGTTGGTTTGTTGATCAATGTCCAGTTTTTGGGTTAGCGGATCGGTCAGCCAGGCCGGTTTGTTGGTGACGATACCCCAAAGGATTCCGGCGGCTTTGAGATGTTGAAGCACTTGCGCCATTCCGTCAAACAAGCGGGTCTCACGGCATAGGTTCTGGCGATAAACGTCAAGCAGATATTGACGGCGCTCATCAAACCCATCATCTCCGGGATTTAAGTGAAAACCCAACTGAATCAACGCCAGGCCGCCATGGGATACAACGGGACGGATTGCTTGATAGGGTAAAGCGGGTTCGCCGTAATGTTGCAACGTTTGGTTGAGTGCGTAAGCCAGATCCGGGGCTGTGTCAGCCAGCGTACCATCCAGGTCAAACAATAGGGCTTTAGGGAGGGATTGCGTCATGGCGGAGAGGTGGAGCAAACCGGAGTGAATGTCTCCGGTTTGTTGAGGCGCTAAATCGTTTCGTTAGGCAGGCATCGAAATGATCAGATGGCTTCGTCGCCTTGTTCGCCAGTACGAATGCGGATGACTTGCTCAACTTGAGTCACGAATATTTTACCGTCACCGATTTTGCCAGTGCGGGCGGCATTGGTGATGGCTTCAATACAGTCTTCCAGTTGAGCGTCGTTGATCACAATTTCAAGACGTAACTTGGGGAGAAAATCGACCACATATTCAGCACCGCGATAAAGTTCCGTATGGCCTTTTTGGCGACCAAATCCCTTTATCTCGGTGACAGACATGCCGTTGACCCCGATATTGGATAGGGCCTCACGTACGTCGTCCAATTTAAAGGGTTTGATGATCGCTTCAACTTTTTTCATATGACTTTCCCATGTTGGTTTTGTCGAAAGCATAGCCTTTATTGTATTCCGGGTTCAATCTGGATTCTCTGCTGCTTGGGTGGGGTGCATACTTTGTCAACGATCTCAATTGGATTTCAAGCTGGCGTCGAATTTGGAGAGCCAGATCCTGGGGGATAAAAGTCAAAATCCATTCACAATGGGATAACGTCTGTCCCGACCATAGGCGCGTTGGGTGATTTTGACACCAGGTGCTGACTGGCGGCGTTTGTATTCACTGCGATCAATCAGGCGGGTAATGCGTTGCACAGTGTCTGCGGAGAAACCGGCATCAACCAGTTCCTCAATGGATTGATCCTGCTCAACATAACCTTCAATAATGGCGTCCAGTACTGCATAGTCTGGCAAGTTGTCGCTGTCTTTTTGGTCGGGGCGCAGCTCCGCTGAGGGCGGTCGCTCAATGACCCGTTGCGGTATGATTTCACCGGCCTGGTTACGCCAGCGAGCGAGTTGGTAGACTAGGCATTTGGGGATGTCTTTGAGTGGAGCAAAGCCGCCGTTCATGTCGCCATAGAGCGTGGCGTAACCAACGGACATTTCGCTTTTGTTGCCTGTGGTCAGTAATAACCGGCCAGTTTTGTTGCTGATCGCCATCAGAATCAGGCCTCGGCAGCGTGACTGGATGTTTTCTTCCGTGACATCGTTCGGCAATCCCGCAAACGTCTCCGCCAACATCGTCTGAAAGGCTTGGAAAGCGGGTTCAATGGGAATGGTCTGGTGTTTGACACCAAGTATTTCGGCTTGCTGTATGGCATCGTGGTTGCTGATGTCAGCGGTATAACGGGATGGCATGAGCACGGCGTCAACATTTTTCGCGCCCACGGCATCAACGGCGATAGCCAAAGTCAGCGCTGAGTCGATGCCGCCGGAAAGCCCCAGTACCACGCCGTTAAATGTGTTTTTGCGGATATAGTCGCGCGTTCCATGCACCAGGGCTTGATAAACTTCAGCGTTTTGATCCAGCCAAGGCTGGCGGTGGCCGAGTTGCGGCATTCCCCGGTCATTGATTGGGATGACGGTTTGTTGCTCGGCGAACATGTCGCAACGACTGACCAATTCACCCTGCGTGTTGACGGCGAAGGATGCGCCGTCGAACACCAGTTCATCTTGTCCGCCAACCTGATTAACATACAAAATGTTGATTTGATGGTGTTTGGCGAGTGTTTTCACCTGATTTTCGCGCTCTGCGGCTTTGCCACGATGAAATGGCGAGGCATTCAGGTTGAATATCCATTGCGCGCCGACAGCAGCGGCATCGGCGGCAGGTTGGTCAAACCAGATGTCTTCGCAGATCAACAGCGCGAAACGAATACCGTTTTGGGTGAAGGTGACACAGTCGTCACCGGGGGAGAAATAGCGCCGTTCGTCAAATACGTTGTAGTTCGGCAGTTCGCGCTTGCGATATTCAGCCAAAATCCGGCCATTGCGTAGGGCGGCGGCCATATTATAGCGTTGACCATCGCGTTCGCCCGGGAATCCGATAACCAAGGTGATGTCTTTGACATCGCGCAACAGGTATTGGATTGCCGCATCCACACGTTTTTGGCAGGTAGGGCGTAATAACAAATCCTCAGGTGGATAGCCGGTCAGGGTCAGTTCAGGAAATACCAGCAGATCCACCTGTTGCGTCTGCATGGTGTTGGTGCAATCAATGATGCGCTGGACGTTGCCCTCAATGTCACCGACCAGCGGGTTGATTTGTGCGATGCCAATTTTCATGGAAGGTAAAGACTGTCCCGGTCAGGCGGCTAAAAGCGATGTCTTATAGCATTTCCGCGATGGCTGCGCCAATATGGGCTGGCGATCTGACCGTATTGACGCCAGCTTTTTGTAAGGCGGCGAATTTGTCCTCAGCCGTGCCTTTGCCGCCGCTGATGATGGCCCCGGCATGTCCCATGCGTTTGCCGGGCGGAGCCGTGACGCCAGCGATGTAAGCGACGACGGGTTTATTGACATGAGCGTGGATGTATTCCGCCGCCTGTTCCTCGGCGTCGCCGCCGATTTCACCGACCAGGACGATCCCCTGGGTTTGCGGGTCCTGTTCAAATAGCTCCAGGCAGTCGATAAAACTCATGCCGTGAATCGGATCACCGCCGATGCCCACGCAGGTGCTTTGACCGACTCCGGCCTGGGTGGTCTGGTGCACGGCTTCGTAGGTCAGGGTGCCGGAACGCGATACAATGCCAACCTGGCCGGCTGCATGGATGTTGCCGGGCATAATGCCGATTTTGCAAGCACCCGGGGTGATGACGCCGGGGCAGTTGGGGCCGATCAGGCGTGAAGTGGAGTGGCGCAAGGCGGCATGCGTTTTCAGCATATCAAGGATAGGTATGCCTTCCGTAATGCAGGCGATAACTTCAATACCGGCGTCGGCGGCTTCCAGAATGGCGTCGGCGGCGAAGGCGGCGGGAACATAAATCATACTGGCGTTGGCACCGGTGGCGGCGACTGCTTCATGGACCGTGTTGAAGACGGGACGGTCCAGGTGGCTTTGTCCGCCTTTGCCTGGCGTGACGCCGCCAACCAGTTGGGTGCCGTAGGCGATGGCCTGTTCGGAATGGAAGGTGCCTTGTTGGCCGGTGAATCCCTGGCAGATTACTTGGGTGTTTTTATCAATCAGTATGCTCATGCGGCGACTCCTGTGGCGGCAACCACTTTTTCGGCGGCTTCGGTGAGTGCGGATGCGGTGGTCAGGCGCAGGCCGCTGGCGTCCAGCATCTGTAATCCTTGTTCAGCGTTGGTGCCTTCGAGGCGTACCACCACGGGGATTTTAATGCCGACTTCTTTGACGGCATCAATGATGCCTTCCGCGATCAGGTTACAGCGCACGATGCCGCCGAAGATATTCACTAACACGGCTTGTACTTTGTCATCGGACAGGATCAATTTGAAAGCTTCGGCTACCCGTTCTGCGGTCGCACCGCCGCCGACATCCAGAAAGTTGGCAGGCGTGCCGCCATGCAGTTTGACCAGGTCCATGGTGGCCATCGCCAACCCGGCACCATTGACCATGCAGCCGATATTGCCGTCCAGGCTGATATAGTTCAGGTCGTGCTCAGCGGCTTGCGCTTCGCGTTTGTCTTCCTGGTCAATGTCGCGCATGGCGACTAAATCCTTATGTCGGTACAGGGCATTGCCATCAATGTTGATTTTGGCGTCAAGTGCCATTAAATCGCCTGCGTTGGTGATGATCAATGGATTGATTTCGATCAGCCCGGCGTCTTCGCTTTGCATCAAATCCACCAGACTGAACAGGATTTTTTGCAATTGTTTGCGTTGGTTGTTGTCCAGCTCCAGAGCGAAGCCGATCAGACGGCATTGATAGGGTTGCAGACCGGCAGCCGGATCGACCTGGGTGGTGGTGATTTTTTCCGGCGTTGCGGCGGCGGTTTCTTCAATGCTCATGCCGCCAGCGGATGAGGCCATGATCAGGATTTTGCGGGATGAACGATCAACCAACAGGCTGAGGTAGAGTTCGCGGACGATTTCGCTTGGTTGCTCCACCAGAATATGGTTGACTGGCAGGCCTGCCGCCCCCGTTTGTCGCGTCACTAAGCGTGCGTTCAGCATGCGCTCTGCGGCGGCATCCACTTCATCAAGCGATTGGGCCAGGATCACGCCGCCGACTTTGCCACGTCCCCCGGTATGGGCTTGCGCCTTGATTATCCAGCGTTCGCCGCCAATTTCCTCAGCCGCTTGACAGGCTTGTTGGGCAGTTTTTGCGACGATGCCATAGGGAACCGGTATCTGATAGCCGGTAAACAGCCGTTTGGCTTGAAATTCATGTAAATTCATTGATCTTTATCGATTAATTGGGTCTAGCATCTTGCGTTGACGGGGTAAACGTTATATAGCTTTAGGCAAGCTCCAAAGAGGACTGTCCCGGGCCTGCTCAAATCATCGGATGTCGCTTGATTTGCGCGTATACAGGGATGTATCAGCGTAACCGGTAAGGGGTTCGGATTGCGCCAATATATCCTTGCGCTGCGGGATCCTGATTGGATCAAAGGCTCCCCAAGAGCATAGAAGAAAGTTGTGCGGATGTGTATATCCAGGCGTCATTTGGCTGATTTCTTTTTTCAATACAAAAAAATAATCCATCTATTTAAATAACTTGGGGAGTATCCAGAGCATGAGACATTCATCAGGCTTCACCTTGGTTGAGTTGATCGTGGTGATTGCGATTATGGCGGTGCTGATCAGTGTCGCTGTACCGGTTTATAACGATCATCTTAATGAAACCCGTATCGTCAAAGTCATGGCGCATTATGATGCCGCCGTCAAAGCAGTGCGTAGCCATGCTGCATTGGTTGCCATGCAGCAATCACGTGGTGCTTCCGCCAATTTGCCGGCGACCAGCACTGCCTGGATTCAGGTGATTGACCCGGATGGCACTGCGGTCAGTCCGGCAGGCGGCGCGGCTTATGCGGATACAGTGGATGATGCGAATGGCGTGATTGGGGTGAAATTAAGTGATGATGGATCTCAAGTGACGGTAACTCGACCCAAATACGCCACTTTGAGTGGTGATGAGGACGGTGGACATATTTATACGGTGATTAGTCTCAATTGATGGCACGATTGAGTGGTGAGGATTGGTGATGAGTGATTGGAATCGTGGTTTCACGTTAATTGAGGTGTTGTTTGCGGTTGGCGTTCTGGCTCTCGCCGTCAGTTTTGCTATCCCGCAATACAATCATCATGTTAAGGAGACCCAGCTTCATGTGGCGAGTGCTAATGCGCGGAGCTTGCGTTTGTTTATGGAGGACTATTATCTCACGCATGGCAGCTATGCGATTGGCGATGAGGTGCCTTATCTTTATGATAAGGCGGATTTAGCCACACACTTCGGCTGGCGGCCAGAGGGGGATCGTGATGCTTACCAATATACGGTCAGTGCTGATACCGATGATTGGTCTGTGACGGTAAAGCATACGGGATCCGGTAATTGGGTGCGTTGCGAGAATCGTTTGACCAAGTGTTGCGACGTGGATATGGATGGCGCGACGGAATCCGCATGCCCCTGAGGCCTGATGCCCTCATCCGATCTTCAGCCCATGGACTTGACCAGACGCTTGGTCAACAGTGGCGTTGTTTCCGCAGCAGTGGCTCACCAGGCTTTGCAGGACGCGGCGCGGGTTGATACGAGTCTGGTCAGCTACCTGCTGGCCAAGCGATTGGCACCATGCGGCCCGTTGGCGTTGGTCGCGGCGCAAGCATATGGTTTGCCGCTATTGGATCTTGATGCGGTGGATCGGGCATCTTTGCCGGTCAGTCTGGTTGATCAACAGTTGTTGCTTAAGCATCGCCTGTTGCCATTATGGCGGCGTGGCCAGCGTTTGTACGTGGGCGTTGCGGATCCTGCTCATCAGCAGAGTTTGGATGACATTCGGTTTCATACGGCTTTGCAAGTCAGTCCGGTGCTGGTCGAGGATGATAAGTTGCAGCGTATTCTGGCTGGTTGGTCACGGTCTGCGCCGCAGGATGCTGCTGGAGGCCTGCCGGATACCGTGGACGATGCGCCGGTGGTGCGTTATGTGAATAACATTCTGCTGGATGCGGTAAATGTGGCGGCGTCAGACATTCATTTTGAGCCGTATGAAACCTATTACCGGATCCGTTTCCGCTTGGATGGCATTTTATACGATCAACCTCCACCTGCGGCGGAAATCGCCTCACGCCTGGCTTCGCGCCTGAAAGTGATGGCGCAACTCAATATTGCGGAAAAGCGCGTTCCGCAGGATGGGCGTATCCGTTTGACGGTATCCCCGCATCGCACGGTGGATTTGCGGATTAATACTTGCCCCACTTTGTATGGCGAAAAGGTGGTGTTGCGTATTTTGGAGGCTTCGGCAGCCAGTTTGGCAGTGGATGAGCTGGGTCTGGAGCTTCAGCAACAGCAACAGTTTCTACAGGCGATCAGCCGACCCCAGGGCATGGTGTTGGTGACTGGTCCGACTGGCAGCGGGAAGACGGTGACTTTGTATAGTGTGTTGAATCGCCTGAACAAGTCAGAGGTGAATATCTCAACAGTTGAAGATCCGGTTGAAATTCAAGTCGCCGGCATCAATCAGGTGAATATCAACCCGAAAACCGGTCTTACTTTCGCCGAAGCGTTGAGAGCCTTTTTACGTCAGGACCCGGACATTTTGATGGTGGGCGAAATCCGCGATCTGGAAACGGCGGAAATTGCGATTAAAGCCGCGCAGACCGGCCATTTGGTGATGTCCACAGTGCATACGAATGATGCTTCGCAAACTTTGATGCGGCTGGGTTATATGGGCGTTTCAGCCTTTAATCTGGCTTCTTCAATCAATTTGATTGTCGCCCAGCGTTTGGCGCGTCGGCTGTGCGATCAATGTAAACAGGTGGATGAGCTTGGAGCCGAGGCATTACGTGACGAGGGTTTTTCTGCGTCAGAGTTGGAGGCTGGCATCCTGGTTTATCGGGCGGTTGGCTGTCCGTCTTGCACCAATGGTTACAAAGGCCGGATTGGTATTTTTGAAGTGATGCCGATCAGTGATGCGATGGGCCGTTTGATCGTGAGTGGTGCCAATGCGATGCAGATTCGTGATCAGGCGAAAAGTGAAGGTGTATTGGATCTGCGGTGTGCCGGTTTGGGCAAGGTCAAGGCGGGTTTGACCAGCCTGGCCGAAATTAACCGGATCACCAAAAATTAATCATGGTTAATAGTCTGCATGACGCAGGTGATCAGCTATATGGCTGGCGAGGCCGGGATCGTCAGGGAAGACGCGCCCGTGGCGAGATGCGCGGGAAGAGTCCGGTCGCCGTGAAAATGGCGCTCTATCGGCAAGGTATTATCCCGTTGATAGTCCGCAAGAAAACGGTGTCTTGGTTCAAACGGGGCGAACGGGCGATCCGACATAAGGATATTGCATTGTTTTCCCGTCAGATGGCGACCATGTTGTCTGCTGGCGTGCCGATCGTGCAAGCCTTTGAAATGGTTGCGCGCGGTTCCTCTCATCCTGGCGTGCGTGAGCTGATTCTTGCGATGAAAAGTGAAATTGAAGATGGCGCGAGTTTGAGCCAGGCACTGCGCCGTCATCCAGCTTGTTTTGATGCGTTGTATTGCAATTTGGTGCAGGCTGGAGAGCAGGCGGGCGTGCTGGAGCGCTTATTGGACGAAATTGCGACTTATCAGGAAAAAACAGAATCGGTGAAGGGTAAAATCCGCAAGGCGTTGTTTTATCCGGTGAGCGTGATTTTGGTGGCACTGACCGTGACGGTGTTAATCATGATTTACGTAGTGCCGCAATTTCAGGACATGTTCCGCAGCGCAGGCGCGGAATTGCCGATGATGACGCGCTGGGTGATCGGGGCGTCAGAATTCATCAGTGGTTATGGTGGGGCAGTGGCAGGTGTTGGGGTGGTGTTGATGGTGATTTTAGCGATCCGTCTCTGGCGGTATTCGCCCACTTTTCGTGCGCGCCTGGATCAATGGTTATTAAATGCGCCAGTGATCGGCAATGTCATGCATAAAGCTGCGCTGGCGCGCTTTGCCCGCACCACTGCCACCCTGTTCGCGGCTGGTCTGCCTTTGGTTGAGGTGTTGCAGTCGGTCGCCGGAGCGACGGGTAACCGGGTTTATGGTAAAGCCGTGCTTGCCATGCGTGATGAAGTGGCGACTGGCCAGTCGTTGTTTGTCGCATTGGGGCATCAGCCCTTATTTCCGCCATTAGTCGCCCAAATGGTGATGGTGGGTGAAGAGTCTGGCGCTTTGGATGATATGTTGGCGAAAGCGGCGGATTTTTATGAAGAAGAGGTGGATAACAGCGTGGATTCGATGAGCAGTTTGATGGAGCCGGTGATTATGGTGGTGCTCGGGGTATTGATTGGTGGTCTGGTGATCGCCTTGTATTTGCCAGTGACGCAGTTGGGTTCGGTGTTGTCCGGGCGTTAGATAGTGTCGTCAAGCGGCTGCGCTTTGCCATTTTGCCCCTAAAATTGGACTCGAAATGCGCATTTACGCCCAGTAAACTGTGCTTTCTCGCCCAATTTCATGTACAAACTGCCTGCCCTCGCTCGCATGACGACACTATCTGGTTATTTGGTTATGGAATTAGCACCTGTCGCATGGGTTTATGCATTTGCCTTGGCACTGGGCTTGGTGATCGGCAGCTTTCTGAATGTGTTGATTTTGCGTTTGCCGCAAAAACTGTATGCAGAACATCAGGCGGCCTGCACGGGAGAGTCAATCGCGCCGCGTTGGTTTGGACTGCATTATTTGATGCAGCCTGCCTCGCATTGTCCACACTGTCACTATCGCTTGAAGCCTTGGCATAACATACCGGTGTTGAGCTGGTTATGGTTGCGCGCGCGTTGCGCTGAGTGCGGTGGGCGGATCAGTGCCCGTTACCCGCTGATTGAGCTGCTTACTGGCCTGCTCACCTTGTTGGTGGTGTGGCGTTTCGGCATGACGGTGCAGGCACTGTCTGCCGCTTTGTTAAGTTGGGGACTGCTTGCGCTGGCCGTGATCGATTGGGATGAGCAATTGTTGCCGGATGAGTTGACTCAACCTTTGCTTTGGCTGGGTTTACTGGTGAATTTGCAGGGCGTCTTTGTCAGTCTGGCGGATGCCGTGTTGGGAGCAGTGATCGGTTATCTGGTGCTATGGAGCCTGTTTCACTTGTTTTTACTACTGACTGGCAAGGAAGGCATGGGGTTTGGCGATTTTAAACTTTATGCGCTATTAGGCGCTTGGCTGGGATGGTCGATGTTGCTGCAAATAGTGTTGATTTCATCTCTGGTTGGTGTGGTATTCGGCGTCATACGGATTGTATGGGGTGGCCATGATTGCCGCCAACCCATGCCGTTTGGGCCTTTTCTGGTTTTTGCGGGCTTGCTGGCGTTATTCGGGGGGCAAGCCATTAACCATTATTATCTGCATTTAATGGGTATGTAGATGTATACAGTCGCGTTAACGGGCGGTATTGGTAGCGGAAAATCGACAGTCAGTGCGATTTTTGATCAATTGGGTGCAGCGGTGGTTGATGCTGATGTGGTCAGCCGTGAGTTGATGCGCTCCGGTCAACCAGCGTTGCGCCAGGTTGCGCAGCGGTTTGGCGAGGATTTGCTGGATGAACAAGGTGTATTGAATCGAGCCTTACTGCGTCAGCGTGTGTTTGCGGATACGGTGCAACGGCGGCATCTGGAAGCTATCATGCATCCCCTGATCCGTGACGCCATGTGGCGGCAGGTCAAGCAGGCGGATGCGCCTTATGTCGTGCTGGTTGTGCCCTTGTTGTATGAGCATCAGGCGGATTATCCAACCCATCGCGTGTTATTGGTGGATGTGCCGGAAGCGATCCAGCGTAGCCGGGTGAAACGACGTGACCAGTTGGATGATGTGGGTGTTGATCGGGTTCTGGCCAGTCAGAGCCAACGTGACCAACGTTTGCAGATTGCGGATGATGTCATTCACAATACGACCACATTAGCGGATCTGCAGGTTGAGGTGGCGCGTTTGCATCAACGTTATCTTCGACTGGCGGATGTGGCGCTCATTGAACGGGAAACTCAGGGTTGAAGGTGGGATGGATTTACATTACCAGTCATATCATCAGGATTGCACTGGGGAGCCAGTGTTATTGTTGCACGGTCTGTTCGGTTCGGCGACGAATTGGGGTTCCGTGGCGCGGCGTTTATCGGACTATCCGGTCATCGCACCCGATTTGCGGAACCATGGTCGTTCGCCGCATGCTGATGATGTGTCTTATGCGGCGATGGCGTTGGATGTGATTGCTTTGCTGGATCGTTTGCAGATTCAGCGGGTTTGCCTGGTCGGGCATAGCATGGGCGGCAAACTGGCGATGCAGTTGGCGTTGCGCTATCCGCAGCGTGTGTCCGCGCTGGCGGTCGTTGATATGGCCCCGGTCGCTTACCGGCATAATTTTGATACGATATTCGACGCACTGAAGCGGGTCGATCTTGCCCGAATCAAGAGCCGCGCTGAGGCGGCTGAGCAAATGGCGGCCCCGTCGCTTGATGAGGGGGTTAAGGCTTTTCTGCTGCAGAATTTGTATAAAGCGGCGGATGTTTGGCGCTGGCGGATCAACATACCGGCGTTGAGCGCCAATTATCAGGCAATCACCGGTTATCCTGATGTGTCTCAGATGACTTATCCGGCCAAAGCGTGCTTTATTTATGGCGAGCGTTCCGATTATGTCTCGTCGGCATACCATCCGGCGATTTTCAACGCCTTTCCCAACGCTGAACTGTGTCCGGTTGCTGAGGCCGGGCATTGGGTCTATGTCGATCAATTTGATCGATTCATGCGTTGTTTACAAATATTTTTACGTCGTTGAACGCGTCTTTATCGCATAAGAAAGCGGGCGACGGCATTCAATTGAATGACATGACTTTTTAAGGAATCCAATGGATCAAAATATATTAAAGCAACAGGCGGCTGAGGCGGCATTGGCTTATCTTCCGCATGACGGCATTATCGGGGTGGGTACAGGTTCCACCGTCAACTTCTTCATTGATGCCTTGGCGTCCATTAAAGGACGTTTTGAGGGTGCCGCTTCCAGTTCTGAAGCTTCTTCAGAGCGGTTGAAAGCGCATGGCATTCAGGTGGTTGATCTGAATGCGGCGGGTGAATTGGATGTGTACGTGGATGGTGCTGATGAATCAAATCGCCATTTACAGTTGATCAAGGGTGGTGGTGGTGCTTTGACCCGGGAAAAGATCATTGCCGCCGCCAGTAAAAAGTTCATTTGCATCGCGGATCAAAGCAAACTGGTGGATGTGCTGGGCGGCTTTCCTTTACCGGTTGAAGTGATCCCGATGGCGCGGAGTTATGTCGCGCGTGAATTAGTCAAGTTGGGCGGACGGCCCGTATTGAGAGAAGGTTTCACCACGGATAATGGCAATCAGATTCTGGATGTGCATGATCTGGAGATCATGGAGCCAGCCAGGTTTGAGATGATGGTGAACCAGATTGTGGGTGTGGTGACGGTCGGCATATTCGCCAATCGACCTGCCGATGTGTTGATTCTGGGGTCAGAGAAGGGGCCTCAAGTAATTAAACTTGATTGATTAATCATGATTTAATTTGCGGGATAAGGTTTCACGTTTCCGCAAAATAAAACGGCGTTCCAAGGAACGCCGTTTTTGTGGCTAAACACAACATCAATAAAAGTGTGTCGTTATTCCCGCGCAGGCGGGAATCGATAGCATGGAGGGCTTACTGGCATAGATTCCCGCCTGCGCGGGAAGGACAGATACCCCTTTTTTATTGTTCGGAGTGTAAAGACTTCCGGTTACATGCCTGTTAGGTGGGATGCTCCAATGGGGGATCAGAACTTGTGAATCATGCCGACCGCCAGTTGGTCGAGATCTTCGCCAGCGCTTGGTTCAGAGTCCTGATTTTTAAACGCCACATACACATTGGTGCGCTTGCTCATGGTGTGCTCAAGCGCAATGCCAATATGATTGGTGTCGATGCTGGTGACGCCAGCATTGTTTTCCAGTTGGGTGTTGCCGTAGTTGGCGATAATGGCGTTGTTGCCGAATTGGGCTTTACCGGCAATGGCCCAGGTGGTTCGTTCTGAGCCATCGGTATTGGAGTCACAACTATTGCCATTCAGACTGCCGCAGTTGTCATCGTTACTGTACTGTGCGCCTATGGTGTAATTGTTCATGAAAGTGTAGCTGGCACCCAGTTGCAGTGTTTTGATGTCATTATTCTCTGCGCTTGAGGTTGTTGTGTCGCCGAGCACTTCATAGCCCACACCAGCTCTGACACCATAACCTTTGTACATCAGGCCCAGAGAATAGCTGTCCATGAAGCCGTTTTCATCATTACTATCGTCGGCGCCAGATTGTTCGCCGGGCACGACGGCAGCGGCGAATTTAATGCCGGACAGGTTTGGCGAGACATAAGCGATCGCATTGCTGACCCGGTTTTCGGTAAAACCGATGGCGTTAAAGTCAATAATGGAATCGTCCAGGTGGTCATTACCAGCGGCATAGTAGGCTGATTTGGCCGGGGTGTTGTGACGACCCACCAGGAAGGTGCCGAAACCGCCGGTCAGTCCGATGTAGGAGTCATTCGCGCTGCCGATGGCGGTTGCACTGTCGAGTCCTGAGTAGGTCATGTCATATTTGAAAATGGTTTTCAGGCCATTGCCCAAATCCTCAAAACCTTTGAAGCCGAGAGAGGAGCCGTTATTGTTGACGGTGGTGTTTTTGTTGGAATTGCCATTGTCCATGCCGCGGATATCCATGTGTATGCTGCCATACACCATCATGTCCGCCATCGTGACGGGAGCTGAGAATGCCGCTGCAACAGCCAGCGCGATCAATTTCTTGTTCATTGGATTCTCCCAAATTTAAAGTCAAAAAACGAAGTAAAGGGGTAACTATCCAGTTTACCTCTGTCAGCCCCGGTTTCTGCGCCAGCAGTGCTCATTGACACCCGTAAACCACGCCTTTTTCTTGGGCTCAAGTCTGACAGGGATAACCTGAATAGTTCTTGTGGTATCCATGTCACTCAGATGATAGGGATTTCCATGCGTAGGATGCAAGTGGTTTTTTTGCAGGAAACACACAAGTGTCATATAGTGTTGCTTTTACGCAACAGCGAAGTGGAATTTTATTGGAAGCCGATGCATAAAAAACGGGGCTGATATAGCCCCGTTTTTTATCACAATGTGATTGATTCTAAAAAGGCATCAATCAGAAATTGTGAATCATGCCCACTGCGAATTGATCCGTGCTGTCACCGCCATCTGGATCAACATTTTTGTAGGCGACATAAGCGCTGGTGCGTTTGCTCATGGTGTGGTGGAAACCAATACCCATATGGGATTCATCATTAGACTTAACGCCTGCAGAGGTTTCGGTTTCGGTGTCGCCATAGTTGAGGATAATGGCGTTGTTGCCGAATTGGGCTTTACCAGCCAGCGCGAAGGTGGTTCTTTCGGTGCCGTCAACATTGCTGACATTGTCATCGCTGCCGTATTGAGCGCCAACTGTGTAATTGTTCATGAAGGTATAGCTGGCACCGACATGTAATGTTGTCGTGTCATTATTGTCGGCGTTGCTACTGGTATCAGCAATTGTTTCGTAACCCAAGCCTGCTTTAACACCATGGCCTTGATACATCACGCCCAGAGAGTAGCTGTCCATCAAGCCGTTCTCATCAGTGGTGTCGTCAGCGCCAGATTGTTCACCAGGTACAATCGCTGCGGCGATGCGGACACCGGAGAAGTTGGGTGAAACATAAGCGATTGCATTGCTGACACGTCTTTCAGTGAAGCCAATTTCATTCAAGTCAATGATGGAGTCGCCCAAATGGTCGTTGCCAGAAGCATAGTAGGCTGATTTGGCCGGGGTGTTGTGACGACCGACCAGGAAGGTGCCGAAATCACCGGTCAGGCCGATGTATGAATCATACGCATCACCGATGGCAGTTGAATCATCAAGTCCTGAGTAGATCATTTCATATTTGAAAATGGTTTTCAGGCCATTGCCCAAATCTTCAGCACCTTTGAAGCCCAGAGAAGAGCCGTTATTGTTGACGGTGGTGTTTTGGGTGGAATTGCCTTCATCATTTGCGCGGATATCCATGTGTATGTTGCCATACACCATCACGTCCGCCATTGCGGCGGGCGCTGAGAATACGGCTGCAACAGCCAGCGCGATCAACTTCTTGTTCATTGGGTTCTCCTGAATTTAAGGTCAAAAAACGAAGTTAAAGGGGTAACGATTCAGCTTACCCCTATCGGCTCCGATTTCTACCTTAAAAGTGCTTATTTGCATTTGTAAACAGCGCCTTTTTTTTGAACTCCAGCCTGATAGGAGTGAGCTGAACAGTTACTGTGGTATCCGTGTCATGCGGATGATAGGGATTTCCATGCGTAGGGAGCAAGTGGTTTTTTGCGGGAAACACACAAGCGTTATATGGCGTTGTTTTTATGCCACATCCAACGCGGTGCATGGTTGAATGCTTGTGCATAAAGAACGGGGCTGAATAGCCCCGTTCTTTATCACAATGTGATTGATTCTAAAAAGGCATCAATCAGAACTTGTGAATCATGCCTACTGCGAGTTGATCTGTGCTGTCGCCACCATCTGGATCAACATTTTTGTAGGCGACATAAGCGCTGGTGCGCTTGCTCATGGTGTGATGGAAGCCAATACCCATGTGGGCGGAATCCACAGTTGTTGAGGTGACTCCAGCAGTTGTTGTTTCCTCTTCTTCTGTATTGCCATAGTTGAGGATAATCGCGTTGTTACCGAACTTGGCTTTACCTGAGATTGCCCAGGTTGTGCCATCTCTATCATTAAGCGCAGCATCTGCAGAGGTGCGGCTGAAGTTGATATTCTTACGATCTTCGTAAGTTGCCCCAACAGTGTAATTCTTCATGAAAGTGTAGCTGGCGCCAATTTGTAACAATTTGTCGTCATTGTTGTCAGCATTGCCACTGGTATCAGCAATTGCTTCGTAACCCAAGCCTGCTTTAACGCCATGGCCTTTATACATGATGCCCAGAGAGTAGCTGTCCATCAAGCCGTTTTCATCATTGTTGCCTTGGCCGTCTTGTTCACCGGGTACGATCGCTGCAGCAATGCGGACGCCAGAGAAGTTAGGTGAAACATAAGCGATTGCGTTGGAGACGCGTCTTTCAGCGAAGCCAATTTTGTTCAGATCGATGATAGAGTCGCCTAAATGATCATTACCAGCGGCATAGTAGGCTGACTTGGCTGGGGTGTCATGGCGACCAATCAGGACGGTACCAAAACTGCCGGACAGGCCGATGTAAGAGTTACGTGCAGCTCCAATGGAAGTGGTTACAGACGTGCCGTCATTGTTGTCATCAACTCCTGAATAAGTCATTTCATATTTGAAAATGGCTTTCAGGCCATTGCCCAAGTCTTCGGAGCCTTTGAAACCCAAACGAGAAGCATTTGAAGTGACTTCAATGTTCTCTTCTGTTGAAGAATCAGTGGATACGATGTCCATGTGGACTTTGCCGTAAACAGCCACTTCAGCCATGGCGGCAGGCGCGGCGAAAGCGGCGGCGACAGCCAGTGAAATCAGTTTTTTATGCATGGTTGGGATCTCCCGCAGTAAGAATAAACAGAAAAACAGTGTGGGGTGATGATAAGTGAGTGGGTGAGCGCCATGCAACACTTTTTTGTAAAAAAGTGACAACGGTGATGATTGTTGTTTTTTGACAACAGTTGCTGGTTGAGGGCTTTATGTCTTGTCCTGCGCCACCACAAACGCATACTTTGGCCTGTCCAACTGAGGATTCCCGGTTGAAATTGGTCTGGGTTGGCGCTTGATCTTTTGTTTATACTGGCGATCGGCTTGAATCCGATCATTTGATATGGACATTTGACGGGATGCGTTCAGGCTGTATTACAACCGAAGTAGGAGAGGTCTTCATGAAAAAAATCATTATTATTCTGGCCAGCTTGCTGTTTTCAATTAGCGCCTGGGCGGAGAACAGTACGCGGGTCGGCGATTATGTCATCCATCACAATGCGACGACCACGGATATGCTCGATCGTAAAGTGGCCAGGGCCTATGACATCCAGCGCAGTAAGAGTCGCGGGTTGATCAATATCGCCGTGCGTAAGCTGGCTGAGGATGGGGTGGGGAGTCAGGCGGTGGCCGGGCAAATTAAGTTAATCGCGCGTTCGCTGACGGGGCATATTCAGCGTGATATTCCGATGCGCGAGGTGCGTGAGGATGGTGGTAAAGCGATCTATTATATTGCGGACTTTCCCGTGGCGGATCGCGATCATTTGCTTTTCGACGTTGAGTTTGTGCCAACAGAGACTTTTTACCCGCTGAATGCTTGGTTTGAGCAAAAGTTCTACACGCGTTGAGTGGATCCCGGCGCATCGGACTGAGGTATTAGCTGGTATGTCGTCGGCGGTTTTCTGTATTGCCGGGTCATGAGAGAGGCGTATCTGTCATTCCTGCCCGTCATCCTCGCGTAGGTGGAGAGCAGGCATGACGACGCCTTTTGTTAAGACGTTGGAAGCGATTTCTGTCCGCTGTCTTGTGCAGAAGGTTTCTGGCGCCTATACTTGTTCAATATGTGGTACAAGTCAGGGTGAGAGAAATGCGTATCGTCTCATTTACAGAGGCCAGAAATGGGCTGAAATCTGTGTTGGATCAAGTGGTGAATGACGCCGATTACACCGTTATTTCACGTAGAGACAGTGAGGATGCGGTGGTCATGTCGCTGGATTTTTACAATAGTCTCATGGAAACCGTATATTTGTTGAAGTCCCCGGCGAATGCCGAGCATCTGAGAAACTCCATTGAGCAATACCGGGCGGGTCATGTTCAGGAAAAGGGTTTATTGGAGTGAGTCGAAGACTGGCATGGACAGAAGCTGCCTGGTCAGATTATTTACATTGGCAGGGCCAGGATAAAAAAACACTCAAGCGAGTTAATAAGCTGATCGTTGATGTTATGCGCTCGCCTTTTGAGGGTATCGGCAAGCCAGAATCGTTGAAAGAGAATTTGTCGGGATTTTGGTCACGACGGATCAATGAGACGCATCGGTTGGTTTATGTTGTTACGGATAGCGACATAACGATTATTGCGTGTCGCTATCACTATGGATAGTGAGTCAAACGTTATTTGGGTTTCTTATCCTTTAACCGGGTTGGATGGCATATATCGCGCCAGCATCAGGGATACACCAGCCATCAAAGCGCCGAGGATGAAAACGGCGGCGTGGGATTGGATCCAGATAAAACCGAACAAGACCGGAATCAGCACGGCGGCAATGTGGTTGATGGTGAAGGATACGCCAGCGGTCGAGGCGATGTCTTTGGGATCGGCGATTTTCTTGAAGTAACTTTCAATCGCAATTGCCAAAGCGAACAGTAAGTGATCAATCACATATAAACAGGCTGCCAGCCAGGTGGTTTCGACAAAGGCATAACTGATGAATAAAGCGATCAGGCCGATATATTCAAAGGTTAAGGCGCGGCGTTCTCCCCAGTGAGCGACGATTTTACCCACACGGGGTGCTGCCCAGGCATTGATTGTGTGGTTGAGCAGGAATAGCAGGGCGATGTCAGCCGCCGTATAACCGAATTTCTCCACCATCAGAAATCCTGCGAATACGATGAAAATTTGTCGGCGCGCACCGCTCATGAATACCAAGGCGTAATACAGCCAGTATCGTTTGCGTAATAGCAGGTGCTTATGTTGTGGGTGATGGTGGGTGAAGCGTGGAAAGACCCGCCAGGCATAGATGGCGAGCAGGATGCAGGCTGATCCGGCGATCAGGTACAGCCATTGATAATCAATCTGCAAAATGGTCAGGCTGAGCCAGATCAGGATAAAAGCCGCTATGGCGGCATACGAATTCGCGGCGGACAGATGTCCTAATGTGATGGCGGCGCGTTCCGGTGTGACCCATTGCAGCGCGAGTGATTTTTTGACGGTATGGAAGTAGTGGAAGCCGACGGACATCAAGACCGTGGTGGTGTAGAAGGCGTATTCATCGGGTAGGAAACCGGTGAGCGCCACGCCTGTGCCAAGAATCAGGATGGATAATACGGCGAATGTCTGTTCGCGTAATACCCACAATAGGAAAATGGTGGTGAACGCCAGGAAGCCGGGCACTTCGCGCAGACTTTGCAGAATGCCGATTTCAACGCCAGTGAATCCGGCTTTTTCGATAGCGAAGTTATTTAACAGCGCATGCCAGGTGGCAAAGCCCAGAGAGGCGGCAAAAGTCAGTAGCCAGAGAAAGCGTTCGGGCTGCGGGGTGGTATTGGCAGGCATGGATTTGGTATTTATGGGCAAGTCGGGATCATAGCAAGTCTGTTGGGTGTTTTGCCGGGCGCGATTCAAACTGGTGTGGCAATCAGTTTTTCATTCCCGCTGCCTCATGGCTACGGACGATCCTGCGTAAAGTACCCAGATCACATGCCCCAGTGCATTGGAGGATGGTTGAAGGTGAGCGGTAATCGGGTGGTCTCATTTGTCTTCAAAATGTACGCTGATGTCTAATGACTCCCGTTTTCTGATCAATTTCCTGCATAAAGTGGTTCGCTTACGTTCATGATGATGTCATCTCAATCACAAAATTCACGGATTCAACAATGGCGGATAGCGTTGTCCCAGGGATTGGATTTGATGGATATGCCTCTGTCATCCCAACAGCAAACCGATTTGGTGGCTTATCTTGCCTTGCTGAACCAGTGGAACCGGGTATTCAATTTGACGGCGGTGCGCGATCCGGCGCAAATGGTTGAGCGCCAATTGCTGGATAGTCTGTCGATTTTGCCTTGGGTTCGTGGGCCAAGAGTGTTGGATGTTGGTGCAGGCGCGGGTTTGCCGGGTATTCCGTTGGCGATCGCCCGACCCGATTGGGTGTATGTTTTGTTGGATGCCAATGGTAAGAAAACACGGTTTATGCAACAGGCTGTCGCTGAGTTGGGGTTGCGCCATGTCAGCATTGCGCACAGCCGGGTTGAGGCCTATCGGGATGAAGGGTTTCAGACGATTACATCGCGCGCGTTCGCTGATGTGCATCGGATGATGGATTTGACCCGGCATTTGATCGCGGTGGATGGTCAGTGGGCGGCGATGAAGGCCGGTCTGGATGAGTTGAAGCGGGAGCCATTGCCCGAGGATATGCGATGCGAGGTGATTGAGCTGCAAACGCCGAGGCGTGATCTGCAACGACATTTGTTACGGATTTTCAAGCGAAGTTGATATGATACGGCCATTTAACCTTGAGTAAGATGAATCAGATGGGTCGCATTGTTGCTATCGCCAATCAAAAGGGTGGCGTGGGGAAAACCACGACAGCGGTGAATCTGGCGGCTTCGTTGGCTGACATGAAAAAACGTATTTTGTTGGTGGATCTTGATCCGCAAGGTAATGCGACCATGGGATGCGGGGTGGACAAGCATCAGATTACATCGTCTGTGTTGGATCTGCTGCTGGATAAGGCGTCCGCGCGCTCCGTGATACAGTCAGGCGCAGGCGGCTTGTTTGATGTTTTGCCAGCGAATGGCGATTTAACCGTGGCTGAAGTGCAGTTATTGGAAGATCCGCTGCGGGATAAGCGCTTATCTTCGGCTTTGGCGGCGTTGAAGGCGGAATATGATGACATCCTGATTGATTGTCCACCTTCGCTTAGCATGCTGACGGTGAATGCTTTGGTCGCGGCGGATACCGTGTTGGTGCCGATCCAGACGGAATATTATGCGCTGGAAGGTTTGTCCGCCTTATTGAACACCATTCAGCAAATCAAGGACCATCGTAATCCTGAGTTGGAAATTGAGGGCATTGTGCGCACCATGCACGATCCGCGTAATAATCTGGCAAATCAGGTTTCCGCTCAGTTGATTGAACATTTTGGCGACAAAGTGCTGCATACCATTATCCCTCGTAATGTCCGGGTCGCTGAGGCGCCAAGCCATGGTTTGCCCGCCCTTCTCTACGATAAAAGCTCGCGTGGCTCCATGAGCTATTTGGCGTTGGCGGGTGAAATTGACCGCCGCCATCAGGCTCAAACGTCAGCCACGCCGACCGCATTAGCGAGCTAGCAAGGTTTTCTTGAGGCTTTAATCGCCAATGTTGGCGAGGCGCTTTTCCTGACTTCGTAATAGGGTGATTGTCTATAGATTAATTGTCTTTAAATCATTGTTTTCAAAGGAAATGTAAAAATAAAACTTGTACCGGGATGAATTGTGTTTGAATGCGTCCGACTTTTGACCAACCACAAGGGCAGATCATGGCAGCGAAACCCGATATCGATCCCCAGGAAACACAGGAATGGCTGGATGCGCTGGATGCGGTGCTTGAATTTGAAGGCGCTGACCGCGCGCATTATTTGATAGAGCGTTTGATTGAGAAAGCGCGTCGTTCCGGTGCTTACCTACCTTACACGGCGAATACCGCTTATCTGAACACGATCCCCGTCACCCGGCAGGAACCTTATCCGGGCGATCAGGCGATAGAGGCGCGGTTGCGTTCTTTTATCCGCTGGAACGCGATGGCAATGGTGGTGCATGCGAATCGCAAGGCATCCGAACTGGGCGGACATATCGCCAGCTTTGCTTCCGCTGCGACTTTGTTTGATGTCGGGATCACACATTTTTTCCGCGCGAATACGGAAGCCCAATCCGGCGATTTAGTGTTTTTTCAAGGTCATTCAGCGCCGGGCATTTATGCGCGCGCTTTCATGGAAGGCCGTTTGAGCGAGGAGGATTTGAATAATTTCCGTCAGGAAGTGGATGGCCAGGGTTTGTCTTCTTACCCCCATCCTTGGTTAATGCCGAATTTCTGGCAGTTTCCGACAGTCTCCATGGGGCTGGGGCCGATCATGTCGATTTATCAGGCGCGTTTTATGCGTTATCTGCATGATCGCGGTCTGGCGAATCATGATGATCGCAAGGTCTGGACTTTTATCGGGGATGGCGAAACCGATGAGCCGGAAACTTTAGGTGCGATTTCGTTAGCGGCGCGTGAACGTCTGGATAATCTGGTCTTTGTGGTCAATTGCAACTTGCAACGCCTGGATGGTCCGGTGCGCGGTAATGGCAAGATCATTCAGGAACTTGAAGCGGTGTTCCGTGGTGCCGGCTGGAACGTGATCAAAGTCATTTGGGGGGGGTATTGGGATCCCTTGCTGGCGCGTGATAAAAATGGTTTGTTGTTGAAGCGGATGGAAGAGGCCGTGGATGGCGATTATCAGGCTTATAAGGCGAAAGATGGTGCCTATGTGCGTGAGCATTTTTTCGGTAAGTATCCTGAGTTGGAGGCGATGGTGGCGAATATGTCAGATGAGGATATCTGGCGACTTAACCGGGGTGGCCACGATCCGTTGAAGATTTATTCGGCTTATGCCGCCGCCGCCAAGCATAAAGGCCAACCCACAGTGATTCTGGCCAAAACTGTCAAAGGCTACGGTATGGGTGAAGCGGGTGAGGGACAGAACATCACGCATTCGCAAAAGAAAATGGGCGAGGAAGCGCTGAAAGCGTTCCGTGATCGTTTCAATATCCCGATTCCAGATGATCAGATTGCTTCAGCGCCTTATTTCAAGCCAGCGGCGGATAGCCCGGAGATGCAATATCTGCATGAGCGCCGTGCTGCGTTGGGCGGCTATATCCCGGCCCGTCGCGCACAGGGTAATCACTTGCAGATTCCCGGTCTGGAGACGTTCAAGGCATTGCTGGAAAGCAGCGGCGAGCGTGAAATGTCCACCACGATGGCGTTCGTGCGTTTTCTGACTTCTTTGATTCGGGATAAGCAGGTGGGCAAGTTCGTCGTACCGATTGTGCCGGATGAAGCGCGTACCTTTGGTATGGAAGGCATGTTCCGCCAGTTGGGGATTTATTCGTCCGTTGGCCAGTTGTACACCCCGGTGGATTCTGACCAGGTGATGTACTACCGCGAAGACAAGCAGGGGCAGATTCTTCAGGAAGGGATCAATGAGGCTGGCGCCATGTCGTCCTGGATTGCGGCGGCGACTTCGTACAGCAATCATGGCATCAGCATGATTCCCTTCTATATCTATTACTCCATGTTTGGTTTCCAGCGCGTTGGCGATCTGGCCTGGGCAGCGGGGGATATGCAGGCGCGCGGCTTCTTGCTGGGTGGCACGGCGGGTCGCACCACATTGGCTGGCGAAGGTTTACAACACCAGGATGGGCATAGCCATCTGATGGCTGGCGCGATTCCGAACTGCCGCGCTTATGATCCCACGTTCGCTTATGAACTGGCGGTGATTCTGCAAGATGGCATGAAGAAGATGTATGAGGAGCAGCAGAACATTTTCTACTATGTCACGGTAATGAATGAAAATTATTCGCAACCGGCGATGCCGGAAGGTGTGGAAGCAGGCATCACCAAAGGCTTGTATTTGTATCGTCAGGGTTCACGTAAGAAAAAACGTGTGCAATTGATGGGATCGGGCGCGATCCTGCGTGAAGTGATTGCGGCGGCGGCGATGCTGGAAGATGAGTGGAATATCGCGGCGGATATCTGGAGCGTGACCAGCTTCAATGAGTTACGTCGGGATGGCACGGATGCTGAGCGTTGGAACATGCTGCACCCGACGGAGACGCCGAAAACCAGCTATGTCGCCGAGATGCTGTCTGCCGCGAAAGGTCCGGCGGTCGCTGCGACGGATTATATCCGTACCTATGCAGAGCAGATTCGTCCTTATCTGGGGGATCGTTATTACCTCACGTTGGGAACCGATGGGTTTGGTCGCTCTGATTTGCGTTCGCAATTGCGCAAGCACTTTGAGGTTGATCGTTATTATGTGGCGGTGGCTGCATTGAAAGCATTGGCTGATACGGGCGAGGTTGAGGGCAATGTTGTCGCGCAAGCGATCAGGACTTACCGGATTGATCCAGAAAAGCCTAACCCGACAACGGTTTAAGCGGCGATTGGAGTAGAACAATGGGACAGAAAGTAGAGATCGAATTACCGGATATTGGTGATTTTCACGATGTTGAGGTGATTGAGATTCTGGTCGCCGTTGGTGATCAGGTCGCTGTGGAAGACTCACTGATCGCCTTGGAAAGTGATAAGGCGACAATGGAAATACCTGCGCCGCAAGCTGGCGTGGTGCAGTCTGTTAATCTTGCCGTTGGTGACAAAATTAACCAGGGCGATGTGATTTTGACGCTGGAAATGGCGGGTGAAGCGTCGGCGGAAGCCGAAGTGGTGGAAAAGGAAACCACTGAACCGGCGTCGTCGGCTGATTCAGCACCGTCATCCGCGCCGACTGTTGAGTCAGCGGCGGCATCCACCCGTGGGCCTGTACCGATCACAGTGCCGGATATTGGCGACTTCAAAGATGTTGAAGTGGTTGAGGTGCTGGTCGGTGAAGGTGACGCGGTGGCGGCAGAAGATTCACTGATTACCCTGGAAACGGATAAGGCGAGCATGGAGATTCCTTCGCCGCACGCCGGTCAAATCCAGCAGATCAAGGTGAACGTTGGTGACCGGATTAATGAGGGCGATGAAATTGCTCTCATGGTGGTTGGCACGATTGAGGCAACAGCTTCGGATAAGGCCCCATCAGCCAGTGGAGCAGCAGATACCGCTCCAAGTGCAGCGCAGGCGTCTGCTCCACCAGCATCCGCACCGGAACGGCGCGCCGCTGGCGAAAAAGAAGCCCAGCGTCGTCCGGTCGTGGCCAAACCATCGGATGCGCCTAAAAGCAAGGCGCATGCCAGCCCGGCGATCCGGCGTTTTGCCCGGGAACTTGGGGTGGATTTGTATCATGTGCCGGGTTCGGGAGCGAAAGGGCGCATTATCAAGGAAGATGTGCAGGCTTACGTCAAGCGTTCGTTGGCTGAGGCTGGCGCGGCGACCACATCTGTGGGGGGGGGCGAGAGATGGCGATTGCCTGCCCAGCCTGAGGTCGATTTCAGCCAATTTGGTGAAATCGAAGAAAAACCGCTGGGACGGATCAAAAAACTCAGTGGCAAGCATTTACATAATGCCTGGTTGGGTATTCCGCATGTCACCCAGTTTGATGAGGCGGATATCACCGAGTTGGAAGCGTTCCGTAAGGGACAGAAATCCGTGGCGGAAAAGCAAGGTGTCAAATTGACCTTTATGCCCTTTCTGATGAAGGCGTTGGCAGCGGCGATGCGCGAGTATCCGCAGTTCAATGCTTCGCTGGCACCGGATCTTGAGAATCTGATTTATAAGCAGTATTGCCATATTGGTGTGGCGGTTGATACGCCGAATGGCTTGGTGGTGCCGGTGGTGCGCGATGTGGATCAGAAGGGTGTGTTTGACCTGGCGCGTGATTTAATGGCGCTGAGCAGCAAGGCTCGTGAAGGTAAGTTGTCGCCCAAGGATATGCAGGGTGGTTGTTTGTCCATTTCCAGTCTGGGCGGTATTGGCGGCGTTCAGTTCACGCCGATCGTCAATTCACCCGAGGTGGCGATTCTGGGGGTATCGAAAGCGCAAATGCAGCCTAAGTGGGATGGCGATGAATTCCAGCCGCGCCTGATGATGCCGTTCAGCTTGTCTTATGATCATCGCGTGATTGATGGGGCTGAAGGGGTGCGTTTCACCACTTATCTGGCTAATCTGCTGGGTGATATCAGGAGGCTGGTTTTGTAAACCGGCTGGTGAGGCGTGCTGTTCAGATTTTCGTCTGTTCAGCATGCCAGCCCACCTTTGCCAGGCCCGATTGTTGTTTTCCCGGGCTTGGCAAGGGCAGTCTCTGCAGCGTTATCCCATCTCCAACATTAATTTGTTGAGGCGATGAACGAAAGCGGCTGGATCCTGTAGTTGTCCGCCTTCAGCCAGCATGGCCTGGTCGAAGACCAGTTTGGCGAGTTCGCTGAATTTGTCTTCGTCGCTTTCCTGATCCATGCGGCTGATCAGTGGGTGTTCCAGATTAATTTCCATGATCGGCGTCGGCATGTTATTGCTGGTTTGTCCCATCTGTTTCAGTACGCGCGCCAGATTCTGGCTCATGTCATAGTGATCAACCACGAGACAGGCTGGCGAGTCGGTCAGGCGGGTGGAGATGCGGACTTCTTTGACGCCATCGCCTAATGAGGTTTTCAAGCGTTCTAACAGGTGTTTGTTTTCCTCGGCGGCTTTTTCGGCCTTTTCCTTATCTTCCTTGTCCTCTAATTCACCCAGATCCAGCTCGCCTTTGGCGACGGATTGCAGGTGTTTGCCTTTGTAATCGGTGAAGTGCGACACCAGCCATTCGTCCACCCGATCCACCAGTAACAGGACTTCGATGTCTTTCTTTTTGAAGACTTCAAGGTGTGGGCTGTTACGCCCGGCGGACAGGCTGTCAGCCGTGATGTAATAGATTTTTTCCTGCTTTTCGACCATGCGCTCAATATATTGATCCAGCGAGACGTTTTGCGCGTCGCCATCAGATTTGGTGGAGGCAAAGCGCAGCAGGCCGCCGATTTTCTCTTTGTTGTTGTGGTCTTCTGATGGGCCTTCTTTAATGACGTTGCCGAATTGCTCCCAGAATTTCTGGTATTTTTCTGCGTCGTCTTTTGCCATTTTCTCCAATAGGCCAAGCACGCGTTTTACATTGGCGTTGCGAATGCTTTCGATCTTTTTGTCTTCCTGCAACAGTTCGCGCGAGACGTTTAATGGCAGGTCATCCGAGTCAACCACGCCTTTCACGAAGCGCAGGTAATGCGGCATCAATTTCGTGGCTTCATCCATGATGAAGACACGGCGTACGTACAGTTTGACGCCATGGCGTTGTTCGCGATCCCACAAATCGAATGGTGCGCGCGCCGGAATGTACAATAACGAGGTGTATTCGTGGCTGCCTTCGACCCGGTTGTGCGCCCAGGTCAGCGCATCTTCGAAGTCGTGTCCCACGCTTTTATAGAATTCCTGATATTCCTCATCTTTGATATCGGCTTTATTGCGCATCCATAGCGCCGCGCCTGTGTTGACCTTTTTCCATTCAAACGTAGGTTCGGGTGCTGGTTGGTTTTCGTCTTTTGGGGCCCCGTCGGCGGTGTTTTCCGCGCTGTTTTCAGCGTCGTCATCGGCAGCGGGTTCAGGCTCAGGCGCGGGTATTTCCTCCAGCATTTCGACCGGCATGGCGATATGGTCAGAGAATTTGTTGATGATGGTGCGTAAACGCCATTCGTCGGCGAATTCCGCTGCTTCTTCGTTCAGGTGTAAAGTGATACTCGTGCCGCGTTCGGGTTTATCAATGGTCTCCAGGGTATAGCTGCCTTCGCCATTGGATTCCCAACGTGCTCCCTGGTCTGCGCTTGCGCCTGCCCGACGGGTTTCCAGTGTGACTTGATCTGCCACGATAAAGGCGGAGTAGAAACCCACGCCGAACTGGCCGATCAAGGCGCTGTCTTTGGTTTGATCGCCGGAAAGTTGGGCAAGGAATTTTTTGGTGCCTGAACTGGCGATGGAGCCGATGGTTTCCGTGACTTCTTCGCGGCTCATGCCGATACCATTGTCTTCGATAGTTATGGTTCTGGCGTCTTTATCGACATGCACGCGGATGCGCAGATTGGCCTCGCCTTCATATAAGCTGTCATTGCTCAGCGCTTCAAAACGCAGCTTTTCGGCGGCGTCTGAGGCATTGGAAATCAGCTCGCGCAGGAAAATCTCTTTGTTGCTGTAAAGTGAGCGAATCACCAGGTTGAGCACTTGGCTGACTTCCGCCTGGAATTCACGGGTTTCTTTTTGGGCATCTACTGACATACAGGTCTCCTTTAGCAGGATGTTGAAAAAATGAATGTTCCAAAAGTCCTGCGGATAATACGTGGATATATAGCCTAACCTATGGCTGCATTTAATCTTGATTTCCCGCCGTTTGCGGCGGGTGCCAAGCCGATGGGGTTGCCCCGAGGAGAGGTGGAGTTCTTCCCTTGGGGTGTCGGCGGGGTTGACCTGCGTCAATCTGGGGTTTGTTTGGTGTAATTCAAGGCGTATTTGCTGCTGGTGGGGGTGGATTGAAGAAAAACCGGCTTATTGATAGGTGGTTTGTACGTACTGATTGACGATTTGCTTAAATTGATCGGCGATATCCTGTCCTTTCAGGGTGGTCGTTTTGATGCCGTCAATGTACACAGGTGCTGAGGGTTGTTCGCCTGTGCCCGGCAGGCTGATACCGATATTGGCATGTTTGCTTTCGCCCGGCCCATTCACCACGCAACCCATCACGGCAACATCCATATTTTCCACACCTGGGTATTGTTGTTTCCAGTAGGGGATTTGTTCGCGCAGATAGGTTTGGATGTCCTGCGCCAGGGTTTGAAAGTAAGTGCTGGTGGTGCGACCGCAGCCTGGGCAGGCGATCACCGTTGGGGTGAAGGCGCGCAGCCCCATGGATTGCAGGATTTCTTGTGCCACGCGCACTTCCTGAGTGCGGTCGCCGCCGGGTTCCGGGGTGAGGGAAATTCTTATGGTGTCGCCAATGCCTTGTTGTAACAGAACGGCGAGCGCGGCGGTGGAGGCCACAATACCTTTTGATCCCATGCCGGCTTCCGTCAGGCCAAGATGTAAAGCATGATCGCAGTGGTTGGCCAGGGTTTGGTAAACGGCGATCAGGTCCTGCACCCGGCTCATTTTGCAGGACAGGGTGATACGGTTGCGTGGCAAACCAATGTGTTCGGCTTGCGCGGCGCTTTGCAGGGCTGAGGCGACCATGATTTCGTGCATCATGTGATCAGCATCCAGTGGATTGGACGCGCGCGCGTTTTCATCCATCATTTTGGCGGCCAGGGTTTTATCCAATGAACCCCAATTGACGCCAATGCGTATCGCCTTGTCATAGCGGATGGCGGTTTCAATCATGCTGGCGAATCGGGCGTCATGTTTTTTACCGCCGCCTACGTTACCCGGGTTGATGCGGTATTTGGCCAGTGCTTGAGCGCATTCTGGGTATTTTTCCAGCAGTTGGTGCCCATTGTAGTGAAAGTCGCCCACTATCGGCACGTTGATGCCTTGCGCATCCAGTTTCTCGCGGATGACGGGCGCAGCGGCGGCGGCGGCGTCATTGTTGACGGTCATGCGCACGATTTCAGAGCCGGCGCGCGCCAGTTCAGCGATTTGTCGTGTAGTGGCTGATATGTCGGCTGTATCCGTATTCGTCATGGATTGCACCGCGATGGGGGCTTGGCCGCCAATAATCAGGTGTTGAATGGATACGCTGATGGATTTTCTACGGGATATTTGAGGATTCATCGGATTTGGCCGCTTGTTGTTTCTCAGTGCGTACGGATTGAGTTTTCCAGGTCGCACATTCTATGCTGATGAGTTGATTTCAGGATAATGGAATTAGGGGTGGCGAAGGTGTTGGTGCGGGAATGCGATGTTTTTAAAGTGTTGCCAAGTATTTCGAGGCCTAATATTAGAATTGACTAATAAGTTTATGTTTCTTAGAATGAGTCGGTTTTAGCTGCTTTTTTCAGGGGATAAGTTGATCAAAGTTATGTTATCTTGATTAGTGGCTATCTGACCGGTTAATATTAAACTGATATTTCATCATCTAACGCGTGAGGTTTTTAGCCATGGTTCAAGGAGCTGTCGCCAATACGCAGTACAATTACGAGATCGTAAAAAAATTCGCCATCATGTCGCTAGTCTGGGGCGTGTTCGGTATGTCGGGCGGCGTGTATATTGCCGCTGAGCTGGCTTTTCCGTTTCTCAATTTTGATATTGCGCAAATTACTTTTGGACGCTTGCGTCCGGTGCATACTTCTCTGGTGATTTTTGGTTTTGGCGGCAATGCGTTGTTTGCAACCTCCTATTATGTCGTACAGAGAACCTGTCAAACGCCATTGGCGAGCAATTGGATGGCGGGGTTGACATTCTGGGGCTGGCAAGCTGTGTTGTTTCTTGGCGTGCTGAGCTATATGAATGGCATCGTTGATAGCAGCAAGGAATATGCTGAGTTCCCCTGGTATCTTGATATTTTGATTGCGATTGTCTGGATAGCGTATTTCGCGGTTTTCTTATTGACTTTGTTGCGTCGTTCCCAGCCGCATATTTATGTCGCGAATTGGTTTTATCTGGCTTTTATTCTGGCGACTGCGATTCTGCATATTTTCCGCAATTTGTCCGTGCCGGTCGGTTTGTTTCACCCTGACTCTTACAGTGTTTACGCTGGTGTTCAAGATGCCATGGTGCAATGGTGGTATGGACACAATTCCGTTGGCTTTTTCCTGACAGCGGCTTTTTTGGGCATGATGTACTATTTTGTGCCTAAGCAGGCAGGCCGCCCCATTTATTCCTATCGTCTGTCCATCATACATTTCTGGGCTTTATCCTTCATGTACATGTGGGTTGGCGGCCATCATTTACATTGGACCGCGTTGCCGGACTGGGCGTCTTCGCTGGCGGCGGCTTTTTCCATCATGCTGTTGATGCCGTCGTGGGGCGGTATGATCAATGGCATTATGACTTTGTCTGGTGCCTGGGATAAGTTGCGCACTGACCCGATCATGCTGTTTATGATCACCGCGCTGTCATTTTATGGCATGTCTACTTTTGAAGGGCCGATGATGTCGCTCAAGAGCGTGAATGCGTTGTCGCACTACACTGACTGGACGATTGGTCATGTCCATTCGGGGGCTTTGGGTTGGGTGGCAATGATAACGTTTGGTTCTCTGTATCACATGATGCCGCGTTTGTGGGAAACCCGTTTGTATAGCACCAAGTTGGTGTATGTGCATTTTTGGTTGGCGACTATTGGTATTGTGCTGTACATCTCCGCTATGTGGGTATCTGGTATTGGCCAGGGTTTGATGTTGCGCGCCTTCGACCAATACGGCAATTTGGCTTACACTTTTATCGAAACAGTCAGTTTCATGCATCTTCCATTGGTCGTACGCATGGTTGGTGGAATGCTCTTCGTCAGCGGTTTGTTGCTGATGTGTTTCAATATTTACATGACAATACGTCATGCGAAACATGAGCAGAAAGCGATTGAGGAGGCTCAGCTTGCCGCCAAATTGGCGCGGGCGGGCGTGTGATTGAACGCCTTGGTGGTTTCCTGATTGCCAAGACGCAGTGGGGCAGGGTTGAAACTCTGCCCATATTACGAAAATTCTGGTTTGGTCAGAACTTCGTAAGGAGCTAATAATGAAATTGACTCATGAGAGCATTGAGATTAATGCTGGCTTGATGGTGGCTTTGGTCATGCTCGCCATCACTATTGGTGGTTTGGTTGAGATTGTCCCCTTGTATTACATTGAGGACACGGTTGAGAAAGTCTCAGGTATTCGACCATATACGCCGCTTGAACAGCGTGGCCGGGATATTTATATCCGTGAAGGTTGCGTGACTTGCCATTCACAGATGATTCGTCCATTCCGCGATGAAGATATGCGTTATGGGCACTATTCGTTGGCGGCTGAGTCCAAATATGATCATCCGTTTTTGTGGGGTTCCAAGCGCACCGGGCCGGATTTAGCGCGGGTTGGTGGTAAGTATTCGAATGCGTGGCATACCCAGCATTTGAATAATCCGCGCGATGTGGTGCCTGAATCCATCATGCCGGCTTACCCATGGTTGCTGAAAAATGAATTGGGTTATTCGGATGTTGCGGATCGCATGCGTGCGCTAAAAATGGTTGGCGTGCCTTATTCTGAAACAGATGATGAATATGTGGCGAATGTAAAGCAGTTTGGTGAGGAAGTGGCCAACATGCTGGATATTAACCGGGCTGAGGAAAATTTGGTGGCCCAGGCGCAAAGCCAGAATTATGACGGAAATCGCAAGCGCTTGACTGAAATGGATGCATTGGTCGCTTATTTGCAGGTTTTAGGCACTATGGTCGATTTCAGCCAATATGACGAAGGGTATTTCGCCACATTCCGTTGAGGTGTTTACACAAGGGCGAAAGCTTTTTTGTGGTAACTGCTGAGTTGAGAAAGCATTGGCCTCCTCGGGTTGTACGGGGAGGAGGGCTTGCATGTGTAAGTGCATCTTGATGTGCGTCTGATGTTTCCAACTAACAGCGATTTGGAGGTAATGACAATGTTTGAATGGTTATCCAATATGGAAAACACTAAACCACTCGCATTGGTGATCTTTTTTATCAGTTATGTTGGCATTGTGTGGTATGTCGTAGCCAATAGAAAACGCAGTCAACGTTTGGAGTCGTATAAAAACATTCCATTCCAAGAAGACGATGCATTGAAAACGCAAGACAAGGTTGAGAAAAATGGCTGAGCAATTACAAAACAAAGCGGTGCAGACCACGGGGCATGCCTGGGATGGTGATTTGCAAGAATTCAACAATCCTTTGCCGAGTTGGTGGTTGTGGGCTTTTTATGCTTCAGTCCTGTTTGCGTTGGTTTATTGGGTGTTATTTCCGGCTTGGCCGATCGGTAGCGATTATACCAAGGGGTTGGCGACAGCCACTTTTAAAAATGATCAGGGTGAAGAAGTGACGATGGGATGGAACTCCCGTGCCGCTTTTATCCAGGAGATGCAGGAGGGAGGTGATGCTTTGAAACAAAAAGCGTATTTGCAAAAAGTATCAGCGGCTTCCTACGATGAAATCTCCCGTGATCCTGAAATGACGGCGTTTGCTGAATCGCTGGCGAAAGTGGTGTTTGCGGATAATTGTGCGGCATGCCATGGGATTGGTGGAACCCCGCCGATTGTCGGTTTATACCCGAATCTGCGGGATGATGATTGGCTTTGGGGCGGAACCTTCGGGCAAATTGAACATACCATAAGCCAGGGCCGGATTGGTTTCATGCCAGCGTTTGGTAAGGTGTTGGATACAGGTCAGGTTGATCAGCTTGCGCATTATGTGTTGGGTTTGTCTGGCCATGAGGTGGATCCCGCGAAAGCGAAGCTTGGCGAAGTGATTTTCCAAGGGGAAGAGGGGGGGTGTCATTACTGCCATACCCAAAGTGGCAAAGGCTTGTATTCACAAGGCGCAGCTAACCTGACGGATGCTATTTGGACTGTGGCTGATGTTACGGGTCAAAATGATTTGAAAGATAAAGTTAAACTGGTCAGCCAAGTGATTGATGAAGGTATTCAACGTGAGATGCCGGGTTGGTCCAAGCGTCTCAGTGAGATCGAAATCAAATTGTTGACCGTTTACGTTCATAGTTTGAGTGGTGGTGAATAGCGTGTTAACTTGCTGATTGCTGTGTACGCTAGTTTCTTAACATTTTCCGGTTCCAATGGAGTGTGTCCCATCAGCCAGGAATATTAATATGTCTGAACATCAGGCCAAGCTTTATGCTTCTCGTACAAACATTTTTCCCCGCTCGGTGAAAGGCGTTTTTCGTAATATCAAAACGGCTATTTTAGTTTTGGCTTATGGCATCTATTTTTTATTACCATGGCTTCGTTGGGAGCGTGAAAATGGGCCAAGTCAAGCTGTTTTGTTTGATTTGGTCGGGCGTAAATTCTATTTATTTGATTTAGTGGTTCATCCCCAAGATATATTCTGGCTGGCTGGCATCTTAATCATATTTGCTTACTTACTATTCTTTGTTACAGGTTTGGCTGGCAGAGTTTTCTGCGGTTATTTCTGTTTCCAGACATTGTGGACAGATGTTTTTATCTACATTGAATATTGGGTGCAAGGTGAGCGTCCCGCACGTATCCGTTTAGCTAAGCAAAACTGGAATTTAGAAAAAATCCGTAAGCTGAGTATAACTCATTTACTTTGGTTGATGGTGGCGTTCAGTACAGGTATGACTTTTGTATTGTATTGGGGGGACGCACCCAGTCTATTGGTTGATTTCATGCGTGGTGAGGCACCGTTTGCCGCCTACGCCACCGCTTTTTTCTTAACGGCGACAACGTATGTGATGGCGGGCATTGCGCGCGAGCAGGTCTGTACTTATATGTGTCCTTATTCGCGTTTCCAGAGTGTCATGTTTGATAAGGATACACTTATTGTGTCGTATGATGCATTACGAGGCGAAGCACGCGAAGGACGACATAAACTGGGTGCTGGGTGTAAAACGGAAGAAGAACGTGCACAGCAAGGATATGGGGACTGCATTGATTGCGGTTATTGCGTTCAGGTCTGCCCGACAGGGATTGATATCCGCAATGGTTTACAAATTCAGTGTGTTTCCTGCGCGCTTTGCATTGATGCGTGCAATACGATTATGGATTCAATGGGTTGGCGTCGAGGCTTGGTTGGTTATACTTCCGAACAAGCTCAGAAGGGCAAGGCAAAGCCACGTTTAATTCGCCCTAAAGTATTGGGTTATGCTTCGGTGTTGGTGTTAGCGATTGGCTTGTTAGTTTGGAGCATTCGTCAGCAGGCGCCTTTTGATTTGAGCGTCAGTCAGGTGCGTCAACCGATTTTCGTGCGCTTATCAGATGGTCGGGTGCAGAATAGTTATGAAATCAAGATCAATAATAAGATGAGTCGTCCCATTGAGTTGAGCTTTTCATTGCAAGGACTGGAGGGAGCCGAATTGGATATGGGGGCGTTTGAGCAGATACGTTTAGAGCCGCAACAACGTTTAAGGTTGACCGGACGGGTTAAGATGCATCCCAGTGGTTTAGCGCGTCAGAATCAATCTTTCGTCATCGTCGCGGCACCTCAGTCAGCAGAATTGCCTACCTTGCAATATAGCAGTGCTTTTTATGCGCCTAAGAGTTAGTGGTCTTTCAATTTAAAGAGGCCGGATAAAGCTGCTTGCGTTTTATTTGTGCATCGGTGTTCAGCAATCCAAGCAGAACAGCACGCGGCTCTTGCCAGAACCAGCAATCGGCGGTGAGCGATGTATCAAGCCGTATCCTGCGTTGCCTGGATAAACATCGCCTTTCAGGATACCCGCCCAAAAAGTTTCAAATCTGCACGGTTCGCCAAAGCGAATGATGTCAGCATTCGATGCGCCGGAGTTTTGTACCGAACGATCTGCCTGATCATTGGTCAACCATTCCGTTCCAGGCCCTTGATAGGTACACAGCAATCGCAAATGCGTACGGTCAACATGAAATCGACGACAATCGTCATCTTGCGTCGTCACCAGGCGTAAAGTGACATCACGATTCCCGCTGACGGTGAAATAAAGATTGGCTAACTGGCGCATATCATTGCGCCAATGCTGAAAAGCCAATGGGTCAAGATGCTGCCGTTGCAAGAGCTTGCTGACATCATCGTCAAACGAATTCGGCGAGGTCGTGCAACGCACATCCGGCAAATCAGCCGCTTGCAGGGAGGAAAGTTCTTGCGCAATGGCTGCTTTGACAGGTCGTCGCCACAAACAAAGATTCACGCCTGAATCCAGTATTTCGCGGAGCACGTCCGGGCTTTCTCCAATGATATGAGGTGTGGCATTGGATGCCAAAGCCGTGGCTTCCTGAGGAAACAAAATCTGACGCATGAGATGTGTGTTGGCTCTGAGGTAATGAAGTGTTATATTTTCTATTTAAAACATTATAACATTTCAGATCAGGATATAAATCGCTGCAATGGAAAAAACACTTCGTATGGCGAAACCTCAACCTCAACCTCAACCTCAACGTCACGGTGCATGGATATTGGATAGGAAATTATTGCGTGCCGCTATAGCAACAATACTGACGGCTTCAGCCACAGTGGCTTCAGCGGGTGGTGCGGAAACAGCAGAACTCAAGCGTATGCTTCAGCAAATCAAAGCGGAGTATGCGCAAAAAACAGAAGCGCTTGAGCGGCGTTTGCAAGCCGCTGAACAAGGAGACAACGCCACGCAACAAGTCAGTGCGATGCCTATGGCGGCAAAAGGCCGTGATGCACTGGGAACTCTGACTATGGGATCCGCGTTCAATCCGCAGATATCGGTCATTCTTGACGGTAACTACTATTATGATGACGCCAATGGGCAAGGGGCCTCGTTACTCAGCGAAGCGGACGGCATCAGTCATGTGCACAGTGATGAAGATGATCATGGGCATTCGCATAGCGTTTCTGAGCAAGGATTCAATTTTCGCAGCGCTGAAATTGCTTTTTCCGCCAACGTTGATCATTATGCGGATGCCGCCGCGATGCTGGCTGTTGATGCCGACGGTTCTGTTGAACTTGAAGAGGCTTGGTTTCAGACGCGCACTTTACCCTATGGCCTGAAGATCAAAGCCGGTAAGTTTCTGTCCGATATCGGCTACATGAACAACCAGCACATGCATAGCTGGGATTTTTCCGATCAAAACCTCGCCTACCTCAACTTGATTGGTGATCATGGTTTGCGTGATACAGGCGTACAAGCGACCTGGCTGCCGGACTGGCGGCATTACACTCTGTTTGGTTTGGAGGCTTTTCAGGGTAAGCAGGATAAGTTTGGGGCATTGGCCGATGTTGATGCATTGCAAGAGAGCCTTAGCGCCGCTAACCTGACAACGAGTGATCTCGGTTTCACCGATACGAATGATGGCCCCCGGCTCTACACCGCCTTCATGAAATATTCGCCTGACCTTGGCTATGATCATGCCTTGCAACTTGGTGGGTGGGGCGGATGGTCTGAACAGCACCAGGAGGTCCATGGTGACCCTGCCGCCACATCCTCAACCCCACTGCATACATTGGAAGGCAATGCCTGGATGTGGGGCCTGGACGCCGTTTATAAATATGATAGCAATGGCGCTGATGGCCAAGGGGATTTCAAACTGCAGGGCGAATATCTTTGGCAGCGTAAGGATTTGAATCTGCGGTATCACCAGACGACTCCGGGGGCAATCGGTGCCGAACGCAAATTCACCGAAGACGGCCTATACCTGCAAGGCTTATATGGATTTGCCCCGCGTTGGCAGGTCGGGCTGCGTTATGACGTGGTTGGGTTGACCAACAAAATTGAAAGCAGTGGCAGCATTTTGCGTGAATTTGATGACTCTGGTCGCTGGACTGCGGCGCTGACCTGGAAACCCACTGAGTACTCTCAATTACGCTTGCAATATTCCAAAGCGGATATCAAGGTTGATGGTGTCGCCAATGAGTTCGATTATATCTACCTGCAATATGCGATGAGTCTGGGTTCCCATGGCGCGCACAAATTCTAACGGAGTGAACCCATGAAATGGATGAAACCAAGCTGGCTTATCGCCTTTGCGTTATGTCTGCCGACACTGGCAGTTGCCGAACTGGATATCGTGGCGAGTAGTTCAAGCACTGGTGCTCTGGTGCGTGAAATCGCCGGGGAGCAGGCTGAACTCACTATCCTGGCACCGCCGGATCGCAATCTGCATCACTTGCAGGCCCGTCCCAGCATGATCCGTGCACTCAGAGGAGCGGAATTAGTCGTTGCGCTTGGCGCTGATCTTGAAGTCGGGTGGTTGCCGATAGCGATTAACCAAGCGGCCAACCCTGGCATACAACCTGGAAAAGCGGGTTATTTTGAGGCGGCGGCCCAAGTCAACTTACTGGATATAAATGGCCCGGCGGACCGCGCCTTGGGCGATGTCCATCCGGCAGGTAATCCGCACTTGAATATGGATCCGGTGCGTATGGCGACAGTCGCCACCGCCTTGGCGGAACGCTTGGCCATGTTGGATAAAGCCCATGCCGCGGACTATCGCGCCCGTGCTCAGGCTTTCGCGCAACGCGTTGCCGCAAAGATGGTGATCTGGCGACAACAACTTGCTGCGCCTTCCGGCGTCATCGCGTTCCACAAGGATGTCATCTATTTGCTTGACCGCCTCAGCATTCCATTTTGGGGAACGCTGGAACCTGTGCCAGGCATACCGCCAACCGCCTCACACATTCGCACTTTAGTGAAAGAATTGCGTGGTAAATCAGGCTTGGTGTTGTCAACCCTTTATCAGCCCAAACAAGCACCCACGCGAATTGCTGACACCTTGGGTTGGGGGCAAGTGCGATTGCCATTGGAGCCGCCGCTTGACGCGGATGGTGACGGCTATCTTGAGCATATGCAACGCTGGGTTGATGCATTGGCGACGAATGGTTGATGCCACAACCTTTGCTCATCGCTGACGGGTTAGTGACTGGCTACGCCAAGCCGGTTATTGGCCCGTTGTCTTTTGCCATTCAGCCGGGCGAGGTGGTGGGATTGTGGGGCGCAAATGGTTGTGGCAAATCCACTTTGTTACGTGCCATCGCGAACAAGGCGCGGATTTTCACTGGCAGTCTGAAACAAAGGCCGGGACTATCCTTGGCGTGGCAAATGCAGCAGCCCGTCCGACTTGATGAAATGCCTTTCAATGGCCACGATTATTTGCGCTATGCGCAAGCAAACCGGAGCACGCCGCCAAACCGCATGGCACTCTGGCTGGATCAACGGATAGACACCTTGAGCGGCGGCCAGTTTCAGTTGCTTGCCGTTTGGGCGATGCTGGGTCGCCAGGCTGATCTGATACTGTTGGATGAACCCACCAATAATCTTGACCCGGAAGGTCAGCAAATATTGGCGGAAATTCTGAAAGCGGTACAGGGTGTCAGCGCGGTATTGTTGGTGAGCCATGAATACCGCTTTCTGGAACACGCATGTCATCGCGTCATCAACATCGCAAAATCATCGCCACCCAATTAATCCAATGATCTGGGACACGCTGTTTATTATGCCGTTTCTGAGCGGCTTTCTGGTTGCTGCGGTGCTTTCTGTATTTGGTGTATTACTGCGCTTGCGTGACGAGTGGCTCGCCGCTTTGGGTTTTGCTCATTTAGCCGGTGCCAGCGCTTTGATTGGCATGGCTGTTCACATCCCTGCCGTATTCAGTGCGACATTCGGTGCTGTTATTGGGGCGATCATCAAAACCATCAGTCATTTTCGTGGCGGCACGGTTTATGCGCTGATGATCCTGGCTGGTTGGTCAATCACTTTGCTGGTGGCGGCGAATACCAGATTGGGTGGCAGCCTCGGCCACGCGATGGTCGAAGGGCAGCTGTACTTCTTGGGTTTCTCACATCTTATGGCCGCTACAATGCTGGTGATTGTGATGGCGGTCGGACTTTACTGGCTGATGCCGATTGTGATTCGGCATCGACTTTTCCCAGGCCAGGATGCGGCCAATCAAAGACCCACATGGCGTTGGCGTCTCGCTTTCGATCTCATCACAGGCTTAAGTATGGCTATCGCCACGGCCACAGTCGGTCTGATGGCTGCTTTTGCGCTGGCGTTCATTCCGCCCTGGATAGCTTTCCGTACGGCGAAAAACTGGCGGCAAACGCTCATTATCAGCTTCTGTTTTGGAATGGTGGGTTACATCGCTTCCTTCGTGCTGGCGCTATGGTTGGATCAGCCGTTTGGTCCGGTACTTGTGGCTTTACTGCTCATCGCCGCGATCATTCTGCATGTGGTTGATCGCCGTCATTGCGTGATAGAAAGGCCATTAAAGGTAGGGCGAAGCAAGGATAGGTGGAAAGTTGAGAAATAAATCTTCAATGGTCAGTTGTCGTGTCATCACGCCCACCATGTGGTGGGCGTGTGTGTTATTTATTATAGGGACAGTCAGTGGAGTCTTACATCAAACCCGCTTCTTTATAGTATTTGATGGCACCATTATGTAGTGGTGCTGACAGGTTGTTGCGCACCATTTCCTTTTTCTTCAGATGCTTGAAGGCCGGGTGCAGGCGTTGAAAAGATTTGAAATTCTCAAATACGGATTTCACAACCTCATAAATCACTTTATCAGGGATAGTGGCTGAGGTGACGAAAGTGGCACCAACGCCAAAAGTAGCGGTATCTTTGTTATTACCGCGATACATGCCGCCCGGAATGATGGCGGTGCTGTAATAACTGTTCTCATTAATCAGTCGATCAATTTTAGCGCCAGTCACATTCACTAAAACGGCGTCGCAGGTGGTGGTCGCTTCTTTAATTGAGCCGTTTGGATGCCCTACGGTAAAGACAATGGCGTCCACTTTGTCATCACACATGGCACTCGCCTGCTCGCTGGATTTCAATTCAGAAGCCAGGGAAAAACTGTCCTTTGTCCATCCGAGCGTACCCATTAAGACTTCCATAGTGCCGCGTTGACCGGAGCCAGGGTTGCCGATGTTGACGCGCTTGCCTTTCATGTCTTGCAGATTTTTGATACCTGAGTCGGCTCGCGCCACCACGGTGAATGGTTCAGGATGCACGGAGAAAACCGCGCGTAGCTGTTTATTTGGCCCTTGGTCAGCGAATTTACTGGTGCCGTGATAGGCGTGATATTGCCAATCGGATTGGGCCACCCCCATATCCAGTTCGCCAGCGCGAATGGCATTCAGGTTATAGACGGATCCGCCTGTGCTTTCGACGGAACAGCGGATACCGTGTTGTTTACGGCCTTTATTCACTAAACGGCAAATGGCACCGCCAGTCGGGTAATAAACGCCGGTTACGCCGCCAGTGCCAATGGTGACGAATTGGCTCGCGGAAAACGCGCTTGAAGATAGCACCATAGCCGCCAACATGACGGAATATTGCTTGAATAATTTCATTGGACTCCTCTTAATTATGATTGCGTATAAATAACGCTGAATATCTTTAATACGCGAAATTAACGGGTGAATTTCACGTTTGGAAACAATATACGCCGAACAAGTCCTTGACAACTCTTTAGCGCCAATTAAGGTGGCTAAAATCGGTTAATTCCAGAGAGTCTTGTCAAGAGAGAATGCTTTGCCATTTTGTCTTTGGCTGGCAGGGTTTCTACACACCAGGCAAAGTAAAGAGATGCACTTGTTATTTCCGTCTGTGCGGGAATGACGGCGCTGTCTTAGGTGGTTGCGATGTTGGCGGTATTGAGAGGTTGATCAACTATTGGGTGTTTGACGTATGAAGCCCATGTCAGCCGCCAAAGGCAGCCAGAAGATTAATTCTTGCCGGATATCTTCTGGGTCTTGTTGCGTATTGAGCGCGGCGAATTGCACGCTGTCGTCCAGTTTGTTGCCTTGTTGCAGACTCAGCATGAAATAATATTGCCAGGCTTCAATGTCCTGCATGATTGCCCGGTAGTGTTTACGCGTGATGGCGAGATAACTGTCTTTAACAGCAGGGAGTTCGGGTGAGGATTCACCGGCATCAATGGCTTCGATAAAGGTTTTCAGTGGATAGGATGATTTCACCAGACGCAGACAAGGGGATAGGGTGATTGCAGAATAGGTTGGCGATATGGGAGAGAACCCGATGATTGTTGAGGGTGGTGCGGAATCGTCAAAATCTTTGGCTCTGAGTGTTTCTGTTCTTTTACGTTCCAGATAAGCTAATTCAATCGGCAACAGATATTGATGTTCTGCCGAATCTCCCAGAGAACTTTGCGTTTGCCGTAAAAAATCAGGAAAGTCTTTACCCAAATCGTATAGCGTTGTTGAGCGTGATGGATATCGCCAGATGTAAGCGGAGGAAAAGAATTGAAACAATTCTGCGCCCATTAAATTGAGTAGCGCAGGGTAGTCCGCTTCCAAACATTGTTGTAGGCGCAGTAGATAGCTGTTTTTGTAAATCGATAAACGAGTGAAGCGGTCCGCGCCAGCGGCTTGCGCGATCAGGTGATTTTCATGGGTATGGAAAGTCTGATTAGCGGCAGTGAGTCCATCTTGCAAATTGGATGGCGTCATTAATACCGTCATCATCCATTGTTGAATATCATGCAGATTTGTCGCGCTCATTGTGCAATAGCGAGTTGGTAGTCCAAAGGGGTTGAGACCGGCAAACCGGGATGGGTGGGTGCCATGGATGGATCGTCAAATTGCCCGGCGATGGCGTCTTTGGCTTTATAAAGTTCTTCCAGCAGTTCCGGGTAGTCCGGGATATCAGCATCCCACTCCAGCAGGGTTGAGGTTTCACCGGCTAATGCATGGAATAGCGCATAAAGCCGCCAAACGGGCTTTGGTACTGGGTGATCATGGGTGTCAATCAAATAGTCGCCATAATCGGTTGGTCCGGCCAAATGTATCTGCACCACTTTATCTAAAGGGAGGGCGTTGAGGTAGCTTTCCGGGGCGTAATCATGATTCCGACTGGAAACATACACATTGTTTAAGTCGAGCAGCAAACCACAGCCTGTCTCCTCGGTTAAAGCGGCTAAATAATCCGCCTCAGTCAGGGTGGACTCATCCCATTCCAGGTAGGTGCTTGGGTTTTCCAGAATGAGTGGGCGCTGTAAAAAATCCTGCACTTGAATAATGCGCTTGCTGACGTGTTTGAGGGATTCTTCCGTCAGTGGCAAGGGCAACAAATCATGTGAGTTGATTCCCAGCACGCCTGTCCAACAGAGGTGGTCTGATATCCAGACGGGGTTTAATTCATCGGCCAATACCTTCAATGCATCAAGATAATCGAAATTTAATGGCTCTGTGCTGCCGATTGACATGGATACGCCATGCATGACGAGTGGAGTGGTTTCACGGATTTTGTCCAATGCATAGCGTGGGTAGCCATAATTTCCAATGAAATTTTCGCTGATGATCTCAAACCAGTCAACGCCAGGGCCATGTTCGAGAATATGGTTTAAATGTTTACTTCTCAGGCCAACGCCATAACCCAGAACAGGTAAGTCGAGTTTTTTGATGGGATTTTGATGCGGCATAAATGCGTCCAAAAAAATGCCCCATGCTTGTTCGGCATGGGGCGGGCAGAGCCTTATCGGCGTTTAGTTGGGGATCAGCGCAATACGCATGTCATTGGGTTGTGGTTTTTTGGGAGCCTTTTCACCTTTTGCTTCCAATACTTTGGTGTAGGCTTCCCAGGCTGCATCGTATACGGTGGTGCCGGTTTTAAAAGGTATGGTGGCGGGTTCTCCTGCGTCATTGGTTAATTTTACCGGCGTGAAATCGCCATCCTCATCGCGCTCGAAGTTGTACAGCGTCATTTCGGCTTCTCCGCTTGATACCCTTAGCATTTGCGAAGCTGAGATCGGTACGGAGCAGCCCGCCAAGGTTTTACATTGGTTATCGCCTGGCGCTGTGTAGTAGGTATCATCCAATTTTTTGCACTTTTTCTTTGGACTAGGCAATACCTTCTCGCAATCCAGTGCGACCACGCCACAAGCGCCTTGTGTACGGCACGAGTTGGCGTTTTTACAGGTGTGATAAGCTTCGCTGGCGGCGCACGAGTTGCCCGGATTTTCGAAATCCAGGCCTTGACAGGCATTAAACAAATTGTCTGTGCGGCTTGGCCTGCCGATACCCAAAGAAAGATCAGGCGTTTCACCATACACAGCCCAGATGATGGATATGCGGTCGCCGGAAGCGCGCATGGCACCTAATGGCAAGCCATAATTCTCATCGCGCCAGAATTGATTCAATGAGCGTACTACGCCATAAATGGCACCCACCGCGCCTTGGCTGAAGGCTTCAAAATAATCGCCTGACTTGCCACGTTTGTCTTTTAAACGGTTCATGGAATTGGCGACTTCAGCGGGCGTTGGGATAGCGCAGCGCGGATCCTGATCTTTTGCGCCATTACAGTCTTCAGGCGCAACATAATCGTGATTTTTCAGGTCGTTTTCGTTCCAGCAATGACCGGCGTTGTGCCAATCAACCCAGGTTTCAATTTGATCCAGTTTGTCGCGGATTTCATCAAAGCGTGCGTAATGGGTATCCGTCTCGTATTGCGCGCGAGCGCAGGCATGGGTTGCTTCATCATCCGGCAATTTGACGCCATCATCATTGTAAGAGGGGTACTTTGTTGCAATCACAGCCTCATCGGGTTGATATTTTTTAAGTACTTCACCCTCTGAATCAAATGACTGGTTATCGTGGTGCCCTTCACCTTGGTCTACAATGGCCGACATCATTTTTATGGCGGTTTTAAAGGCTTTAGACGGAGGAACGCAATTAAAGTCGGTTTTGATGCGCGGAAATTCGTCACCCTTATAGTTGTTGAACATGACCTTCCTTTTGTCATATTCCGGGCTGTCTTCGGGTATACAATTTTCCATATCCCCGCTGTAGCCCTTTTTCTTCAGATTTTCACAATACAGGATTTCAAATAACCTGGGGCGCTGGGTAATCTCCACGTCATCGCGTTCAAAAGTCCAGCCTAAATCATCATATAACCTTTCATAGGTGTATCCTTTGTATTTGATGCTGGCGTATTCCGCGTAGCATTCATACATATGTCCGATCGAACCAAACATGGGTAAATCGCCTTCATCGTCGTCGGCCTCCCAGTCGGCAAAAGGGGTTTCGGGGAAATAAAGGTGTGTTTTGTCGGACTTGATATTTGCCTTGGCTTTCTCATCATCCTGTTCAATCAGGCGGAACAGGTCAATGCTGTTTTGATCCAGCGGGCCGAGTTTTACCTCAAGGTGGCTGGTATTTTGGGTATCTCTCAGGTCAACGATGCCTGGGACAATTTTGTTACCCTCGCCGTAAGCCTTCCAGCCATTATCAGAACGTTGTAAAGGCCCACGGGTGAATTTAGGGCGTTTGCCAATGGCGGTGGCTAGATTGGCGGTTAGCTCCAGATGGAACATTTCCTGGATGAAAACGCCGAAAATCGAGTTAAAGGCCTTTTCGTTTTCGTTTTCTGCATCGCAGGTCGGTTCTGAGCCAGGCCAGATTCGGCCTTTATAGTGATCGAAATTGTTGATATTGACTTGATGCATCCCTTTGATGGAATACATGGATGTCATATACAGCGGGATAGTAAAAAGTTCGACATCAATGGCGCGTTGTGCGATTGCGCGTAATGCTGCTTTGTCTGCTTCAAAGTCTTCTTCGTAGTTTCGTTTTTTGATTTTATCACGATCAATAATACTCATCTTCAAGTTACCTTTTGCGTCAGGTTAATCAGTTGGTATTCAGCTTCCTGTGTGAAGCGATTAGTGATCATTTCAATCCTTTAGCCATTGTCCTTGGATGATCTCAGGTAAATTACATGTGCTTTTACTGTAAAAAGCGGACTTAGAGTATGCTTGTAATTTGACGGAGAAATAATGAATTGATGAAAGTAATATTTCAATAGAAATTAAGTAACTTCCTATTTAATTAAATAGTTAATTTATGGCCTTCTTGGTTGGGTGGCGGCTGATCATTCAAAATTGTTTTGTGGGAAATGATAGACAAAGGGTAGTGGTTTAAATGCGTGTGGATACATCAAGCGTTAATTATGGGAAAATCGCGGCGGATGGCTTGTGGCGCAATAATCAGGCGTTGGTCGCTTTATTGGGGCTGTGTCCTTTATTGGCGGTGACTAATACATTGATTAATGGGTTGGGGCTGGGGTTGGCGACGACCTTGGTATTGTTGTTGTCCAATCTGTCTGTCTCAGCGATTCGGCATTGGGTTCCAAGTGAAGTCCGCCTGCCGATTTTTGTGTTGATTATTGCGTCGTTTGTCACCACGGTGGAATTGGTGATGAACGCTTATTTTCACGAGTTCTATAAGATTCTGGGCATTTTTATCCCCTTGATCGTGACCAATTGCGCCATTATTGGCCGTGCTGAGGCTTTTGCTTCGCGTAACCCGATGCGTGCCGCTGCCGTTGATGGCTTGGCGATGGGCGTGGGCTTCACACTCGCTTTAGTGGCATTGGGCGGCATGCGGGAATTGATCGGGCAGGGCACCTTGTTGGATGGTGCCCATTTGATGTTTGGCGAATCGGCCAGCGCATGGCGTCTGTCGCTGGGAGAAGATTATCCAGGTATGTTGCTGGCGATTTTGCCGCCCGGCGCTTTTTTTGGTCTGGCGGCGTTGATTGCGTGCAAGAATGTGATTGATGAACGTTTAAAGCAGCCAGTGAAAACGTCTGCTTCTGCAATCAACGCCACGCCTTAATCTGATAGTCGCTGGAAGCTTTTCGCGGCAGCAGCGAGGGTCGCATCCAAATCTTCCCGGGTATGGGCGGCGGAAACAAACCCAGCCTCAAAAGCAGATGGTGCCAGGTATACGCCTTCCTCCAGCATGGCATGGAAGAAGGTTTTGAAGTGCTGTTGATTGCAGGCCATGGCACCGGTGAAGTTATGCACGGTTTTTGCTTCAGTGAAGAATAGGCCGAACATTCCGCCAACCTGGTTGGTGGTCATGGGAATGCCCGCTTGTTTGGCCGCATTTGATAAGCCTCCTAATAAATAGCGGGTTTGCGCCGTTAAAGATTCATGAAAACCAGCTTCACTGATTAATTCGAGTGTTTTCAACCCAGCGGACATGGCGACTGGGTTGCCGGATAATGTGCCTGCTTGATAAACCGGACCTAGCGGCGCAATTTGCATCATGATGTCCCGTTTACCGCCGAAAGCACCAACCGGCATGCCTCCACCGATAATTTTGCCCAACGTGGTCAAATCCGGCTGGACGCTGTATAGACCTTGAGCGCCGTCCAGAGCGACCCGGAAGCCGGTCATCACTTCATCAAATATCAACACGCTGCCGAATTGGTCACAAATTTGACGTAATCCTGACAGAAAGCCGTCGGCGGGTGGGATGCAGTTCATGTTGCCAGCCACGGGTTCCACAATGATGCCAGCGATTTGCTCGCCGATTTCGGCGAATGTCTGGTTGACCTGTTCAAGGTCATTGTAGTTGAGGGTGATGGTGTGTTCGGCCAGCGCGGCGGGTACGCCAGGCGAGGAAGGTTCACCTAGCGTCAATGCGCCAGAACCGGCTTTGACTAACAAAGCGTCTGAATGGCCGTGATAACAGCCTTCGAATTTGACGATTTTATCCCGACCCGTGTAGCCGCGCGCCAGACGAATGGCGGACATGGTCGCTTCCGTACCGGATGACACCATCCTGACCAGTTCAATGGATGGCATGAGTTCGCAGACTTTATCGGCCATGGCGGTTTCCAGCTCGGTGGGCGCGCCAAAAGACAGGCCATGCCGAATGGTATCGCTGACTGCGCGAATCACTTCAGGGTGGGCATGTCCCAGGATCATTGGCCCCCATGAGCCGACGTAATCAATATAACGCTTGTCTTCAACATCCAGCAGATAAGCGCCTGTGGCTTGTTTGATAAATACCGGATCGCCGCCGACGCCGTTAAATGCCCGCACAGGGGAATTCACCCCGCCAGGAATGTGTTGTTGGGCCTGTTGAAAAAGATTTGTGTGGCTCATCTGGACTCCGAGTCAGGTTAAAAAGATGCCTCGCTACTGGCGGCCGGGCGGATCGTTCTCATGACGACGCTATCTAGAAAAGTTCGTCATCAGGTGGGGGAGTGCTGGTGCCTGGTGGATTGAATACCGGGGTGCCGATAGGGTCAGTCGGTGTATCGCTTGGGCTGTCCGGTAGTTTGTCGTCAGCGAAGATTTCGAACATGGCTTGTCGGGTCGCCGTGGATGCGCGTAATCCTGTTTTGGCGTCAATGCGCACAGTCGTGATGCCTTCTGGCATGCGCGGTGGTTGATCTTCAATATCGGTGAGTGCGGTTTGCATATAGTCGATCCATGCTGGTAGGGCGGCTCTTCCCCCGACTTCGCCACGTCCGAGGACGCTGTTGTCATCGAAACCCACCCAGACGCTGGTGACAATAGAACCATTAAAGCCGTTAAACCAGGCATCCCGCTGATCGTTCGTGGTGCCGGTTTTGCCCGCAATATCTTTTCTGCCGAGTTTTTTCGCTTTGGTTGCCGTGCCGTAGCGGATGACATCCTGCAGGATGGAATACATTAAAAAACGATTTTGCGCGCTGATTGCCCGGGGAGCCGGTTTGGGGCAGTCGTTTTCACAGGCGGTGAATGGATCATGGCGGTAAACGGTTTTTCCCCCTTGATCCACACGTTCAATAAAGTAAGGCTCAACCAGATAACCGCCATTCGACAATACGGCATAGCCACGCGCCATTTGTAAAGGCGTCACGCTGGCATTGCCCAAAGCGAGTGAGAGGTTAGGCGATAGTTTGTCCGCGCTAAAACCGAATTTGGTGATGTACTCAACCGTATCTTGGATACCCATGTGTTTTAACAAGCGAACCGACACCAGATTACGGGAATATGTCAAGGCGACGCGCAAACGGGTTGGGCCATAAAAGCGCCCGGAATAGTTTTTTGGACGCCATGCGCCTTCCAGGCTCGGGTCATCGAATACTACCGGGGCATCATTGATGATGCTTGCTGGCGTAAAATCTTTCGCTAATGCGGCGGCGTAAACGAAAGGTTTCAACCCTGAACCGGGTTGGCGCATCGCCTGGGTCACCCGATTGAATTGACTGGTGTAGTAATCATATCCGCCAACCAGCGCCAGAATGGCACCATCGGATGATCGCAGGGAAGTTAATGCGCCGGACACTTTGGGTTTTTGCGCCAGTCGCCAGCCGTTGGCCGTGTTGCGTATATGGATCAAGTCACCCGTTTTCAACAGATCGGCGGCATTCTCTGGCGCTGGACCTTGCCGGTTGACAGATTGATAAGCTTTTGCCCATTGCAAGCCTGGCCAGGGCAGCGTGATGGATGCTTGTTCATCGGTGCGGACGTTGACGCTTTGCTGATCAACCTGAGTGACGATAGCGGGCTGCAAATCAGCGATGCGCTGTGTTTGAAGCCTGTTGTTGAGTTCATCGTCGGTCAGCTTTTGCCAATCAAGGTGCTTTATTGGGCCGTGATAACCATGGCGATCCGTATAATCATTCAGCGCCTGACGTAGCGCCCGATTGGCAGCGGTTTGTTCCCGCGTTTGGATGGTGGTGTAGACATGGTAGCCATCCGTATAAGCGGAATCGCCATGGGTTTTGACCATTTCGGCCCGTGCCATTTCAGCGATGTAAGGTGCTTCAGCCAGGATTTCAGGCGTGTGTTTTTTCGCGCTGACCGGTTTTTCCATGGCTTTGTCATAGGCGGCTTGGGAGATCAATTGCAAGGTCAGCATGCGGCCAAGCACATAATTGCGGCGGTTGAGCGCGCGCTCAGGATTGATCAGCGGGTTATAGCTGGAGGGGGCTTTGGGTAATCCCGCAATCATGGCGGTTTGGGCGAGAGTCAGTTGATCTAAAGTTGCGCCGTAATACGCTTTTGCAGCGGCGGCGATGCCATAAGCGCGTTGGCCGAGGTAGATTTTATTCACATAAAGCTCGAAGATTTCTCCCTTGGTCAGTTTTTGTTCGATGCGTAAGGCGAGAAATATTTCGTAAATTTTGCGCAAATAGGTTTTCTGTCGCGTGAGATAAAAATTACGTGCGACCTGCATGGTGATGGTGCTGCCGCCTTGTTGGCGTTCGCCGGTCATCAATAATTTCAAGCCAGCGCGTGCCAAACCCCGTAGATCAATGCCTGAATGATGAAAGAAATCATCATCCTCTGCTGCAATGATGGCATTCACCATGCTGCGTGGAATGTCGGAGAATTGGACAGACGACCTTCTTTTCTCCCCGAACTCGGCGATCAGGTCGCCTTCTTTGGAATATATCCTCAAAGGCACCTGAAGTTGTATTTTGCGTAATTCCTCGACATCCGGCAGGTTGGGTGAAATCGAATGGTAATAAGCGAAAACGCCAGCGCCGGTAAGCAAAAAGGCGCTGATGACGCCCAGAGCGAGGCCTGCCATCAGCAGTTTATAAAACCATTTCATAAAAGATATGGGGCTGTCATTGTGCGGAATGGTGGGCAGTTTAGCAGTTTGCCGGCCCAACAGTCTTTTTTGATATAGCTCGCTTGTCTATGGTATAAGCAGCGCTTATTCATGGACTTTCAGATTTAATTTAGTGAAAAGGTTCTGCACTAGGTTTGTCCTGAGCTTGAGCAGAACATGTTGATGATACGTATGGGTATCTGGGAATGATAATGACTGTTGGATATAAAAAAGAGGTGCGACATGGCTGATCGCCGTTTACAGGTATTCCACACTGTTGCTCGTTTGTTAAGTTTCACCAAGGCGGCGGAAACGCTGCATATGACTCAGCCTGCGGTGACCTTTCAGGTCCGTCAACTGGAGGAATATTTCAATACGCGTTTATTTGATCGAACGCATAACCGAATCAGTCTGACCGATGCTGGCGGCAGGGTGTTTGCTTATGCCGATCGCATTTTTGAGCTTTACACCGAAATGGAAAACAGCGTACGTGAAATGACCGGCGAAATCAGTGGTTCGCTGACCATTGGTGCCAGCACGACCATCGCTGAATATATGCTGCCTGCTTTACTGGGGGATTTCCGTAATCAGTATCCAGATGTCAGCATTCACCTGAAAGTGTCGAACACCGAAGGTATTGTTTCCATGGTGGAAAACAACGCGATTGATTTGGGCGTTGTGGAAGCGCCGGTCAGTAATAAAAATCTGGTTGTGGGTAAATGTCGTGAGGATCGTCTGGTCGCTATCGTGCCTCCCAAGCATCCGATGTCAGGTAAAGCTGTGGTGACTATGGAAGAATTGCTGGAATATCCCTTTATTTGCCGCGAAGAAGGCTCCGGCACGCGCGAAGTCATTAATGAATACATCTGTCAGAGCGATGAATCCAAGCAGGCGATGAGCGTCGCCATGGAATTGGGCAGCCCGGAAGCGGTTAAAGGTGCCGTAGAGGCAGGCATGGGTGTGTCCATCGTGTCATACGCGACTATTCAAAAGGAATTGCGGTTGGGTACTTTGTTAGCGTTGCAGCTTGACCCGCCGTTGGTCAGGCCTTTCTCGTTCGTGCATCAAAAACAAAAATTCCGCGTCCGGGTGATGGAGGAGTTGCTGGATTTCGCCAGGAATTATTGCCAAGAAAAAGTTGCGGATTAAACGGTGCTTCCCCTATCGACCAGCGAATCGGCGGACAAGCGCCAACTGCTCCGCAGTTTTGCTGCTTTGAGCGACGTTGACAAGCAAACAGTGCTGGCGTTTGTGGAATTCTTGGCCCAGCGTAACCAAGCCGGAGAACAACTTGGCGCGTCTGTGGTGACGGAACCAGCTCCAGCAACGCCACAAGCTATCTCTCGCCCGGCGACAGAATCTGTCGTGGCGGCGATGCGGCGCTTATCAAAAACCTACCCCATGTTGAATAAAGATGAATTGCTGCATCAGGCCTCTGGTTTGATGAGTGAACACATCCTGCAAGGCAAGGCGGCTGCCTCGGTGGTTGATGAGCTAGAGAGTTTATTTGCTGATGCCTACGCCAAGCAATTTGGCGAAGGAAGAGGGTAGGCCGCGTTATTTTTGAAGCTAGAGAGGATGGGTTTTAGCTACCCTCGGTCAGCGATGATCCAATAAGCCCAAAACAACAAGAAACGATTTTTACGACATCACAGAATACCCGATTGGAAGACCAACCAAAGTAGGGAGGCTCGAACCAAAAACTTATGGGGCTGCACTGTGATTCTATCCAAAGCGATTGAGCATTATCTGAATGTTTGCGCACATACCAAAAAGCTGGCTGAGCATACGCTGCGAGCGTATGCAATTGATTTAACCGTACTTAATCAGTTCGCTGGGCCTGAACGAAAGCTTACGGCTTGTGACCGCGTTTTTTTTCACGACTATGTCAGCTTCCTTTTTAATGAATGCGAACTGAAAGAGGCAACGGTTAAACGACGCATCGCTTGCGCCAAGGCCATGTTTCGTTGGTTTGAATTGGAAGAAGTCCTGCCTGAAAGTCCATTTCGCAAAATGGCTCTATCCATTCGGCTGCCGACAAGCCTACCCAAGAGTCTACCGAAAAGAGATCTGAGGAAATTATTGCTGGCTCCAATCAAGGAGTTGGGGTTGGAAAAACGTGGTGATTTAAACAGAAACGTTATTGCATCCAGAACATCCACACAAAAGGGCCTTCGTCTTCTGACGGCAATAGTCAGTCTTGAGGTTTTATTTACCACAGGCATGCGCGTCGCAGAGCTATGCGCTCTAAAGCCATCAGATTTGAATTTGTCTGACGGGGTTGTTCATGTACATGGTAAGGGGCAACGTCAACGGATTGTTTTTTTGCCCTATGCCCAGACGCGTGAATTGATTCGAAATTACTTGGCAGTAACCCAGAATAAAAAATTGAGTAGCGACAGTTTTTTAATCACTTCGTTGGGGACGGCAAGTGATACCCAGCATGTCCGCATATTGATTCGGGAGGCTGGATTATCCGCTAATCTGAATTATCGAGTGACGCCTCATATGCTGCGACACTCGGCGGCGACTCATCTTATTGGCAATGGGGTGGATATTCGCTTCGTGCAAAAACTACTTGGTCACCAAAGCATCACGACGACACAGATATATACCCATGTCACGGAAAGCACTTTGAAACGAATGATTACGAAGGGGCATCCAATGAAGGAGTTAATTTGTTAAGGAAAAGCTATTCCAAGTGTTGGTAACTAATCATGATTCTTAGTGATAACTAGGAATTATAAAACATATTGGAGACAGCAAAATGGGCAAAAATGT
>JAPQLC010000025.1 GCA_030826945.1 Candidatus Thiobius zoothamnicola
TCGTGAAGGTGGACGCACGGTGGGTGCTGGCGTTGTGGCTAAGATTATTGAGTAACTGATTAAGTCACTCATGACTGGCGAGCCGTCCCTTTGGGGCGGTTCGTTTTGTTGTTTATACGGTTCTGAGGTAGTCGGAAGCGTTTAGTTGATGTTTTTTATTAGGCGGAATGATTCCGCTTAAATTGATTTTTTGGTGACGATTAAATAGGCCAGTAGTTCAATTGGTAGAGCAGCGGTCTCCAAAACCGCAAGTTGGGGGTTCGAGTCCCTCCTGGCCTGCCATTTCTCAATATGTAAGGTTTTCTTTCAGAGTGGACGTAATAAAGTTATTGGTATCGTTCGGTATATTAGTCGGTGCAATCGCCGGTTTTTATATCTACGAAGATCAGGCGTTGTGGGTTCGTCTATTAGGTATTTTGACTTTGACCGGTGTGGCTGTTCTGGTCGTGCTGCAAACGCAAATTGGACGTAATTTATGGCGCTTCGCCAGTGATTCCCGCGTTGAGTTGCGCAAGGTTGTTTGGCCCACCCGGCAGGAAACCTTGCAAACCTTATTGATTATCGCGATAGCCGTGTTATTGGCTTCTCTGTTTCTATGGGCTGTTGATTCCTTACTTTCTATGATTGTTTTGTATGCGACCGGGCGAGGCTGATCATGGCGAAATATTGGTATGTCATACATGCAATGTCAGGCTTTGAATCGCATGTCAAACGTTCTTTGCATGATCGTATTCAGCGTGCGGGTTTGCAGGACTGCTTTGGTGATGTTTTAGTTCCTACCGAAGAAGTGGTTGAAATGCGCAACGGCGTGCAGCGGCGCAGCGAACGGAAGTTTTTCCCGGGTTATGTTCTGGTCAATATGGAAATGACTGATGAAACATGGCATTTAGTCAAAGATGTACCGAAAGTCATGGGATTCATTGGGGGTACGGGTGATCGTCCCGCACCTATTACGAGTCGTGAAGTGGATTCGATCATGCAGCGTATGCATGATGGCAGTGAGAAACCCAGACCTAAAATTTTGTTTGAGCCGGGCGAGGTTGTTCGGGTGACGGATGGGCCATTTAATGATTTTAATGGCGTTGTCGAAGAAGTTGATTATGACAAAAGCCGTCTAAAAGTTTCTGTGTTGATTTTTGGCCGTTCAACGCCTGTTGATTTGGAGTTTGGTCAGGTTGAGAAAACCTGAATATCCACTGTCATCTGTCATCATCTGTTTTCGAGATTATTTGAAAAACTTGGGGAGATTGGTGAAAGGCCAATCGCTTGCACCCGCGTAAGAGGTCTTTTATGGCAAAAAAAATTGATGCTTATATCAAGCTGCAAGTTCCGGCTCAGTCAGCTAACCCAAGTCCCCCCGTCGGTCCAGCCCTGGGTCAACATGGGGTGAATATCATGGAGTTCTGTAAAGCTTTTAATGCGCAGACGCAGAATGTTGAAAAGGATATGCCGGTTCCTGTGGTGATTACGGTCTATAACGACAAGTCATTCACTTTTGTCATGAAAACTCCGCCAGCTTCCGTCTTATTGAAGAAAGCGGCTGGCATTGCTAAGGGTTCAGGTCGTCCGAATACCGAAAAAGTGGGAACTGTCACCCGTGATCAACTGGCGGAAATCGCCAAGGTCAAAGAACCGGATTTGACTTCTGCGGATTTGGATGCTGCCATACGCACCATTGCGGGTTCGGCGCAGAGTATGGGCCTGAATGTGGAGGGCGTTGAATAATGGCTAAATTAACGAAACGTCAAAAAGCGATCAGTGAAAAGGTTGAAAGCGGCAAGCTTTATACTGCGGAAGAGGCCTTTGCGTTATTAAACGAAATTTCGACGGTTAAATTTAAAGAAAGCGTTGATGTGTCGGTGAATCTGGGCGTTGATCCGCGTAAATCAGACCAGGTTGTGCGTGGTTCAACGATTTTGCCTGCTGGCAGTGGTAAAGAAGTGCGCGTCGCGGTTTTTACCCAAGGCCCTAATGCTGACGCCGCCACAGAAGCCGGAGCTGATATTGTCGGCATGGAAGATTTGGCTGACGAGGTCAAGCAGGGCAATATGAATTTTGATGTGGTGATCGCATCGCCTGATGCCATGCGCGTGGTGGGTCAACTGGGTCAAATTCTGGGACCTCGTGGTTTGATGCCAAACCCTAAGGTCGGCACGGTGACACCGAATGTGGCTGAGGCCGTGAAGAATGCGAAGTCAGGCCAGGCGCGTTTCCGGACAGATAAGTCAGGCATTATCCATGCATCAATTGGCAAGGTGGGCTTTGAGCCTGTGGCCTTGATCCAGAACCTGGAAGCCTTGATTAATGAGTTGAAAAAACTCAAGCCGAGCGCTGCGAAAGGTATCTATCTACAGAAGATTACGGTTTCCACCACGATGGGGCCGGGTCTCGCTATTGATCAGGCGTCCCTGAAAATCAATTGATTTTAGAGAGATTTTACTGGAGATGTTTGTTTCACGTTGATCCTTATGATGACCTTATCCAAGGTTATTCACGGCGACAGCATGATCCATTAAGAATCGCTCAAAAGACTTTGGAGCGCCGGTTGATTTTACCGGTTGCTGTCAAAGACCGTAGGTGCGTATTTTGGGGATGATTTGGAATTCGCTTAATTTCCTGCGTAGATGGCGCTCCGTGATCGGATAACTCCGCTAGCGGCGCACCGTGTGAACTGGGAATTGATTGTCAGGATGTTGAAAGATTCTTCTGTTTTTCAACGGCTGGTTATATTGATTCCATTATCTTTTAACGGACGTGAGTCCTTGTCGAGAGGTGACGACCTTGGCACTCAATTTTGAGCAAAAACAAGCCATCGTCGCCGAAGTTGCTGAGGTAGCCAGTAGCGCCTATTCAGCTGTAGTCGCCGAGTACCGTGGCTTAACGGTGGATGAAATGACCTTGTTGCGCAGAGAAGCGCGTAATCAGGGCGTTTATCTGCGTGTGGTTAAGAACACATTGGCGCGTCGGGCAGTTGAAGGAACTGAGTTTGAATGCCTTGCGGATAGCCTGAAAGGGCCGTTGGTGTTGGCATTCTCACAAGAGGAACCGGGTGCGGCTGGCCGTGTTATCAAAGACTTCGCTAAAGATCATGAAAATCTGAAAGTTTCCATGCTCGCCATTGGTGGTAAGAAACTGGAAGCTTCGCAGATTGATGTTTTGGCGAAAATGCCGACTTATGATCAGGCAGTCAGTATGTTGATGTCGGTGATGCAAGCACCGGCTACGAAACTGGCGCAGACCTTGAACGAGGTGCCCGGTAAATTGGTACGCACAGTTGCAGCAATTCGCGACGCTAAAGAGGCGGCTTAACCGCTGTCTTTGTTTTAACGTATTTTAATCTGGAGTTTTCGATGTCTAAAGAAGATATCTTGGAAGCCATCGCTAATATGTCCGTCATGGAAGTGGTCGAGTTGATTGAGGCCATGGAAGAGAAATTTGGCGTGACTGCGGCGGCGGCAGTCGCTGTGGCTGCGCCAGGCGCTGGCGGCGGCGATGCGGCAGCGGCTGAAGAAAAAACTGAGTTTGACGTTGTTCTGACCGGTTTTGGCGACAACAAAGTCGCGGTTATCAAGGCCGTACGTGGTTTGACTGGCTTGGGTCTTAAAGAGGCCAAAGCTGCTGTCGAGGGTGCGCCAAGCCCGATGAAAGAAGGCGTATCCAAAGAAGAAGCGGAAGAAGCCAAGAAGACCTTGGAAGAGGCTGGCGCAACTGTCGAGATCAAGTAAGTACTTGCTTAGGCATAGCGTTTCGCCGTATTGGAAAAGGCTGGTGGCTTTCGGGCTGTCGGCCTTTTCCTGTTGGCATTGATAAATCGTCGCGGCTTGTTGTAAGCATTTTTGTCGCTTTGTCTTCAAGAATGTTTCCAACAGACCGCTAAATAATGAGGAATGGCAAGCATGGCTTACTCGTTCACTGAAAAAAAACGTATCCGTAAAAACTTTGGCAAGCGCTCCAGCGTATTGGAAGTGCCTTTCTTGTTGGCGACGCAGATTAACTCATATCGTGATTTTCTGCAGGCCGATCTTAAACCGGATGAGCGAGAGGATAAAGGGTTGCATATGGCTTTTAAGTCAGTGTTCCCGATTGTCAGCTATTCAGGTAACGCGGCTTTGGAATATGTGCATTATCGTTTGGATGAGCCAGCGTTTGACGAGCGGGAATGTCAGCAGCGCGGTGCTAACTATGCTTCCCCGTTGCGCGTTCTGGTCCGCCTGGTGATTTACGATAAGGATGCGCCAGCCAATACCAAGCAAATTAAAGACATCAAGGAGCAGGAAATCTACATGGGCGAGCTGCCGCTCATGACAGGTAACGGCACTTTTATCATCAATGGGACGGAGCGGGTCGTCGTATCCCAATTGCACCGTTCGCCTGGCGTATTCTTCGATCATGATAAGGGCAAGACGCATTCATCCGGTAAGTTGCTGTTTTCGGCACGAGTGATTCCGTACCGGGGGTCCTGGCTGGATTTTGAATTTGATCCAAAGGATATGGTGTATGTGCGTATTGACCGACGCCGGAAACTGCCAGCCACTATTCTGTTGCGTGCCTTAGGTTATGAGAACGAAGAGATTCTGGATATTTTCTTTGAGACGGACACTTTCACTTTAGGCAAAAAGAAAACCGAATTGACGTTGGTGCCAAGTCGGTTGCGTGGCGAAGTGGCAACCTTCGACATCATGGTGAAAAAGGATGTCATCGTTGAATCCGGCAAACGTATTACGGCAAGACATATCAAGCAATTTGAACAAGCTGGTGTCAAAAAGCTGGAAGTACCGCGTGAATATTTGCTGGGCAAAACTTTGGCGCACAATGTGGTGGACACTGAAACTGGTGAACTGCTGGCATCCGCCAATGATGAAATTACGGAAGAGTTAATTGACGCATTGGTGGAGAATGGCATCAAAAAGATCCAGACGCTGTTCACCAATGATCTGGATCATGGCCCCTTTATTTCCGATACCTTGCGCATTGACCCATCCACTAATGCATTAGAGGCGATGGTCGAGATTTATCGCATGATGCGCCCAGGCGAACCGCCAACCAAAGAGGCAGCGCAGAACTTATTCCATAATTTGTTCTTTACCTCAGATCGCTATGATTTATCCGCAGTTGGCCGGATGAAATTCAATCGCCGTTTGGGCCGTGGCGAAACAGAAGGCATTGGTATTTTATATGATCATAAATACTTCGCCGAGCAAGGGGATGACGCCAGTCAGGCGTTGGTGAAAGCGCGTGGCCAAACCTCGGATATTCTGGATGTGTTGAAAACTCTGGTTGATATCCGCAATGGCAAAGGCATGGTGGATGATATTGACCATCTGGGCAATCGTCGGGTGCGCTGTGTCGGTGAAATGACGGAAAATCAATTTCGGATCGGCTTGGTGCGGGTGGAGCGTGCGGTGAAAGAGCGTCTCAGCCTGGCGGAATCGGAAGGTCTGATGCCGCAGGAAATGATCAACGCCAAACCGGTTTCTGCGGCGATCAAAGAATTTTTTGGTTCATCTCAGCTATCCCAGTTCATGGATCAGAATAATCCACTATCCGAAATTACCCACAAACGCCGCGTTTCGGCGCTTGGCCCGGGTGGTCTGGCGCGTGAACGTGCTGGTTTTGAGGTGCGCGATGTACATCCGACCCATTATGGCCGGGTTTGTCCGATTGAAACGCCGGAAGGCCCGAATATTGGCTTGATCAACTCGCTGGCGGTTTATGCGCAAACCAACCGATATGGTTTTCTGGAAACCCCCTATCGTAAGGTGGAAAATGGTCGGGTGACCGATCAGGTGGATTATCTGTCAGCCATTGAAGAAGGCCGGTTCACTATCGCCCAGGCGAATGCCAATCTGGATGAAGAAGGCGTTTTGATTGACGAACTGGTTTCATGCCGTCATCAAAATGAATTCACTTTGGCTGCGCCAGCCGATATTGAATATATGGATGTGTCGCCCAAGCAGATCGTCTCGGTTGCGGCCTCCATCATTCCGTTCCTGGAACATGATGATGCGAACCGCGCCTTGATGGGAGCGAACATGCAGCGTCAGGCCGTACCGACTTTGCGCGCCGACAAGCCGCTGGTCGGCACCGGCATGGAGCGTACCGTGGCGGTCGATTCAGGTGTCAGCGTGGTTGCGCGGCGTGGCGGCGTGATTGAGTCCGTGGACGCCGGACGTATCGTGGTGCGAGTGAACGATGATGAAACGACCGCAGGTGAATCCGGCGTCGATATTTACAACCTGACCAAATACACCCGCTCGAACCAGAATACCTGCATGAATCAGCGGCCATTAGTCATGGTGGGTGATCAGATTGCGCGCGGTGATGTCATGGCGGATGGACAATCCACTGACATGGGCGAGCTGGCGTTGGGCCAGAACATGCGTGTCGCTTTCATGCCGTGGAATGGGTACAACTTCGAGGATTCCATCCTGGTTTCTGAGCAAGTGGTGAAAGAAGACCGTTTCACCACGATTCATATCGAAGAAGTCACCTGCATGGCGCGGGATACCAAGTTGGGGCCGGAAGAAATCACCGCTGATATTCCGAATGTGGGTGAATCGGCTTTAGCCAAGCTGGATGAATCGGGCATCGTATACGTCGGTGCTGAGGTCAAAGAAGGCGATATTCTGGTTGGTAAGGTCACGCCAAAAGGCGAGACCCAACTAACGCCGGAAGAGAAATTGCTGCGCGCGATTTTTGGTGAAAAAGCCTCAGACGTGAAAGATACTTCAACCCGGGTGTCATCCAGTCGGGCCGGTACGGTCATTGATGTGCGCGTATTCACCCGCGATGGTGTTGAGAAGGATGCCCGCGCCTTGCAGATTGAGCAGGAAGAACTGGCCAGCGTCAAGAAAGACTTGGACGACCAGCAGCGCATCGAGGAAGAAGATACGTTTGAGCGCGTCGAAAAGCTGTTGCTGAATAAAGTGGCTGAAGGCGGCCCGAATAATCTCAAGGCTGGCGGTAAAGTCACGAAAAATTATTTGCAAAATCTGGATCGTGATCAGTGGTTGGAGATTCGCCTGAAGAAAGAAGAGGCTGCAACGCAGTTAGAAGCGATTGCGCGCCAGGTTGAAGATATGCGCGAGACTTTCCGCCAGCGCTACGAAGAGAAAAAGCACAAGATCATGGTTGGCGATGACCTGGCTCCAGGTGTGCTCAAAATGGTCAAAGTCTATGTGGCGGTCAAGCGTCGCATCCAGCCAGGTGACAAAATGGCGGGCCGTCATGGTAACAAAGGGGTTATCTCACGCATCGTGCCGGTTGAGGATATGCCGTATGACGAAAATGGCCGCCCGGTGGATATTGTGCTGAACCCGTTGGGTGTGCCGTCGCGTATGAATATCGGGCAAGTGTTGGAAACGCATCTCGGGTTTGCGGCCAAAGGGGTAGGAGAGCGCATTGGTCAGATGTTGGATGAAAACATCAAGACGCAGGAACTGCGAACCTTCCTGGAAGAGGTGTATAACGCCGATGGCGCTAAAGAAGATCTGAGTCTGCTGAATGACGACGAAATTCAAACCATGGCACATAACTTACGGGGCGGCGTGCCCTGCGCCACGCCAGTGTTTGATGGTGCGCATGAAGATGAGATTCACCGCATGTTGGAACTGGCGGGCCTGCCGCGCAGCGGTCAGATCAAATTGTACGATGGACGCACTGGCGAACCTTTTGAACGTGAGGTTACGGTGGGCTACATGTACATGCTCAAACTGAATCACTTGGTGGCGGATAAAATGCACGCCCGTTCGACTGGCCCGTACAGTCTGGTGACGCAGCAACCGCTCGGTGGTAAGGCGCAATTTGGTGGTCAGCGCTTCGGGGAGATGGAAGTCTGGGCGCTGGAGGCGTATGGCGCTTCTTACACCTTACAAGAGATGCTTACGGTCAAATCGGATGATGTGAATGGCCGTACCCGGATGTATAAAAATATTGTCGATGGCGACCATCGCATGGAAGCGGGGATGCCGGAATCCTTCAACGTCCTGGTGAAAGAAATTCGTTCACTGGGTATTAACATTGAACTGGAGCAGGATTCATGAAAGATCTGTTAAAGATTCTCAAACAACAAGGTCAAAACGAAGAGTTCGACTCAATCAGCATTGGGTTGGCCTCGCCGGATATGATCCGCTCCTGGTCTTATGGCGAGGTGAAAAAGCCGGAAACCATCAATTACCGTACCTTCAAGCCGGAACGCGAAGGTCTGTTCTGCGCCAAAATTTTTGGCCCGGTGAATGACTATGAATGTTTGTGCGGTAAATACAAGCGTCTCAAACACCGTGGCGTCGTCTGTGAGAAATGCGGCGTCGAAGTCACTCTGGCGAAAGTCCGCCGGGAACGTATGGGGCATATTGAACTGGCCAGCCCGGTCGCGCATATTTGGTTTTTGAAATCATTGCCGTCGCGCATTGGTTTATTGCTTGATATGACACTGCGTGATATTGAGCGTGTTTTGTATTTTGAAAGCTTTGTGGTCATTGACCCAGGCATGACGACGCTTGAGCGCTTCCAACTTTTGAATGATGAACAATACCTGGAAGCGATTGAAGAAAACGGTGATGAGTTTGATGCGCGCATGGGGGCTGAAGCGGTCTACGAATTATTGCGCACCATGGAACTGGATAAAGAAATCAGCCGTTTGCGTGAAGAAGTTGAAGCGACCAATTCCGAGACCAAAATCAAAAAGATTGCCAAGCGACTCAAATTGCTTGAATCGTTGGAGGCATCCGGCAACCGGCCTGAATGGATGATCCTGACCGTATTGCCAGTGCTACCGCCTGAACTGCGTCCATTGGTACCTTTGGATGGTGGTCGTTTTGCCACGTCAGATCTGAACGATTTGTATCGTCGGGTGATCAACCGTAACAATCGCTTGAATCGATTATTGGATTTGGCGGCACCGGATATCATTGTACGTAACGAAAAGCGTATGTTGCAGGAATCAGTCGATGCGCTGCTTGACAATGGGCGGCGGGGCCGTGCCATCACGGGCACCAATAAGCGTCCACTGAAATCGCTCGCGGATATGATCAAGGGCAAGCAGGGGCGTTTCCGCCAGAACCTGCTGGGTAAGCGGGTGGACTACTCAGGCCGTTCGGTTATTGTGGTCGGGCCAACTCTCAAACTGCATCAATGCGGCTTGCCGAAGAAAATGGCGCTCGAATTGTTCAAACCGTTCATCTTCTCCAAACTGCAATTCCGTGGCCTGGCGACTACGATCAAAGCGGCGAAAAAATTGGTCGAGCGTGGTGCGCCTGAAGTTTGGGATATTCTGGAAGAAGTCATTCGTGAACACCCGGTCATGCTGAACCGTGCGCCAACTCTGCACCGGTTGGGCATTCAGGCATTTGAACCCACTTTGATCGAAGGTCGGGCGATCCAATTGCACCCGTTGGTCTGTACCGCGTTTAATGCGGACTTCGACGGCGACCAGATGGCGGTGCATGTGCCACTCTCATTGGAGGCGCAACTTGAGGCGCGCTCGTTGATGATGGCCTCCAACAATGTGTTGTCTCCGGCGAATGGTGAACCCGTCATTGTGCCCTCACAGGATGTGGTGTTGGGCTTGTATTACATGACCCGGCAAAAAGTGAATGTGCAAGGCGAAGGTATGGTATTCGCCAATGTGGATGAGGTGCGTCGGGCTTATGAAAATCGCGCCGTCGTCCTGCATGCGAAAATCAAGGTGCGCATCACTGAATTGATGATTGATGATGAAGGTAATAAACAGGAACAAACTTCCATCAAAGAGACGACCGTAGGGCGCGCCATTTTATGGACGATCGTGCCGCGTGGCTTGTCATTTGACTTGGTGGATCAGCCAATGAAAAAGAAGGCGATTTCGCGCTTGGTGAATGCGTGTTATCGCAAACTGGGTTTGAAGCCGACCGTGGTTTTCGCTGACCAGATTATGTATCTGGGCTTTGCCCAGGCGGCACGCGCCGGTGCGTCAATTGGTTTGAATGATATGGTGATCCCGGAAGCCAAGGCGAAAATTCTTGCCGAAGCAGAAACGGAAGTGAAAGAGATTCAAAATCAATATGCTTCCGGTTTGGTGACCAATGGCGAACGTTATAACAAGGTCGTGGATATTTGGTCGCATACGAATGATCAAATCGCCCGCGCCATGATGGATGGCTTGGGAACAGAAGCCGTCACCAATAAAGATGGAGAAGAGGAAGAGCAAGATTCATTTAACTCCATCTATATGATGGCCGACTCTGGCGCTCGTGGCTCGCCCGCGCAGATTCGTCAATTGGCTGGCATGCGTGGCCTGATGGCCAAGCCGGATGGCTCCATCATTGAAACGCCAATTACGGCGAATTTCCGTGAAGGCTTGAACGTATTGCAATACTTCATTTCGACGCACGGCGCGCGTAAAGGTCTGGCAGATACCGCACTGAAAACGGCGAACTCGGGTTATCTGACCCGTCGTCTGGTTGATGTGGCGCAGGATATGGTGATTACCGAACGTGATTGCGGTACCGAAAATGGCTTATTGATGATGCCAATCATTGAAGGCGGTGATGTGGTTGAGCCGTTGCGCGAGCGTATTCTGGGCCGGGTGGCGGCAAAGCCGATTTATAAGCCGGGTAGTGAGGACGAACTGATCTGTGATGCAGGCGATCTGCTGACAGAAAGAGTCGTCGATAAGCTGGAAGAGGTCGGTGTTGACCAGGTGATCGTGCGTTCGGCAATCACCTGTGAAACCCGTCATGGCATTTGCGGTAACTGCTACGGACGCGATCTGGCGCGAGGCAGCGAAATCAATATCGGCGAAGCAGTCGGTGTTATCGCGGCGCAGTCGATCGGCGAGCCAGGCACTCAGTTGACCATGCGCACCTTCCACATTGGTGGCGCGGCCTCCAGAGCGGCGGCGGTCAATAGCATTGAACCGAAAAATTCCGGCGCTGTGCGTTTGCACAACATCAAAACCGTGGAAAACACCTCAGGTAAGCTGGTTGCGGTCTCCCGTTCTGGTGAAGTGGTGGTGGTCGATGATATTGGCCGCGAACGCGAGCGCTATAAGCTGCCTTATGGCGCGGAATTGCAAGTGCGTGACGGTGATGCGGTGGAGGGCGGTCAAATGGTCGCTAATTGGGATCCGCACACTCACCCGATTATCACTGAAACCGCTGGTATTTTGCGCTTCCTGGACTTTATTGAAGGCGTGACCGTACAGAAGCAAACTGACGAAGTGACCGGCTTGTCATCTGTCGTGGTGATTGACGCCAAACAACGTCCAACGGCAGGTAAAGACTTGCGTCCCATGATCAAGTTGATTGATGCCAAAGGTAATGACATCAATATTCCGGGCACCAGCCTGCCGGCCAATTACTTCCTGCCAGGCGGTGCTGTGGTCAATGTTGCGGATGGCTCGGATGTGCAGGTTGGCGATGTGTTGGCGCGTATTCCGCAGGAGTCCTCTAAAACGCGTGACATCACTGGTGGTTTGCCGCGTGTTGCGGATTTGTTTGAAGCGCGTAAGCCGAAAGAACCGGCGATCCTGGCGGAAGCGACCGGCACGGTCAGTTTCGGCAAAGATACCAAAGGCAAGCAGCGCCTGGTGATCACCGATCCGGATGGCGAACAAAATGAACTGCTGATCCCGAAATGGCGACACGTCAACGTATTTGAGGGTGAACAGGTCGAAAAAGGTGAAGTCATTGCCGACGGTGAATTGAATCCGCATGACATACTGCGTCTGCGTGGAGTCACGGATCTGGCTGAGTATTTGGTGAAGGAAATTCAGGATGTCTACCGTTTACAGGGGGTTGGCATCAACGACAAGCATATTGAGGTGATCATCCGCCAGATGCTGCGCAAGGTGGAAGTCACGGATGCAGGCGAAACCCGACTGTTACGGGGCGAACAAACGGAGCGCGCGCGGGTCTTGGAGGCGAATGAAAAAGCCGATGCAGAAAATAAATTGACTGCGAAATATGAGCCTTTGCTGCTCGGCATCACCAAAGCATCATTGGCGACGGAATCGTTCATCTCGGCGGCTTCTTTCCAGGAAACCACCCGGGTATTGACGGAAGCCGCGGTGCGTGGTTCGCGTGATCCGCTTAACGGTCTGAAAGAGAATGTGATCGTGGGTCGTTTGATTCCAGCAGGTACGGGATTGGCCTATCATAATGCGCGCCGTGCTGCGCGGCTGGCCCCCGTTGAAGAAGGACCGGTGGAAATGGCCACTGCCGAAGTGGAAGAAGCGATCAAGCAAGCGTTTACTGAAGAAGGATGATAAGACTGACAAGGCGGTTCTATGGCCGCCTTGATTGGGTTTAATCTTTGTTGGTTACTCTGGCGGCAGATTTCGTTGGGACAGGTTTTATCGGCCTACTTGGTGGCGAATTTCGCCTTTAACCAAGTGCTGGTTTGATCACCCAGGACTAATAAACAAGGCGTCAGCACCAACGTCAGGATCGTGGCGAACGATAATCCGCCAGCGATGGCGCTGGCGAGTTGAGTCCACCATTGGGTCGAAGGTGCGCCGAAGCTGACTGAGCGGTTGATCAGATCAATATTCATGGCTAATACCATTGGCATCAAACCTAATACCGTGGTGAAGGCGGTGAGGAATACGGGCCGCAGGCGTCTTTTGCCAGTTTCCAGCGCGGCGCTGATGGCATCTTCGCCGTTGCGGCGCAGACGATTGTAGGTGTCAATCAACACAATGTTGTTGTTGACGACAATACCGGCCAGGGCGATGATGCCAATCCCGACCATCACGATGCCGAAAGGTTGTGCCGTTATCAGCAGGCCCAGCAGAACCCCTGCGGTGGAGAATACGATAGCGGAGAGCACCAACACGGCCTGGTAGATCGAATTGAATTGAGTCACCAGTGCCAGCAGCATCAGGAAGATAGCGCTGACGAAAGCGCCGCCAAGGAAATTCATGGCTTCTTTTTGATCTTCATCTTCCCCTTTGATGTGAATGCTGACTTCTGGATCCAGCTCAGCCGTTTTCAGTGCTTTCAGTAGTCCTTTAAGCTGGGTATCCGGTAGCAGACCTTCCTCAACATCTGCTTGAATGGTGGTGACACGCCGCCCATCCACACGGTGTAAGACGCCGCTTTTAGGTGCTGGTTGCACGGTTACGAAATGGCTGATCGGAATCAAGCCTTTGGTGGTCGGGACGCGCAGTTGATTGAGTTGACTGAGATGGCGTTCACCATAGGGAAAGCGTATGCGGATATCCACTTCATCGTCTGTGTCATCAGGGCGATAGTCGGCGACTTTGACGCCATGGGTGATCATTTGCACGGCATTGCCCAGCAGTGAGATGTTGGCACCATAGCGTGCGGCCAGTTCGCGGTTCACTTCCAGACGCCATTCGATGCCGGGCAGCGGACGGTCATCTTCGACATCGACATAGCCACCCTGATCGTTCATCAATTGACGCACCTGCGCTACGACGGGCGCGACTTGTTGGAAGTCGCGCGCCGCAAACTCAATCTGAATCGGTTTGCCGGCGGATGGGCCGTTCTCGGCTTTACGGAATTCCAATTTGATGCCGGGGATATCCGCCGTGTGTTGGCGCATTTTTTCCAGTATTGCTGTCGCGCTGTCGCGTTTATCCCAATCAATAAATTCCATTTGCAGTATGCCGATGACATCTTCTGCGACATTCTGACCGCTCGCGCTGTTGAAAGAACGTGTGTACAGGGATTCCAATTCAGGCATGCCCAGCACGCGTTGTTCCACTTGGCGCACAATGGCGTCTTTTTCATGCACTGACAGGTCACCTCGCGCATGCACCTGGATGAGCGCGAATTCAGGCTCCACGTCCGGGAAAAATTCAATGCCTTTGCCCAAATAAAAATAAGCGATATAGGAGCCAACCAGGGTTATCAGCGCCATCATCAGGATTTTGCCGGGGTGATGCAGCATCTTGCTCAACAGTTTGCCGTATAGATGCGCTATCAGGCTGGATTCCGTCTGGTTGTTTGTCTTCTGTTGGCGGGCGATGCCCTCGCCGAATACCGGTATGAAGATTAACGCCATAGCCAGTGAAGCACTCAAAGCGAGGATGACGGTGATGGGCAGATAGCGCATGAATTCGCCGACCAGACCTGGCCAGAAAAGTAGCGGAAAAAATACCGCCAGGGTGGTGATGGCGGAGGCGGTGACTGGCCATGACATGCGCTTGGCGGCTTTATTGTAAGCCGTTCGCGGGTGATCGCCGTCGTTCATATAGCGACTTGCCAGCTCGACTACCACGATAGCGCCGTCAACCAACATGCCAACCACCAGGATCAGGCTGAACAACACCACGATGTTGAGGGTGTGGCCCAGCGTGTCCAAGGCCAGAATCGTGGCTAAAAAAGCGCCGGGTATCGCCAATCCCACCAACAGGGCTGAATTAAGTCCGAGTGCGGCGATGATGACGATGACCACCAGGATGACGGCGGATAGCACATTGTTTTGCAGATCGGATAGCAGGCTGCGGATTTCATCGGACTTATCTTGCATATAGTGCACGGTCAGGTTATCTGGCCAATGCCGACGTTCTTGTTCAACGATTTCACGCACTTGTTGAATGGTGTCGATAATGTTTGCGCCGACCCGTTTTTTAATTTCAAGCGTGACGGCTGGCTGGCCATTCACCCGGGCGAAGCTTTGCGGGTCTTTAAAATTGCGGCGTACCGTGGCGATTTCCTTGAAAGTGATGACGCGACCGCCATCCACCTTCAGTGGCATTTGCAGAAAATCGTTCAGGTCTTCAATAACGCCGGGAACTTTCAACACCAGACGACCCGCTCCGGTATCCATAGCCCCGGCGGCAATCAGCAGGTTGTTGGCACGAATTAACGAAGAGAGTTCGCTGTAATTGATGCCGTAGGTTTCCATCACCACTGGATCAACGATGACTTCCAGTACGGTTTCACGGTCGCCGCCGATAGTGCCCTCCAATACACCAGGCAATGCTTCAACACGATCCTGCAGATCGCGTGCAATGGTGATCAGGCTAGGTTCTGGAATCTGGCCGGATAACGCAATTGTGAGCACGGGAAACAGCGCGACATTGATTTCAACGACTTCAGGCTCATCGGTGGCGTCCGGCAGTTTTACCTTGGCGACATCGACTTTTTCCCGTACGTCGGTTAGCGCTTGTTGATTATCAAATCCGGCGCTGAACTCGAGTTGCACCGAGGCATGGCCTTCAGCAGCGGTGCTCTTCATTTCTTTCAGGCCTTCAATGGATTGCAGTTCCTTTTCCATCGGGCGGACCAACAGGCGCTCAGCATCTTCCGGCGAAATGCCGTCATGCGTCATGGATACATAGATGATTGGCACCGCAATATCGGGTTCAGACTCTTTGGGAATGGCGAGATAAGACAATACGCCAGCCAACAAGATGAATGCCAGGGTCAGTAATATGGCGCGGCTCCGGGAAAAAGCCAGATCAATGAGGGCATGCATAGGATGATTCTTTTTTAAGAGGTGGGCACGGCGATGACGTTCTCGCCTTCATTCACGAATCCTTGGCCCTGAGTGATGATGTTAAGTTGTGGCGGCAGGCCGGTCACCCAGACACCATCAGCCTCTGAGCGCATCAATTCTGTCGGATAAAATTGCACTTGTCCTTGGGAATTGACGCTTTTCACCCCAATGGAGCCTTGCGGGTTGAGCGATAACAGGGCAGGGGAGATGAAATGCGCGGCGATTTCGCCAATTTTGATGTGCAGTTCAGCACTGGCCCCGGCGTTTAACCGGCCATCCGGATTGGGAATGGCCACTTCCATTCTGAAACTATGGGTTTCTGCATCTCCCAGGCGGGAAATGAAAGTGATTTCACCGTCAGCTTCTTGCCCATCCAGCAGACGCACATGGACGGGTTGTCCCAGGCGTAACTGTTTCACGCTTTGTTGAGGGACCTGGCCAATCGCCTTCAACATGGTGTTATCGACCAATAACGCGATGGGTTCGCCAGGTTGTACCTGAGTGCCCAGTTCGACATGGCGTTGCTCCAGTATGCCGGCGAAGGGTGTTTTAATTGAAGTATGGTTCAATGCCAGAGTTGCGCTTTTCAGTTCGGCTTTGGCCGCTGCTAACGCAGCTTGCGCCGCTTTCAAACGATTTTGTGATTGTAAACCCTGGTTACTGAGTTTTTGCGCCGCAGCCACTTCATGGCGTTGACTGGCGACCTCAGCTTTGGCGCGGGCGACCTGGGCGGGGCGATCTTCTTTCGCCAAGGCTACGATGGCTTCATCTTGTCCCACTGATTGGCCTTTAGCGGCGGGTAAGGCGATGACGTGCGAACTGATCTGTGCGCGTAGCTCGACTTGGCGGAACGGTTGGGTTTCGCCTTGTATGATGATTTTGCGCATGGTTTGGCGGGCTTGAGTCTGTTGTACCGCCACCTTCATGGTTTGAAGTGGAATGGGTTCAGTCCTGGATGCCCTTGAGGTTTCAGGCTCATCAGGTGAATGCATGATGGTGCCGCTCAGTATCCAGCCTAATACCAACAACAGAAGCCCGATGGATAAATAGATTGAACGGTTCACTCTGCGCCTCATGTTGGGTGGTTAGTGATGGTTAAGTGCAGTTCTTACGGTTCTTCGGAGTTTGGCATACAAACAAAAAAAGCGTGGTCAAGACCACGCTTCAATAATCACCGAATGCGATCATAAAGGACGCATTCAGCCAATTACAATATCAAGACTTAATAATGTCGTAGACGATTAGGGTCTTTTTGGGGTGCTGTACTTAGCTTCTTTCTGAAAAGGCTGCCAAATGGTTTCGTAACCGACAAAGCCTTTTTCATTGGGTTCTTTTTGTCGGGTTATCACATAGTTCGCTTGACCCTCAGGAACCTTGGGCCGGGTTTTCTTTGCTTCACTCATAGTTCACCTCTTGTTAAGGATATGTTCAAAAATATTCATATTGGGCATGAATATCTCCGTTAATCACCTAAATGGTCGGGATAAAACCGTCATCAGAAAATGGTCGTTGAAGGCCATCCCGAAATGATTATTTTTCTGCTGCCTACGTTTTTGCAGGCATCAGAAAAATGATTAATCCGGTTGGAAATTATACAGCTTTTTATTTGGTATCACGCCGCGTACGCCGCCTTTGGGGTTTTCAACATCTCCTTTGTAGCGTGGTATCACATGAATATGTAAATGGGGTATGGATTGTCCTGCCCATTTACCCACATTGATGCCGATGTTATAGCCATCTGGCTGATAGGCTTTATCCACCATTTTTTTACCTTCCGCCACCAGTCGCCAGAGTTCGTCGCGTTCTTCGTCGTTGATTTCAAAGTAACTCGGAAAATGGCGATAAGGAATGACTAAAAAATGTCCATCACTGGCTGGGTGCCTATCCCAGGCGGCGAAACCGAATTGACCTTCAATCATCAATCTTCTGCTGGGTTTCGATTGGCAAAACCGGCATTCGCCATCTGGTGTGTTAGCAGATTTTGTCGTTGAGTTCATTTGTCTTGCAATCGGTTGGTTAAAGCACCATTATAACGCCGCAAAAAATCGAGGTTATATCGTATGAATAAGCTGACGCAAAAACATCTTTTATATGGTGTGCAAACGTTTGAGATTATAGATGATGAAATAACAGTGACGGTTAAAGGTTGGTTCAAACCGCCAGAACAACAACAGGTTGTATTGGCCATGCTGAACCCTGAACCAGTTGTTAATGATGGCCGTCTTGAATTTCATAGCCGGGTAAAATGTGGGCCATTGCTTTCCTTGTATATCAATAAACCAAATGCTGCGTTATTTAATGCTTTTGTTGATGTTGTAAAGAAAAAAGCGCAAGCTGAATATGATGCTTTTGCTGGTTTGACCGACAGTTGATGCCGGGCATCGGAACCGAGGGTCAGGTCATCAGTGCAGTTTTTCGTTGATCGGCACAGCTTGGCCTTGGCCACCAATGTCTGGCCCGGTTTCGACTTTGCCGCCAAATTCGATTTCTTCTTCACTGGCATCCCGCACCAACAGAATATCCAATTGGAAAATGACTTCGCGGCCACACAGTGGATTGTTGCCGTCGATGGTCAGGGTTTTTTCATCCACCCGCGTGACGATAAAATTCTTAGTCTGTCCCTGGTCATTCTCCATCAAGATGGCGGTGCCAACCTGACGGTATTCTTCTGGCACATTTTCAATGTGGTCAGTGATGACTAAAGACTCGTCTCTGGGTCCATACAACTGATTGCAGTCGATTGGCACTTCAATCTGCTCACCCATTGCTTTGCCTTCAAGTTCCGCGCTGACTTGGGGAGAGAGCACTTCGTTGACGCCATGTACATAACCCAGCGGGAATTCGACTGAAGTCAGTATCTGCTGCGTCTTTTGGTCGATGACCTTGTAGGTCAGTTCGACATATTTATTCGCTTGAATGGTTTCTTGCATAAATGTGCTCCATGCCGTAATCGGTGAAGAAAAGGCGGATAACAAAATGAATCTGGATTGAGGTCATTGCCGTTTTTGTGGGAATGACGCAGCCCATATGAGTTAAATTAAAAAATGGACGCCGCAAAGATTCTTACTTCACCTTTTTCATAGCCCAATACCAAACGGCCCAGCCATTCCCCTTCTTTTTGGGTGCTTTTCACCCGATACAGCACAGTGACATGTTCGCCCCGGCGGATGATGCCAAGACAATCCCATTCTTCAGAAAGATTACGCGCCAAATCGCTTCTGGAAAACTGTTTGCCCAGTTCGACTTCGTTCAAGCCAAGCAGGAGTTCATAGGAAAAATTACGGATGAATTTGCCGTACTGACCTTTGTTTGAGTACTTGATCAGATCGCTCCACATGGGGTGTGCGACCTCAAATATTTCCTCATCAGAATGTTCGATAATGTTCATTGATAGCTCTGATTCTGATCTGATTGCGGCAGGCATTTTAACAGGCCGCTGAAGTTTTGCTGATGTAGTGCGATAGGACATGAGAAATGGCCTGAAAACGTTGTTCTACATTGTCTGCAAACAACGCTTCTTGGCCATTTATCCTTTTCGCGCTGCATCAGCGAATTTCAACAACCTGCTAATGGCTTTTGCCGCTGATCAGCTGATTACTCGTCTTCCCCTTCGCCGACCAAGTGATAGCAAGGTGCTTTTTCCATGGTGTATTCGCCAGTTTCCGGATCGCGACGGGAAACGGTCAGCACATGCCAGTTTTCATCGTCCAGTTTCATGGCATCGCCACGGTAGTAGTAACCAGGCCAACGGGTTTCCTTACGGAACAAGGTATGTTGCATGACTGATTCAGAGGCACGATGACGGTGCTTCAATTCCCATGCGCGCAACAGCTCATGGACATTCTCCGCGCCGATTTTCTCCAAATCCTCTTCCATGATCTTGAGTTTCTTCAAGCCGATATGGAGCAGTTTTTCGTTGGTCATGTAGTTGACCGTTACGCCGCCGCAATATTCATCCATCAGCTTTTGCAAACGATCCAGACCTTGGCGTGGGTTGATATAGTTTGGATTGACCGAACCCGCCGTGATTTCGTTGCGGTAAGTTTTATAGTGCTCCATCGGCTTGTAGATTTCGGCCTTGCGGCGGTCAATCTGTTCCTGTGAAACACGAATACCTTCCGCTTTGCCGTCGTCAATGTATTGGCAAGCCGCTTTAGCTGCCAAACGGCCTTCGGTGAAGGAACCGGAGGAGAAAGCGTGTGGCGTACCGCCAACTGCGTCGCCCGCACCAAACAGACCTTCGACACTGGTCATCCGGTTGTAGCCCCAGAAGTATTCAGGTGGTGACACATCTTCCGGGCCGGAGCACCAAGCACCGCAACCCGTCGCGTGTGAACCCATGACGTACGGTTCGGAGGTGGTCAGTTCCGGATTTTCGTATTTCGGGTTGACATCGGTGGCCGCCCACAAGACAGCCTGGCCGACGGTCATACCGAGGAAGTTGTGCCAGCCGATTTCTTCCAGATGCGGATCCTGGAAGGCTTCCATGGTGACCATGTGAATCGGGCCACGACCGGCATTGACTTCGTTGATCAGCGCATGGTTACGCAGACAGGTCGGAATGGGGCGGTGTGTTCTGTGTGAGGCTTCCGGATCCAGATATTCCTTGCCGACCATTTTCTGCAGTTCGGGGAACCATGTGGATTCATATTCCTCGCCCAGGCAGTTCTGGGTGTAGGTTTTCAGATGCAGGAAGTAAGCGCCAACCGGGCCATAACCATCCTTGAAACGCGCCAGTACGATGCGGTTCTCCATCTGGGTCATCTTCGCGCCCGCTTCGATCAATAAGCCGTAAGCGGAACCGGAAGACCAGGGTGCATACCAGACACGGCCCGCGCCTTCGCCGACTGAGCGTGGTTTGAAGATGTTGGATGCGCCGCCTGCGCCGACTACCACGGTTTTGGATTTGAATACGTGATAGTTACCGGTGCGCACATTAAAACCAACGGCGCCAGCCACGCGGTTTTTCTTGGCATCGTCCATCAGTAGATGAGTCACGCAGACGCGGTTGTAGACTTTGTCAGCGGATTTTTTCGCGGCTTCGGCGACGATTGGCTTATAAGATTCGCCATGAATCATGATCTGCCAGCGGCCTTCACGTTGATAAGCGCCGGTCTTGGGGTTGCGCATCAGCGGCAGGCCCCATTCTTCAAATTGGTGCACGGCTGAGTCAACGTGGCGTGCCATGTCAAACAGCAGGTCTTCACGCACCATACCCATTAAGTCGATACGCGCATAGCGCACATGATCTTCCGGGTTGTTTTCTCCGAAGCGGGTGCCCATGTAGCAGTTGATCGCGTACAGACCCTGTGCCACAGCACCAGAACGGTCAATGTTGGCCTTTTCGGCGATCACGATTTTCTTGTCTTGTCCCCAGTATCTGGCTTCCCAGGCTGCGCCTGTGCCACCCAGACCTGCGCCGCAAACCAGAACGTCAATATTGTCTTCGACGATTGTTTTGTATGCCATTAGTAGTACACCCCTTCTTTCATCTTCAGGCCATTTGACTCGAGCGTATGCAGCCCGCCTTCATCCATGCGGATGTATTTGGGTTCATTAAATAACAGTTGGCTGTCACGTTGTTTTTTGTCGGGTGCCGGGGCATCCGCCAGTTGGGGGATATGCTTGCCCCAAGGTTTGGTCGTGATCGGCGCCAAGAGATTCATATCTTTTTCGCCATTGCGGAACTTGATGCGCCAGGCGATGACACCTTTTTCCTCATCGCGGATCACGCGCACTGAATGGCCAAGTGGGGCGAAGTCTGCGTAGCCGCGCACGTCAATTGCGTGGTGTGGACAGGCTTTGACGCATGAATAACATTCCCAGCACATATTGGGTTCAATGTTGTAGGCGCGGCGAGTGGTCTTGTCGATGTGCATGATGTCTGAAGGACAGATATCGACACAGTGCCCGCAACCGTCACAACGGGTCATATAAACAAAAGTTGGCATATTGGTTGTCCTCTATGTATGAACTTGATTACGCAAGCTCAGTAGTGGTTGGGCGTTTCGCGCTTGATGCCGGGTCCCATATGGGCCGGAGTTTTACCCATGTATTCCGGGATATCGGGGTATCTTGTTTGCAGGGCGGGATCAGTCAGCTCGCCCAACTCGGGCAAATTCTCGGCGGAACCATCGGCTCTGGTGATCTTCTTCTGATAAGCCGCAGCTGGCTTGAAGAACATGTGAGCGAATTTGGACCACAATACGGTGCTGAACAAGGTGGTGCTGGAAATGATGAATAAAGCGAAAAATGCCCAGCCAATCGCACTGCCTTGAGTGAATGACCACAGGAGCGCGAAAGTGGCGGTAGTCAGCAGTGATACGATGAAGATATCGCCTTGCGTCAGGCGGTTCCAGGGCATGCCTTCTGAAGAGACATCCACGCGGATGAAGAACCAGAACCAGTAGCCGCCGAAGCATAACATGGCAGCACCCAGGTGCCAGAGCAAAGGCCAGACGCCAGCATCGGCTTCCGTTGGGTGGGCGAAAATCAGTGTCGCTGTTGCAACCACGAAAAGGACAAAGCCGTACATGGTGAACAGGTGTGAAACGCGCCGCCGGGGATTGGAGAATTCGGAGGATGTCAATACCTCACCCGCGATGGTTTGCGCGGCTAACGCGGCTTTTTGACCGCCGCCGACGGAGCGTTTGGCATGTTTTTTCGCTTTCTTTGAGTTCTCAAAGAAGTACTTGGCGCTGCCTTTGTGCATCATGTCCAGAATTGTTCCACCGATGACCAGCAAAATCATCGCAATGATGTAGATTTGCATGGCCAGCGGCGGAATAAATTCAGAGAGCTCGCTGAAAGGATTGGCTATGATCATTGGACCTACCTTCTAAAAGTCTAAATATGAATTTATGTGCGGTGAATAATAGTGATCCATGCTTTTATTACTAATCAATGCTGCTTGCTCTGTTATTAGCGTCGCTGATATTGGTGTTTTAGGGAGTATTGTCGTGAAAATGTGTGTTCGCAGAGCTAAGCGTCATGATTGATAGCCGCTAAAAATGAAGCGGCATTCCAGGTGTGCCGCATGGCGATACCTCGCCAATGTCCAGAGGATGGCAGTATTCTCCAGCCAACGCATGAAATGGTAGAGTGATTTGTCATGTTGTTGCCTGGGATTTTGTTTTGATGGTGATGCCATCGACTTGATGGCATCACATTCACCACTTTGCCTTGACTTTCAGGATACGCAATGTGTCGTGCCTGAATCTCTCTGATTTCACTTGCCGATACTTTGCGTATGAGATGGTACGATACGTCGCCTTGACCTCTATCTTAATGTCCCATTGAAACGCGATAAATTATCAAGTCATATTTTGCGGCTTGTGCTGTTCTGGCTAGCCATCAGTTATGCCTATCTTGGCTTAAGCGATGAGTTGGATATACCGATTGTGGAGGATGACTTTTCATCTCCGGTTTTGTGCGAAATGCCCAGAGCGCCTGTCAGATCGGTTTTAAACAGGGATGTCTCGACCATTGATATCCAGGCTGACAGCACGCAGGCCTGGTTATTGGATAAGCGGGCGGTTTTGGATGGCGACGTGCTGTTGCAGCAGGGTGAACAGACGTTATCTGCTGATCGTGTGCTTTACCATTACGCCAAAGAGACTGTTGAAGCCGAGGGTAATGTCTTGTTCACCCGAGGTGATGCGCAGTTGCATGCCGAGCAAATGCATTATGATTTGCAGCATCAATCCGGTCAGGCCTGGCGGACGAATTATCAGCTAGCGGATATTCCAGCGCGTGGCCAGGCCAGCCGGGTCGAGTTGGTCAAGCCGGATCTCAGTCGTTATGAGCAGATGACTTATACCTCCTGTCCACCAGGTAATGATGATTGGCGATTATCCGCTGCGGAGTTGACCATTGATCGGGCGGAAGGGTTTGGCGTTGCGCAGCATGCCACTTTGTCATTTATGGGCGTACCATTTGCTTATTCACTCTGGATGACCTTTCCGGTGGATAATCGGCGGCGCAGTGGTTTTTTAATTCCTAAAGTCCGCTACAGTGATAAAGATGGTCTGGATCTCACCGTCCCTTATTATCTCAATATCGCGCCGAATTACGATATCACTTTGATGCCTCGCATCATGAGTGAGCGAGGTTTGATGTTGGGCGGTGAATTGCGTTTTCTGACGGAAAGCACGAGCGGTGTTTTACAGGTGGAATACCTGCCGGAAGATCGTCTGAATCCCGTTTATACAGAGGGTCGGTCAAGCTTCCTGCTTGATGCGCAAAGCCGCTTCAGCCCCAATTTAAGCGGCGATATACAGTTTGAGCATGTATCGGATGATGATTACTTGAACGATTTGGGTAATCAGTTGTCCATCAGCACGGAATCGTTATTACAACGTCGCGCTGAATTGCGTTACCAAGCGGAAGATTGGCATGTTGCGGCGCGTCTGAAAAATTATCAGGTGTTGAATGATGGCAGCGAACCTTATGATATTTTGCCGCAGCTCAGATTGAGTTTACAGAAGCCAAGCGAGCAATCCGGATTAATCTATCATTTGGATTCCGAAGTGATTCATTTTACCAAGCATAATGAGGCAGTTGAAGGAACCCGTTGGCATATTCACCCGGCGATGAGCTTGCCGACCGAAGCGGATTATTATCATCTGAGGCCAAAAATCGGCACCTATTACACCCAGTATGCATTAAGTAACCGGACCGATGGATTGAGCCGTTCACCTTCGCGTCTGGCGGCTATGTTCAGTTTGGATGGCGGTTTGTATTTTGAGCGTGATACCACTTATTTTGGCGCTGAGGCGCGCCAAACGCTGGAGCCTCGGTTTTATTATCTCTATACCACCAGGAGTGATCAGGATGATATCCCGGTATTTGATACGGGCCGCTATGGTTTCAGCACGGCGGCCTTGTTTCGGGAAAATCGATTTAACAGCGTTGACCGGTTAGGAGACGCGAATCAGGTCAGCTTGAATCTGACCACCCGTTATAGCGACAGTCAAACTGGCGCGGATGAATTCAAGGCTGATATCGGACAAATATTCTATTTCCAGGATCGTGAGGTCACACTTCCTGGCGGCGGCGTGGAGCAGCGTGAGAGTTCAGCGGTTACGGCGAATGTCACGGCTTATCCGGGTGAGAATTGGCGGGTCACTGGTGACTTACTTTGGGACCCGGATCAAGAGGAAACCACCCAGTTATTGACCCAACTGCATTATCGCAAGGATCATGCGCATCTTTTCAATCTGACGCACCGTGTGCGTGACGATACGGCTGGGCATATGGATCTTTCCGGTATCTGGCCTGTCAGTAAGAAAACCCGGATAATGAGCTATTTGCGCCATTCTCTGGAAGACGAACGCAATGAGGAAGCTATTTTGGGTGTTGAGTATGGTTCCTGCTGTTGGCGGGTGCGTACGCTTTTGCACCAGTATATGGAGGCCAGGGAAGACTATGATCTTGAGCGCGTCGCATTTTTCATACAATTGGAATTGAAAGGCCTGGGCACGCTTGGCGACGATTTTGAGGAATTGCTCAGCAGTAGCATATACGGCTATCGTAGAGAAAATTAATCATGAGAAACCCAATGGTGTTATTTCCAGCTTCTATTAAACAAGCGGTTTTAGCCTTGTTATTGTTGGCGTCATCTGAGCTGTATGCGTTGGATTTGCTGGATCGCATTGTGGCGGTTGTCGGTAAAGATGTCATCATGTTGAATGAGTTGCGCCGTGAAGCGCAGGAGTTGCATGCGCAATTGGTGCAGAGTCAGGTGAATCCGATGCCAGGTCGGGACCGGATTCTGAGCCAGGCGTTGGATCAATTGATTTTGCATAAATTGCAATTGGCCGAAGCCAAGCGTTTGGGCGTGCAGGTTGAGCAGGAAATCGTCACCCGGGCGGTGATGTCAATTGCGCAGAACAATAATCTGAGCCTGCTGCGTTTTCGTGATGTACTGGCTGAAGAGGGTGTCAGCTATGAGCAGTTTGAGAACCACATCAAAGAAACTTTGATGATTCGTCGGTTGATTAACCAGGAAGTGACGAATCGTGTCCAAATTTCCAAAGCGGAAGTGGATTTGGAATTGGCGAAGCAAGATAAAAAACAATCTCACGATAGCATTCGTTTACTGCATATTTTACTGCGTACGCCCGAGGCGGCGGATGCGGAGCAGATCAAACAGGCGCGTAACACCGCTTTGCGCGCGCGCGTACGGATTGATAATGGTGATCCGTTTCCGGTCGTTGCGCAGGAGATGTCGGATAGCCAGGATGGCATAAAAGGCGGTGATTTGGGTTGGATGCCGATACGCCAGTTGCCATTGGCGTTCAATGAAAACCTACGCGGTGCCCAAGTGGATGAAGTCGTTGGGCCTTTCCGCAGTAATCGCGGCTATCATGTGGTTAAAGTGTTGGGTTATCGGAATCAGCAGCAAGCGGCGTCAGCCGGGCTTATCCAGCAAACCCTGGTGCGGCATATTTTGATTCGCACGGATGAATTGGTTTCCAATGAGGATGCCGAGGAACGTTTGCGCCAATTACGTGAACGCATTCTGAATGATGAGGATTTTGCTGCATTGGCCCGTGCTCATTCATCGGATCAGGCATCGGCGATCAAAGGTGGTGATTTGGGTTGGGTGAGTCCAGACGATTTAACGCCTTTGTTCTTGCGCCAGATGGAGAACACGCCGATTGATGCCGTCAGCGAGCCTTTTAAAACCCGTTTTGGCTGGCATATTCTACAAGTGCTGGATCGACGTGATTATGATCAATCGGAAGAGTTAAGACGTGCTGCGGCGCGTAAAGTTGTTCAAGAACGTAAAGCCAATGAAGCGAAGCAACAATATCTGCATAAATTAAGATCGGAGGCTTACATTGAGATTCGGGCTGAAAGTTAAATGCGTCGAGCGTTAGCCATCACAGCAGGCGAACCGGCAGGCGTCGGGCCGGATCTGCTGATTCAAATCGCCCAGCAAAGCTGGCCGGTTCCCTTAGTGGCGATTGCGGATCCGGTATTGTTGCAGCAACGTGCGGCGCAATTAGGTCTGCCGCTCAAATTATTGCCTTATCACGCTGATTCAGTTTCTACGTCGGCGGGTGCTTTATATATTCATCCTATTGCGTTACGTACTACGGTGACTGCGGGTCAATTGGATCCGGCTAATGCTGAATACGTGCTGGATACGCTGCGGCATGCTGCGGATGGATGCTTGCAAGGCGACTACGCTGCCATGATCACCGCGCCCGTGCATAAGGGCGTCATTAACGACGCTGGCATTTCATTCAGCGGGCATACGGAATTTCTGGCTGAGATCACTGGAGGAAGCCATCCGGTTATGATGCTGGCTTGCGCTGGTTTGCGGGTTGCGCTGGCGACCACGCATTTACCGTTGCATGCTGTGTCGAGCGCCATTACCCCGGATGTGTTGGAGAAGGTGATACGCATTCTGGACAAGGATTTAAAAACCCATTTTGATTTGCCTGCCCCGCGTATTTTGGTGTGCGGATTGAATCCGCATGCAGGGGAGGGTGGTCATCTGGGGTGTGAGGAAATTGAAGTCATTGAACCCACATTAGCGAGATTACGTGAAGCGGGATATCACCTCAGCCCGCCATTACCGGCTGATACTTTATTCACTCCTCAGCACCTGGATCAGGCTGACGCCGTATTGGCGATGTATCATGATCAAGGGTTACCGGTGCTGAAACATATGGCGTTCGGCCATGCGGTCAATATTACGCTGGGATTGCCGATTATCCGCACCTCGGTTGATCATGGCGTTGCAATCACCCTGGCTGGCCGGGGCAAAGCGGATGATGGTAGCTTACGCGCGGCCATTGATCAGGGTATGAGGATGGCTAAGTGATATTGATAAAGATCCGGGTATGGGATAAACGGCGCTTTACGATGTGCTGACGCGAAATCTTTTGAGATGGATGGTTGGCATCATGTTTTTCGGATCGCTGCGATTTTGACCTGCCATTCCGCCGGGCCTGTTTGATGCACGGACTCTCCCTGGCTGTCCACAGCCACAGTGACTGGCATGTCTTTCACTTCAAATTCATAAATCGCTTCCATACCCAAATCCTCAAAAGCGACCACGCGCGCGGCGCGGATGGCTTGCGATACCAGGTAAGCCGCGCCGCCGACAGCCATCAGATAAGCGGCTTGGTGTTGCTGGATCGCTTTGATCGCTGTTGGGCCGCGCTCGGCTTTGCCCACCATACCGATCAGCCCTGTCTGGCTGAGCATCATGTCAGTGAATTTATCCATGCGTGTCGCGGTTGTCGGGCCTGCCGGGCCAACCGCTTCGTCGCCGACCGGATCGACCGGGCCAACATAGTAAATCAGCCGATTGGTGAAGTTGACGCCTGCGGGTAAAGGTTCGCCGTTTTCGAGCAGTTTCTGAATGCGTTGATGCGCGGCGTCTCGTCCGGTGAGTAGTTTGCCGGATAACAACAAGCGTTGACCGGGTCGCCAGGCGGCCACGTCCGCTTTCGTCAAAGTATCCAGATTAACCCGGGTGGATGCCGTGCTGGCCCGCCAGGTGACATCCGGCCAATCTTCCAGTGAGGGTGGTGTCAGCGAAGCTGGCCCACTGCCATCCAAAGTGAATTCGGCATGCCGGGTGGCGGCGCAATTCGGAATCATGCCGACGGGCAGCGAGGCGGCATGGGTTGGATATTGCTGGATTTTCACATCCACCACTGTGGTTAATCCACCGAGTCCCTGAGCGCCGATGCCCAGCGCATTGACCCGCTCGAAAATCTCCAGACGCAGCGCTTCGAGCGCATTTTGCGGGCCGCGTTTTTGCAGCGCATGGATGTCAATCGGTGCCATCAGTGATTGTTTCGCCAACAGCATGGCTTTTTCGGTGCTGCCTCCAATCCCGATGCCCAGCATGCCAGGCGGGCACCAGCCGGCTCCCATGCCAGGCAGGGTTTTCACTACCCAGTCCGCCAGGCTGTCGCTTGGGTTGAGAATGGTGAATCTGGCTTTGTTTTCAGAACCGCCGCCTTTCGCGGCGATGGCAATCTCGACGGTATCACCCGGCACCAACTCATAATGGATAATCGCCGGGGTGTTGTCACCGGTATTCACCCGCTCGCCGATTGGTGGGTTTACCATAGAGGCGCGTAATTTGTTATCTGGATGCAGATAGGCCTGGCGCACGCCTTCATTCACCATGTCGTCCAGTGACATGGAGCCGGAAAAACGCGCTTGCATACCGACTTTCATGAAGATCACCACCATCCCGGTGTCCTGACAAATGGGACGATGACCTTCGGCACACAGTCGGGAATTGGTCAGAATTTGCGCCAGCGCATCTTTCGCCGCGGGAGATTGTTCGTGTTCGTAGGCTTCACCAATCGCCCGGATATAATCGGTTGGATGGTAGTAGGAGATAAATTGCAAAGCGTCAGCGATGCTTTGTATCAGGTCGTCTTGCTGGATGGTCGTCATGATGGAGCGTCAATGGTCTGGAGATTTGGCTGAGCGTTCAACGTTAGCATAGAAAGCCCGGAGTGCGATGGGTAGGCTTGGAGGAGAGGCTTTGGTTGTGCGCCAGGGCAATCGCACTTAAATTATTCCCAAGATTTTGAGTAAATACTGATGATCCC
>JAPQLC010000026.1 GCA_030826945.1 Candidatus Thiobius zoothamnicola
GCCAACTACCTCATCCTGTTTCTATTTGCAAGGCCTTTTTAGTCCGATTGCCCTGGGTTGTGCGCTATCCATCCTTTGATTTTTGTCTGGGACATGACAAAATTATTGTTCTTCCATAAAGCATTCAACCTCATCATGAAGACCAGCGCAGATATTCGTTCTGAATTTCTCCATTTTTTCGCCAGGAAAGGCCACAAGATCATCCCTTCCAGCCCTCTCATTCCAGGCAATGACCCGACTTTGTTGTTCACCAACGCGGGCATGGTGCAGTTCAAAGAGACTTTTTTAGGTAAAGAAAAACGGGATTATCAACGCGCGACCACGTCGCAACGTTGCGTGCGTGCTGGCGGCAAACACAATGATTTGGAGAATGTCGGCTATACAGCGCGCCACCATACTTTCTTCGAAATGCTGGGCAACTTCAGTTTTGGCGATTATTTCAAACAGGATGCGATTCGCTATGCCTGGGAATTTCTCACGCAAGTATTGAAATTGCCTGAAGATAAATTGTGGGTGACAGTTTATCAGGATGATGATGAGGCGGCGGCGATCTGGTTGCAGGAAATGGGTGTTGACTCGAGTCGATTCAGCCGCATTGGCGATAAACCCGGCGGCAAGCGATACGAAAGCGATAATTTCTGGTCCATGGGTGATACTGGCCCCTGTGGGCCTTGTTCCGAAATTTTTTATGATCATGGCGCTGATATTTGGGGTGGGCCGCCCGGCACGCCGGAGGAAGATGGGGATCGTTATATCGAGATCTGGAATCTGGTGTTCATGCAATATAACCGTGACGCCAACGGCCAGATGTCGCCTTTGCCCAAGCCTTCCGTTGATACTGGCATGGGTTTGGAACGTCTCGCGGCCGTGTTGCAGCATGTGCATTCGAACTACGAAATTGACTTATTCCAGGCTTTGATCCAGGCCGCCGCCGCCGCGACGCATACTGGAGATTTGCAATCCAAATCCTTGCGCGTGATCGCCGACCATATTCGTTCTTGCGCTTTTCTGATCGTGGATGGCGTTGTGCCAGGCAATGAGGGGCGCGGTTATGTGCTGCGCCGGATCATTCGTCGGGCTATCCGGCATGGTTATCAACTGGGCCAACAGCAGCCTTTCTTTCATACTTTGGTTGCCGCACTGGATGAACAAATGGGCGAGGCCTATCCTGAATTACGGGCTGGCAAAGAACAGATCGAACGTATTCTAAGCACCGAAGAGGAGCGTTTCGCCGAGACCATTGATCAGGGTTTGCGCATCTTGGAGGAGGCGATTGCGGATTTGTCAGATGATGTGATTCCAGGCGAAGTGCTATTCAAACTTTATGATACCTACGGCTTCCCATTGGATTTGACGGCTGATATCGCGCGTGAGCGCAATTTGCAAGTCGATACGGCTGGGTTCAATGCCGCTATGGATGCGCAGCGTGAACGCGCGCGTGCTGCCAGTCAGTTTGGCGTAGAACAGTCTGCGAATGTGCAATTGGATGGTGAGACGGATTTCACCGGCTATGAACGTCTGGCGGATCAATCAACCATTCTGGCCTTATTTAAGGACGGCACCGCTGTGGATATGCTCAGTCACGGTGAGAGTGGCATGGTGGTGCTGGATCGTACGCCTTTTTATGCCGAATCAGGTGGACAGGCTGGCGATTCAGGCGCTTTGGTGACGCCGGATTTGCAGTTCGCTGTGCAGGATACGCAAAAACAGGGTGGCAAGGTATTTGGACATATCGGCGAAGTCACCAAAGGCGAATTGCGCATTGGCGATGCCGTACAGGCGCAAGTGCATCAGGCGCAACGTCGTCAAACCGCATTGAACCATTCATCCACGCATTTATTGCATGCCGCGCTGAGGCGGACTCTGGGGGATCATGTACAGCAAAAAGGTTCATTGGTCGAGGCGGGTCGATTGCGTTTTGACTTTGCCCATTTCGAGCCGGTCACGCGTGAGCAGTTGATTGCCATTGAGCAATTGGTGAATGCCTGGATTCGACAGAATCATTTGGTTGAAACCCGTATCATGGCGTTGGACGATGCCAGACAAACGGGTGCTATGGCGTTGTTCGGTGAAAAATATGATGATCAGGTGCGGGTTTTACGGATGGGTGATTTCTCCACCGAACTGTGTGGTGGCACCCATGTGAAATCCTTGGGCGATATTGGCTTGTTTAAAATCACTTTGGAAACTGGCATTGCTGCTGGCGTGCGCCGGATTGAAGCCGTCACCGGCGAACAGGCATTGGATTGGGTGGAGCAGGATGAAGAAAAACTCTCCCGCATTGGTAGTCTGTTGAATGCATCACGCCATGAGACGTTGGATAAAATCACCAAATTAATGGAGCAAAACAAACAACTGGAAAAAGGGTTGCAGCGCCTCAAAAGCCGGATGGCGTCAGCCGCCGGAGCGGATCTGGTCGCGCAAGCAGTGGAAGTCAATGGCGTCAAAGTGTTGGCAGCGCAGTTGGATGAGGTTGAACCGAAAGCGCTGCGTGAGACTTTGGATCAACTTAAAAGCCAACTGGGTTCATCCGTCATTTTGCTGGCCGCCAGTCAAAAGGGCAAAGTGAATCTGATCGCTGGCGTAAGTAAGGATCTCACTGGCCGTTATAAAGCTGGTGAATTGGTCAAACAGGCGGCGGAGAAAGTTGGCGGCAAAGGCGGCGGTCGCCCTGATATGGCGCAGGCAGGCGGCAATGATCCGGCGGGTATTGGTGCCGCTTTGGCTCTGGCACAGTCGTGGGTTGCTGCGCGGTGATTTGTTGTGGCGGATTTATGGTTGAAACACCGGTAGAACTTAACGTTGTGTGATTGTTGGCATCATGAGTTGATGCATCATATACACTCATCTTTGCCTGCCGCCAGTCGATCAATCCAGGCCAACATATACAGTCGTTCGCGCTGTAACAGTTCGACATCCCGGTAGGCGTGGCTGATCAAGCTGATTCCCTGACCCAGGGCCAGGCAGCGCAGTGCCAATTCCTGCGCTTTGCCAGCATAGCCCAATTCGGCGAATTGGTCAGTGAGCCAGCCCTCATAAGTGGTTAGTAAGGCTTTGGCTTTTTTTTGCAGCGCGGGTTGGGTCTTACCCAGTTCGGTATTCAGCGAACCGAGTGGGCATCCGTAATAAGGCAGGCTGTTCGCATGATCATGCAAGGTGTTGACGAAGCGATGCAAGCGTTGAACAGGTGTGCGGTATCGTCCATTCCAATCATCCAATAGGGTTTTGATGCGCGTCAGGCGAGCTTCAATCACCGCCGTCAGTAGTGCCTGTTTCGTTTTGAAATGGTAATAAATGTTGCCGCGTGCCACACCGCTGTTGTTGACGATATCGGAAAAAGCAGTCTGGTGATAGCCTGATTGATAAAACAATCGATCAGCGGTTGCAATGATTTTTTGGCGATTTTGCGGGTTTGGCGCTGGCATAATATGGCGGACTAATCACATCAAATGGCACTTAGCAGGAGAATACACCATGCCTGATTATCGTTCCCGCACGACCACTCATGGACGCAACATGGCTGGCGCGCGTGCGCTTTGGCGTGCCACTGGCATGCAGGATGGCGATTTCGATAAACCTATTATCGCCGTTGCCAATTCATTCACCCAGTTCGTGCCGGGTCATGTGCACTTGAAAGATCTCGGGCAATTAGTCGCGCGTGAGATTGAAAAAGCGGGTGGCGTGGCGAAGGAATTCAATACGATTGCGGTGGATGATGGCATCGCCATGGGACATGGCGGCATGTTGTACTCTTTGCCTTCACGCGATTTGATCGCGGACAGCGTGGAATATATGGTCAATGCGCATTGCGCGGATGCTTTGGTCTGTATTTCCAACTGCGACAAAATCACTCCGGGCATGTTAATGGCGGCCATGCGTTTGAACATTCCGACCGTCTTTGTCTCAGGAGGGCCGATGGAGGCGGGTAAAACCCGTCTGGCGAAAAAGGGGGATGTCAAACTGGATTTGGTGGATGCGATGATTTCCGCCGCCGATCCGCGTGAAACGGATGAGGATGTCGCGCAAATTGAACGCTCTGCCTGTCCGACCTGTGGTTCCTGTTCCGGCATGTTCACCGCCAACTCCATGAACTGCCTGACCGAGGCACTGGGTCTGTCACTGCCTGGCAATGGCTCCTTACTGGCGACCCATGCTGAGCGTGAGAAGCTGTTTCTGGAAGCTGGGCATCTGATTGTTAAATTGGCTAAACGCTATTATGAGCAAGATGATGCTACCGTTTTGCCGCGCAGCATTGCCTCTTTCAACGCTTTTGAGAACGCCATGGCACTGGATATCGCCATGGGTGGTTCGACCAATACGGTTTTGCATCTGTTGGCGGCAGCGCATGAGGCAGGCGTTGATTTCAGCATGGCTGATATTGACCGGATGAGCCGCAAAGCGCCGCATCTTTGTAAGGTCGCGCCATCCACTCAGCAATATCACATGGAAGATGTCCATCGGGCTGGCGGTGTATTGGCTATTCTTGGCGAATTGGAGCGGGGTGGCTTGATTCATCGTGAGTGCTATACCATCCATCACGCCAGCATGGGCGAGGCTTTGGATCAATGGGACATTATGCGCAATCAGGAGGATACGGTCAGAAATCGTTTCCTCGCGGGGCCAGGCGGCATACCGACCCAGGTGGCTTTCAGTCAGAACAGCCAGTGGCCTGATCTGGATAGGGACCGGGAACAGGGTTGCATCCGCAATATGGCGAATGCCTACTCGAAAGATGGGGGCTTGGCGGTGTTGTACGGCAACATTGCTGAGCAGGGTTGCATTGTCAAAACCGCTGGTGTTGATGCGTCGATTCTGAATTTCACGGGCCGCGCCCGCATTTTTGAAAGTCAGGACGACGCTGTAGCGGCTATTCTGAATGATCAGATTGTGCCTGGCGATGTGATTATCATCCGTTATGAAGGGCCAAAAGGCGGCCCTGGCATGCAGGAAATGCTGTATCCAACCAGTTATCTCAAATCCAAAGGATTAGGCAAGGATTGCGCGCTGGTGACTGATGGTCGGTTCTCTGGTGGCACTTCAGGACTGTCAATTGGCCACTGTTCGCCCGAAGCTGCCGAAGGTGGGGCGATTGGCTTGGTGGAAGAGGGTGATACGATTGATATCGACATTCCCAATCGCCGCATCAATGTTGCCATCAGCGATGAAGCGTTAACGGCGAGACGCGCCGCGATGGAGGCTAAAGGCGCTTTAGCCTGGCGGCCTGAGAATCGGGATCGCGTCGTATCGCAAGCTTTGCGTGCTTATGCCGCGTTAACGACTTCTGCTGCGCAGGGTGCCGTGCGTAATTTGGCGCAGATTATTTGAGATCTGCGGCGTATTTTATCGGGTTATTGGTTGCGTCGTTTTTACTGAATGCCTCGTTGTTTGCAGCGGGGTATTTATGATTTTCTACTCTAATTCCAGGATGAAATGCCACTGCGCTTCAGTGATTGGCATAATGGATAGGCGATTGCCTTTGCGGACCAACGGCATATCCGTCAGTGTGGTTTCTGCATGGTTTTTCAGCTCTTTCAGGGTGATGTTACGTTTCAGGTCACGTACGTATTGCACATCCACCATGTACCAACGTGGTTTTTCCGGGTCGCTTTTGGGGTCATAGTACTGGGCGTCTGGATCAAAGGCGGTATGGTCCACATAACCGCTCTTCACCACTTGCATAATGCCGACGATGCCCGGTTCGGCGCAGTTTGAGTGGTAGAAAAACACCGGATCGCCGATTTGCATTTCGTCGCGCATCATATTGCGTGCCTGGTAGTTGCGTACGCCGTCCCAGTGATCAGTCTGGTTCGGTGCTGCTTTCAGGTGTTCTATGCCGAAAACGTCCGGTTCTGATTTCATCAGCCAGTGATTCATGTCATGCCTTTTGTCGATGGTGGTGGGTGACTTTATGTGTTTGGTCTTTGTAATGACACATCTAACAGGAGATTTCCCAAGCACCGCTTATAAAAATGTGTGACTAAATATTTGTTTATTCCTGGATTACTGAGCGAGGAGGATCTGATATTGCTTAGAATAACGATTGCCTCTTTGGTTATAATAAAGCATTTTTCTGCCATAGATCTGTTTTGTGGTCTGGGTACGTGGATGTTGAATAAAAAAGGATGGTAAATGACGGGAATAAATAGAGCGCTTAAACATGCTGCTGATTCAATAGCGCCTGAAAGTTATGTGTCCAGCCAAAAGAAGCCTTGCGTTTTTCTATCCTACCTCTCTGTTGATAAAGAGATCGCGGTGAAAATTGGAGACTATATCTCGGAGAATGGCGATATTGACATATACCTTGATGTGCATGACAAGCGTTTGCAATCTTCAGTGGATAAACAGGACTTTCGTGAAATAACAAAATGGATTGATAAAGGGCTGTCGTACTCAACGCATATGATGTGTCTGGTGAACAAAGAGATATCGTCTTCCTGGTGGTTACCTTATGAAATCGGGTTTGCAAAGAAATCCGGTCGGAAAATCAGCGCATTGATTCTGAAGGGTAATTCCCATATACCGGATTATTTAAAGATCAGTCGAGTTTTGAGAGGCGTAAAAAGTTTGAACCAATATATGAAAGATCTCGAAAAAGAAGCCAGAAACCAACATGGTTACGCCATTCTCAATCAATCATTAGCACCGAATTATGAGGCCAAACACCCATTGGATAAGTGTTTAAACTGGAGTACATAATTTATTGTTGCTCGGTTTCTCTGGGATGCCAGTGTCCCAGAACCCAGCGTGCGCATAATAAGGTCGCCAGATAAACGGCGAAATAACTGAAAATGACATCGCTAAGGAAGTGCCCGCCTTGTACTATCCGGCCAAACCCAACCACGGCACCAATGCCGATGCCATAATAGAGCCAACGGGCATTACCCAATGTCCAGGCAAGCGCTATAAAATAGAAACCCATTGAGGCATGTCCACTGACGAAAGAGCAGTTTGATTCGCACTGATCAGCCAGCGTGAATGGCGGTGTGAAGGTTTTTTCGCCGCCGAATTGTTCGATGAGGTGTGGTCTGGCGCGGCCTGATTCGCCTTTTAAGATGGCGTTGACCAACAAACCCGGGCCGACCGCCAAAGCGAGGAATAAAAACAAAAGGAAACGTCTTGTGCGTTGTTCTGCGTGCCGTGCCCAAATCCAACTGGCGACCCATAGCCAGATCAGTAGGGGAATCCATAGGTAGGGCAGATCACGAAACAGCGCATAGATCCATTTAACCAGCCAAGCGTCGTGCAGATAAAAGCCATGTCCGGCTTGAAAAAATAAACCGGAAAACCAAAGGTCGATTTCCGGATATGCCAGAAACACTAAAATGGTGCCGATAAACCCTGTCAATGGCCATAATCGGCTGAATTCAGGTGGCTTAGACGGCGTGTGGAGATGTTTGCTGGGTATTTGTCGGGTGATAGGTTGAATCCATCGAATGATACGGATCATGGTTTATTGCCTTGAAAATTTTGGCACCAATTCACATAGAGAGTGCGTTGCAGATCATGATAGATATGGATATGTAATGGTTGCAAAGGCATGCATTGATTGAAAGAGTGTGTTTTATCAACGCCGATGGGTTGTTCGCTTAGCCAGATAAATTCACCTTGCGGGTATCTGGCGACATTTTGCCGCAAGTCATACTGATGACGCCATTCGCCCTTTGGATTCCACGCACGGATCGTGGGCCGGCCATGTTCATTACGGCTGTGGTAGGCCATAAGCGCCAGTAGTTTCCGGTCATCGGATAATAAAGCCGCATTTGGGTATCGCGCACGGATGGCTTTGAGTTGTTCACCCAGTTCCAGCCAGCCTAATCGTTTGAAGTAAGGGTCATTACTACGGCGCAGTTCCACATCGAATAGATCAGCTAATGCATGATAGTGATACATCATGCTAATGAGCGACGCATGCAAAACGATGCCCAGCCAAAGCGTTTTACGCGCATGTTGATGCAGCCAGTATACGCTGACAATGGTTAAACCTATATAGGCGGGTGAAGCCCAATTGATGTTAGCCTCGAATCGGTAAGCCTGGATGCTGATCAACACCAATAAGGGTAAGGACGCGAGTAACAGTAATCGATTGGCTGATGAGTGCCAGATACTGGGTCGCCATAACCAAAACAGCATGGCGATGAAGAAAACCGGGCCGAACACGCCGATTTGACCACCAATGAATTCACCTAAGGTTGACCAGCCACCTAGGGCTTGATTTGTGCCACTGATGTGTTGGGTATGACTAAGGGTGATGAAATCGTTTTGTGTCAGCCAGTAAAGATTGGGCGACCAGACCAGTAATGCCATGCCGATGCCTGCCCATAATCTGGCGGAAAACAGTAACCGATAGCGACCCTCCAATAAAAGATACGATAATAAGCCCACAGCCAATACACCCATGGTGTATTTGCTGAGCAGTCCTAACCCGGCGAATAGACCGGTTAGCAACCACCAACGCCATTGGTCGTTTTCGGTGGCATGATGGAAGGCCCATAGGGTGGTGACCCAAAACAGCATTAAGGGTGCATCGGTGGTGCTGAACAAAGAGACCAAACCGACGACGGGCAATAGCTGAAAAGCGAGTGCTGACCAGCCAGCGATGATTGGGTTGTATAGGCGTGCTGCCAGCATATAAACCCAACAGGCGGCTGTGGTATGCAAAACCACTGAAACTGATTTGATCGCTAATGGTGATTCGTTGAAGAGTTGGCTGAACAAGCTCAGCAACCAAGCGATCATTGGTGGTTTGGAGAAATAACCCCAATCCAGATGATCCGACCAACTTAGGTAGTAAGCTTCTTCCAGATCTACCGGAATCCAACCCGTTTGGATGACCCAAAGACGATAAAAAGCCAGCAGGAGGACGCCAGTTAGTGCGAGTAGCGGCCAATGGGTGCTAATAGAGGTCGATTTAATTTGGCGTGCTGATTCGTACATTGAAGGATTGTTGTGGATCCCGGGGAGCAGAGAAATTTGGGTGAGATTTGAATAATGTGAATTTACGACGGCTTATTATCGAGCCGGTCCATGCTCCGCCATGGGTAGTAGTCCAATACCAGCCGCCAGAACATAGCGAATACCAATGGGTAGATTAATACTGGCGTGGCTGGATTGCCGCCATCAATAAACAGCAGGGATAACATACCAAAGCAGATGAGTCCGATCACGCTCAGGTGGGTGGTCAGATTCAGCCCGGCCAGCCAGTGTCTGGCCCAGATTACGCCCAGCGCGGCTGAACCCAGGCCGCCGAACGCGCCAGCCAATACATCTTGTGGCCAGTGTACGCCGATGGCGATGCGGCTGAGTCCGACCAGGCTGGCGAGCAACAAAAGTGCGGTTCGTTCCCGGGTATGGCGTGCAAAGGCGAATAAAACGCCGCAAAAAACAAAGACAGTCGTGGTGTGTCCGGAGGGGTAACTGTGTGCTGTCAGCGCCGGGCCAACCAGCTTGATGTCCTGTAGATTGAGTACGCCCGGTGGACGGGGTATGTCGAGTAGATGTTTGAGTCCTTTGGTGTAGATCAGGGCAATCAGGCTGGCGATCAGTAAGGCCCAGATAATTTCCGGTCGTCGCCGGGCGAACAGCAGGCAAAGTGCCAAAAGCACCCGCTCATCGCCAAACCGGGTGATCCAGGCCCAGACAAAATCCGGTAACAGGCTGTTCAACCAGGGGTTCAGGCTAATGAAGCCAATGTGATGACCACCCGCAGCAAATAATATATTTTGCAAGAATGCCAGGCCCAGCATGCTGGCGGCCAGTAGGTATAGCGGATGGCTATCCTGGTACTTCAGGCGCTGTCTGGCCGTTTGCAGATTGGGCTTGATTGGCCGGGATATTGCTGCAAGCTGGGCGGAAAGCGAGTGAATCCATGGCATGGCGGCGTTATTCAATCGCGACTAACACGGCTGGTGTATGGCGGAAAACCACGCTTTTACGATAAGGCGAGGGTTGCGCCAGATATTCGACCAGATGGTCTTCGCGCACATAGACCCATTGGCCGGGTTTTGGCGGTTGGTGTTTGATGATCTGTTCGCGGTACAGGCTGACGCTGGGCTGGTAAGCGCGATTGAAGACCAGTGCTTTGTTGTGCGCCTTGGCGTACAGCGCGGCTTGTTTGGGGCCTTGCTGCAATACATTCAGGGTTGTCGGCACGATGATCAGGCTGACCATGGCGGCCTGGATGAATCCGATCAGTATTAATCGACGCCATAGCGTCAAACGGATCAGGGCGATCAAACCGGCTATTAATGCGCCAATGATCAGCCCGGTTTGCGGCCAGCCAGAGAATGCATTCGCGCCCGCCTGGAACATCAGTTGGTCGTAGGTTTTATCAGTTTGTTGCGCCAGCAGGCCAAAGAGTTGGGGCAGGGCGGCCAGCAGGCCGAACCAAAGGATCAGGGGGGTAAGGTGCAGCCATTGCGCACTGAGACGATGCCGGTCAGCGGCCATCAGGATCAGCAAGCCGCTCATGCCATACAGCATATAGTGCGGTAATTTGGTGCCGGAGAATGAGAAGGTGAGCAAAACGACGAAAAACCACAGCCACAGATACCGGTCCAGCGGCTTGTTCAGCACTTGTCCCAGTTGTTGGAACTGACTGATCAACCAAGTGGCGAACGGCATCACCAGGAGGGGCGCGATCAAAATAAAATAAAACCAGCCGCCACTATGTCCTTCCATCGGGTCATTGTATCGGTCCAGGTTGTGGTGCAGGTAAAAGCCGTCAAAAAAGGCCCAGCCGGTATCCAGATAAACCGCGATGTGCCATGGCAGAACGATGGCGAAGAATAATGCGATGCCCATCGGGTCGAATACCTGACGCAGCCATTCGCGCCAGCGTCCGTAACTTATATAGAACAAAAAGCTGACCACCAACGGGAAAAAGAGCGCGACCGGCCCTTTGGTCAAAAAGCCCAATCCCAGCCAGATAAAGAGGCGCCTCAGCCTGTTTGCCGAGGGTTGTGTTGATTGGCGGTACATGTCGAGCATTGCCAGCACAATGAACAGGTTCAATAAGGCATCGGCGACCGCTGCTTTGGCGATCAGGCTGACAAACAGCGACAAGCTGACCAATAAGGCCGCTACCTGGGCAGTAGAGACATCAAACTGGTGGCGGGTGAAGTGAAATATCGCCAGTACCCAGGCGAGTGCGGCGATCACCGAAGGCAGGCGCAGGGCGAATTCATTCAGGCCGAACAGCTGTGCAGAGGCCGCTTGCAGCCAGTAGATCAGAATCGGTTTGTCATGGCGCGGCTCGCCATTTAAATAAATCGAGATGTAGTTGCCGCTGGCCATCATTTCGCGCGTGGCCTCGGTAAAAGCGCCTTCGTCCAGATCGTACAGTGGTGGTGACCAGAAGCCCCAGACGAGTGCAATCAACAGCGCCAATATCAGACTGGCGCGGTGATCCAACAAACGTTCAAGCTGGTTTGTCATTGGATGGCGAATGCCAAGCGTCGCCTTGGTCCATCTCGGCGATATGGAACGCATCCCGTCCGTTGCTTTCGTAAAAAGTGCGGCTGAGTAATTCGGCCAGTACGCCGGTGGTGAGGAACTGGATCGACATCACCGCGAATAGAATCGAGATAAATAACAGGGGCCTGCCACCAATCGCTTCGCCCAAAATGAATTTGATTATGCCCAGATAAGCCAGACCGATGGAGCCAAGCGCGCCAAACAGCAAGCCAATCGCACCAAAAAAATGGCCTGGACGGGCGCGAAAGCGCAGGAAGAAAAATACCGTCAAGAGGTCGGTAATCACCCGGAAGGTGCGTGAAAAACCGTATTTGGATTGGCCGAACTGGCGCGCATGGTGATTGACGATGGTTTCGCCAATTCGGCTGGGTGCGGTGACGCCAGCCACCCAGATCGGGATAAAACGGTGCATTTCGCCAAACAGATTGACCTGTTTGATGACTTTGGCGCGATAGACTTTGAGGCTGCAACCATAGTCATGTAAATCGACACCGGTTGCCCGCACAATCAACCGGTTGGCGATGCGGGAAAAGAATTTACGTAATGGCGGATCCTTGCGTTTTTTGCGCCAGCCTTGTAATAAATCCAGATCGCGCTGCTGCAATTCCTGCAACATGCGCGGGATGTCCGCCGGATCGTTTTGCAGGTCGCCATCCAGTGTGGCGATGAATTCACCGCGCGCGGCGTTAAAACCGGCCTGCATGGCGGCGGTTTGACCAAAATTGCGATGCAGGCGAATCAGTCGGATATAGTCGCCATGGGTTTGCGCGGCCTGGCGGATACGCTCTGCTGTATCATCCCGACTGCCGTCATCAACGCAGATCAGTTCCCAATCACCCGGATATTGCGTGAGGCCTTGATGCACCTTGTCAATCAGCGGAGCGATGTTCTCCGCTTCCTGATACATAGGGACAATGATGGAAAGCGAGTTGGGTGGCATGTCAGATTGGGTTAACGTCTGATTGAGTCAACTTCAAGCAGCGGACGCTCTGGCAGCCATCGCCAGAATGGTTGCAGGGCGTCAAAGCCTGAAGCGCTCAATATGACGGGTTTGCGTTTAAAGCGTTGGTTGCATTACTCAGCGGTGACAGCTTTCATGCTTAAGCGAATGCGGCCTTGTTTGTCGATTTCCAGCACTTTGACTTTGACTTTGTCACCTTCCGCCAATTTGTCGCTGACCTTTTCGACGCGTTCTTCGCAGATTTGTGAGATATGTACCAACCCATCTTTGCCAGGCAAAATATTCACGAAGGCACCGAAGTCCATTAAGCGCACTACCTTTCCTTCATAAATGGTGTCCACTTCAATTTCTGCGGTGATCAATTCAACCCGGCGACGCGCTTCATCGCCAGCCGCTTTGTCAACGGAGAAGATTTTCACCATGCCATCGTCGTTAATGTCTACGGTGGCACCGGTTTCTTCGGTGATGGCGCGAATGGTTGCACCGCCTTTCCCGATCACATCACGGATTTTGTCCGGGTTGATTTTGAACGATTCGATACGTGGCGCATGTTCAGACATCTGTTCGCGCGGGGCTGTGATCGCTTTGGCCATTTCACCCAGAATATGCAGGCGTCCTTCGCGTGCCTGATCCAGCGCGATTTGCATGATTTCCTTGGTGATGCCGTTAATTTTGATATCCATTTGCAAGGCATTGATGCCTTGAGCAGTACCGGCCACTTTGAAGTCCATATCGCCTAAGTGATCTTCATCACCCAGAATATCGGTCAGTACGGCGAATTGATCGCCTTCCTTGATCAACCCCATGGCGACACCAGCGACTGGTGCTTTCAGTGGGACGCCGGCATCCATCAGAGAGAGGCTGGAGCCGCAAACTGAGGCCATTGAGGATGAGCCATTGGATTCGGTAATTTCCGACACCACGCGCAAAGAGTAGGGGAATTCCTGCATGGTTGGCATGCAGGCCAGTACGCCGCGCTTGGCGAGTCGGCCATGGCCGATTTCACGCCGCTTGGGGCTGCCGACACGGCCCATTTCACCCACACAGTAAGGAGGGAAGTTGTAATGCAGCATGAAGTTGTCTTTGTAGGAACCACCTAGTGCGTCAATGGTTTGCGCATCACGCTCGGTACCCAGCGTGGTGACGACCAAAGCCTGGGTTTCGCCACGGGTGAACAGGGCAGAACCGTGGGTACGCGGTAATACGCCGGTGCGAATGGTGATTGGGCGAACTGTTCTGGTGTCGCGCCCGTCAATCCGTGGTTCGCCGGCCAGAATGCGTCCGCGTACGATGGATTTCTTCAGTTTTTCAATGACTTCCAATACTTCGCTTTCGGCGTATTCAGGCGTTTCACCCGCACATAAGGCTTCCAGCGCAGCGGCCTTGGCGGCATCAATCGCGGCATAGCGCGCCATTTTATCGGCGATGCTATAGGCATTGCGCAGTGCGTCGCCGCATTGGGCCTCCACGGCGGTTTTCAGTGCTTGGTTCTCCACGGCTTCGGGGGCTTCAATGATGGTTTTGCTGACGGTGTCAGCCAGTTCAGTGACTGCATCAATCACGCTTTGGAATTGTTCGTGACCAAACAAAACAGCGCCGAGCATGACTTCTTCCGGTAATTCGCGCGCTTCGGATTCGACCATCAGAACCGCTTCGCGCGTGCCTGCGACAATCAAATCCAGATCGCTGTCATCGCATAATCCTGTGCCGGGTTGGTTTAACAGATACTGGCCGTCTTTGTAGCCAACCCGCGCGGCTCCAATGGGGCCTTGAAAGGGCAGACCGGAGCAGGCGAGGGCGGCGGAAATACCGATCATAGACGGGATTTCTGGGTCAACCTCCGGGTTTAGCGACATCACGGTGACGATGATTTGAACTTCGTTGGTGAAGGTGGCCGGGAATAGTGGGCGAACGGGGCGATCCAGTAATCGAGCGGTCAGAATTTCCTTTTCCGATGGTCGGCCTTCACGGCGTAAAAAGCCGCCTGGAATAACGCCAGCCGCATAGGTTTTTTCCTGATAATCCACAGTCAGTGGAAAAAAGTCGCGTTCTTCTGACGCATTTTTTTCAGCGACGACGGTGACCATCACGACAGTGTCCGCCATGTTGACGAAGACCGCAGCGTCGGCTTGACGTGCGATTTCACCGGTCTCTAAGGTGACGTTATGTTGACCAAATTGGAATGTTTTCTGGATTCGATTCACTGAGTATTACCCTCAAGCTATGCGGGATGTTGTGGAAATAGACTGGGATTGCGCCGTTATGAGCGCAGAGGCAGGCGGTTTGCACCAAACAAAACGTCGTGCTTACGGGGTGTAAACACGCATTTTGATGGTGATTTCAGGAGCGAAACGGCGCAGAGCAGCCTCATAATGATGCGATCTAGCGGCGTAAGCCAAGTTTTTTAATGAGCTCGCGGTAACCTTCAATGTTCTTACGTTTCAGATAATCAAGCAGCTTACGACGTTGATTAACTAAACGCACCAGGCCTTGGCGCGAATGGTGATCTTTTTTGTGTTGTTGGAAATGCGGTGTGAGATCTTGAATACGGGCGGTTAATAAGGCGATTTGCACTTCCGTTGAACCGGTGTCAGTAGCGTTTTTGCCGTGTTCAGCGACGATAGATGCTTTTTGTTCAGCTGTGATAGCCATAAGCCATTTTCTCCAGTCATTGGGGTGTTTCAGGGCTTTCCACCCAACAATGACTTCAGGTGAAAAGATTGAAAATCTGTTTTTCGCAGAGGTAGTGAGGGTTTATATCAACGCAATCAGCGAGCATAGCGAATGCTCAGGTTGCATGAAAACGAAAGCGGCGATTCTAACAAGCTGTTTGAGCGTTCAGCAAGCCACTCTCAAAAACTTGAAAAGGATGCGAGCATCGCGGATTTAACAGGTCATTCAGCATTGACGGTCAGCACTATTTTTGATGACGTTCTTGTCGGATGTTTTTAGTCAGTGAATCAAGCATATCAACCATGTCTTTATGGCTAAGTGCTGAAGCGCTTTTATAGCGTCCATCTATGATCAGTTTGGGAACAGAGCGAATGTCGTAACGCGCTAACAGTGCCCGCGCGCGTCCGGTTTTTACTTTAACGGCGAATGATTTTATCGCCTGTCTGAACTGGTTGAGGTCAACGCCTTGCGAACCCAGAAATTGTTCAATTTCCTGGCGTGTTTTTAACTTTCTGCCTTCCTCATGAATGGCCTGGAATAGGGGTTTATGCAGGCGCATGCTTTCGCCCATGGATTCCAGCGCATAATAGACTTCGGCATGCAAATTGGCTGATCCGCCAAATAAGGCTGGAACATATAGGAATTCAATATCTTTGGGTTTGCTTTCGAACCAGGGTTGCAGGGCTTTATCAAGGTTGTAGCAGTGTGGACATCCATATATAAAGAACTTGATGATTTCAATGGTTTGTCCTGAGTCGCTTTCGCGTTGTGGATAAACTTCCAAATAGTGGATGCCTTCCTCGAAATTTTTCGCCGACGCCATGCTAGTGCTAAGCAGCAAAAGCGATCCGAGCGTGATGAGCCAGAAGCATCGTTTATATGACTGGGCCATGATTGAGTGGTGAAGATATATTATAGAGAAGTAAATAAATCAGGCGTCATGGTCATCAGGACGCCTGATCGTTGGGGTAATCAGAGTGAACCACGCACGCAACGATAACGAATTGCGTTGCTTAAAGTACCAACTTGACGCACCCAGGCATAATTGGCCGCTTGCTGGGCGGCGTAGGTCACCCAGCTGTCGTTGCCGCTGGCATAAGGTGTGGATGTCCAATAGAAGATACCGTTATCACCCGCCGCGTCTGAATCAGCAAAGCCGTTGATGGCTTCATGTAGAGTGGGCAGACGCCAATCGGAGTAGCCGTCCTGAGTCATGTCCCTGCAACCTGCTTGCGCGTCAGCAATGGAGGCGATGCCGCCACTGTTGCTCACCATCAACTGGCCAGCAGCGTCTACATAGGACTTGTTGGCGACATCAGTGTCATTGGTTGGCGTGGGCACATGGGTGATGGTGTTGCCTGTGGAGCCAACCGGGGTATTTGTATTCATTTGAATATCGGTTTGGCAGGCAGCCCATAAGCTGGCGGAAGAGGCGAAAAGCAAAACTGCAAGTAAAGTTTTCATGGTTGATTTCTCCAGAACCACTATGATGTTTATTGGTTTTATGGGGTTAATTAGCGGATACAAACGTATGCCAGAGAACCGTTGGTCAGCTCGCTTTGCACATCACGGCTGCTTGGGACGAAAGTGGACATTTCAATGTTGCCACCAGCACCGCCGATATCGTGATGGGTGCTTGTCCAGTACTCTGATGAACTGCCTGACAAGTCGGCCAAACCATTTGCGATTTGATCCAGTGCAGGCAGATACCAGTCGGTATTACCGTTTTCGGATAGATCCGCGCAGCCGTTAGCCGCGTCATGCAGGGTACCGACCGGCTGTTCTGAACTGAATTCCGTTAACGCGCCATAAGCATCCACATAAGCCTTGGTGGCCACATCCGTCGCATCGGTGGGCAAAGGCACATGAGTGATGGTGTTGCCGGTTGAATCAGCGGGTGCGGCATCATTCATCTGAATGTTGGCTGAACATACCGCCCAAGCATTGCTCGCCGTGAAGAATGCGGCAACGGCACCTGCCAGGATCAGTTTTTTCATGGGTTATTCTCCAAATTTTGGATATGGGGTGATATGCAGTGACTTAGCATGGTTCAAAGCTCTGGAATAGGTAGAGTGATGCGGATAGAACCAGATTGCTGTGTGATTTAACGTTTCGATGGAAATTTTATTGACAGGGCATGACAAATGGATGAGTTTAACCTTTAAATTTTTTGCGCATGTCAAGCAAACTAAATAAGTTGCTGTGAGGCGATTCACCAGCTTGTCAATTTTTACGCTAACCATAGCATAGTTAATAGGAAATTTGACGATTTATGTTGGTCAGGAAACCAGGAATATCATCCATATTATTTAGTGTTTTTGTGAGTGGTTTTTCTGGGTAAGCCAAAACGTTGGCGCCTCTCCCATAAAGTTTTGCGGCTGATGCCGAGTGCTTGAGCAAGTTCCGTTTCGGTCATCTTACCTTGGTTTTCTAAGACAAAGACCCGGAAATATTCTTCCAAAGATAGTTTTTCATTCACATCAATAGCGCCGCCGGGTTGGCTGTGGACTCGATGGTCTATGGCTAACAAGTCAGGTGTGATGGTTTTGCCTTCGCATAAAATCACGGCACGTTCGATGGTATTGGCGAGTTCGCGCACATTGCCTGGCCAACGATAACGGCGGATGGCCAACAGCGCTTCACGGGTAAAGTTAATGGGTGGGCGATTTAATTGGCTGAGGATGCTTTGCAGCAGGTATACCGCAAGCTCAATGACGTCATCTTCACGTTCGCATAAGGGGGGAAGTTGGATTTCAACCACGCGCAGGCGGAAGTATAAATCGCTGCGGAACTGGTGATTCTGGACCAGATGCCGCATATCCTGTTGAGTAGCCGCCAGGATGCGCACGTCGTGGTTTTTATCCGTGGTAGGTTGATTTTGCTGCAAGATGCGCAGCAGGCGCGCTTGCGCAGCGATTGGCAACTCGCCGATTTCATCCAGGAACAAAACGCCACCCGCCGCCTGTTCGATCAAACCGACTTGCGGATGTTGGCCGAATAAGTCATTTTCCAGCGTTTGCTCTGGTGCTGCGGCGCAGTTAAAGGCGACGAAAGGCGCGTTGGCGCGTCCACTGTTTTGATGCAAAGCCCGTGCAACCAGTTCTTTACCGGTGCCGGATTCACCAATGATCAATACAGTCGCATCGGTCGGTGCGACTTTCTCAATCCGCTTGAACACGTCCTGCATGGCGTGGCTTTTGCCGATGATGTTTTTTATCCGGGGGGACGAAACGCTCTGCTGAGACCGGGTGCCGGGATGGTGGTCCGATGTTTCGCCGCCTAACACTTTATTAATTATGAGTAATAATTCATCATGGTCAAAAGGTTTGGCGATATAGTCTGTCGCGCCCATTTTCATTGCGGTGACGGCGGACGACACGCTTGCGTAGCTGGTCATGATGATAATGGGCACATGCGGCGCAAGCTGCATGATTTCGGTGCCGGGTTTTCCTGGCAGGCGTAAGTCGCTGATGATGAGGTCGTATTGATCAAATGCGTGGATGCACTCAATTGAATCCGCTTCGTCAACCTGATGATCGTGGCGCGTCAGAAAGCGTTTGAGTGCTTTGCGGATGACGGCTTCATCTTCGATGATCAGGATTCGGCTCATAAAGGGAACGATAATTATTAATGCAATATATCAACCATAACAAAAATGATGGACAGGGTTTCAACTCATTGATGCAAGGCATTCAGACGCTGAGTCATCAACTGACTGCGCCAGATGCCGCTTTATTTCAATCGGTCAATGAGCAAAGGGTTGAAATGATCGGGCTGCGGGAGGCTCTGATCAGTTTTGCGATGGAAGAGGATTGGGTGCAGTTGGCGCAGGCGTTGCAGCGGATCCAGTCTGTCGTGAATCTACTTAACTGTCCGATTCTGGGGATAGCGGGTTTACTCAATAGCGGCAAGAGTAGTTTTGTTGCCAGTTATTTAAGCGCCACCGGGCGACGGCGTATTTTACGCGGTGACGCCTCGTCTTGCGGCACCCAACGGTTTGTGCTTTGGTTGCCGGAGAAATGGCGGCAGGATGACGCTTTGTGGGCGGAATTGGTGGCCCAAATCAGTGGGCTGTTTTGTGGGCGCTATGAAATGCTCAGCGATGATTCGCAATCCGCCCATCGTCAATACAATCAATTGGCGGCGGAGGCGGATCAGCAGGTGCTGGATGTGCCTTTGATCGCCACGGATCCGGGTCTGGATAATTTGGCGTTACTGGATTGTCCCGATGTGCAACGTTCAGATGATGCCTTATCGGCCGCGAAGCGTGAGGCGTTTTTACGCCAGGCGGCGCCAATTTGTTCGGCCTTTTTGTTCGTCGCCACGCAGAAAAACATTGCGGATGAAAAAGCAGGTAAAGTGGCAGGTGGCTTGCGCGATATGATGCCGGATATTCCCTTTTATTTGGTCATGAACCAAGTGGAACCGGATACCGATATGCAACCCCATCAGTTTTTGCAGGACAGGTACATCAAGCATCTGATTGATGTGTTAAACGTCGAGCATTTTTATGTGGCTTATCATTATCGGATTATGGGTTGGGACGATATGACGCCATCCAGTCTGCATCGTTTGATACAGGCTGATGATAAAGCTGAGCGAGTGCCGGCGGCCTGGCAGGTGTCGCCAAATGCGGAAGATAATGTGGTTGAAGAGGTGCCGGCTGAGCGCTACTTAATTGGTTTGCCGGAGAGGCTTGAATCAAGCTATTTGGCGATGTCACAGATTCAATCGCATTGGCATCGTTTTCAAAAACAAAAAAGGCGTCTTGTCTCAACCCTGACGCGCCAGGTGCGGCATGAGCGTCAACTCATGCAGGCACTGCATCAGCACCTATTGGATTTCTGTCATCAACAGACCACCGATCAGGCCAATAATCCGCGATTACCTCTATCGCCGGAATTGATCCAAAAATTACACCGTGGCATGGAGGCGGGCGCGCCGGTTTATATTCGTCCACTGTTATTGAGTGGTCGTAAGATGCAGCAATTGATGAGTGGGGGGATTGGGGCGGTTAAAAGGATGCTGGCGCATGTTCGCTTAATTGATAGGGAAGCGCTTTATGCGATCAAGTCGCAGGCGTTGAGCGCACAGCATTTGATGGAATCCATGCGCGATCATGCCGGGCTGAGGGATTATGTGAAGACAGCCAGCCAGGATGATTTGCAGCAATCCTGGGAAGCGGTGCTGAAAAAAACGGATTTATCCGCTATCCAGCTTGCTGGGCAATTGGATGATCAAAAGATCGCCATGTCGGCATCGGGTGCCTGGAAGAAGATTTCTCCGGCGAAAAAGGCCTATGCCATCGTGCAAGGCATGCTGGCCTTGCTGGTCAGCCTATCGGTGGTTTTGTTGATTCCGTTTGATTTCGGTGCCAGCGCGGTGACCCAAGCCACGGTGCTGGCTCAGGCTTCGTTGCCTGAATTAGTTACGGCGGCGGGTTTGGGCGGAATGTCTGGCTGGGGATTTGCCTCCACCAGTTTGGCACGCACCTTGGAGAAAGAATTGTTTGTCCCTTATTTTTCCGATTTTTTTCATTTTGCCTGTGATGCTTTTGGGTTGCCCCGGCAGATTAGTAGCCAGCCAGCCGCTATTTGCTTGCAAGGCGGTCAGTATAAATTGCAGCAAAGCGAACTGCCTGGGCAATCCTTGCCGATCCAATATCACCCGCCCAGGTTTTGGTCTTTGAATCAGGCCGGTTTTGATCATCTGGAACAGACCATACGACAGGTGGATGCGTTGTTGCCGGAGAAGGCGTAATGGGTCAAACGAATGCCATAGCGCATGAGTCGTCTGATTTCAGCCAGCTAGCCGACGAATTTAAACAAGTCACGATGCAGTTATTTGCGCAGACCAGCAAAGCGGATCGTTTGCTCCGCATGGCGGATAACATGCGGATGGACGCGCAGCGCCTGGCTTCAAACCGTGGATCCTCAGCGCCTACGATTGGTTTTTTCGGCCCCAAGAATGCCGGTAAATCGTATTTACTGAGCCGTTTGATGAAAAACGCATCCATTCGCTCATCCGTTAATACGGGTTATGGTGATAAGGGCGGTACTGAGCAACTTATCTGGTATGGTCGCAGCGCGCCAAAGGATATGGATCCAGTCGCTGAAAAATTCCATCCTATCAACAGTCAAGTGGATACTTGGTTGGCGCGTGAAATCGTACTGGTTGATATCCCTGGTTTTACCGACCCTGATACCAAGGCTGTCGTTGAGCATAGTCTGACCAGTTGCCAGCTTAAGATATTGGTATTGGATGCCGCCGAAGTGGAGCGTGAAGACGCTGTGAACTATGGTGAAGGCTTTGATGGGGCTTATATCTTGCCGGTGATCAACCGGTTGCCAGGCGACCCTGATCAATTGGATGTCGATGATTACCAACAGATGGTGCGCCGGAATTTGCAACGATGGGCGCCTCATGCCACCTGTTTTGCGCCGGTTTTCCTGCCTTATCTGAAATTTGAAGGGGTTACCTGGACGGTTGAACGCTTCACCCAAACTTTGGCGCAGGCGGTGCTGGAAGCGCTGGATGTATTAAGTGATTCGCCGGATGAAGGGCAGGCCCAAATCGCGTTGAGGGTTGAGCGCTTTCGTGCTGAAGTCCGACGTGAACTGCCGGCATTCACTCAGGCGATTGAGCAGGTGACCGAACAGATTGACGCTGTGACGGCGACAATGAGTGAGGAGACGCAGGAATTAATTGGTGGCGAGCGCGTTTTGCAAGTGAGCGCGCGTATGGGAATGGGGGCGAAGGCGGTGAACGAGACGCCGTCGGTATTTTTTCCTTATCGTTCTATTCAGCGTTTATTGATGATGACCTCAGGGGCTTGGGAAAGTTTGACCATGGGCATTGCCGGTAGTATTCCGTCGTTGGCCTTGACGGCGGTTAAATCCGTGCGCAATACGCGGGATAAAATTCATTGGTCGCAAGAAATTGAGACTGGCTTGCGTCTGCGTTTGGAGAAAACCGCGTATGAGAAAGTTTTGCCAACGTTTCAACAGCTTTGCGATGTATTGCAGGATCAGCGGGGCCGTCATTCCTCCGAAAAGAGAAATTGCATGCCCTCAGTGGAAGTGACGGGCGTTGAAATATTGATGGATGAATCACGGCGATTGTTTGCGCGGGTGATGAGCGAGCAGGGGACATCGCGGGCCATGAATTACCTGTTCGGCGGTTCAGCGACCCTGTTGTTTTTCACTTTAATGGCAGCCCCATTAGTCGCTTTATATAAAGACTATGTGTTGACGGCCTGGCATTTGTTGCAAACCCATCAAGTGGTATTCAGTGATTTTCCGTCGATTCAGTGGGGCGTTCTGTTTGGTGCGATTCTGTTATCTGCTATGCCAGTCTTTATTCTCGCCGGATTGTTTTTGTCTTTTGCTTTGTCGCGTCGTCGGATCAGACGTTGCGTGGTGCTGATTCAGGAAGCGCATAAACAATTGATTGGCGATTTGATCCAAACCGGGCGGCTGCGTATTTTCGCGCGCAATCCACAGCTGGAGGCAGCCCAATGGCTGGGTGATTTTTTGCGTCGGTAGACGGGGGTTACAGAATGCCGCAGTGGATTTGTTTATGTGGACAATGAAGCCTCACTTTTGTTGAGTTACGCGTTTTTTCCAGGGCGATGCACAAGCGCAACAATGCTATAATGATGGATTACTTCAAGTTCAAACATGGCCAGAATATCGCTTTCCAGCCTTTCTGAGGAACTTTAATGAACCAAGAACAGCAGGAACAAAACAGCATCCGCGACCTGATCGCCAAAGGTAAGGAGCAAGGGTTCCTTACTTACGCCGAAGTCAATGACCACCTGCCTGACAGTATCATTGATTCGGATCAGATAGAAGACATTGTGCGCATGATCAATGATATGGGCATCACTGTCCATGAAACAGCGCCTGAAACGGATGATCAGACATTGTCAGACAATGCTGTTTCTGCTGATGACGATGCAGCGGAGGCCGCTGCTGCCGCACTGGCCTCGGTGGATGGCGAATTTGGCCGTACGACGGATCCGGTGCGTATGTATATGCGTGAAATGGGCACGGTTGAACTCTTGACCCGGGAAGGTGAGCTAAAAATCGCCAAACGTATTGAGGATGGTCTCAATCAAGTCGGTTATGCTGTCGCTTCTTTCCCGCCTGCCGTGGAGCGTTTTATCGCTTTGCTGGAGGCGGCGGATAAAGAAGAAATCCGTCTCAGCGATGTGATCGCCGGCTTCAAATTACCGGATGTGGGTGATGAACCACCGGTACCGGCCACGACTAAAGCATCTGCTGATAAAACGAGTGAAGAGTCAAAACAAGACGGTGACGTAGCGGATGAGGACGATGAGGAAGAAGAACCTGGGGAAACCGGCATTGATCTGGAAGAAGTCCGGCAAAAAACCCAAGACTTGAAAAAAGCCTATGCTATCTGGATGCAATTGGCTGAACAAAACGGCGACCCGGCGATAAGCCGTGAGGCTATGCACGATAGCGCTGAGGCTTTTATGGAATTTCGCCTGGCTCCCGCATTATTCAACGAATTAAATGGCTTATTGCGTGCCACCGTCAATCAAATTCGTACTTATGAACGCGATATTCTGGATGTATGCGTCATGGATGCCGGCATGCCCAGACGTGAGTTCATCACCTCTTTCCCCAAAAACGAAACCAATCTGGATTGGATTGTGGAAAAAGCTGGCGGCGAAACAGCCTGGGCTGTTAGTCTGCAAAGCCATATCGACCTTATTCAAGCTGAGCAGGCCAAGCTTTCTGATATTGAAAAACAATGCCAATTGAGCATTCATGACATCAAGGAAACCAATCGGCGGATGTCAATCGGCGAAGCCAAAGCGCGGCGCGCCAAAAAGGAAATGGTCGAGGCCAATTTGCGTTTGGTGATTTCCATCGCAAAAAAATATACCAATCGTGGTTTGCAATTTCTTGACCTTATTCAGGAAGGCAATATTGGCTTGATGAAGGCAGTCGATAAATTTGAATATCGTCGTGGCTACAAATTCTCTACCTATGCGACTTGGTGGATACGCCAGGCCATCACTCGTTCGATCGCTGACCAGGCACGCACCATTCGTATTCCCGTGCATATGATCGAAACGATTAATAAGCTGAACCGTATTTCTCGTCAGATGATTCAAGAGATGGGCCGCGAGCCGACGCCGGAAGAATTGGCTGAGCGCATGGAGATGCCGGAAGATAAAATTCGCAAAGTGCTGAAGATCGCCAAAGAACCGATCTCAATGGAAACCCCTATTGGTGATGATGAAGATTCTCACTTGGGTGATTTTATTGAAGATCAGAATGCCTCTTCACCCGCTGAATCCGCCACCGTCGAAGGGCTGCGCGAAGCCACCCAGAATATGCTTTCCGGGCTTACCTCGCGTGAATCCAAGGTATTGCGCATGCGCTTCGGCATTGATATGAACACCGACCATACGCTCGAAGAAGTAGGCAAACAGTTTGATGTGACGCGTGAACGAATCCGTCAGATTGAAGCCAAAGCTTTGCGTAAGCTGCGGCATCCCAGCCGGTCAGAAAAGCTGCGTTCATTTCTAGACGGTGAGTAACGTCGCCAATCCGACATGCTCGGTAAAATTCTTCTCACTCTGAGCATTATCATTGGCGCGTTGGTCTTCGTGCGGCTACGCCAACGTCGGCAATCGCAACACCAACCTGGTGCTTTATATCGGATGGGTGGAAAAACCGCCCCAACCCAGCATCCGCGTTGGGGAATCCGTGGCTTGGCAGCTCTGGTCGTTGTACTCATGTTGGCGACTTCTGGATTCTTGCTTTATCAATACTGGCGTGACAGCCATCAAGTCATCCAGTTGCGGGTGATTGACGCTGCAACAGGCCAGGTGACGAAATATTCCGCTTATCGAGGGGAAGTCTCAGCGCGTGAATTTATGACGTTGGATGGTGTGCAGGTCATTTTGTCTGAGCATGACCGAATAGAAATTAATCGTTCGGTACGCCAAAATTGAACGCGACTGACAGACGCAATTGTTGACTTCGGTTCTCTTCCACTTCATGTGCTAATTCAGGCGGGAAAAAGATGAATTCACCGGCTTGTGGGCTTATTCGCCAGGTGCGATCTGCGGCATACAGCACCAAGTCTCCTGAATTTGCTGGTGTTACCAAGTAATAAACGGCTGACAGTAATTCATCGGATTCAGCGTGATTGTGTCTTGCTGTGCGTTCACCTGGTTGCATCGCATTGAACCAAAAGCCTATTTTCAGCTTATTGAGTCCTAGCCTTTGGCGAGCGATCTGTAATGCCTGGGTGTAAATCGGCTCAATCTCGGGGATCGCCATGCGTTCAATATAAATGTTCTCATAGCGTCCCAACTCATAATGTGAATACTGCGCATTCGCGCGCTGGGTCTCCCGCTCGAATCCCTTCGTCAGCGCAGCATTCTGTGTTGCATATTGGGCGCAGGTGATTTGTTGGAAAGGGGGTTGGCGATCCGTCAGCGACATGGTATTTCTCCTGTTTTTTTGGTTGGGTTATGACTTGGCGTATCACAATACAACCCAGTGGACACTGTTTCGAGGCTGACGCAAAATCCGATATTCTGGCGGCTGGTTTGCGTCAAGGCCTGAATTTACGGCATGGCTGCGCGAACGGGTCATGTGGCGAGTGCAAGGCGCGTCTGATTGCAGGCCAAGTTATCCAAGGCAAGCATCAGGATTTCAGATTCAGCGAACAAGAAAAGGCGGATGGCTACTTTCTCATGTGCCGCTATCTGGCCACCAGTGATTTAATCGTGGAAACTGGTGAGTCGGATCAACCGGATTTGATCCCCAAGCAACATATCATTGCGAAAATCAACCGAATCGATCATTTACAGAATGATGTGATTCAGTTGACTATCAGGACGCCGCGTAGCCAGGGGTTGCAGTTTCTCGCGGGCCAAAGCATCGCTTTGCGCTTCAATGATGTTCCTTCCAGATATCTGCCAATCGCCAATTGTCCTTGTAACAATACTTTGTTGCGTTTCCATGTGCGACGGCAAGCTGGCGATGCTTTCAATGATCTGATTTTTCATCAGCTACGAAGAGGTGACGCAGTAAAATTGTATGGCCCGTCCGGTGATTTCGTTTTAGACGAGGAGTCCGGTCAGCCATTGTTGATGGTGGCCTGGGAGACCGGCTTTGCGCCAATCGCCAGTTTGATTGATCATGCCATTGATAAGAATCCTGAACGCATAATCTATTTGTATTGGCTGTCACAAAGCCGCCAGGGTCATTATCTATTGAATTATTGCGATGCCTGGCGTGATGCCCTGGATCATTTCCAATATCAGGCGATCCGTTTACCCAATGACCAGATGAAAACTTACCAGGATGCCCTTGGTTGGATCATCGAACAGCGCCAGCCTTGCTGCGATTGCGAAATCTACCTCACTTCACCTGTGGCGGAGCAACAATCTGTGCGCCGTCTTTTACATGACTCCAGCATACCAGCGAAACAGATACATATTACCCCGGTAGAAAACTGATGGCGTCAGTGTGAGTTACTCACAGAAATTGTGGATAAGTCTGTTAAAAACCTGATGGAGTTGGCTGCGAGGCATGGTGTTTAAAGGGGGCAGGAAAAATGGTTCATTTTTTTCCAAATCACCAGCGCGCGAACCAAATTGGCCAACCCGTAAAGCGCAATCTGAATTCGTCATTATCTGCTTGACAGCGGACCATCCATTAAGGATGTTTCAACATGTCGTCCAGTGTTTTTGTTATACTCCGCCGCCTTATTAATCACACAGTGAATAGGTTTAATGGCGAAAGAAGATGTAATTGAAATGGATGGCTCCGTTGTTGAGACGTTGCCGAACACCATGTTTCGGGTGGAATTGGAGAATGGTCATGTGGTGACTGCGCATATTTCCGGCAAAATGCGCAAGCATTATATCCGTATTTTAACTGGCGATAAGGTCAAAGTTGAGATGACACCTTACGATCTGACCAAAGGACGCATCACTTTCCGCGAACGTTAAACGCCAGTTCGTCTTTCTCGTCGAGATGAATTTCAACGTTGCCGCCGTTGGCCAGTTCGCCGAATAACAAATGTTCGGCTAGTGGTTTTTTGATTTTATCTTGAATTAAACGCGCCATGGGACGAGCGCCCATCTGTGGATCGACTCCATGCTTCGCCAACCATTTGCATACGTTCTGATCAATGGCAAGCGTGACTTGTTTTTCGCGTAGTTGGTTTTTCAGCGCATCAAGGAATTTATCCACCACATGGGTAATGGTTTCGTCACTCAGCGAATTGAACTGAATGATCGCATCCAGCCGGTTGCGGAATTCGGGCGTAAAAGATTTTTTAATGATTGCCAGACCATCGGCCTGATGATCCTGTCGGGTGAAGCCGATGGAAGGACGTGACATTTCCTCCGCGCCGACGTTGGTGGTCATGACGATAATCACATGACGGAAGTCGGCTTTTCGGCCATTGTTATCCGTCAGCGTACCGTGATCCATGACTTGCAGCAGCAGGTTGAACACATCCGGGTGTGCTTTTTCAATTTCATCCAACAGTAATACTGAGTGTGGATGCTTGCTGATGTCTTCGGTCAACAGGCCACCCTGATCAAAACCGACATAACCGGGCGGCGCACCAATCAGGCGTGAGACAGTGTGACGCTCCATGTATTCTGACATGTCGAAGCGAATTAACTGCATACCCAAAACGCTAGCGAGTTGGCGGGTGATTTCTGTTTTGCCGACGCCAGTCGGGCCGGCGAATAAAAAAGAACCAACCGGTTTTTGCTCTGAACCCAAACCAGAGCGGTTCATGCGGATTGCTGCGGATAGCGCTTCAATTGCCTTATCCTGGCCGAACACCACCATTTGCAGGTCGTGAACCAGATTTTTGAGTGCTTCGGTATCTGAAGAGGAGATTTTACGTGGGGGTATCCGGGCGATTTTGGCGACGATACTTTCCATGTCGGATACGCTAATGGTTTTTCTGCGTTTGGATGGGCCGAGTAATTGATTGGCCGCTCCGGCCTCATCGACCACATCAATGGCTTTATCCGGCATGAAACGTTCATTGATGTATTTATCGGCTAGTTCGGCAGCAGCCTTTAACGCCCGATTTGAATATTTGACTTGATGGTGTTCTTCAAAACGGCTTTTCAAGCCTTTTAATATCTTGATGGTGTCCTCAATGCTGGGTTCTTCAATATCAATTTTTTGGAAACGTCGGGTTAATGCGCGATCTTTTTCAAAGATGCCGCGATATTCCTGATAGGTGGTGGAACCCATGCAACGTAATTGACCAGAAGCCAGCATGGGTTTGATCAGGTTTGAGGCGTCCATAACGCCGCCGGAGGCTGAACCCGCGCCAATCAATGTGTGAACCTCATCAATAAACAAGATGCTGTCCGGTGTTTGTTTGAGTTCCGCTAACACGGCTTTCAAACGTTTTTCAAAGTCGCCGCGATATTTTGTACCGGCGACCAGTCCACCCAGATCCAGGCTATATAAAGTACAGCCGGACAATACATCGGGCACGGCATGATCAACGATGCGCTTAGCCAAGCCTTCAGCAATGGCAGTTTTGCCGACACCAGCTTCGCCTACCAGGAGCGGGTTATTCTTGCGCCGACGGCATAACACTTGAATGGTTCTTTCCACTTCATGTTGACGACCGATCAGTGGATCTATTTCACCAGCTCGTGCCAGTTCGTTCAGGTTGCTCGTATAGGTCTGTAAGGCGGAATGCCGTTTTTTTTCCGTTTTGGAGTGGTCTGCTTGTTCACCAGGGGAGGGTTGTTCGGTTGGTTCGCTGGATACCTTGGAGATGCCATGTGAAATGAAATTCACAATATCCAGACGGGTGATATCCTGCTGATTCAGTAAATAAAGCGCATGCGAATCCTTTTCATGGAACAAAGCGACCAGCACATGGGCTCCGGTCACTTCGTCTTTTTCTGTCGATTGCACGTCAAGCACGGCGCGTTGCAATACGCGCTGAAAGCCTAAGGTCGGCTGGATATCGCGTTGTTCGGAATCCGATAGGTGCGGTGTGTTTTCCTGCACAAAAACTTTCAATTCGCTGCGCAACGCTTCAAGATTCACTGTGCAGGCGCGTAATATACTGGCGGCAGTCGGATTCTCAAGCAAGGCGAGAAGCAGATGCTCAACCGTCATGAATTCGTGGTTCTGCAGGCGCGCTTCTTTGAAAGCCTGGTTCAGAGTAAATTCCAATTCTTTACTTAACATGGGGACGCCTTTGTCATGACTTCGGCAGTGTGCTGTGGGATGTTTGTCCAAGCGGACAATCGGTTGATTGTTGCACCGAACAGATGTTGGAACGCATTATCATCTTGATAGCGAGTACAGTGCATAACGACGCGCCATCTTGATCAACAGAGTGAAATGGATAAATGGCAAGTCATAGGCTGTTTTCCAGTTCTATCACCCAATCCGGACAATATGACAATATGGATGAACCATAGCATTTTTCCCCGAAACTCGGCGAGTTTTCATGCCGCATTTGTCTGTGTTGATTCAAGGCTTGTCTATCGATTAAAGATGTGTCAGTAACGTATGGTGCCTTTAATACCTGAACAAATCCCGCTGAGTCTGTACGTGCATATTCCCTGGTGTGTACGTAAATGTCCTTACTGTGATTTCAATTCGCATGTCAAGCGGACTGAACTGGATGAGGGAGCTTATATTCATGCGCTAATGGATGATTTGACCAAAGAGCAGGAATGGATTGGCGCGCGTGGGATTCAGAGCGTATTTATTGGAGGTGGGACGCCAAGTTTGTTCAGTGCAAAATCCATTGGTGATTTGTTGAATCGAATCAATCAACAAATCAATTTTCATCAGGACGTTGAAATCACCTTGGAAGCAAATCCTGGTGCTGCCGATTTTCAACGATTCGCGGGCTATCAGGCGGCTGGCGTCAACCGTTTATCCATAGGCGTGCAAAGTTTGCAGGATGACAAGCTTGAGGCGTTGGGGCGTATTCATCGTGGAACCGAGGCATTGGCGGCTGTTCGGGCTGCGCAAAGCGCTGGGTATGAAAACTACAATTTGGATTTGATGTATGGACTGCCTGGGCAAACGCTGAGTGAGGCGATGCAGGATTTGCAAGCATTGCTCAGGCTGGAGCCGCCTCATTTATCTTGGTATCAATTAACTTTGGAGCCGAATACGCTTTTTTACCAACAACCACCGACTGTTCCACAAGATGATGCATTGGCGGACATGATGCAGACCGGACTCGAACAGATTAGGCGACAAGGCTATGTCCAATATGAAATATCAGCCTATAGCCAACCGAATAAACAATGTCGGCATAATCTGAACTATTGGCGGTTTGGTGATTACTTGGGCATTGGCGTTGGTGCGCACAGTAAGTTGACGCTGGCTGATGGCCAGGTGATCCGACGCAGCAAACAACGGCATCCTGACCGTTATATGTCAATGACTGATAAAGTATGCACCCAAAAAAGATTAATGCCTGATGATTTGGTGCTGGAGTTTATGTTGAATGTCATGCGTTTGCATGAAGGCGTATCAATTGAGACGTTTTATCGGCGCACTGGCATATCAATAGCCGATATGGAACCCCAGCTTGATGAGGCAATTGGTCTTGGGTTGATGCAAGTTGTTGATGGAGCCTTGCGATCAACGAAGAAAGGCCGGTTGTATTTGAATAATCTTTTGGCGATTTTTATGGATTGAGCAAGCTCATTTACAGGGTATAAAAAATGAGTTTGCGGTATTGCCGAACGTACGTTTGCAAGGTCGGGCGATTATAAAACGCAAACAACCGGTTAAAATTGGTGCGAGTGTTTTTGCTTTGCCTGCGGATATCCAATCAATGTGAAATAAGCTGCCGCCTTATCCAGGCTTTCGCGATATTCAGCCTGGCATGTGGAATCGACCACAATGCCGCCACCTGACCAATAGTAAAGTTTCTCGTCCCGTTTCAGCAGCGTGCGGATGCTGATGTTGCTGTCCAGATTACCTTCCAGGCCAAGCCGGAAAATACTGCCGCAGTAAATTTCCCGGTTAACCGGTTCCAATTCCTCAATGATTTGCACGGCGCGTCGTTTAGGCGCTCCTGTGATGGAGCCGCCGGGGAAGCAGGCTTTAAGCAAATCAATCGCATCTTTGTCGGCGGCTAATTCGCCACGGATCGTGCTGACCAAATGATGCAAAGTGGCATAGGATTCCAAAGTGAAAAGATCAGGTGTGCTAATGCTGCCAGGCTGACAGACTTTGCCGAGATCATTGCGCAATAAATCAACGATCATCAGATTTTCCGCTCTGTCCTTGTCGCTGCTGATCAGGTCGGCGCGCATCTGTGCGTCCTGTTGAGGCGTCATGCCGCGTGGCCGGGTGCCTTTGATGGGCCGGGTATGCACGATGCCATTTTGCAAATGGATAAATTGCTCTGGTGAATTGCTGAGAATCTGGTAGTCATCAAATCCTAAGTAAGCACCATAGTGAGCTGGATTGGTCTGGCGCAGGCGTTGGTAAAGCGACCAACTGTTTTCCGTGACATGGGCTTCAAAGCGTTGAGTCAGATTGACCTGATAAGCGTCGCCAGCCTGGATGTAATGCTGAATGTTATCGAATTGCCGGGCATAGTCTGAATAAGATGTGCTGGCGTTGAAATGGTTTGCCGGTTGCTGTTCAGTTGGGTTGATGGCGGTGGGCGGACGTTCCAAATCCCGGCATAAAGCATTCCAGCGATCACGGCTGTTTTTCGTCCGTCCCATGCTGACCAATGTGGTGATCCGGTGATGATGGTCAATCACTATCGCCCAGTCATACAAACCAGCCCGTGCCGCCTGGGTTAAGTGTTTCTTCTGAGATCTGGATTGCCCCATCATCCATGCGCCGCCCAGCGCATAACTCAGATACCCGATCCAACCGCCATAAAAGGGTAGATTGGCGGGGGTATATGCAGCAGATTGCAAGGATTCGCGTAATCGATCATCAAGCTGGGCGTGATCCTCGATATTCAGAGCAAGTTGTTCAACGGGTTCGGCTGCCAGGATATCGTAGCGTCCCATTTGCTGTGATGGGTGGCCGCTATCCAGCCATATTGGCCAATCCAGATGGCGGATACGGTCAAAATACAGGCTGGCATCGGCTTGGTAAGGTAGTGCATGCAGGCGCGGCCAGCTCATTCGGGTTCCCGGTAACGCCAGCATGCGTCATGCGGTGTTCCTTCCAATGGGCTGTTCGGGGCAGGTTGCCAGTTGGCGAAAAGCTCAATTTGCTCGGCCAAAGCGAAGTCTTTGTCCGTGATGCCCTGCGTGCTGTGGGTCATCAGGCTAACGTTGACGCCGCTCCAGGTGACGGTGACCTCCGGGTGATGCCAAGCGGCTTCGGCAATATGTGCAATGGCATTAAACAATAAACTGCTGGCCCGCCAACCATGACAGGCATAATAGCGATGTAGTTTGCCCTCGGCGTAACGCCATTTGGGTAGCCGTTCTGTGCATAGGGATTCAATTTGGTTGACGGAGTAGTTATCCGGTTCCTGTTTTCTTTGGGTACACATGGGGCGACTTCATTGCAGGGTAGTTGGGCAAATTCGACATTGGCAGTGTCATGCCTTTGAGGCACTTTATCATTTAGGTCTACACCTTGGTAGACGAGGGGGGATTTGGTTCACACTTTATGTGGCGTGGACATTTCTTTGTGTGAGAGATGTTGGGTTATTTCATCGGCACTCAATTAAGCGATAATCTGATCCGTACTTAATGAGGGCATCGGCACCGTTAGCGATAAGATTCACTGAACCCTGGTAGAATCGAGATATTAATCAATATAAATTTTCAATATGTCCCCTCATCTCATTAAAAAATACCCGAATCGTCGCTTGTACGATACAGAGTCGAGTAAGTACGTAACCCTAGCCGAGGTCAAGGAGCTGATTACGTCAGGCGCTTGTGTGAAAGTCATTGACTCAAATACTGGTGAAGACATCACGCGGAATGTGTTGCTGCAGATTATTATGGAGGCCGAATCGGCTGGTGAGCCGATGTTTAGTAGCGCGATGCTGCAACAGATTATCCGTTTCTATGGCGGTACATTACAGGGTTTATTTGCGAAATATTTGGAAGAAAGTCTGTTATTTTTCAATGAACGCCAGTTTGAGTTCCACGATAAGCTGGGAGTCGATCCGATGACCGCCATGACCAGCATTGCTGAGCAAAATATGAAGTTGTGGTCGGATTTCCAGGCGAGTTTATTTGGTGCCGGTGGTAAGGTGGATAAAGAGGTGAAATAGTTGAGGGAAAACCGGTGTGAGAGTTGGTGAAGGGTTGATTGGGAGTATCGGTTTTAACTGGTTGTTGAAATTCTCTGTCATGTAGATATTAAGATTTACAATGAATAGAGTTTGTCGAAAATGAAAGTGATATAGCTGATGAAATGATTAACTCCTTACGTGAGAGAAGGGATGGAGTTGATATAGAAGCCCCTATACTTCGGCGATCTTCTATATGAGGTATTGGAAGCTAAGTGGGTAATGCACAAAAATTGGATGGCGCTTCGGCCAATTGAGTAGGGCGTTAACCCGGAGAAATTAGCTGGACCGTACGACAACCACCTTGATAAATATTCTGGCTTGACGTTGTTCAGCCGGTTTGCAGGCTTTTGTTACAATCAGCCGTTTATTTCCCCGGTGGAGTGGCGTTGTGCAGTTGACTAAGCCTGTTTTTTCTTATCGTCAATATTGGGCCAAGCGTTTTGGCGTTGCGCCGGTACTGCCGATGTCACGACAAGAAATGGATGATCTTGGCTGGGACAGTTGCGACATTATCATCATTACAGGCGACGCTTATGTTGATCATCCCAGCTTTGGGATGGCGTTGATTGGTCGGTTATTGGAGGCACAAGGTTTTCGCGTCGGCATTATTGCCCAGCCGGATTGGCGTTCGGCTGAAGCGTTCCGCGCTTTAGGCAGGCCGAATCTGTTTTTTGGTGTCACGGCGGGCAATATGGATTCGATGGTCAATCGTTATACCTCGGATCGCAAGCCGCGTTCGAATGATGCTTATACCCCGGATGGCGCGCTAGGCAAACGTCCTGACCGTTCAGTAACGGTTTATGCGCAAAGAGCCAGAGAGGCTTATAAAGGTGTGCCAGTCATCATTGGCGGCATTGAGGCCAGTTTGCGTCGAATTGCGCATTATGATTATTGGTCGGATAAGGTCAGGCGTTCAATCTTGCTGGATGCGAAAGCGGATATGCTGATTTTCGGTAATGCCGAGCGTGCCGTGGTGGAATTGGCACACCGCCTCGCCAAAGGAGAATCCATGAGTGAGGTGCGTGATATTCGTGGTACGGCCTTTATGATTTCTCAGATGCCGCCGGATCGGGTGGAGCTTGATTCTTCTCAAATTGACGAACCGGGCGCCCTGATGGATCACCCGGATCCTTATGCCGCTCAACCTGATTGCAGCCAGCATCAAGCCACGGAAAAGAAGACGGTTAATAGTGATCAATCGGTGATTCAGTTTGCGAAAAGACCGAAAGGGCTGGATCGCGATCAGACGGTTGTGCGCTTGCCGTCTTATGAGCAGGTGATAGAGGATAAGGTGTTGTATGCGCATGCGTCACGCGTATTCCATCTGGAGACCAATCCAGGCAATGCACGTGCTTTGGTTCAGCGACATGGCCAGCGACATGTCTGGTTGAATCCGCCGCCCATGCCATTGACGACGGAAGAACTTGATCGTGTCTATGAACTGCCTTATACCCGGCAACCGCATCCCATCTATGCGGGAAAGAAAAATCCAGCTTGGGAGATGATTCGTTGTTCCGTGAATATCATGCGTGGATGTTTTGGCGGTTGTACTTTTTGTTCCATTACTGAGCATGAAGGGCGCATTATTCAGAGTCGCTCGGAGGATTCCATTGCGCGTGAGGTCGAATCTATCCGCGATACGGTGCCGGGTTTCACGGGTCATATTTCGGATTTGGGTGGGCCGACAGCCAATATGTATCGGTTGCAGTGTAAGGATCCGGCGATTGAAAAATCATGCCGTCGTTTGTCCTGTGTTTATCCTGGTATTTGCCAGAATTTGCAGACGGATCACAGCCCGCTGATCAAACTGTATCGGCGTATTCGCGCGTTGCCGGGCATTAAACGGGTATTTGTTGCTTCCGGGTTGCGCTATGACCTGGCCGTGCGGTCACCGGAATATATTCAGGAACTGGTGACTCATCATGTTGGTGGTTATTTGAAAATCGCCCCTGAACATACGGAAGAAGGCCCACTCAGTAAAATGATGAAGCCGGGCATTGGTGCTTATGACCAATTTAAACGGCTTTTCGACAAATATTCGCAAGAAGCTGGGAAAGAGCAATATTTGATCCCTTATTTTATTTCGGCGCACCCGGGGACGACTGACGAGGATATGTTGAATTTGGCCTTATGGTTGAAGAAAAACGGTTTTCGTCCCGACCAGGTGCAGGCGTTTCTGCCAACGCCGTTGGCGATTGCTTCCGCTATGTATCACACACAACGTAATCCACTGAAAAAACTCTCGCGGGATTCCGAACAGGTGAATCCTATACGCGGTGCTAAGCAGCGTCGGCTGCACAAGGCGTTCTTGCGCTACCATGATCCGCAAAATTGGCCGATATTGCGCGAAGCGCTTAAGCGTATGGGGCGTGCGGATTTGATTGGCAATGGTAAAAGGCATTTGGTTCCACGCTGGCAGCCTGCATCCGGTAAGTCTAGATACCAAACGGCGACGGTGGGTAAGCGGTGGTCAGCAAAGTCTGTGCAAAAGCGCTGATGGCGATGATTCACTGGGGTTGATTCAGCCTTTCCAAAACCTGAGCGAGTTCCGGGGGCAGCGGTGCTTCAAAGTGGTAGGGGGCCTCACGTTCTGGCCAGGGAAAATCCAGTCGCCACGCATGTAAAAACAATCGAGTCAGACCGGATTGACGCATGGCTTGATTCGCCGCCGGGTCGCCATATTTTTCATCTCCCAAAATAGGCGCATTGGCATGTGCCGCATGCACCCGGATTTGATGAGTGCGACCGGTTTCCAATCTGGCGTTAACCAGCATGCTGGCGTTCAACCTTTGCTGTACGGTAAAGCGGGTTGCCGCCGGTTTGCCTGAAGCGTCCACCCGCACAACGCGTTCTCCGCCCTGTAGGGTATTTTTGCGCAGCGGCGCGTCAATACGCATTTGATCTTTGCGCCATGCGCCTTTTAATAAGGTCAAGTATTGTTTGTTGATCGCACCATCGAATTGCAATTGTTGCAATCGGCGTAATGCCGAACGTTTTTTGGCAACTAGCAAGCAACCGGAAGTGTCCCGGTCCAGACGGTGAGCCAGTTCAAGGTAGGGAGCTTGCGGACGTAAGTCGCGTAATATCTCAATCACGCCATGGGATATGCCGCTGCCACCATGTACCGCCAGCCCGGAGGGCTTGTTAATCACCAGCAGATGGGCGTCTTCGTGGATAATGGATTGTTCCACCTGTTTCCGTATTTTTTGCGCGGGTGCCAGGGAGTTGGGTTTCGCCATGCGTAGTGGCGGCACCCGCACTTTATCGCCTGCCACCAATCGCCGGGTGGGCTTAACCCGGCCTTTGTTCACCCTGACTTCGCCGCGTCGCAGAATGCGGTAAATCCAGCTTTTAGGGACGCCTTTCAGATAGGTTAGCAGGAAGTTATCGATGCGTTGGCCAGCCGCGTCTTGGCTGATCTCAAGATAGTGTGCTTTCGGTTTGTCTGTGGATGTCATGGATACAGATGATCGGGTCGAAGTGGTTTTTGTGCGGAACGCCAGAATAGTTACTGCATTTTTGTGTTAACTGTTGTATGTTTGCCCAGTGGAGCGATTTGATTTCCAATTATTCTGAATAAAGTCCCCACATAAATAATCGCATCAGGATATAACACCTGATAGACACTGAATACCCGCCGCTGTAATCCACAAGCGAATGTGTTTTGCGCTGATTAGCATTTCAACATGCCTTAATGCCTCATTTGTAAGCGCAGAAGTAAATTGGATCTTGCTTCGTGAAAAAAATCAATTGACTGATTTCGCCAATATCATGGCGTTGTACGCGCTGAGTGGCTGAAAATTGCATATTTTCGTGAATTGCTATCTGGCAGCAACTAAATTCGCCTGCTTTGTGATTGCATCCGGCCTACTGAGATTAATCTATGAAGCGGATGTTGATTAACGCAACTCAACCCGAAGAGTTGCGTGTGGCTATTGTTGACGGACAGAAACTGTATAACCTGGACATTGAAGCGCCAGGGCGGGAATTAAAAAAAGCCAATATTTATAAAGGGCGTGTCACCCGGGTTGAACCTAGTTTGGAAGCAGCTTTCGTCGATTATGGCGCAGAACGGCATGGCTTCCTGCCGATGAAGGAAATTGCGCGTAGTTATTTTACTGAAGAGAGTCAACAGACTGATGGGCGCGCTGATATCCGCGATGCCATTCAGGAAGGACAGGAACTGATTATTCAGGTGGAAAAAGAAGAGCGCGGCAACAAGGGTGCGGCACTCACGACTTTCCTTTCCCTGGCTGGACGCTATTTGGTGCTGATGCCGAATAATCCGCGCGCTGGCGGTGTTTCACGGCGTATTGAGGGTCAGGAGCGTGCCGAACTGCGCGAGGCGATGAGTACTTTGGATATCCCTGAAGGGATGGGGCTTATCGTACGCACGGCTGGCATTGGCAAGCGCGCCGAGGAATTGCAATGGGATTTGGACTATTTATTGCAGCTTTGGAACGCCATTGAAAATTCCGCCAAGGACCGCGCCGCGCCTTTCCTCATCTATCAGGAAAGTAATGTCATCATTCGTTCAATCCGTGATCATTTACGCACGGATATCACTGAAATCGTGATTGATGACGCCAAAACCTTTCAGGAAGCGCAGCAATTCATTCGTCAGGTCATGCCGCATAATGAGCGGAAATTGCGTCAGTATGAAGATGGCGTGCCCTTATTCTCGCGCTATCAGATTGAATCGCAGATTGAATCGGCTTTTCAGCGCGAAGTGCGTTTGCCATCAGGCGGTTCCATCGTCATTGACCATACTGAGGCCTTAACGTCCATAGACATTAATTCAGCGCGGGCAACGAAAGGCACGGATATTGAAGAAACCGCGCTGAACACAAATCTTGAAGCATCTGATGAAATTGCGCGTCAGTTACGTTTGCGGGACTTGGGCGGTCTTTTTGTTGTTGATTTCATTGATATGGCACCGACGCGCAATCAACGCGAGGTGGAAAACCGTTTGCGTGATGCGATGAAAGAAGATCGGGCGCGCGTCCAGATCGGACGGATATCGCGCTTTGGTTTATTGGAAATGTCGCGTCAACGTATCCGTCCTTCTCTGGGCGACTCTGCCTATCGTCCTTGCCCACGGTGTGAGGGCCATGGTTATATCCGCAGCGTTGATTCATTAGCGTTGTCAATTTTACGCATCATTGAAGAAGAGAGTTTGAAGGACAACACCGCCCAGGTGCGCGCTCAGTTGCCAGTTGAAGTGGCGACTTATCTGCTCAATGAAAAGCGTCAGATGATCGCCGATGTGGAGGAGCGTCAGAATATCTCTGTCATGTTGCTGCCGAATAAATATTTGGAAACGCCAAAGTACGAAATCCAGCGAATTCGCCGTCAAGAGCTGAATGAAGCTGAGGAAAATCCGAATAGCTATGAGCATATCAGCGTCGTTAAGGAGGATGAGGCGACTTATCAGCCATCCAGTCCGACAGCCAACCGGGTTGAGCGTGCTGCGGTAAGGGACATCAAACCTGCTTCGCCTGCGCCGTCAACGTCTGGTCGTGCAACAGAATCTGCGTCAGAGAAAAATGATGGTTTTCTCAAGCGGTGGTTCAGCAATTTGTTTAATGACGCCCCGGCCCAGCAGGAAGAATCCACGTCGCAGAAGAGTCAGGATGAAAAACCAGCGACGCGTGAATCCCGTCATCAAGGCAATCGTAATGGTGGCGGTCGGCGATACAGGAATGGGAATAATCGCCATCAAAGCGGCGGGCGGCAGCAAAACAATCGACGCAATGCGAATGCTACGGATAATACGAAGGCAAACCCGAATAAAGATGGCGCCAACAAGACTTATGGTAACCATGCCGGATCCAACAGTTCTTCCGATGAAGAACAACCCAAACGGTCTTCACGTCGTGGGCGACGGGGTGGAAGAAGGCGGCGTAGCAATGATAACGCCGTAAATGACAATGCATCGTCAAATGCGGGTCATCGTTCTACGGGTGGGGGGATGACGAATGAACAGCAGGCCGCTGCCCCAGCGAATAGCCATTCAGAACAACCCAAACAGTCTAAAGCACCTGTCGCCGACAACGATACGCTGTCAAACACCCAGGCTCCTGAGGCCAAAATCCGTGAAAAGAGTCGTGAGGGTTAGGGTGCTCGCGTTTCGTTAAAAAGAAACGGGGTATTCTGCTTTCAACGTGGAATATCCCGATCTTTTTTATCTGAAAAGACGAGAGAGTCAGTCTATGAAGATTCGAGCACATTTTCATTTCGATAAAGTATTGCTCATTCTTCTAACGGCAAGTATGTTGGCAGCGATAATGCCGTGGAAAAATATACGGCTTGCGTTTTGCTGGGTGAATTGCCGCTCAGTGCGAAAATGATCAATCACATCAGGGAGGATATCAGTCAAACAACGGATATTTGCCATCGTTATTTGCTTGCCGAAAGCTCTGGAGAGCCTGCGGATATTGCTAACTATATTGAAGCGTTTCCATCTGGAGAACGCCAGAATCTCCTGTGGGCATTGCATTTTGATGCTGGTTTTCCGGTAAGTTTTGTTTCACCTTATTTCAACCTGTTAGCGGCCCAGGCCCGTCATAACGATGAAGCATTGGATCAGTTGATTTCTGGCATACCCTACGCTGACACCAGCTCTGGTGAAGTCTTGATCGATCTACTGGCGAATATTTACCGGTACTTCCCAGAAAAAATTCATACAAGACTTAAGGCCAACCAGATTCCGGAAAACTTTATCCAACTGATCATTCAGACCGCAGCCTCAAGGCCAACGAAATTACGCGTTACTGAAGAAACGCCCAATCTTCATCAATGAATATGCATATCAGTTAACATCGGGTTTACGCGATATCATAAATTCCAATACCCTTGCCGCAATGATGCCGCAAACAATGCCGGTTGTATTGGCTAACAGATCCAGCCACTCGCCGTAGCGATTAACATACGGTTGTATCAACTCAATGAGGCCGCTATAGCCAATAAACAATAAACCGATCAGTATCCAGTGGTTTGGTTTTCGTAATGCGGTCGGCAACATTAATAGGGCGTAGGCGATCAGATGGTGGGTTTTGTCGGTTCCTGGTGGTGCTGGTGGTAATTGCTCGAGTGGCGACAAGGATAAGAAAGTAATCGCGATCAGGATGATTGAGGAGAGCAGGATCCAGTGATGTTTGATGAGGTTTATCAGTTTCTTCATTGGTGACACAGGTAATAGACACGCCGCTGTTTATATCGTGGTTCCGGCTTTTTCCACTACCGTCACTTGTCCAAGCACGTTGAAATCATCCAATATGCAATAAATCGCTGGTACGAGGAAAATGGCGATCAGCGTGGCTGAAGTCAGGCCGAAAGCCAAGCTGGCGGCAAGTGGAATGAGGATTTGCGCCTGGATGCTGGTCTCCATGAGCAACGGCATCAAGCCGGCGATGGTGGTGACCGAAGTCAGCAGGATGGGGCGGAAGCGGGCCAGGGCGGCTTGCTTGGCTGCTATGGGCACAGCCATGCCTTTCTCTCTCGCGTCGCGGATGAAAACCACCAGCAGGATGGAGTCGTTGACCACCACGCCAAACAGCGAGGCCATGCCAATGATGCTGGGTAGCGTCAGGTCCTGGCCCAGTGCCATGTGACCGAACACGACGCCGATCAGCGCTGTGGGAATGACGGACATGACAGTGATTGGGGCCAGGTAGCCGCGAAACTGCAGTGCCAGCAGCATGTAGATGCCGATCATGCCGAGCAGCACGTTGCGCACGATTGAAGCGCCTGTTTCTGCCGATTCTTTACTTTGGCCCTGGATTTCAATGCTCAGGCCAGGGTATTTTTCTTCCAGGCGTGGGAACAGTTCCTGGCTGGCCAGATCCAATAATTCCTGAGCATTGGCGATCTCGCTTTGGACATCACCCTGCACCGTGACCGCCCGTTCGCCGTCAACCCGGAAGATACGCGCCCAACCTCTTGATTCCTCCATCGTCGCCACTAGGTCCAGTGGAATCAAAGCGCTGTTAGGTCCGATGATGCTCATCTGGTCGAGGTCGCCGCTATCGCCGCGATTACTGGCAGTCAGTCGCAGATCCACCTCGTAAGTCACGGCACCGACCGGGAATTCATCAATCTTCATGCCTTGAAAAGCGGTTCTGACCTGATCTGACACGTTTTGCGCATCCAGGCCTAGCGCCCCGGCGCTTTCTTTTAAGGTCATCTGGTACTCGCGTTTGCCTGGTCGCAAATCATCATTGAGATCTGTCACGCCAGCATAACCGCTGAGCCAGGTTTTGGTCTCGACTGCGGCTGCTTGCAGATGTGTCAGGTCATCGCCGATCAAACGGAGATCCAATTGACGACCGCCCGGGCCGAGGGTTGGCTCGGTATAAGTGACGGTGATCACATCGGCCAGTTCGCCCACATTGTCGCGCCATGCTTGGCGGAATGCCTCCAGCGGTGCGTCCCGTTCTTCGCCGCTGAGCAGGTCGGCCACCACCCGCGCCACATGTGGGCCGGATTCGTTGGCATCTGGGTTATGACCATGAATGATGGTGACATGGCGAACCAGATCTTGACCGCCTGGCTGGCGCGGTTTGAATTGTTCGTTGGTTTGTGCAAGAGCGGCGGTTATGTGTTCAACGATGGTCTCGGTACGCGCCAGCGGCGTGCCTTGGGGCAATAGAATGCGCGCTTCGACGATATCACCTTCAATGGCGGGAAAGCCGACGAACTTGAGGTTACCGCTGAGTGGCATGGCGATGGTCAACAACATCAACATGATGACGGTGCCGAGCGTGAGATAACGGTATTCCACCGCGAAGTCCACGGCCAACTTAAACCATTTGTCACGTAGAGCGTTAAAGCCGTTTTCGAAGGCCTGGCGAAAGTGTGATGTCTCGCGTCGTTCCATATGCGCGAGGGAGTGGCCGAGGTGGTTGGGCAGAATCAAGAAGGCTTCAATCAGGCTGATACTGAGCACCACCAGCAGCACGATAGGCATGATCCGCAGGATTTGTCCAATCTCGCCGCTGATGAAAGCCAGCGAGCCGAATATCAGCACGGTGGTGGCGAAGGAGGAGGCGATGCCGGGCAGCACTTGGGTCACTCCGGTGATTGCCGCTTGTAGGGGATCATCGCCCTGTTTGAGTCGGGCGGCGATGTTCTCAGCGATAACAATGGCGTCGTCCATCAGCAGGCCGATGCCGATCAGCAGCCCGACCATGGAGATCATATTGATGGTGACACCCAGCATGGGCAATAGGAACAGCCCGCCGAGAAAGGAGACTGGCAGTCCCATCGTCACCCAAAAGCTATAGCGAAAGCTGAAAAACAGCCATAACACCAAAAACACCAAGGTCAGACCGACGACGCCGTTGCCGAGCAGCATATTCAGGCGGTCGCGGACGATGGAGGAGGTATTCTGGGTCAAAGTCAGTTGGACGCCGACCGGGGCGCTTGCCTGCTCGGCAGCGACGAAGTTGGCAATCTGGTCATAGACGGTGAGCACATCTTGATCACGGTTTTTGGTGACATCCAGAATTGCCGCCCGCTGGCCGTCGAACAGGATTTTGCTTTCATCCGTTGCAAAACGGTCACTGATCGTGGCGATTTCGCCAAGCGTGATGGCGGCCCCGGCGCTGTCTGAGATGACCACTAAGGCTTGCAGTTCGGCGACGCTCTTGCGTTGGTCGTTGAAGCGCAGCAGGATGTCTTCCTGATCCCCTTCCAGCTTGCCACTGGGAGCGTTGATGCTTTGCCGTTGTATGGCATTGGCGATATCCATTGCTGACAGTCCGTACTGACGCAATTTCTGTATCGGCACTTCCACGCGCAATTGGTGGTCGGAGAATCCGTTGATGGTGATGTCGGCGACATCAGCCTGTTTCTTCAGCCGTGCTTTGACCGCCTCGGCATAGTGTTTGAGAGTGACCGGATCATCCGGGCCGGTGACCGCAATAGACACCACGGCGTCGGTGCGGCCCAGTTCTTCAATGATGGGCAGTTCGACCCCGTCAGGAAAATCCGCGATGGCGTCCACATTGGACTTGATATCATCCAGAAAACGGGCCATATCCGTGCTTTCCAGCGCCACCAGGGTGGCTGTTCCAAGCCCTTCGCTGACCGCGCACTGGATCTCATCCAGACTGATCACGCTTTCTGTTGCATCTTCCAGGCGTCGGCATATCGTATCCTCCACTTCGGCGGCGGTTGCCCCTTTATAGATAACGCTGACCTGAATTTTGTCGTTTTTGATCTCCGGGAAGGTTTCCCGCTGCAAACCGGGCAGCGCGACCAAGCCGAGCAGCACGATGGCCGCCATGAGTAAATTGGCGGCTGTAGGATGATGGGTGAACCAGCGGATCATGGCGTTATCCCGGCGGAGTGCATCAACTGTTGCTGAAGTTTCTCGTCGTGCTGGCCGCGCAGCCGCATGCCGGTGATTGCGGGAACCAGATCCGATGCCACCACTGACTGACCGGGTTCAAGGCCAGAGGCGATCACGCTCAAGTCGTTTTGGTGATAGAGCACTTCAATCGGGCGGATGGAGAGACGGGATGCTGGATTAATCAGCATGATTTTGCCGTCACGAATCGCATTGCGCGGCACGACCAACTGATCGGGTTGTATTCGGCCAAGCAGTCTGACTTTGACGAACATCCCTTTGGATAGCGGTGGGCGTCGCCCTGGGATAATCTTGTCAAAGGGTTTGTCGATTGCCACTACTGCGCCCATGGTGCGGGTTTTGTCGTCAATGTTATCGGTGAAACGGACGAATTCGGCCTGCCATTCAGCGACATGGCCGCCCATGTCCATTTCGATCACTGGCTGAATATCCGCATATTCAGCCAGGCTGCTGGAGAGTGATGTCAGGTTGGGGGCGGTGTGACCGAGGAACAGATGGCGCAAAGGGGAGATGGGGATTTGGGCGATTACCTCAGCGCGATCCACGTCGTCACCGGCAAATAGTTTTTGGCCCTTGGTGATGTATTGATCAATCTCCATGTTGAGCGATGCGATGCGCAGGTTGAAAGGCGCTTTGACCTGCGTGTTGTCGAGATCGCGCTTGGCCTGAGCCAGTTTTGCCGCCAATACGGCGCGTTGGCTTGGCAATAATGCCAGGGTGTTCTTCAGGGTTTGGACTGAGGCGCGGGAAGCGAGCACTGACCGTTCCGCTTCATCGGCCTGGCTCTGCGAACTGGTTCCTTGCTTGGCGAGATCCTGAAGACGTTGGGCTTCGCGCTGGGCGAGCGTCAGATTTCGTTGCTCAATGGCGAGCAGATCCTGAGTGTTTTGTTCCTGTACCTTCAGTTCAGCCGATTCCGCCTGAAGTTGAGCGAGCGCTAATTCGTAATCCACTGGATCAAGGCGGAATAACAGCGCACCTGCCAGCAGGATTTCGCCATTGCGCAGACGTGGATGCATCTCCACCACCCGGCCAGAGACCTGAGCGACCGCTGTCCAAACTCTGGCTGGCTGAACCACGCCGTAACCTTCCGCCATTGGGCGTAGATCAACGCGCTGCGCCAGAACGGTGCGGACTAGACGTGCTGGTGGTTCGGCCTCAACCTTGACTGGTGCTGTCTTGTTGTCTTTGAGAAATGCCAGCGCCAGTATGCCGATGAGGATGGGCGGAATGATCCAGAAGATGCGTAAACGGTGGTTGGTGGTCATAGGATTGGTGTCCAGCGTGGCGCGCATCGCTTCTCGCGCATCGGTTTCATTGGAATCAGGCGATGTTATGCAAGCGAGATATTAGCGTTTCAGTGAGACAGTTCTATTGCACGGTCACGCGCTGTGATCAACGCCCGGCGCATGATTTCTTCGAGTTGGTCTTGTTGCAGGGATTGGATGGCGCGTTCTGTCGTGCCGCCTGGTGATGTGACCCTGGCGCGTAATTCCGCCGGTTCCCCACAGCCTTCCAATACCATGCGCGCCGCGCCGAGCGCGGTCTGTGCGCTCAATTGACGGGCTGTCGCAGTGCTTAAGCCGAATTGTTTTCCAGCTTGTTCCATCGCCTCCAGAACCAGAAAAAAGTAGGCCGGGCCACTGCCGGATATTGCCGTGACCGCATCCAGGTCAGCCTCATGATCCAGCCAGCAGGTGATGCCTACTGAAGCCAGTATGGACTCAGCCAGTTGTTTTTGCCCGGCGCTGACTTGAGGCGTCGCGTACAAGCCGGTGGCTCCAGCTTGTAAAAAAGCTGGTGTATTGGGCATACAACGCACCAGCGCAATGTCTCCGCCCAACCAGGTTTGCAAAGCCTCGGTACGGATCCCCGCCGCAATTGAAATCACGACTGGTTTGCGCTGTTGCACGGCGTCTCGAATGGATTCCACAACCTGCTGCATCATCTGCGGCTTGACTGCCAGCACGAATAGATCCGCTGTATTGACGACGGCTCGGTTATCCTGCGTTACCTGAATGGGGTATTGCTCGGTGAGCGCCTGTCCTTTGGCGGGATCGGGATCGCTGGCGATAATTTGCTGAGCCGGTAGCCCATTGGCGATTAAGCCGCCGATTAAGGCACTTGCCATATGGCCGGAGCCGATGAAGCCGATGGTTTGTTGAGAAGAAATCATGCCGGCATTATCGTCTTATGTTGTTGATAGTGAAAGAGGGTAATGGGGCAAAAGTGTTACTCCGCCTGGTGATGTCAGCTGATTGAGATGACCGGCGCTGTCGTAAGCGTAACGACTTTGACTACCGCCGGGATAATCGATTTGGCTTAATCGGCCTTGAGCGTTATAGGCATAACGCTGGCTTTGACCGAGCGGATCGTCCCATTGGCTGAGATTGCCGTGGTCATCATAGTGATACTGCCAGGTGGCATCCAAAGGATCTGTATAAGCCAGTGGGCGGCCTTGTTCATCCCGTTCAATGGTTTCGGTTCGCCCGTCCGGATGGATGATTTCAACCGGTTGACCTCAGTCGTCATAAGCAGAATTAAGAAAATTCGTAAACTCTATATTCTAGTTCTTTCACATTATTCATTTCTAGCATTAGCTTTCTTATTTTCTCAGATTTATTCTCCTTTTCTTTATTTTTTCCCTTAGTAAAACGAAAAGTTATCATAAAAACACAATCTCTATTTTTTTCACTTCTCCAAGAGTCCTCATTAACGAGATAATTTTTTGAAGCCTGCAGATAGTCGAATCTTTCCTCGTTACCAAAAAAAGAAAAGCCTTCACCCATATAGCTGCTTTGAGTAGGTGTTAGATTTATTGATAATTTCTCAGACATGGCGTTTTGAAGAGACTCTATGTCTTGCCCTTTGTAGCCATATATCAAAGTAATGTTCTTTTTCATGGTTTTCCACAAGCGACTTTGTGAGTTGCGCCATTACTTCTAACTGATTCTTCAGTGTCATAGATTCTAAAATTCACTTCTCTTACAAACCGTTTTTGGAGAGATTCTGCCAAATCTCCAAAGCCTAACTCTTCCATATCTGCAATTTTCAGAGGTAACGAATATTCTTTTCCAGGCTTTGCCAACCCTAAACTTCTTGCCTTCTCAAGTAAGGCTTGGTTGCTTAGGGCAACGTCAAAATCGCTCACTCTACCAACATCAAAAGGTATCTTTGTATCGAAGCTGCGGCCAGAAACAGCACTTCCTTGCATAAAAACACCCGTATTACGAAAACCTCCCCTTGCAAGAGTTCCCTGAATTTGCTGTCCAAATTGTTTGAATTGGCCAAAACTTTTGAACCCTAAGGGTAGTTGTGATAGCCCCCACGGATCGACCCACTGATTGGTATCGTGAACATAGGTTTGTGGGGCCAATCCCCCGGCCAGCCCAACCGGATCCGGACTCAGATACTGTGCCGATGCGGGATCATAAT
>JAPQLC010000027.1 GCA_030826945.1 Candidatus Thiobius zoothamnicola
AAGTTTTTGCCCGCCTGTTAATAACTGATTGTTTCTTAAGGATTATTTTTATGGGTAAACGGGCAACTTTTTGCCCGGTGGTCATTTCGGCATTTCAGACACTTGTTGAGCCATTGTTGCAATAGGCCATAGAAAAGCATAAGAATATCTTTTAATTTATTGTCTGACATAAGATATTTCTGTACCCCGCTGCTTATCCAGTCATTGGAAATCAACTCTCTTCGCTCAGACCCAATTCCTTTATTTTACGCGTCAAAGTATTGCGCCCCCAACCCAACAATTGTGCGGCTTCTTGCTTACGTCCTCCAGTATGTTCCAATGCGGTTTCAATCATCACGGTTTCAAAAGCTGGCATCGCTTCTTCCAACAGAACCTGTCCACCGCTCGCCAAACGGTTGCGTGACCAAACACGCAAAGCTTCGCGCCAATCCTGCGGATCAGGCGCGGCGGAATGGATATCATGTAATTCAGAAGGTAGATCATCCGGATGGATTTCGTCGCCTGCCCCCATCACGGTCAACCAACAGGCAGTATTTTCCAGTTGACGCACATTACCTGGCCAAACGAAACGTTGTAACGCCAATTGGGTTTCAGGCAATAAAGTTTTCGGCTTAACCGCAAGATCCAGCGCCGCTTTACGCATGAAATGCGCCATCAACAAGGGAATATCCTCGCGTCGTTCCCGTAGTGCCGGCAGGTGAACGCGTATCACATTCAGGCGATGAAACAAATCTTCGCGGAAATGGCCCTCATTCACCCGTTGCTCCAGATTTTGGTGAGTCGCCGCGATAATACGCACATCCACTTTAACGGGTTCATGTCCGCCAATACGGTAAAATTCGCCATCAGCGAGCACGCGTAATAAACGAGTTTGCATTTCAGCCGGCATATCGCCGATTTCGTCCAAAAACAAGGTGCCTTTGTTCGCTTGTTCAAAGCGGCCTTGACGCCGGCTTTGCGCGCCAGTGAAAGCGCCCTTTTCATGCCCAAATAATTCCGATTCCAACAGATCGTGCGGTATCGCCGCCATATTCAGCGCAATGAAGGGACCATCAGCACGCGGGCTATGTTTATGCAAAGCATGCGCCACCAGCTCTTTGCCAGTGCCTGATTCGCCATTGATCAGTACCGTGACATTGGAACGGGCGAGGCGACCAATGGCGCGAAACACTTCTTGCATCGCTGGTGCCTCACCAATGATTTCAGTGGTGGAGGCTTGAGTGGCCGCAGATTGCGTGCGTGACTCCTGGCTTTTACGACACGCTCGCTGCACCTGCTCAATCGCCTCCGTCACATCAAATGGCTTGGGTAAATACTCAAAGGCCCCACCATGGTAGGCGGAGACTGCGCTATCTAAATCAGAGTGCGCCGTCATGATGATCACCGGGACTTCAGGGTAACGGTTTTTCACTTTATCCAATAAGGTCAGACCATCCATGCCTGGCATGCGTATGTCGGAGACTATCGCATCAGGTTGCTGACGATTTAACGCCGATAATGCCTGTTCCGCATTGTCGTAAGCCGATACAGCCATCCCCGCTTTATTTAATGCCTTCTCAAGCACCCAGCGAATAGACCGGTCATCATCAATCACCCATACGTTATTTTGCGCCATATTCTGTTCCTGAGGCTAAATCACAGCTTCAATACAGACCATCCGATAGACCTATCGCTGACGGTCTGCTGGGTTGATCGGCAGCAAAATGGTAAAGACCGTTTCGCCAGGTAGACTACGACATTCCACCAAACCCTGATGTTGGGTGATCAGCGATTGGGCAATTGATAAACCCAGCCCCATCCCCCCGCCTGACGTCACCATGGGTAAAAACAAGGTATCGGCAATGCTGGCTGGAATACCCGGCCCATCATCCTGAATCTCAATCTGCGCCACCAAGGGGTGACATTGCTGTCCGATCGTAAAATTACGCACCACGCGGGTGCGTTGCGTAATACGGCCTGCACTATCCATCGCGCGCACCGCATTCGCCACGATGTTTAATACGGCCTGAATAAGTTGATCTGAATCACCAACTAATTCCGGAATACTGGGATCATAATCGCGCTCAATCGTTATTTTCTCACCCACCTCAGCTAAAGTGAGTGTACGCACCCGCTCCAATACCTGGTGAATATTCACTGGTTTATAGACCGGGCGGCGATTCGGCCCAAGCATACGATTGACCAGGGCTTGCAAACGATCCGCTTCCTGGATAATGACCTGGGTATATTCCGTTAATTCAGGGTCAGGCAGTTCAGCCGTCAGCAATTGCGCCGCGCCGCGCAAACCGCCCAAAGGGTTTTTAATCTCATGCGCCAAACCACGCACCAGTTCGCGCGTTGCCGCCTGTTGGCTGATCAGGTGATTTTCGCGCGTAATGCGTAACTGGCGATCCACCTGTTGCAATTCAACAATGGTATATGGCTCAGCCTCATCGGTAATCCTGTTCAACAGACAGTCCACCGTAAGCTGGGTATGGTCGCCAGCCACCAAAGTAACGCCACGTTTGATGGCCTGCGGTTTCCCTGCTTGTCTGACCAACGCATCAATCGGTTGTCCATCGCAAACAATATGATCATCCAGACGCTGCCGTAAAACATGTCGGGAACTGACCGCCAATAAAACTTCCGCCATCTGATTCAGATAAGTGATACGCAGATCATGATCAAACACCAATATCGCAATTGACAAATGATCAAGGAAGTTAGATTTGAAAATTTCATGGTGATTCATAGGATGGATAAAGCAAAGACCGGGCCAACCCCTTGGCTCTGAACACGTCTTAACAAATGGTTAATTCAGCCATGCCGCAGCATGTCATGCAACATTCTGGTGCAATACATGCACCGTAACATGGCCCGGCAATTCAATAATCCACTGGAATCTCTGTCCCTTCACGCAAAGTTCTTTATTCGTTCTATAATCCGAACACCCCCTACATAGAGCGGAACCCCACTATGCAGCACCTGACCCGTCGTCAACAGGAAATCTATCAATATCTGTGCGATCACTTGCCTGACATGCCCCACCCTCCCACATTAGATGAGCTGTGCGATGCGCTAGGATTGAAATCACGAGGCTCTTTGCATAAACAAATCCACGCCCTGATTGATGCTGGATTGGTTGAACCGATGCATAATCTGCGCCGAGGTATACGACTGAGCCAGAATCCGACAAAACCAACAACTGATCAACAAAACCATCTGCCGCTATGCGGTTCAGTCGCCGCCGGCCAACCCATTGAAGCGATCAACAACCCGGATACGATGGAAGTACCTGCTCACTTACGCACAAGCAAACCGTGTTACGTCCTGCAAATACAGGGAGACTCCATGCTTGAAGTCGGTATTCTGGACGGCGACTGGGTCATCATTGAGCAACGCGAGCATGCGCGTAATGGCGAAATTGTGGTCGCTCTGGTCAACGAACAAGATGCCACCCTAAAACGCTGGGAAAAACAAGGCCAACAAATTACCCTCCACCCCGCGAACCGTGATATGCCAGCCATGCATTACCCCGCTTCACAAGTGCGCATACAAGGCGTGTTAGTCGGGCAGATGCGCAAATACAATTAGCCATTCACCCGACTCATGGATAAACTCGCCGTCCGTCTCGTAGAACCTTTATTCACTGACCAAGGAATTATCCATGAACTTTCAGGAAAAACTGGCTGAAGCGCAACAAGTCATGCAAACCGCTGATTGTATTCACGATACGGCGGCGGTCAGCCAAGCGCTGGACCAAATGGCGGTATCCATCACTGCCGACCTTGCAGATCAATGCCCTTTAGTCATTGCCGTGATGAATGGCGGCATGCTGCCGCTCAGCCATTTGATTGTTCGCTTGAATTTTCCTTTGACCATTGATTACCTGCATACCTCACGCTATCGTGAAGAAACCACTGGTGACGAATTGGTCTGGCTGCGTAAACCTAATCATTCGCTGGCGGGTCGCCATGTGCTTATCGTTGATGACATCCTGGATGAAGGGCACACGCTGGCAGAAATCCGTGAAAACTGCCTGGCGGAAAACCCGGCCAGCGTGCGCTCCGCCGTGTTAATGCAAAAAACGCATGATCGCGGCGTACGCCCACCACTGGAATATTGCGGATTTGAAGTGCCGGATCGATATGTATTTGGTTGCGGCATGGACTATAAAGGTTTCTGGCGTAACCTTCCGGCCATCTATGCAATCAAAGGAGCTTAACCATGTATGGCATCATCGGCGGTTCAGGACTTGAGAAACTGGCTGAACTGCAACACAAAGAAGCCCAATCCATCCATACGCCTTATGGTGATCCATCAGAACCTATCCAACTTGGCGAGTTGGCTGGCCAACGTATCGCCTTTTTATCCCGTCATGGCGCGGATCATTTACTTGCGCCGCATGAAATCAATTACCGCGCCAATCTCTGGGCACTAAAACACATTGGCGTGACCCATGTAATCGGCATCGCCGCTGTTGGTGGAATCGGCAAAACCCTGGCTCCGGGTACGCTATGCGTCGCCGACCAAATCATCGATTACACTTATGGTCGGGCACACACTTACTCCGTCGGCGAGAAGCAATCGGTCAACCACATTGATTTCACGCAACCTTATTGCACCGCATTACGCCAACAGATGATAACAGCGGCGCAACAACAAAAAATCGCCATACAAACACAAGGCGTCTATGGTGTCACCCAAGGACCACGCCTGGAAACCGCCGCTGAAATCCAACGTATCCGCCGGGATGGATGTGATCTGGTCGGTATGACCGGCATGCCGGAAGCGGCTTTAGCCCGAGAATTAGACTTATGTTACGCCAATATTTCGCTGGTCGTGAACTGGGCGGCGGGACTCAGCGAAGGACCAATCACCATGGCGGACATCACAAACCATTTGGCGACTGGCATGCAAACCATGCTGCAACTCGTCACCGCCTGTATCCAAGACAACGCATAAGTCGGTTCACACCAGACGCTTTTAGACTTGACCTTTCATGCTCCGCCTTGTCATCACCGCACTATTGATCAGCCTGACCATTGGTGCTCAAGCAACAACAAATACCCAAACTTTTACCGCAGGCATGCAAGCCTTAAAAAGAGGTAACTACGCCGAAGCCTACTGCCACTGGAAACCACTGGCTGAATTCGGCCATGCTGAATCCCAATATCATCTGGGTTGGTTATACGCGAACGGCAATGGCATGTATATTGACATACAACAAGCGCACCGCTGGTGGCGCGCCGCCGCCATGCAGAACCATACCGATGCACAATTCGCCATTGGCTTAAGCTACATCAATGGCGAAGGCGTAAAACAAGATATCCCCAAAGCGTCCAAATGGTTTTTGCTGGCAGCCCGTCAGGATCATCAGGATGCGCGGGATATTTTGATGCGTTTCAGCTCAGATCCGAATTTCGATGTCATCTCCGCCAATCCTGCCCTGATACATGAAACCTGGTTCGGCCAACAGGGCATCATCGTCGCGAAAGTCGCCAATGTGCGCCGCGCCGCCAGCACAAAAAGCGAAATCGTGGCTCAACTACCGCAAAACACCCGAATAAAAATCATCGGTCGAACAGGAAACTGGGTGCGTATCGTGTTAGCAAAAGCAGGCAGTTTACATGCCGCCTGGGTTTATAAAACACTGACCAAGCCGGTCGGTAACCGAACATCGGAATAATATTGATGCAATTGATGGGTTGCTGTAACGCACGAGTTTTGTTATAAATCTGCGGCTTTAAATGACGCGTCTGGTCGGAGCGTTAGTCCCTACGAATTGAGGCTTGCATCATGTCAAAAGTCTGCCAAGTAACCGGTAAAAGACCAATCACCGGCAACAATGTTTCCCACTCACACCGGAAAACCAAACGTCGTTTTTTGCCTAACTTGCATTACCATCGTTTTTGGGTGGAGAGTGAACAACGTTTCGTACGTCTACGGGTTTCGACCACTGGCATGCGCATCATTGATAAAAAAGGCATTGATTCCGTACTCGCTGACATGCGTTCACGCGGCAATAAAATTTAAAATATTTAAGGTTCAACCATGGCAAAAGCTGTACGTGAAAAAATTCGCCTGAATTCCAGCGCGGATACCGGTCATTTCTACACTACGACGAAAAACAAGCGTAACACCACCGGCAAACTGGAAATGAAAAAGTACGATCCTGTCGTACGCAAACATGTAATGTACAAAGAAGGCAAAATCAAATAACGACCCAGCCACGAGCTTGATACAAGCAAAAACCGCCCTCGTGATCATCACACTGGGAAATCTGCTTCCCTCAATGTCGAGCTGCCAAGTATTCGCATCATAACCCACGCAAGCACTGCGAATTCCCAATCCAAACCTTATTGAAGCGCAGGCGTCATCAACCCTGCGCGACCTGTTATTCAGGCAAATGGACTCTCACACGCAAGTGATAAAACATTGGATCAATGAATAACAGGTTCAACATGCCGCCTCATCGCCCTCCTCAACCAGCGCTTCGATACGCTCAATACCGATCAGCTTCTCCTGCTTATTCAGTCTGATCAATTTAACGCCTTGCGCGCTACGGCTCACCTGAGAAATATCGCCCACATGTGTACGCACTAAAGTGCCACCATCCGTAATCAGCATAATCTCATCTTCAGCATCCACACGTACAGCGCCGACTTGCGCCCCATTGCGTTCGCTGGTGCGGATGGAGATCACGCCCATCCCGCCACGTCCACGCACTGGAAATTCACTCATTGGCGTACGTTTACCAAAGCCATTTTCAGTGATGCTCAGCACATCGCCCTGATCACCAATCATTAAAGCAATCACACGCTGCTCGGCATCCAATTTGATGCCACGCACGCCACAAGCAGTGCGCCCCATCGCCCGCACATCGCTTTCAGCAAAACGAATCGCCTTACCTGCTGATGTGCATAACATAATGCGTTGTTCACCATCCGTGATATCCACACCAATTAACTGATCGTCCTCACGCAAATCAAGTGCAATAATGCCGGCACTGCGTGGACGTGAGAAATCAACCAACGGCGTCTTTTTAATCGTGCCAAAGGCAGTGGCCATCACAATAAAGCGGTTCTCGGCATATTCACGAATCGGTAAAATCGCGTTGATGCGCTCGCCCTCCTCCAACGGTAACAAATTGACCATCGGGCGGCCACGCGCGCTACGCCCGGCCTGCGGCAATTCGTAAACCTTCAGCCAATAACATTTGCCCCGACTGGAGAAACATAAAATCGTGTCATGCGTGTTGGCGACGAATAATTTATCGATAAAATCCGCTTCCTTGGTTGTCGTCGCCGCTTTGCCCTTACCGCCACGGCGCTGCGCCTGGTAGACATCCAAAGGTTGCGATTTGGCATACCCCTGATGCGACAAAGTCACCACCATATCTTCTTCGGTGATCAGATCTTCCAGGCTGAGATCCTGTTGCGTGTGGACGATCTCACTACGTCGTTCATCACCAAATTGTTCACGAATGGCGATCAATTCGTCCTTGATCACCTGCATCAATCGATCAGGGTCAGACAGGATATTCAGCAACCCGGCGATCTTATCCAGGATCTCACCAAACTCCTGGAGGATTTTATCCTGCTCCAAGCCAGTCAGTTTTTGTAAACGCAACTCTAAAATCGCCTGCGCCTGCGCTTCAGTCAGCCGATAACCATCCGCACCTAACCCAAAACCGGGGGGTAAATCATCCGGCCTGGATGCTTCGACACCGGCGCGCGCCAACATGTCATTCAACAAACCAGACTGCCAAACCCGATCAACCAATTGTTTTCTCGCTTCAGCCGGGCTGGGCGCAGCTTTGATTAACGCGATGATTTCATCAATATTCGCTAAAGCGACCGCCAAACCTTCCAGAATATGCGCCCGCTCACGCGCTTTACGTAACTCAAACAAAGTACGTCGAGTCACCACATCGCGCCGATGGCGAATGAAATACTCAATCAATTGTTTCAGATTCAGGGTGCGCGGCTGACCGTCCACCAAAGCGACCATATTCATGCCGAACACATTTTGCATCTGGGTCTGCTGAAACAAATTATTCAACACCACTTCGGGCACTTCACCACGACGCAGTTCAATCACCAGACGCATGCCATCCTTGTCCGACTCATCACGCATCTCACTGATGCCATCCAGTCTCTTATCCTTGATCAACTCGGCGATTTTTTCCTGCAATCTCGCCTTATTGACCTGATACGGCAGTTCGGTCGCCACAATGCGCTGGCGGCCGTGATCCATATCCTCGAAATGCGTCCGCGCGCGCAAATACAACTTACCCCGCCCTGTACGATAACCATCCCGTACGCCAGCGATACCATTGATGATACCAGCGGTCGGAAAATCCGGTGCCGGAATGATCTCCATCAAATCATGCAGGGTGATATCCGGCTGCTCGATCATGGCGATGCAACCTTTGATCACTTCAGTCAGGTTATGCGGCGGGATATTGGTCGCCATGCCAACGGCAATACCGGAAGAGCCATTGATCAACAAATTCGGTATCTTGGCGGGTAATACGGCAGGCTCATGCTCGGATTCATCATAGTTCGGCGTGAAATCCACCGTTTCTTTATCAATATCGGCAAGCAATTCATGTGCGATACGCGCCATGCGAATTTCGGTATAACGCATCGCCGCTGGCGCATCGCCATCCACCGAGCCAAAGTTGCCCTGTCCATCCACCAACATATAACGCAATGAAAAAGGCTGCGCCATACGCACAATCGTGTCATACACTGCCGTATCGCCATGTGGATGGTATTTACCAATCACATCACCCACAATACGCGCCGATTTTTTATACGGTTTATTCCAATCATTACCAAGTTCGCCCATCGCATACAGCACCCGGCGATGCACCGGTTTCAGACCATCCCGCACATCAGGCAAAGCGCGTCCGACGATCACCGACATGGCATAATCCAGATAGGATTGCTGCATCTCCTCTTCGAGGCTGATATTAAGAATTTCTTTAGCAAATTCAGTCATTAGGCGATTTTTTATTTATCTTGATCAATCGATTAGTTTACCATGCATGCCCCGGCGGGTACGATCCAGCAAAAACTTTTATCCACGATTCTTCATGCAAACCAACCAGCCAAACATCAATATCCAAGATACTGTCAGCCCTCCTTTATGGCGCATCTTCGCCAGTATGTTTTATGACTTATGGTTGGTGTTGGCCATCTGGCTGATCGGCGTCACCATTGACACCCTGATCCGGCATGCATTAACTGGCAGCGGATATGTGGGCAACCACCTACTGCTGCAAATGTATTTAGTGATCTCCCCCGGGTTCTTTTACGCTTGGTTCTGGACGCATGGCGGCCAGACTTTAGGCATGCGTTCTTGGCGCATCCGGGTCATCACAGCCCAAGGCAAAGCACTCAACTGGCGTCAGGCAAGCACGCGCTACCTGGGTTCAGTACTCTCTTTAGCAACTTTTGGACTCGGTTATTTTTGGGTGCTTTTCAGCAAAGATAAAATGACTTGGCACGATAAACTCTCTCATACCCGTCTGGTTATGATGCAAAAACGAAAATAAAGGCGTTGTTCCGGACAGCGTCGTTAAAAGTCGCCAGTCCGTCCTGATTTAGAGAGACTTAAAATACATATATTTGCATATAATGATTTTCTAAAAACACCGGGACCATTTGACTGACAGATTACAATCATTATATCCTCCCAGCCCAGAACAAATATGAAAGTAGATTATGGCATCCTAAAATGTCACTATTCGCTGATAAATATAAATGTTCCAGCCAAATTCCAACGAGGAGGAGAGAATGATGATATCCGGCATAGTCAAATGGTTTAACAATGCCAAGGGATATGGTTTCGTCACCCCAGACAGCGGTGAACAGGATGTTTTCGTGCATTTTTCGGCCATTGAGATGGATGGCTATCGCACGTTAAAGGAAGGTCAACGAGTTGAGTTTGAAGTTGAACAAGGCCCCAAAGGCCTGCATGCGCTTAAGCTATGCTCACCGCAACAACAAGCGATGGCATAATATCTTTGGCGGCACCGGAAATAGCGCATAAATAACCTTTATGCGCTATCCATCAAGCCGACCAACCCGCTCATCAATACATGTGATATGTCTCACAACTGAATTGCATTCAACGTGACGGAACGAAACTTTGCACGAGAAAGGGTTTCCCTGGCCCGAAATATTCAATCTCTATTCTACCCATGACATCACTTGGCTTACTCGGATTCGGTTCAAGATTATAGTAGTCTGGTCCAAAGATAGTGGCAACCAGTGGATTCACTATTTTTGCAATCGGATTTCCTGACTGAAAGTCCCAATTATCATGGAGCACGCCAATTTCACCTTTAACTGCGTAGAAATTTCCTTTCTTTTCATAACGTGTCGAACCCATTAAAGCATAACCCACCGAACCATAAATATAAGCTGCATCACCAGCAGATATTGCGCCGGGTATCGTGGGTATGCTGCTCATTGCATAGAGATTACCGTGTATCGTTCGGCGAAACCTCAAAGTTTTTCCCAGTTTTTTTAATCGTGCAAAACTATAAGAACCGTCCTGTATATCGATTTCTCCATTAAGGAATTCGTTGACAATTGGAAAATCCGTTGGTCGTATATTTTTACCATGCCCATCACACATAACGGCTTGATGCGGCATACGAACAATCACATTCTGGTAATCAGGCATAAAATCCTGATCAAACCCATCTTGATAGGGATTACGAGGTTGTCCATGTTCGGCAAGATTTGTTATCTCATCATATTGAAGGTCAATATACTCGGAAGCCTGCCAGATCTTCTTTCCCGCCTCTTCTATCAACGTCCACCCCATGTCATATCTCCACATAGCCGACTACGAGAGTATGGGTTTCAGGTAAATAAAACGCTAATACATCATTCTGATAGAATCGGTAATATCCTCCCTGCCTCCCTGTAGTCATCGCATATATGCTGTCTCGTAAAACTTTATTCGATGCGATACATTCAAGAACTCCCCCATATGTTCTTGACAGTAACCCCATGCCATTTTCAATATCGTCCGGTAATGGAAGTGCCTGCCATGACCAAGCACCTTGTTGCAGAAAATAACTTAATGGTTTCGGTTTTATTCGGTAAGCGGCGTAGCCGCACTGAAAAAGTACCCAGCTACTATGCACGACCTGTTCTATTTCAAACTCATCTTGAATAAATGGACGTACCACGCTTTCTCCACAACCAGGAAGCATACCCACAACCCCTAGCAGTAAAACCAACCGTAACACATAACGAATGCTTCGCTGGCATGCAAACATCAATAAACACCTACGAAAATCAGTGATGGAGAAACAACCATGTCGCCACAAATCACTGGCGCATAAAACCCGTAAGAATGGCATTATTGTTTTTCAATTGACGACATATTTTGAAGGGAAATTAACGACTTTCTCATATAGCATCTCGCCATTATCAATCAGCGCACAAGCACGGTCAGCATACCATTCACCTAACACATACCGCTTCGCTGGCTGACCGTCTGGCAACATTATGTGATGAACCCTGGGTCGATGAGTGTGGCCATGAATCAGTTGGGTAACGCGATATTTCTGCAGATAGCGCATCACCGTTTGCACATTCGCATCCATGATATCAGCTGCTGTAGAGCCTGTTTTTTCACGACTGAGTTGGCGATAAGTGGCCGCCATTTTACGCCGTGAGACAAGCGATTTACGCAGCATCAACCATTGAAACAGCGGGTTACGCAAAGTACGCCGGGCCTTCTGATAGGCCACATCATCCGTGCATAAAAGATCGCCATGCATCAGCAAAGTTGGCTGACCGGCAATCATGACGCGATAGCAATCCGGTAATAATTTAGCGCCTGTCTGGTGCATGAAACGCTTGCCAAGCAAAAAATCACGATTACCGCGTTGCAGGTAGAGCGATACACCCCGTGACGTTAATGCCTGAAAGGCACAGCGTATCTGATCGGCTAAAGGTGCATCATCATCATCGCCAACCCAAGCATCAAACAAGTCTCCCAACACATATAAGTTGTCACCCACTGATAGATAACTTTGTAAAAAATGCATCAGGAGATCAATCGTATCCGGTCGGTCACTGGATAAATGCAAATCGGCAATAAAAATATTCAACGCCACGATGTTCGACTCCAAAGACAATCAAAAGCATCCGTCATAAGGCTTAGCCACCATTCACGACCAATGAGATTTTTTGGTATCCTGACAGCAGGTCAAAACCTACTTAGGGAGATAGGATAATGAATCCCCAGCTTACACCAACCACCTTGGCGGCCAACGGCTCTTTCAGCTCACTCGCCAGCTCCATCGTCAATGTTGGCGTAACCACAAAAGCTTTCGTGGTCGCCCATGCGTTAGGTACCGCTTTCGCCAGTGGTGCCATCGTTGGCATGTTGGCTTACCACCAACTACGCAAGCGGTCTAAAAAAGATACGCAGGAAGCCGCTACCTGACAAAATCAGCCATTAACATTCACCCTACCTCATTGAGATTGTGGCTACGCTGTCAGGCGATGTTGCTCAAATCGTCTGACTCCCTGTCCACCAATCGCACTGACCTCTAACATTGCAAAGCTTCAAGCACGCGGATGGTGCTGGCTATACAAGACTTTCAAACGCTCCTGTGCCACATGCGTGTAAATTTGCGTGGTGGATAATGAGCTATGTCCGAGCAGCAATTGCACCACGCGCAGATCCGCACCATGGTTGACCAAGTGGGTGGCGAACGCATGACGCAAGGTATGGGGCGACAATCGGTGAGCAACAATGCCAGCCGATTTGGCATGATGTTTAATGCGATGCCAAAAGGCTTGGCGGGTCATACCGCCGCCTCGACGCGTCGGAAAAAAAGCATTGCAGGGTTGCCCCTTCAATAAGTCGAACCGCTCATTGTCGGCAAATCGCTTGATCCAGTTAATCGCTTCATCCCCCATGGGAATCAAGCGTTCCTTATCACCCTTGCCCACAATGCGCACCAGACCTTGCGTCAGACTGATTTGGTCAGGGCCTATGCCGACTAATTCACTGACTCTTAAACCAGTTGCATACAACAACTCCAGCATACAACGGTCCCGTACGCCCTCAGGCGTTTGTAAGTTCGGTGCCGCCAATAAGTTTTCAACATCAGTCTCGCTTAATGTTTTGGGCAGACCCCGGCCCAGTTTCGGTGCTTCAATTAACGCTGTCGGATCTTCAACCACCCAACCTTCACGAACCGCTAATTGATAAAACTGGCGCAAGCTGGATAATCGGCGCGCGCTGGTGCGCGCTTTGATCTGCTGGTCAACCAGACTGGCCAGGTAACCCAATAAGTGATCCCGCCCAACCTCCTGCAAAGAAATGCTGAATGTTTCATTCAACCAAGCGGCGGCATGACGCAAATCGGATTGGTAAGAGGCGAGTGTGTTGGCTGAAAGACCACGCTCCACCCAAATAATATCGGCGAAGCGCGCGATGAGATTCTGACTGTCTTCGATCATCCCATTATTGGAGCAGTAATTTCTCCATCAAACGCTCGTAAATCAACGACAATTGATCCAATGCCTGAATATCCACGCATTCGTTGACTTTGTGAATCGTCGCATTACATGGGCCAAGCTCAATGACCTGAGCGCCACTCGGCGCAATAAAGCGCCCATCCGAAGTACCACCCGCCGTGGATAATTGCGTCGGGTAGCCAGTAATCTCATGAATCGCGGCTTGTGTGGCGGCGACAAGCTCCCCTGTCGCCGTCAGAAAGGGTTCGCCGGACAAATTCCACGCGAGTTCATATTGCAAGGCATGGCGCTCCAACAATTCGGTGATCTCACGCTCAATCCGGTGGTGGTCGGTTTCAGTGGAATAACGCAGGTTGAATATCACCTCCAACGTTCCAGGAACCACGTTAGTTGCACCGGTACCCGCCTGAATATTGGAGATTTGGAAACTCGTCGGCGGAAAATGCACATTGCCAGCATCCCACTTCACACCAACCAGTTCAGCCAGCGCAGGTGCGGCAAGATGCACCGGATTACTGGCCAAATGCGGATAAGCCACATGGCCCTGCACGCCCTTTATCGTCAAATGACCATTGAGAGAACCCCGTCGGCCATTTTTCACCACATCACCGACTTTATCCGTTGAAGAAGGCTCGCCAACCAAACACCAATCAATCCTCTCGTTTTGATCCTGCAAAGCCTGCATGACTTTAACAGTACCGTTCACCGCCGGGCCTTCTTCATCACTGGTGATCAAATAAGCCATTGAACCAACATGCTTCGGGTGATTGTTGACGAAGCGTTCCGTGGCAGTGATCATCGCCGCCAACGAACCCTTCATGTCCGCCGCTCCACGGCCATATAAAAAACCCTCCCGGATTTCAGGCTCAAACGGATCCGATTGCCATTGCCCGACCGGGCCAGGCGGCACAACATCCGTATGACCGGCGAAGCAAAATAGCGGCTTGACTTGACCACGACGCGCCCAGACATTCTCCACATCGCCAAACCGCATCGGTTTAACGTCAAAACCACAATGATCCAAACGCTCCATCATCAAGGATTGGCAACCGGCATCAGCAGGCGTCACCGACTTGCGCCGAATCAGCTCAATCGCCAGCTTAAGAGTTTCAGACATCACCTCTGTTCCTCCGGAAAAATACGGGCATATTGCTCCGGTTTAAAACCCACATGAATCATCTCCGCATGCTCCAATACAGGACGTTTGATGATGCTGCTCATGTCCAACATCAATTGCATCGCGGCGGCCTCATCCAAATGGTCTTTTATCGCCGGAGAAACCTTGCGCCAAGTTGCGCTGCGGCGGTTCAACAAAACCTCCCAACCGACCTGGCTGATCCAACGCCTTAGCCTGGTGTCATCAATCCCAGCCTTTTTATAATCGTGAAACTGGTAATCAATCTTTCGCTCGGCAAGCCAAACCCGCGCTTTTTTAATCGTGTCGCAATTGGGAATACCGTATAACACCGTCATATCACATCATCCGGTAAAGTGAATCCGCCGCGCAGACGCATCAGATATTGCGCAACAACGCATTGATGCCAACTTTGGCACGGGTTTTTTCATCGACCCGTTTGACAATCACCGCGCAATACAAGCTGTATTTTCCATCCGCAGACGGCAAATTGCCGGCTACCACGACAGAACCGGCAGGCACCCGACCATACAGCACCGTATCATTCTCGCGGTCATAAATACGGGTTGATTGACCAATGTAGACGCCCATGGAAATGACCGAACCTTCCTCGACGATAACGCCCTCCACAATCTCCGAACGCGCACCAATGAAGCAATTATCCTCAATAATCGTGGGTGCGGCCTGCAAAGGCTCCAACACGCCGCCGATGCCGACACCGCCCGACAGATGAACGTTCTTGCCAATTTGCGCACAGGAGCCAACGGTGGCCCAGGTATCCACCATCGCGCCTGAATCGACATAAGCCCCGATATTCACATAAGACGGCATCAACACGACACCGGAAGCGATATAAGAGCCTTGTCTGGCCGTCGCTGGAGGCACAACCCTGACACCGCCTTCGCGGAACTCACGCGAATTGGAATCCGCATATTTGGACGGCACTTTGTCATAGTAATTGGTGAAGCCGCCCTTGATGAAGTCGTTATCGTTGATGCGGAAAGAAAGCAACACCGCCTTCTTGATCCATTCATTCACAACCCAGTCGCCGTCGCGTTTCTCCGCGACCCGGATTTCGCCCCGATCAAGCTGGCTGATCGCATCCATCACGGCATCACGCACATTCGTATCAACGTTACGCGGCGTAATATCCGCGCGCTTCTCAAAAGCCTCCGTAATGACTGTCTGTATATCGCTCATGAATTTGATTCCTGTTCTCAGAAAATGACATTTTTGGTATGGATCCGAGCAATTTTACAGACTTTTTAAGAAACGCGCTTTGCCCTATCCGCCCCAACCAACCCCGAATGAGTTCAAGCAACCCGCTACCAATCACAACCTGAATTAAGTCCACACAGAGATTGACTGCCACTGATCTGAACGATAAAATCGCTGCCCTTTGATCTGTTGCTCCGCTGCCTCGGCGTTCAATGCCTGATACCTCAAACCTTGCGGATAACAGACAGGGGAGTTGCCATTCTCCTCTTAACACAGTGGGGCGGGAATAAAAATTTCCTCCGACTATCGACTTGATTTCGACTGAATTTGGAGAATTGTGCTCATGTATGCGGTAATCCAGACCGGGGGTAAGCAATATCGCGTATCCGAAGGTGCCAGTTTGCGCGTGGAAAAGTTGTCAGCGGCTGAAGGCGACACCATTGAATTGGATAAGGTGCTCATGATCACGGATAATGACGAGGTCAAAATCGGTGCGCCTTATGTTGAAGGCGGCAAAGTGACCGCTACCGTGAAATCGCATGGTCGCGGCGATAAAATCCGTATTATCAAATTCCGCCGACGCAAACATCATATGAAGCGTCAAGGCCATCGTCAGCATTACACAGAAATTGAAATCACCGGCATTAACGCAGGTTGAGGAGCATAGAAAATGGCACATAAAAAAGCAGGCGGCAGTTCCCGTAACGGTCGCGATTCTGAATCCAAACGCCTTGGCGTGAAAAAATTCGGCGGTCAAAAAGTGGCGGCTGGCAACATTCTGGTGCGCCAGCGCGGTACCAAAATGCATGCAGGCGCCAATGTCGGGTGCGGTAAAGACCACACCCTATACGCCAAAACCGATGGCATTGTGAAATTCCAAATTAAAGGCGTTAAAAAACGTCAATTCATCAATGTAGTCGCCGCCTGATCAGCGATGCACCTTGTGGATTGAAAGCCCCGTCTGTGACGGGGCTTTCTGCGTTGTGCCAAATCAGGCTGATGTTATACTTCGGCCTATGAGCACGATTACATTCGATACCTTGAAGTTTGCCCGTCGCCTGAAAGAAGCGGGTGTGCCTGAAAAACACGCTGAAGCGGAAGCAGATGCTTTAGCCGAAATCTTTGAATTACACGCCAAAGATTTGTCTACCAAGGGCAATCTACAGCAGGTAAAAATGGAACTCAGCACCGAAATACAAGCGGTTAAAACTGAGCTACAAGCCGACATGCGTTTACTCAAATGGATGCTGGCTTTGGTGGTTATCACTACGGTTATTCCTGCGTTGAAATCGCTGTTGGGCTGACGCCACCTGATTGATGACAAATTTTGTGGATCATAAAGCCTCGTCCATGGCGGGGCTTTTTTGTTTGTACGCCAGCAACAAAACTCTGATGGCATAACCAGAAACATGGCTGACTCCTCCAACCTGTCTCAATCCAGACAATACCTGAAAACCCTTTATCAACAGGATAATCGTCCCTGGGTAGTGGCTTTTTCCGGCGGTAAAGACTCAACGCTGGTCTTGCAACTGATTTGTGAGATGCTGCTGGAGTTGGGCGAACAAGCCAACAAAAAGATTTTCGTTATCTCATCAGATACCCGCGTTGAAGCCCCCAACGTCAGTGCCTATTTAGCACGCGCCATCCAGGCTTTGCGTGACTACGCCAAGCTCAGCAACATTATGAAAAAAGGTGTGTTTTTAAGGTGATTTCCAGTGAAATTCGTTGATGAAGCCAGCATCAAGGTCGAAGCCGGCGACGGCGGCAACGGCTGCGTCAGTTTTCGGCGTGAGAAATTTATCCCCAAAGGCGGCCCGGATGGCGGCGATGGCGGCAATGGCGGCCATGTTTATCTGGTGGGCGACAGCGGCTTGAATACGCTGATTGATTTCCGCCATCGGCGTTCGTATCGGGGCGAGCGTGGCCAGAATGGTATGGGACGGCAAATGACCGGACGCGGCGGTCAGGATTTATGCATCGCCGTGCCAACCGGTACCCGGGTCAGAGACGCGGATACGGACGAAGTGATGGGGGAAGTCTTACAGCATGGTCAGCGTTTGCGGGTCGCATCCGGCGGACACTATGGATTGGGCAACATTCATTTCAAAAGCAGCGTGAACCAGGCACCGCGCCAATCCACCTCAGGCGCACCCGGCGAGCGCCGTGCTTTAAAGCTGGAATTGATCGTGCTGGCCGATGTCGGCTTGCTGGGCATGCCGAATGCTGGCAAGTCCAGTCTGATCCGCGCCATGTCGAGTGCTCAGCCCAAAGTGGCGGATTATCCATTCACCACCCTCTATCCGAATCTGGGCGTGGTGGGAGCTGGTTCAGATCACAGTTTTGTGATGGCGGATATTCCCGGCGTGGTTGCAGGCGCGGCGGAAGGAGCCGGTCTGGGTCTGCAATTTCTCAAACATCTGTCACGCACCCGGTTGTTATTACACTTGGTGGATATCGACTCAACCAATCCGGCACAACAAGTCCAATGCCTTGAGGCTGAACTGGCGCAGTATGATGAGGCGCTGGCGCAACGCCCCCGTTGGCTGGTATTCAGCAAAAAGGATTTGATATTGGACGAAGAATTTAGCGAACTCCGCCAGGAAATCCTGCGTGAACTGGACTGGCAGGCTCCCTGTTTCGCCGTCTCATCTTTCACTCGAGAAGGCCTCGACGATCTGGCGCAAACCATTCTGGGACACATACAGGCTTTGAATAAGACGAAAATCCCTGAAGCTCAGGCCGAGCAACCTTATGACCCACTAAAACCATGAAACAACATGCAGATATACGGAAATCACGCCGCTGGGTGGTGAAAATCGGCAGTGCGCTGATTACGGACGCGGGACGCGGGTTGGATCGAAAATACTTGCGCCTTTGGGTTGACCAGATCGCTGATCTGATCGCAGAGGGTCATTGGGTCGTTCTGGTTTCTTCCGGTGCCGTCGCCGAAGGCATGCAGCGAATGAACTGGACGCAACGACCACGCGCCTTGCATGACCTGCAAGCCGCCGCCGCCATTGGTCAAATGGGATTAGTGCAAGCTTGGGAAAGCTGCTTTCAGCGGCGCGGCCTGCATACCGCTCAGGTATTACTGACCCATGACGATCTGGCGGATAGAAGGCGTTATCTGAATGCGCGCGCGACTTTACGCACGCTGGTCAATCTGGGCGTCGTGCCAATCATCAATGAAAATGATGCCGTAGCGAATGATGAATTCCGCTTTGGCGATAATGACTCTCTGGCCGCTCTGGCGGCAAACCTGCTGGAGGCGGAATTGGTCGTCCTCTTAACAGATCAACACGGACTGTACACGGCAGATCCCCGACACGACCCTGCCGCCAGGCTGATTGATGTCGCCCAGGCGGACTCCCCTGAATTAGACGCCATGGCGAGCAACGCCGGGGGTGCATTAGGCAGAGGCGGCATGTTCACCAAGCTGCGTGCAGCGCGCCTGGCCGGACGCTCCGGCGCCGCGACCGCAATCGCTTCGGGAAAAGAAATTGAGGTCTTGAAACGTCTGGCCCAAGGAGAAACGCTAGGGACCTTACTGCTGCCCAGACAAGAGCCGGAAGCCGCCCGAAAACGTTGGCTGGCCGGACAATTGCAGGTCAAAGGACAATTGACACTGGATACTGGCGCGGTAAAGGTGCTGCGCCACTCCGGACGGAGCCTGCTGGCGGTCGGCGTGACCCAGGTAACAGGAAAATTCAAGCGCGGAGAACTGGTGGTTTGTGTGGATCAACAGGGCAAGGAAATCGCACGCGGCCTGGTGAATTATACGGCGGCTGAAGCCGACAAGATCAAAGGACATCCTTCTTCAGCCATTGAAAGCTTGCTCGGGTATCTTGATGAAGAAGAATTGGTGCATCGCGATAATCTGGTACTGATTTAACAAACTGTTGAAATATAAAATACGCAGAATGGCCTCACATCCAACTGACAGGCTCACGAAACTCCCTTAGCAATCGACTGTTTGTCAGCCAATACAACACACCATAGAATGGCCGCCACCGATTAATCTCCTTCATCACTTAACCAGAATCCACTGCCATGAATGTATTAGATCGAATCAAAACCCAAGTTGAAAACAACCCAATCATCATCTACATGAAAGGAACCCCCCAGTTTCCGCAATGCGGTTTTTCATCACGCGCCGCCGCCGCGCTACAGGATTGCGGCCAAAAGTTCGCTTATGTGAATGTGCTCGCCGATCCGGAAATTTTTGAGAATCTGCCGCGTTATGCAGATTGGCCGACTTTCCCGCAAATTTATATCAATGGCGAATTAGTCGGCGGATGCGACATTATTTTAGAAATGCATGCCAGTGGAGAGCTGCAAAAAGCGGTCGCTGATGCGGCACCGAAAGCATCCACAGAAAATTCGGATAACGCTTAGAAAGCGCCGTTCAGCAGAACTCATGCTGAAACCCAGGGCTTGGGAGAACCAGACGCCTGCCACTGGTTAACCACATAGCAGAACAATTCAGCGGTTTTCTGCGCATCGTATAAGGCGCCATGCGCTTGGCCCGCATCCCATGCTATGCCAGCCAAAGCGGCTGAACGGGCTAACACCGTATGGCCCAAAGCCAAGCCAGACAAGCTCACGGTATCCAATGTGCTGAATGCATGAAATGGATTCCGCTTGAGCTTGCAACGCGCCGCCGCCGCATTTAAAAAACCCAAATCAAAAAACGCATTGTGTCCAACCAGAATCGCGCGTTTGCAACCTGTTTCGCGCAGTGCTGTCCTGATCGGGTCAAAAATCCGCGTTAAGGCGGCTTTCTCAGGCAACGCCATGCGCAACGGATTGAACGGGTCCAAAATGCCATTAAACTCCAAAGCTTTCTGATCCAGGTTCGCCCCTTCAAATGGCAGTATATGTTGGGAAACCCCGTCACCCGGGCTGAAAAAACCTTCGCCATCCATGTTCAGCATGACCACTGCAATTTCTAACAAGGCATCTGTCTGCGCATTGAAGCCGGCGGTCTCGACATCCACCACCACAGGCAAGTAACCACGGAACCGTTGTTTCAACATAAGATGAAGTTCACTCATTACCAAGCTCGACCAGTAATGAAGCTATAATGAGTCTGGCGTTCCGTCAACTGGCGTCAGCTATCAACAGAACCACTCATTAACCTGTGTATCCTTAGGGCATCATTCCGCAATGCACACTCAAGTATTCACCGCATTGACCATCGGCATTTTTTTATTTTCATTGAGCGCATGCGCCACCATTGACCCGGAATTCGCTGATCCACGCGACCCGTATGAAAACTTTAATCGCGTCATCCATGATTTCAACGAGGCCATAGACCAAGCCGTACTGCAACCTGTCAGTGAAGGCTACCAGGCAATTACGCCTGACCCCATTGATCAAGGCATCACTAACTTTTTCCACAACCTGGATGATATCAACTCCCTCATCAACAACGTATTGCAGCTCAAAATCCCTCACGCCATGGAAGACGCCAGCCGGATATTAGTCAACTCTTTTTTCGGTCTCGGCGGTTTGTTTAATATCGCGAATGACCTGGAGATCCCGCGCCACAATGAGGATTTTGGCCAAACATTGGGCTACTGGGGCATAGATTCAGGTTCTTATTTGGTATTACCGCTATTCGGCCCCAGTTCAGAACGGGATCTGTTTGGCCGGGTTGGCGATTTCATCACCAATCCATTACGCCATGCCCCGCTGGACAATACCACAACAAACACCTTGGGCGCCGTTGATGTCATTGATACCCGCGCCAGTCTGTTAGACGCCAGCCGGATGATGCGCGAAGCGACGCTTGGCGGTGACACCTATTCTTTCTTGCGTGATTCCTATCTGCAACGGCGTTTAAACGCTGTTTATGACGGCAACCCACCAGAGCAGGATGATTTTTTCTAGTCACTTAGAAAACGCCAACACTCACCTTCCTATATCAAGGGTTTTCACAAGGTATCTCAGGTTGACGCATCATAGAGAATGCCGCCGCCAACGATCATGCATTTAACCCAAACTTCATCATGAAAGCCGATTTAGTCAAACTGATCCAACACGCCTTAGACGATTTAAGCACCCAAGGTGTCTTTTCTGCAGAGGGCATGCGTGAACCCATGGTGGAACGCACGCGCGATCCGGCACATGGCGATTTCGCCACCAATGTCGCCTTAATCCACAGCAAAGCGGCAAAAATTCCACCGCGTGAACTGGCGGAGAAAATCCTGGCAGCATTGCCCGATGCCCCCTGGCTCGCTCATGCCGAAGTCGCTGGCCCGGGTTTCATCAATTTTCGTTTGTCGGCGGATGCGCATTTGACCGTAGTCGCCTCCATCCTGGATCAGGGTGAGCAGTTTGGCCGATCCAACCCAGCACAACGTCAAAAAGCGCATATTGAATTCGTTTCAGCCAACCCAACCGGTCCACTGCACATTGGACATGGACGTGGCGCGGCCTATGGCTCAGCCATCGCCAATTTGCTCGAAGCCATCGGTTATGACGTTTATCGTGAATATTATGTGAATGACGCCGGACGCCAAATGAATATTCTGGCGACCTCCATCTGGCTACGCTACCTTGAGCTGGTTGGCGAAACCGTCAAATTTCCGACCAATGCCTATAAAGGCGACTATATCTGGGATATCGCCGCCACGTTGCACCGTGAACATGGTGAGGATTATCGGCACCCTGCCGATCAGGTCCATGCAAACCTGCCCGCCGATGAACCTGACGGCGGTAATAAAGAGCAACATATTGATGCATTCATTGAACGGGCGCAGCAATTGCTCGGCGACTCCGCCTATCAAACCATCTTCCAACTCGGACGCCATGTGATTCTGGCGGATATCCGAGATGATCTCGCGCGATTCCGGGTCAACTACGAAAACTGGTACTCGGAACAGGGACTGTTCGACTCAGATGCGGTTACGCAAACGATTGAACGCATGCGGCAGGAAAATCTACTTTATCTGAAAGAGGGTAATTGGTGGTTCCGCTCAACCGATTATGGCGATGAGAAAGATCGCGTGGTGGTGCGGGAGAATGGCTCACCCACCTATTTCGCTTCAGATATCGCTTATCATCTGGACAAAATCGAACGCGGTTTTGACCGAATGATTAACGTTTGGGGTGCCGATCATCACGGTTATGCACCTCGGGTCAAGGCCGCATTGAAAGCGCTCAATCATGACCCCAAATGCCTGGATGTCCTGCTCGTGCAATTCGCCGTACTGTATGAAAATGGCGAAAAAAAATCCATGTCCACCCGCTCAGGTGAGTTCATCACGCTCCGTGAACTACGCAAAGATGTCGGTGCGGACGCCGCGCGTTTTTTCTATGTGATGCGCAAAAGCGAACAACATATGGATTTCGATCTGGATCTGGCGCGCTCACAATCCAACGACAACCCGGTTTACTATGTACAGTACGCGCATGCGCGTATTTGCGCCGTCTTGCGCCAGGCCAAAGAAAAAGGCTACCCCACCCGCATCACCCCAGGCATACAAAATCTGACGCGGCTCACGGAACCGCATGAGTCAAACTTACTGAAGACGCTGGCGCGCTACCCGGAAACCCTGCATAACGCCGCAACCCAGGCCGAACCCCATCAGTTGGTCCATTATCTGCGTGAATTGGCGAACGAACTCCACACTTACTACAATGCACATCAATTCCTGGTAACAGACGAAGCGCTGCGCGACGCCCGCCTCAAACTGATTCTGGCAACCCGGCAAGTGATCAAAAACGGGTTGGCACTGATCGGCGTCGAAGCACCTGAGAAAATGTAGCGCATGCCCCACGACTATAAAAAGCATCGCGCCAAAACAGACCCAGCCCCGGCGAATGCGAAATCATCCAACTGGATCTGGTTTATGGTGGGATTGCTGGTCGGCGCATTCCTGATGGGGTTAGCCTGGCTGAAACTGGGCGCGCCGGAACAAACAGCCAGACCTGACCACATTGCCCAATCGTCGGCCCAACGAAAAGAGGCTGGCACCCAGCCTGAAAGAAAAAGCCTGCCTGCCGCCCCGCAATCGGAATTTGAATTTTTCGAAAAACTCCCAAAACAAGAAGTTTCTGTAACCGCTCAGCCATTAGCACTGCGTGACAGTGACACGCCGCCTGAGAAAACCCAGCCCAACAAGATTTATTACCTGCAGATCGCTTCCTTTCATCAAGAAAAAGACGCCGAACGCTTGCGGGCGGAACTGGCCTTATTAGGCATGGAAGCTCACGTCAATACTGTGTCGGTCGGCGTTTCATCGCGCCACCGGGTCATGGTTGGCCCCTTTACGAAAACCCGTGATTTACAAAACACGCGCAAACAGTTAGCCCGACATGGCTATGAAAAACCACTGACCGTGATAAGAAATAAAACTGACTGAACAAAGCAATTGACTACTTATGACTCAATGGCCAGATGATAACGGCGAATCAAAGCAGCGGTGGAGCTATCCACATCCGGCGAGCAAGACAGTTCATTGAAATTCTGCAAAATATGCCCCGCCAACCTTTTGCCCAGTTCAACTCCCCATTGATCAAACGAATCGACTCCCCAAATGATGCCTTGTACAAAAACTTTATGCTCATATAAAGCAATCAAAGCCCCCAATGTATAAGGCGTGAGTTGATCCATCACTAACATATTACTTGGACGATTACCGGGAAACACACGGTGCGGCAACAACATCTGCAGACTCTGCTCATCCAAATCCGCCTGGCGCATCTCATCCAAAGCTTCCTGTTCGGTACGACCCCGCATTAACGCCTGCGCCTGCGCCAAACAATTCGCCACCAACTGATCATGATGCTTACCCAAAGGATAATGCGTACGTAAAGGCAAAATAAAATCGCAGGGCGTCAAGCAGGTCCCTTGGTGAATCAACTGAAAAAAAGAATGCTGCGCATCCGTGCCTGCTTGTCCCCAGACCACTGGGCCAGTCGCATAATCAATGGATTCGCCATCCCGGGTGACGCGTTTACCATTACTTTCCATATCCAATTGTTGCAGGAAAGCCGGCAAACTCGCCAGATGTTGGCTATAAGGGATCACCGCATGGGAGTGCGCGGCACCGAAATTAATGTACCAAATACCCAGCAAAGCCAGAATGACCGGCATATTGGCATCGGGCGCGGCCTGGACGAAATGTTCATCCATCTCATGCGCGCCAAACAACAATTGTTCAAAGCCTTCCATGCCAATCGCTAACGCGATCGGCAAGCCAATCGCTGACCAAAGTGAATAACGACCACCCACCCAGTCCCAGAATTCAAACATATTGGCCGTATGGATGCCGAATTGGGCCACCGCCTGACGATTCGTTGATACCGCGACAAAATGCCTTTTTACCGCAGCTTCATCATAGAGCTGCTGCAACAGCCATTCACGAGCGCTATGGGCATTCGTCAATGTCTCCTGAGTGGTGAAGGTTTTCGATGAAATGACAAATAAGGTTGTCGCGGCATTCAGCAGTTTCAACGTCTGGCTGATCTGCGAAGCATCCAGATTGGACACAAAATGCACGCGCAGCCCCTCCTGCTGATAGGGCTGCAAGGCTTCGCAAACCATTTTGGGGCCGAGATTGGAACCCCCAATGCCAATACTGACAATATCCGTAATAGGTTGACCGGTATAACCAAGCCAACGACCACTACGCACATCGTCTGAAAAAGCGCGCATGCGCGATAACACCGAAAGAATATCCGGCATCACGTCACGGCCTTCGTAGGCATAGTGACGATAACCCAGATTGCGCAATGCCATATGCAACACTGCGCGCCCTTCGGTCGAATTCACCTTATCACCAGCCAACAGCCGCTGGCTCCAGGACGCCAGGTCGGCTGTTTCAGCTAACGCCAGTAAGAGGCGTATTGTTTCTCGATCAACCAGGTTTTTGGAATAATCCAGATGCAAGCCACAAGCGGATAAACTGAACCGTTGGCTCCTTTGCGCATCCGCAGTGAACAGATCGCGCATATGGCGGGATGCCATACTTGCCCAATGCGCCTGCAAGGCTTTCCATGCTGACGTTTGGTTGATCAACATTGACCACGAAATCTAATATCGCGCGACCTCATTCAACAAGCGGGTGACTTCCGTTAAATTACCGCTTTGATTCTCCACGATACAGGCAAGGTTAGCGACGCTGCACACGCTCATGCCAGCACCGCGTACAATCCAGCCTCCGGGCGGTGTCCATCCATTGATTCCGGTATACATCGAAAGCTGGTCCGCATTACCCTGCACAATACGCTTATAGTCATGCGCAAAACTGGCCAATGCCGCCAACTGTTCATCTGGCATGGCACCATAGCCTTCCACATATTGGCCATCATCCCGAAAATGGCAGACCGCCACCACTCCCTTAATCATTAACAAGCGCTTGATCACGCCTCACCCCCCAATTGGCCTAATAACTCATAGGCTTTTTCATAATCCACATTCTTGTTCGCCAAAATAACGCCCAGATTATTATTGGTGACGGCCGACCACTCCATCCCCACCAAAGTAAATCCATTAATCGGATAAAAGCCCTGGCTTGATGAATTCGCCTCCCATCCTCTGGCTTGCATAGTAGCGATCGCCACATTCGCAACACACATATGCGCAATCAAATCCAATGAGGTTTCATTGAGATGACTCCCTTCAGCGATATGGTGTTCAATTAATTCTCCACGGTCAGTCATTCGGAAGGCCGCTTGGAAACCGTCTAATTCTGTCAACTTTTGTAAATCCGCCATTTTTATCTGTCCTATCATTTTTACGATGGCTATCAGGCTCACCCATTTATAAGATGGATTCAATAAAGCTTTTGAACAAGCTATCGAGGTGATGAATCCATTCAGATGAATCAACACGGGAGCCGAGATGATTGATTTCGCTATGGCGTTATATCCACAGCATGATATTTAGAGAAACCGGAAACAGCTTCACCGCAGAGTTTGCTATATCAACTCTGCCCTGGCTCCAGCAAGACGCTTCCGCATCAGCGCCATGACTTCATTCAAAGAAGCCAGATCATTACGCAGAAAAGCAAATACATTGGCGACATTGCAAACCGTAAAGCCAGGCCCACGCACCACCCAACCTTGGGGCGGCGTACCGCCGCAGTCTGGACAAAACTTCTCCAGCATGGCGACTTGCATATGCTCGCTCATCGTCGTGGCGCGACACATAATAGACGCCATACGCGCCATTTCATCGCTAATATCGCCTTTGTAGGAAAAGCGATCCCCCCGATAGGAATATTCTCCTGCGGCAATGACGCCTTGTTGATTGCTCAACTCTTCAACGACAGGTGACACTATCAATCCTCCATTCATGTTTTCTCGAAAAAACGCTGAAAACCTGTCCTTGATTTCAAAGCGCACGACACGTGGAAAAAGAAAATTTCCACTCCATTACCGATTTCGACGGCAATCCTTATACCGCGGTACCGCATCGTTATTCGGGCGAGTTTAAATGAAGTGCTGAAAAAGTCCATCCTGGACTTGAGCGTTCAACGCAAAGTCTCATGATTATGGTTTGCACGCACCGCTTCATAAAGCACCATCGCCATCTTCCGCTCTGTACCGCCGCCAAAATGACCGAATTCTCCAGACCGGCGAAGCACGCGGTGACAAGGCATCAACCAGACCAAGTGGTTTTTCGCCATTGCCGTACCCACTGCGCGCGCCGCGCCCGGCGCGCCCACCTGTTCAGCCAATTGCTGATAACTGATTAATCCGCCGCTCGGCAACTGCATCAAGGTTCGCCAGACAGTAGTTTGAAAATCCGTGCCATAAGTCCAGGCAGACAAAGCATAGGCCATATCAGCAGTGTCAAACATCTGTCGGAGGTAACGATCCGCTTGTATCGGATTCTGGACGAACCCAGCCACTCGCCACTGCTGACTTAATATCGCCTCTGGCGCATCTCGTCCATCATAAAAAGATACATGGCAAATACCGTCCTCAGTGAAACCCAGTAAGGCTTCGCCAAACGGCGTTTTAACCACGCCATATTGAATCATCAAGCGCGCCGCCTGGCGTCGGAATTCATCCGTCGAAAAAGTTTTCAATCGCACCCGATGGGTCTTGGCCAATGCCATCGTTTGCACTGCGGATTGCAATTGCTGGCGGGTATAATCTTGCTGCAAATAACGCAACGCCTGACTAACATCCACTCCATTGAGCCAACGCCTCAATAAAACACCCGACTTCGCAACAGCCAATTCCGGTTCTGTCAACAGCCCCCTATCCGATAACTTGGAATCTGAAATATATCGCCGGATAAAGCGTACAATATGCGGGTAAGCCTGCCAGGAAAGGTTATTCATAAACCATTAAGGTGAAAAAAGATGACAGATTACAAAGGCCAATGTCATTGCGGCAACATCCATTTCTCATTCAGCACCGAGAAACCCATTCGCAAAGGGCTACGCTGCACCTGTTCAATATGCGCGCGCAAAGGCGCTATGATGTCACCAACCGTCTTCACCCCTGAACAATTGCATATCCAAGTAAAGGACGATTCCCTCAACTTATATCAATTTGGCGCGAAAACCGCGAAGCACTTTTTCTGTCAAAAATGCGGTATCTATCCTTTCCACGAAACCGCCCGCGCGCCTGGGCACTATCGGGTCAATTTAGGCTGCATTGATGAGCTGGACACCATCAATATGCCTTACGATGTATTCGACGGTAAAAATCAACTTTAGTCATAATCAGGTGTCATTCAATCTATGAGCATTCCATCGTGAGCCAGGAACGCACTCTCCCCAAAAGTCGCCAGAGCCGCTTATGGCAAATGGGGAAACTCGCTGGCGGCATGGTCAGCGGCGCAATCAGCGAATCCGTCAAACTCGCCCGTCAGGGCGATAAACCCAGTATGCGCAAAGCGTTTTTGACGCCAGACAATATGCGCCGTATTGGTGATCGCTTGTCAGAGATGCGCGGTGCGGCAATGAAAATCGGCCAACTGATCTCCATGGAAGGCGGCGAATTATTACCCCCTGAACTGTCGGCTTTGTTGGAGCGTTTACGCGAAAACGCGCACAGTATGCCACTGGGTGAGGTCGCCGCCGTATTGAAAACGGCATGGGGTGAAAACTGGCAAACACAATTCACCCACTTTTCCTTCACCCCCATCGCCGCCGCCTCCATTGGACAAGTGCATGAAGCGACGTTAAAGGATGGCCGCAAACTGGCCATCAAGCTACAGTATCCGGGTGTCAAACAAAGCATCGACAGTGACGTGGATAACGTCGCCACTTTACTGTCCTGGCTGAACCTGCTACCCAAAGAGATGGATGTTGAGAGCTTGCTGAAAGAGGCCAAACACCAACTGCATCTGGAAGCAGACTATCGCCATGAAGCCCGCATGCTGGCCTTATTCGCCCAACAGGCTGATCCACGTTTTTACCAAATACCAACCATCCTGGATGCACTGTCTTGCGACACCGTGCTGGCGATGGATTATCTCGAAGGCATACCGGTCAAAGAGGTTTTCGATGCGCAACGTGCGATTCGCGAACAAGTTGGCGAACATTACCTGGCATTAGCCTTAAAAGAAGTTTTTGTCACTGGCGTCGTGCAAACCGATCCGAATTTCGCCAATTACCGTTATGAACCTGACTCAAAACGCCTGCAACTCCTGGATTTCGGTGCCACGCGTGAATATGCCACGCAACGACGGGATACCTTAAAGCTATTGCTACGCGGCAGTCTGGAGGCTGACCGGGATCAACTCAATCAGGCATCCACCCAATTAGGTTATGTCATTCAGGATGACCCAGAAGCCTTCAAACAAGGCATGGTGAATTTACTCATGCTGGTCAGTACGCCATTGCGCGAACCGGTTTACGATTTTAGCCGCTCCAATCTGGCGCAGGAAATGAAAGACATGGTACTGGATTTACGCGTCGATCAAGGCTACAGCCGGGTTCCACCAACCGATATCCTTTACCTGCATCGCAAGCTGGGTGGGCTATACATGATGCTGAAAGCACTCAAAGTCAAATTGCCTGTACGCGAACTTTGTCAGGCTATCTTAGCCGATGACGAAAATACACCAGGTGATACCTGAACCACCAGACACCCTAAAAGAAAACTGGAAAACAAAAAGAGAACGTACTAGACTTGGCGCAAACCACACCAACAATGTCTGGCTCTTATGTTCCACCAAACACTCATCGCAGGGGAAAACTTGATGTTGGCTGACGAAAACCGCAAGAAGGCGCTGGCCGCTGCCTTATCCCAGATTGAAAAGCAATTCGGTAAAGGCTCGGTGATGCGCATGGGCGACGCGAACGCCGTGCGTAATATCGAAGCCATCTCCACTGGCTCTCTCAATCTGGACATCGCTTTGGGCATTGGCGGCATCCCTAAAGGACGAATCGTGGAAATCTATGGCCCGGAATCCTCGGGTAAAACCACACTCGCCTTACACTGTATTGCTGAAGCGCAAAAAACTGGCGGTGCTTGCGCCTTTGTCGATGCAGAACATGCACTTGACCCGATATATGCCGAAAAGCTCCATGTCGATATGGATGAATTATTGGTGTCGCAACCGGATACCGGCGAACAGGCATTGGAAATTGCGGATATGCTGGTGCGCTCCAATGCGGTTGACCTGATTGTGGTTGACTCGGTCGCCGCGTTAACCCCCAAAGCGGAAATCGAAGGCGAAATGGGTGACTCCCATGTCGGCCTGCAAGCGCGTCTGATGTCGCAAGCCTTGCGCAAACTGACCGCGAACATCAAAAAATCCAACTGCATCGTCATTTTCATCAACCAAATCCGGATGAAAATCGGTGTCATGTTCGGCAACCCGGAAACCACTACCGGCGGCAATGCACTTAAATTTTACGCCTCCGTGCGCATGGACATCCGGCGTATTGGCGCCTTGAAAAAAGGCGATGAAATTATCGGTAACGAAACCCGCGTCAAAGTCGTCAAAAACAAAGTCGCCCCGCCTTTCAAGCAAGCAACCTTCGAAATTTTGTATGGCGAAGGCGTATCACGCGAAGGCGAACTGATTGAACTCGGCGTCGCCAACGAACTGATTGAAAAAGCCGGTGCCTGGTACAGCCATAACGGCAACCGTATCGGGCAAGGCAAAGAGAATGTGCGCGCTTATCTGAAGGAGAACCCGGAAATCGCGCAAAGTATCGAAGCCCAAATCCGTGCCAAATTGTTACCGGAAACCAATCCGGAATCCGATCAGGCGGCGACTCCAAAACTGGATGAATCCGACAAAAAAACAACCCGCCGCACGCCTAAAAAAGCTACTGATGTCGATTGATCATGCCACCCTGCAAGCGAGCGCCATACGGCTATTAGCCGCGCGTGAGCATAGTCGGCATGAACTCAGACAGAAGCTCAGAACAAAAACCACTGATCAGCAATCGATAGAATCCATATTAGACGACCTGGAACAACAAGGCTTGTTATCTGACGAACGCTTTACGGAACAATACATTGAAATGCGCTCGCGTAAAGGTTATGGCCCCGTGCGCATCCGCATGGAACTGGCAGAACGCGGCATTCATGGCGACATGATTAACGCTTGGCTGGATGACGACCCGGACATCTGGTTTGATCGTCTGCAAACCATTGCCGAACGAAAATATCCCCACGCCATGACAACAGATCAGCGCGAACAATCACGTCGAGCGCGCTTCTTATACGCACGAGGCTACCCCAGCTCCCTCATCCGACGTTACTTGTCGGGTTAAAATGCCCAACCATCAATCCTTCCATGTTTTCATTTCAGTCTGGAATGCCTAAAATCAGCACCCTGTTAGAGAATATCGTCATGTAAGCAAGGACAGCGTCTTACGCATCAATTGACCGGACAACCTGCCAAAAGGATTTTCCCGGCTAACCGCAAAGCGCCGCTTCATCACGATAGGATGCCAGACAACGCCCATCCGAGGAGCGCTGCAACCTCCTGTAGGCCAGGCTCGGATGATTGACGGCCACATCAACGGCGCTCACTCATTTTTCATCTTGGAGTATAACTGTGAGTGAGTTTTCCGATTACAAAGTAGCGGATATTAACCAAGCCGATTTTGGGCGCAAGGAAATCGCCATCGCCGAAACGGAAATGCCTGGCCTGATGGCTTTGCGTGAAAAATATGGCGAAGCCAAACCGCTGACTGGCGCTCGCATCAGCGGCTCTCTGCACATGACCATTCAAACCGCCGTGCTGATCGAAACCCTGATTGAATTAGGCGCTCAAGTCCGTTGGTGTTCCTGCAACATTTTCTCCACCCAAGACCATGCCGCTGCTGCCATCGCCGCACGCGGAGTGCCGGTCTTCGCCTGGAAAGGCGAAACCCTGGAAGAATACTGGTGGTGTACCGAACAAACCTTAAACTGGCCTGGCGGCGAAGGCCCCAACATGATCCTGGATGACGGCGGCGACGCAACCCTGCTGGTTCATAAAGGCGTTGAATGTGAGAAAAAGGGTGCCGTACCAGACACCCAATCCAGCGATAGCGAAGAATACGCTGTTATCCTCGACGTACTGCGTCGTAATCTCTCAGCCAACCCTGAAAAATGGCAAAACATCGCCAAAGAAATCAAAGGCGTCACCGAAGAAACCACGACTGGCGTACACCGTCTGTACGACATGTTCAAAACCGGCGACCTGCTGTTCCCGGCAATGAATGTCAACGATTCAGTCACCAAATCCAAATTCGACAACCTGTATGGCTGCCGTGAATCACTGGTTGATGGCATCAAACGCGCAACGGATGTCATGGTCGCCGGAAAAATTGCGATGGTCTGCGGCTATGGCGATGTGGGCAAAGGCTCTGCGCAATCACTGCGTGGCTTGGGGGCGAACGTCTGGATCGCTGAAATTGACCCGATTTGTGCCTTACAAGCCGCCATGGAAGGTTATCGCGTCGTCACCTTGGAAGATGCTGTCGCCCAGGCCGACATTTTCGTCACCGCCACCGGCAACAAAGACATCATCACCCATGAGCACATGCTGGCGATGAAAGATCAGGCCATCATCTGCAACATCGGCCACTTCGACAATGAAATCCAGGTGGATGCGCTCAAACCCTATGAGTGGGTCAACATCAAACCTCAAGTTGACCAAATCATTTTCCCGGATGGCCACCGTATTACGCTATTGGCGGAAGGGCGTTTGGTGAATCTGGGCTGCGCCACCGGCCACCCAAGTTTCGTCATGTCAAACTCATTCACCAACCAGGTATTGGCGCAAATTGAATTATTCGCCAAAAACGATGAATACCCGGTCGGCGTCTATGTGTTGCCGAAAAAACTGGATGAAGAAGTGGCCAGTCTGCATTTGGACAAAATTGGCGCAAAACTGACCACCCTCTCGCAAGAGCAGGCGGATTACATTGGCGTGCCAGTTGAAGGCCCCTATAAACCGGAACACTATCGCTACTGATACGCGAACCGGGAAAACAGGCGGCCTCAATGTGCCAGTGACGTGATGGCCGCCTGATGGTATACCGCATTCAGAATGGAATATCGTCCTCAAAGCCGCCATCCGCAGGCGGTGGAGAGGATGGCTGGGACTGCGGTTGCCCCCCACCGCTTGGTCGATTGCCTTGCGCCGACATACCCCCACCGGCAAAGTCAGCACCGCCGCCACGCGAATCCAACATTTGCAGATTATCCGCAACGATTTCTGTCGTATAACGATCCTGTCCCTGTTGATCCTGCCATTTGCGCGTCTGGAGCCGGCCTTCAATATAGACTTTGGAACCTTTCTTCAGATACTCGCCCGCAATTTCAGCCAGACGACGAAAGGTCACAATACGGTGCCACTCGGTGCGTTCCTGATTCTCACCCGTATTCTTATCCTTCCAGACTTCCGAAGTCGCTATGCTGAAGTTGCATACCGCGACATTATTCGGCGTGTAGCGAACCTCCGGATCCTGCCCAAGATTACCAATTAGAATGACTTTATTTACGCCTCTGGCCATATAGAATTTCTCTTTGTTAACAAACGCCAAATTATCTGATCGTGGCATCTTTCATCTGAGCTTTCAAGCTAAAGACTTGAAAACGTACCATGTCTCAAATCTATTTTTCACTCAACTGCTTGAAAAGATTAACCATATCTTCCAATATATCAAGCATTCTTTGTGGGCCAATAAAAGTTGGCTACCGATATTGGGTTTAACTCCCACTGAATAAAGAGCAAAACAGACGCCTTAGACTAGAATAATTTAAAACTGATAAGGACATTAACATCCCCTCATGGAGAGCCAACACAAACACCCCTCCCGCAAGCCCACACCCCGCCAACCGTTTGCAGCGAACCCCATTGTTATCATCGGCAACGGGCCTGTCGGCGTACAAGCCGCCCGGTTATTGCTTAAAGCATCACGCCACGTTGTGTTATATGGCGATGAAGAAATCGCGCCCTACAACCGGGTCAAACTTTCATCCGTATTAGCCGGCCAGCAATCCTGGGATACCTTAGAGAGCGATTTATCTGAGCGGCATAATGCGCGCCTACAACGGCGCTATGGCTACGCCGTCACCGCCATTGACCGCAAAAATAACAGCGTCGCCGACCACCAAGGTAATATCCAGAACTATTCCAAACTGATACTGGCCACTGGCTCCAAAGCCCGCATCCCCGCGATTAACGGCCATGACAAACCCGGCGTCTTTACACTACGCAACCGTAAAGATCTGAATGCCCTGGCGGCGCGCCAAATCGGCAGCCGCCACACCGTCGTTGTCGGAAGCGGTCTGCTGGGACTGGAAATCGCACGCGCCATGGGGCGTTGGCATGCTGAAGTCACTGTCGTTGGTCACGCTTCCCGCGTCCTCAACCATCAAATTGATGATTTCTGCGGCGCGTTGATCGCGCATCACATTCAGCAACAAGGCATTAATCTGGTCCTCAAGGAAGAGGTCATCGAAATTGCCGGCAATACCCGGGTCGAATACATCAAACTGGGTTCAGGCAGAGAGATACCTTGCGATACGGTGATTTTCGCCACTGGCATCATCCCAAACATCGAATTAGCACGGAATGCTGGCATATCCGTCAACCGAGGCATCCAGGTCAATGACCAGATGCAGACTTCTTCACCGGATGTCTATGCCATGGGTGAATGTTGTGAACATCGCGCGCAAATATATGGCTTGGTCGCCCCGGGTCTGGAACAAGCTGGCGTCGCCGTTCACCATATTTTGCACGGCGAAAGTTGTTATCAAGGGTCAATGAGCACGGCGCGGCTTAAGGTGCTTGATGAACACTTAATCAGCATCGGCCCAATGGGGGATAAAACACCTGCTGTCTCCGTGCAAAACGCCATTTTTCATGACCCCGCAAATGGCGTCTATCGCAAACTATCCATCCATCGTAATCGGCTGATTGGGGTATTGGCGTTAGGAGAATGGCGCGAAGCCGTGCGCGTGCAAACCCACGCTTTCGAACAACAACCGGTTTACCCCTGGCAATTAGTACGCTTCCAATTGACAGGCTCATTGTGGCCGCAACAAACCAGCCAAAGCACTGCTGACTGGCCGGCCAACGCCACTATCTGTCAATGCGCCGGAATAAACCGTGGACAAATCAGTACCGCTATCCAACAGGGTGCTTCTGACCATACCGCCATCGCCAGCGCGACAGGTGCCAGTACGGCATGCGGCTCCTGTAAACCCTTGATCACCGAATTACTGGGCAATGATGCGCCTGCGACCAAGGAAGCCAACGCGGGTTTCCTGGCCGTCAGCGCCTTACTCGCCTTCATCACCAGCTTGTTGTTTTTATCACCCATTGAACTACCCTACCAACACAGCGTGCAAACCGTTTTCCAGTGGGACTGGATATGGCGCGATAACTTAATGAAACAAATCACCGGCTACTCCGTATTAGGTTTATCCATCGCCAGCCTTTTGCTCTCCTTACGTAAACGCTGGAGTCGCCTGACCAACCTGGGCGCTTTCAATATCTGGCGTCTGGTGCATTTAATGCTCGGCCTCGTCACGCTCACCGCCTTACTGGCGCATACCGGATTACGCATGGGATCGGGTCTGAATTTTTGGCTTACCTTCTGCTTTATCGGTCTGATGATACTTGGTGCGGCGAACAGCGGAATTATTGCCCGGCAGCACCTCTTGACGGGCGGCACAGGAAGGCGTATTCGCGCTATTTCATTGAACTGGCATATTTATTTACTCTGGCCGCTCCCGGTATTACTCGGTTTCCACATCATCAGCAGTTATTGGTTTTAAACAATGTGGAAATCCAATCAATCTTATTGGCTTGCCTGGCTCTTCTTGAGCCTGAGTCTGGCGGTGGGCCTGTATGATCAACTCAACGGTTCTACAGACCCATCGCTGTTCATGCCTGGCCCATTAAGCGATGGCCACCACCAATTCACGGATCAATGCGAGATCTGTCATGCGCATCCGTTTGACGGCTCAGAAGCGATTGAACAACGTTGCGTGGAATGCCATGGTGAAACACGCGTGAAACCTCACGACTCCCATCCCAAAAGTAAATTCGACGATCCACGCAATGCCGATTTATTAGCGAAAATCGATGCATCATCCTGCATGACCTGCCACCAGGAACATAAAACAGCGATCACCCTCAAGGACGGATTCACTCAACCCGTGGACTTTTGCGCGCACTGCCATGCCAATATTGGCGAAGAACGTCCATCACATGCCGACATGGCCTTTAGTTCATGCAAAGACGCTGGCTGCCATAACTTCCATAACAATCGGGCAATCTACACAGATTTCCTGATCAAACATCTGGATGAAAAAGATCTGCTCGACAAACGCCGCGTCAAAGCACGCGAATTCGCCGGGATTCTGGAAGAGCTGATGGAATATCCACATGATGATTACCCAGTGGAGGCGCTAACCTCAGATGACGCCGATGCACCGGGTCAGATGAATACCGACCCGCACCTACAACGCAGCTGGGCGGCTAGCAGTCACGCCAAATCCGGCGTTAATTGCAGTGCCTGCCACAGCCCGGATAACTCAAACAGCGACTGGTCAGATACCGTCCCCTATACCGTATGTCAGAATTGTCATCACCTGGAAGTTGAGCGTTTTCAAGGAGGCCGGCATGGCATGCGCTGGAGCGCCGGGCTACCGGATATGCCAATACGCGAAGCGCGCCTGCCCATGCGCCAGACAGCACTCCATCAGACAGTCAACTGCCACAGTTGCCATAACGCACACGATTACGACAGTCAATACGCCGCCGTCGATGCATGCGTGCAGTGCCATGCTGATCAGCATACCCAGGCTTACGAACAATCCCCACACGCCAGGTTATGGGCGGCGGAACGTGAAAATTCGGCACCTCCCGGCAGTGGCGTTTCTTGCGCCACCTGCCACATGCCGCGTATCGCTTTCGATATGAATGATTGGGCGAGCCGCATTATGGTTGATCACAACCAAAGCGCCAATTTGTCACCCAACACGAAAATGGCACGCACAGTTTGCCTGCATTGCCACGGCCTGGATTTCACCCTAAAGGCGCTGGCCGACTCCCAACAAATTCTCAACAATTTCGCGACTCGCCCTAAACCGGAGGAACACCCTTCCATGCAACTGGCGAGACGCGATCACGAGCGCTATTTGCGCGAAATCAACGCCAATCCACCCTAATTGATTGGATGTCAATTCATCCGGTTTGGAGAAACCACCATGCAACTGACTTTAGCCAAATATATCCACCTATCCTTACTCATCGCCCCATTATTGGCCATTTCCCAGAATGGGGCGACCCAGGATATGGCAGATAAACCCATGATCAGCCCCAAAACCATGGCTGATGCTTTGCACTTGGTGCTGGATGCTGACCGCACCATCTACACGCGCAAAATCGTTCATCGTCTGGTGAAAAAAGAAAAAGTGATTGAAGCGTCTGAATACTTTGAAGACGACAAAGCCTTGGTTCTACCGGCCCAAATGTTCCGCTTTGGCGCAGAACTCGCCGCCAAACGCGCGAAAAAACACCCCAATCTCAACTTCTCTTATTCTTTGCAATCGTTATGGCCCATTAATTCACAGAATGCACCAAGAACCGAGGAAGAGAAAAAGGGTTTGAAATACGTTGTGGATAATAAAGGGAAGAACTACTACGCCACCGAGAAACTGGGCGGGAAGCAGTACTTTACCGCTGTCTATGCCGATATCGCCGTCGCGCCGGTTTGCATATCCTGTCATAACAAACACAAAGACTCACCACGCCGCGACTTCAAAATGGGCGAGGTCATGGGAGGTGTGGTTATTCGTATTCCTGTCGGAAGCTAAGCGTCAATTTGAATTTAACGGCCATGATATGTGGGTTGGACGCGGTGCGTTCTCCTTAAGCACTTGGTTAAGGCGACCAAGCTTTTGACCAACCCCCATCATGATTGGGCTGACAAAATATGAGTGTTTCGCCACTTTCGACGAACGTGAAACTGACCCGTGTTCCAAAAGAGAGCGGTGGCCTTCGTATCCCGTTGATGGTCTAAATTTGATTTAATTGGCACGTATCATGCTACACACCAGGGTGTTGCTAATATCTGGAGAACCGCATCATGTCTGTTGCCTCATCAAGACCCGCCGCTCTACCTCATCCGTACAGGCTTTTTCATCAAATCACCCTTATTGCCTTATTAATAATGGGTGTAAACGCCTCAGCATCCACTATCGGCGACCCGGAAAAAGATGAATTGAAATTTGGTTTCATCAAGCTGACTGACATGGCTCCGCTCGCCATCGCCAAAGAAAAAGGCTATTTCGAGGATGAAGACCTGTTCGTCACGCTTGAAGCACAAGCCAACTGGAAGGTGCTGCTGGACGGCGTCATTGATGGTCAATTGGATGGCGCGCATATGCTGGCTGGTCAACCGCTTGCAGCAACCATTGGTTTTGGCACTAAAGCGCACATCATCACACCCTTTTCAATGGATTTGAACGGTAATGGCATCACAGTTTCCAATGCCGTCTGGCAGGCCATGAAAGCGCATGCCCCCAAACAACCAGACGGTAAACCGGAACATCCAATCAAGGCGGAATACCTGAAAAAAGTGGTCGATCAATACCAAGCTGATGGCAAGCCCTTCAAAATGGGCATGGTATTCCCGGTTTCGACACATAATTACGAACTGCGCTATTGGCTGGCCTCGGGCGACATTCACCCCGGCTACTATGCACCACACAAGGGCGACATCGCCGGCACCATTGATGCGGATGCACTTTTATCCGTCACACCGCCGCCACAAATGCCAGCCACATTGGAAGCAGGCACCATTCATGGCTATTGCGTTGGTGAACCCTGGAATCAACAAGCTGTGTTCAAAGGCATTGGCGTACCCGTGATCACTGATTATGAAATCTGGAAAAACAACCCGGAAAAAGTGTTTGGACTCACCCAGGCATTCACCGAGAAATACCCGAATACCAGCGTCCGCATCGTCAAAGCGTTGCTGCGCGCCGCCAAATGGCTGGATGCCGACAATAACGCCAATCGCCCAGAGGCCGTCAAATACTTATCACAATCCCATTATGTCGGCGCAGATTACAAAGTCATCGCCAACTCCATGACGGGTTATTTCGAATACGAAAAAGGCGACAGACGTACAATGCCTGATTTCAACGTGTTCTTCCGCTACAACGCCACCTACCCCTATTATTCGGATGCTATTTGGTATCTGACGCAAATGCGCCGCTGGGGCCAGATCAGCGAACCCAAACCGGATGCTTGGTTCCACGAAGTCGCCAAAAATGTTTACCGCCCCGATATTTATGCCCAAGCGGCCAAAGCGTTGATCGCAGAAGGTTATATGGAAGCCAGCGAATTTCCTGATTTCGACAAGGAAAGCGGTTACAAACCCGCACAGGACGACTTTATTGATGGCATCATATTCGATGGCGAACAACCAAACGCTTATATTGATTCACTTAAAATCGGCTTGAAAGGCGATCAGGTTTTATAAGATGTCGTATCAAAAGCTGTTTCAATGGAATGGGTTGGCGCGCGCTGTCACAATCGGTAAACGCCAACTGATGAATCTACTCATACCGATCACCGCGCTATTGGTCTTCGGTTTGATCTGGTCGGCTGGCGCGCAAAATATCCAAACATCATTAGGCGCTTTCCCCGGCCCACTGGCGGTGATGCAGCAAGGCATTACGTTATATCAGGAGCATCAGACCGAACAAGATAAAGCGGCGGCTTTTTATGAACGTATGCAGCAAAAAGCGGACAAAGCACGTGCGCAAGGCAAACCGCAGGAAAAAATCGACCGTTATCTGCAACGCAAATACACTGGCCCGGTCACTTTTCCGCAACAAATCAGCATCAGCCTGATAACCGTTATGACCGGTTTTATCATTGCCTCGCTGATCGCCATACCCATCGGTATTGTGATTGGTATGAACCAGGTACTGTATCAAGCCTTTAACCCGATCATCCAACTGTTCAAACCGGTTTCGCCGCTAGCCTGGCTCCCGCTGGTTACACTGGTGGTCTCCGCTGTATATGTCAGTGAAGACCCCTGGCTGGAAAAATCCTTCATCAATTCGGCCATCGTGGTATCGCTCTGTTGCTTATGGCCGACCATCATCAATACCGCCGTTGGGGTATCCGGCGTCAATCCTGATTTGATCAATGTCAGTCGGGTACTGCAACTGGACTGGTGGACGCGCACGCGCAAAATTGTATTGCCTTCCTCGGTGCCGATGATCTTCACTGGCTTGCGCCTGAGTCTGGGCATTGCCTGGATGGTGTTGATTGCCGCTGAAATGCTGGCGCAAAACCCCGGTCTGGGCAAATTCGTTTGGGATGAATTCCAGAATGGCAGCTCCAATTCGCTGGCGCGTATCATGGTGGCGGTATTGGTGATCGGCCTGATTGGTTTCTTGTTGGATCGCATGATGTTGATGCTGCAACGTCAAGTGAATTGGGACAAAAACGCGGTCTTGCGATAAGGAAACCACCATGAGTACGAATTACCTGAATATTGACCATGTCGGCATCACTTTCCCGACCGATAATGGCCCACTCACCGTATTGGAAGATGTCAACCTGAAAGTCAATCAAGGCGAGTTCATCACCTTAATTGGTCACTCGGGTTGCGGAAAATCGACCGTGTTGAACATTGTCGCTGGCTTACTGCAAGCCAACATCGGCGGCGTGATACTGGAAGGAAGCGAAGTCGATACCCCAGGGCCTGATCGCGCCGTGGTATTCCAGAACCACTCTCTGCTGCCCTGGCTGACCGTATACGACAATGTGCGTTTAGCCGTTGATAAAGTCTTCAAAAAGACCAAAAGCAAAGCGGAAAGAGATGCATGGACGCGGCACAACCTGGAACTGGTGCGCATGAGCCATGCGCTGGAGCTGCGCCCGGATGAAATATCCGGCGGCATGAAACAGCGTGTCGGCATCGCCCGCGCGCTTTCCATGCAACCCAAAGTACTGCTGATGGACGAACCATTTGGCGCACTGGACTCGCTCACCCGGACTCACATGCAAGACGCATTAATGGAAATTCAGAACGCGTTAAACAATACCGTGATCATGATCACGCACGACGTGGACGAAGCCGTACTACTCTCTGACCGGATCGTGATGATGAGCAATGGGCCAAATGCCTCAGTTGGCGAAATTCTGCCGATTGAGTTGGAACGCCCACGTGATCGACTGGCCTTGGCGGAGAATCCACAATACAACCACTATCGCGCTGAAGTGGTGCGTTTTTTACATGAACGGCATCAACAACCTGAGAAACGCTAAACGGAATTTAACCGCACTCGCGTGGGCGTCGGCTTATATTTTGAACCTTCATCAAGTGAATCGGACCGTCGGGAGGTTCTTTCCCAATCCCCCTGATATAAATGCTTCGGCCTATAAGCCCCCCACGCGGGATCGCTAAATACCTCATCGTGGCTCATTTCTTGATCTGCGTTATAGAATTTCACGTTATCCTTCACATTATCCAGATGCCGATGCCTGTACAACCAACGTAACTCTGAACTGGTGATGCTTTGCCCATGGCCTGATTTTGATGCGATGTCATGAATGTTCAGGCCAGTCATGATGAAGTGAACCGTTCGATTGTTTTTTACATGAAACTCCAACCCAGCTTTACTGGTGCGTTTCCAGGCATTCGTGGCTTTCTTGACTGGATCAGTTTCCGGGTCAACACGGGAAGCAACATTATATTTATCGTGTCCTGACAGGAGGGCTTTAAAATGGATCCCTGTCTGTCCATTGACTAATGCCTTCTTGATGTTTTTATCCGTAGCGTATTGATTGGCACTCCCTGGATCCCACACGGCATTCGTCAGATCATTTTGAATAATAATATTCCGTTTCGTTTTACTGGCGAGTCCACAACTAAAAGGTTTTGAAACTTTCGAGGTTCGTTCAAAGCCATGGGTTTGCAGCGCGTTTAAAGCTTGTTTCCGGGGGCCATCCAAACCATAAACAACATGACCATGGCTAAAATTATCCGCAAGGTGTTCATAGGCTGGCATGGCGGCCTCCAATTGAGTGAATTGATCAGCTTACATATTCCACCGTATTTTATGTTCGGCCTGTCAAGCGATCAATTGGCCAAACACTCAGCTCTGGAGAATCTTATAAACCAGACGCCCCCATCAAATAAACATCCACGGCCCGTGCGGCTTGTCGTCCTTCCCGGATCGCCCACACCACTAATGATTGGCCACGACGCATATCCCCTGCGGCAAAAACGCCTGTGATAGAGGTTTTATAGGCATCCTGCCCTTCAGTGACACCATCCACATTACCGCGCGCATCCAATTTGACGCCAAGTTCTTCCAACATGCCTTGATGGACCGGATGCACGAAGCCCATCGCCAAAGTGACCAGATCCGCTTTAAGCTCAAATTCAGAACCTTCGACTTCAGACATCTGCCAACGGCCTTGATCATCTTTGTCCCAACTGACCAGATGGCATTTCAGCCCCTTCAAGTTACCCTGACCATCGTCAATAAAAGCTTTGGTGGCGACATTCCACAGACGTTCGCAACCTTCTTCCTGCGAGGTTGAGGTCCGTAATTTATGCGGCCAGTCCGGCCAGGTGAGCGCCTTGTCTTCCCGCACCGGCGGTTTATCCAGAATTTCAATTTGAGTGACTGAGGCAGCACCATGTCGATTTGAGGTGCCAATGCAGTCAGATCCGGTATCACCACCGCCAATCACCACGACATTTTTATTCCGGGCGCTGATCAGACCCGCTTCCGCACCCGCTACGCCTTGCACCACTTTGCTGTTGGCGCGCAGAAAATCCATAGCGAATTCCACACCATGTAATTCACGGCCTGGGATAGGCAAATCGCGCGGATGCTCAGATCCACCAGTCAGTAGTACAGCATCATAATCATCATGCAATTGCTTGGCCGGGATATCCACACCAACTTGCACATTGACCCGGAATTCGACGCCTTCAGCCTCCATTTGCCGGATGCGTCGGTCAATCAGACCTTTATCGAGTTTGAAATCCGGGATGCCATAGCGCAACAAGCCGCCGATCCGGTCTTGACGTTCATAAACCACGACCTGATGACCCGCCCGGGCAAGTTGTTGAGCGGCAGCCAACCCAGCCGGCCCGGAACCGACAACAGCGACTTTTTTGCCCGTTTTCTGGGCAGCGATTTGTGGCTGGATCCAGTCATTTTCCCAAGCCTTATCAACAATGGCGCACTCAATCGTTTTGATCGTCACAGGCTCATCCGTGATGTTCAGCGTGCACGATTCCTGACAGGGAGCCGGGCAGATGCGTCCCGTCACTTCAGGAAAGTTGTTGGTGCTGTGCAGCACGTCAATCGCCTTCCGCCAGTCACCACGATAAACCAGATCGTTCCAATCAGGAATCAGGTTATCGACCGGACAGCCAGCGTGACAAAACGGAATACCGCAATCCATACAACGCGCGCCTTGCGCGCTGACATCCTCATCACCCAACGCAATCACGAACTCCTGGTAATGCGTCACCCGGTCAGCCGCTGGCGCATAGGCGCGATCCTGACGTTCAATTTCTTTAAAACCTGTTGGCTTACCCATATCACTTATCCGATTATCAATGGCGGTCAGCATAAAACCCGGTCCGCCTGGATAGCATCGTCATGAGAGCAAGCGCAACTGCTTGACAATGCTACCTGTAAATAGCTTGATGCCGCGAAAAATCAAGCCGCTTGCTTGGCTTGTTCCGCCTGTATCTCCAATAAGGCCCGACGATATTCAACCGGCATCACCTTACGGAATTTCGGCAAATACTCGTCCCAATCGTCGAGTATTTGCCGGGCAACGCTGGAATTCGTATGGTCCCGATGATTTTCAATCAATTGCTTGAGACGGATGGCGTCAAACCGTGTCATGTCGTGCGACACGTCCACCCGGCCATGGGTTTCCAGATCACCACCCTGATGGCATAAGGCCTCCAACGCATCGTCTTCTTCCCGAATCGGCTCCAGCTCGACTTGAGACAGATTGCAACGTTGCGCAAAGCTGTCATCTTCATCCAACACATAGGCAATGCCGCCTGACATACCGGCGGCGAAATTACGTCCGGTCTGGCCAAGCACGACCACGACCCCGCCTGTCATGTATTCGCAGCAATGATCACCAACGCCTTCAATCACGGCGGTCGCACCGGAGTTACGCACGGCGAAACGCTCACCACCGACGCCATTGAAATAGCATTCACCACTGATCGCGCCAAACAACACCGTGTTGCCCACAATCACATTCTCTTCGGCACAAGCGATTTTGCATGCCGCTGGCGGCATGATAATCAATTTCCCGCCTGACAAGCCTTTACCGACATAATCATTGCCTTCGCCAATCAATTTGATGGTGACGCCCCGGGCAACCCAAGCACCGAAAGATTGACCGGCGGTGCCTTTGGCATGAATCTGAATCGTGTCATCCGGTAATCCGGCATGACCGTATTTTTCAGCCAACCGACCCGATAGCAAAGCGCCGAAGGAGCGATTGGTGTTATTGATAGCGATATCTAATGTGACCGCTTCGCCCTTTTGCAAGGCAGGTTGGGCTTGTTCAATCAACTGATTGTCCAGCGCCTTGTCAATGCCATGATCTTGCTTCTCGGAACAATACAAAGCGGCACCAGTTGCTTGCAATGGTTTGCTCAGCAAACGACTGTAATCCAGTCCTCTCGCTTTCCAATGTTGGATCGCCTGACGCATATCCAGCTTATCCATTTGGCCGATCATTTCATCAAAGCGACGGAAACCCAGTTTGGACATGAGTTGCCGCACTTCTTCAGCGACGAAGAAGAAATAGTTAATGACATGTTCGGGTTTGCCGGTGAAGCGTTTGCGTAATTCCGGATCCTGAGTGGCGACACCAACCGGGCAGGTGTTCAGATGGCATTTGCGCATCATGATGCAGCCTTCAGCGATCAACGGAGCCGTGGCAAAACCAATTTCATCCGCACCCAACAAAGCCGCGATGACAACATCACGTCCCGTGCGCATGCCACCGTCAGCTTGTACAGCGATCCGGGAACGCAGGCGATTCAGCACCAGAGTCTGGTGGGTTTCAGCCAGGCCGATTTCCCAGGGCGAGCCGGCATGCTTGACCGAAGTCAGCGGCGACGCCCCCGTACCACCGTCATAGCCAGCGATAGTGACATGATCCGCATGCGCTTTGGACACGCCCGCCGCGACAGTGCCAACCCCCACTTCAGATACCAGCTTGACACTGATGCGCGCCGCTGGTTGAACATTTTTCAAGTCATAAATCAGTTGGGCCAGATCCTCAATGGAATAAATATCATGATGCGGCGGTGGTGAAATCAAGCCCACCCCAGGGGTTGAGTGACGCACCCGGGCGATCTGCTGGTTGACTTTATGGCCGGGAAGTTGACCACCCTCACCGGGCTTGGCACCTTGCGCCATTTTGATTTGGATATCATCCGCATTGACCAGATATTCAGTGGTCACGCCGAAACGTCCGGACGCCACTTGCTTGATCGCCGAGCGCTCAGGATTGCGGGAACCATCCGGCAATGGGTTAAACCGCTCTGGCTCTTCGCCGCCTTCGCCAGTGTTGGATTTACCCCCGATCTGATTCATCGCCCGCGCCAAAGTCGAGTGCGCTTCATACGAAATCGAGCCAAACGACATAGCGCCCGTGGCGAAACGCTTGACGATTTCACTGGCAGGCTCCACTTCATCCAATGGTACAGGCGCATCCGCGAATTTGAACGTCATCAAGCCACGTAGCGTCAGCAAGCGTTCGTTTTGCTCATTGATCAACTGAGCGTATTCCGCATAGGTGGCGGCATTTTCGCCACGCACGGCATGTTGCAGTTTACTGATCGTTTCCGGCGTCCAGATATGATCCTCACCACGGATACGGTAAGCATAATCACCGCCCACATCCAAGTGCAGTTTGTAGATCGCCGTATTTCCGTAAGCATTGTGATGCCAGCGCCGCGCTTCGGCGGCGATTTCATCCAGACCGACGCCTTCAATCAGGGTTGGTGTGCCGGTGAAATAACGGCTGACAAAGACCGTGGACAAACCAACCGCATCAAATATTTGCGCGCCGCAGTAGGATTGGTAAGTGGAAATGCCCATTTTGGACATGACTTTGAATAACCCTTTGCCCACAGCCTTGATATAACGCTTGCAGGCTTCGGCGAAGTCTGGCGCGTCGGGCAAATCGGGCAATATGGATTCGATGGTTTCAAACACCAGATAAGGGTTGATAGCTTCTGCACCATAACCGGCCAAAGTGGCAAAATGATGCACTTCCAGCGCGGCACCGGTCTCCACGACCAAACCGGATTCCGTGCGCAGCCCTTTACTGATCAGGTGTTGATGCACGGCTGAAGTCGCCAATAGCGCAGGGATGGCGATATTCGCCGCATCCACGGCGCGATCCGACAGAATCAAGATATTGTGACCATCCAATACAGCTTGTTCCGCGTTGGCGCATAAAGCATCCAAAGCAGAGGCCATACTGGATTCGCCTTGACTGACTGAATAAGTGATCGGCAAAGTCTTGGTACGAAAAGCACCCTCACTGGACTCTTCCACATGACGGATGCGTTCCAAATCCAGATTGGTCAACACCGGCTGTTTACATTCCAACCGCATATTGGCGTTATTGCCTTTCAAGCCCAACAGATTGGGACGTGGCCCGACCAGAGAGACCAAGGACATCACAATCTCTTCACGGATCGGGTCAATCGGTGGATTGGTGACCTGAGCGAACAGTTGCTTGAAATAATTCGACAGATGTTTGGGCTTGTCTGACAGGACGGCGGGCGGATTATCCGCGCCCATAGAGCCAATCGCCTCCATGCCAGTCATCAACATAGGCGTCAGCAGGAATTTGATATCTTCCTGGGTGTAGCCAAAAGCCTGTTGGCGATTTAGTAAGGTCTGTTCATCCAAGCTGGCCACTTCCACATCACTGGGCAGCGCTTCCAGATGAATTTGCGATTTATCCAACCAGTCCTGATAAGGCAAAGCGCCAGCCAGTTCGGCTTTCAGCTCAACATCATCAATGATGCGACCTTTTTCCATATCAATCAGGAACATCTTGCCTGGCTGCAAACGCCATTTTTTGACGATTTTCTCTTCCGGAATGGGTAAAACACCCATCTCAGAACCCATCACCACCAGGTCATCATCAGTGATCAGGTAGCGGGCCGGGCGCAGGCCGTTACGATCCAGCGTGGCACCAATTTGGCGGCCATCCGTGAATGCGACGGCGGCTGGGCCATCCCATGGCTCCATCAAGGCGGCATGGTATTCATAAAAGGCGCGGCGCTGTTCATCCATTTGCGGATTACCGGCCCAGGCTTCGGGAATCAGCATCATCATGGCCTCAGCCATGGAATAGCCGCCCATCACCAATAATTCAAAGGCATTATCAAAACAAGCCGTGTCAGATTGACCTTCCGGAATCAAAGGCCAGATTTTCGCCAAATCCTCACCCAGAATCTCAGACTGCATGCAATGCTTGCGCGCCGCCATCCAATTGACATTGCCGCGAACCGTGTTGATTTCACCATTATGCGCAACCATGCGGAATGGATGAGCCAGATTCCAGGTCGGAAAAGTGTTCGTGGAAAAACGTTGATGCACCAGCGCCATCGCTGAAACCAAGCGCTCATCGGTCAGATCCGGATAATATTCGCCGACCTGATCAGCCAGCAGCATGCCTTTGTAAACCAAGGTACGTGAAGAAAATGACGAAAAATAAAAATCGCCGCCACCTTCCTGACGAACAGTTTGCGCCAGATTCTCAATTTGCTTGCGAATGATGAACAACTTGCGTTCAAAAGCATCTTGATCGGCGCAATCCGCGCCGCAAGCCACAAACACTTGACGGACGCATGGCTCAGTGGGCAACACGCTATCGCCTAAACCGGCATTATTCACCGGCACATCACGCCAGCCGAGCAAATCTTGTTGCTCATCCGCGATCAACTGCTCAACCATGCGCTGTGCTGTGGCGCGCTGGGCGGCTTCTTGAGGTAAAAACAGCATGCCAACGGCATACTGGCCTTCCGGCGGCAAAGTGAAATCCACCACTGCACGGAAAAAGCGATCGGGAATCTGCATCAGCAGGCCAGCCCCATCCCCCGCGCGCGGGTCGGCACCGACTGCGCCCCGGTGTTGCAGGCGTTTGAGAATCGTCAACCCTTGACTGACGATGTCATGACTCTTCCGCCCTTTGATGTGGGCGACGAAACCAACGCCACAAGCATCATGCTCATTGGCGGGATTGTACAAGCCTTGTTGTAATGGCAGCGTGTGGTAACTCATTTTTTACGCCTTACCCGAAATAGAAACGAGGTTAATCTTAATTCCCCGCCGCTTGCGGCGGGCACAAAACCGATAGCATTTTCCAAAAGGAAAGGTGACACCATCCCCTTGGGCCGTCAGCAGGGCGCATACCCCACTGACGATCTAAACCCGAGCACTTTACCCGAAAGCCTTCTCACATCCAGGCTACCTAAAAATGTGCTCAATCGGTCATTTACTGGCCTGTAAACTCCCTTTTTGCGCATTCCCGACTTGCCCACATACAAAAGTTTCTTCCGTGCAAAGCACCCAATTTTACAATATGACCCTGTGGTCAGACACAATTGACCGGAAACAGCCGCGCATCCTGCCACGTCAGACGGCATGATGGCCAGTTTTTCGTAGTGAAAAGTCGAATATCATAGAACAATAACGCAGGTGCAACCACCTGGATAAAGACGTATTTGCAAACAAGGAAAAATTACACTTTGTCGCCATATTCAAATAAGGCATAGACTCAGAGCATGGCACTACGTATCAAAAGCCACTGGCATAACGACGAATCCGCGCGTTCATTGGAAGAAATCGCAAGCGCGCTGGCTTTCATCAGTTGGCGCATCGCAAAAGACAAAGCGATTAACCTGCATGGCGAAGACTTCATTTATGACGGGGATGAACAGCGTTTGGCCGTGATCACCGAATATCTGATTTTTCAGTTGCAGATCGTGGATCGTCTGGCGCACATCCGCTTTCACCTGGAAAAGGCGGAACGCGCGCAATTGGTGACTTTGCTGGCAAAACAACAGGCCAACCATTTACAAGATAACAGTTTGGATTTACTCGGGCCGGGCGATTACATCAATCCATTCATCGCCAAGTTGAATCAACGCGGTGCTGAATATGCGGAATTCGCCCATAACGAAGATGGCCCGTCATATCCATTCATGCGCCATCTGGGTTATGAAATACAACAAATCATGGGCGATCAGGCCATGAACCGCTGGGTGATTGACCAGGTGATGGATAAAGATGGTGTGGCAGTGAACAAAGAAATCCATCGGGCGATGAATAATTTATTTACTTAATACCGACCAATAAAACGGTTCATTTAAGGTATCATTGCAGCACATCTGATCATGGAGGATGTCCTGCCGCCCGCAGGTCGCCTTTTCCCGGGAATGCACTGCCAGAAGAAGACTTATGAACCTTGATTTTCTTGATTTCGAACAACCCATCGCCGAGTTGCAAGCCAAAATTGAAGAACTACGCTTAGTCAGTAATGATAACGAAATCAACATTCAAGAGGAAATTGAACGCCTTGAAGGAAAAAGCCAGTCGCTGACGGAATCTATCTTCAGCAGCCTGACGCCCTGGCAGATTTCTCAATTATCCCGCCATCCACTGCGCCCTTATACTTTGGATTACATCAATCTGCTGATTGATAACTTTGAAGAACTGCACGGTGATCGCGCTTATGCGGATGACCCTTCTATCGTCGCCGGACTTGGCCGCATCGACAGCTACCCGGTGATGCTGATTGGCCATCAAAAAGGGCGTGACACCAAAGACAAAATTCAACGCAATTTCGGCATGCCAAAGCCTGAAGGCTATCGCAAAGCCTTACGTTTGATGCGCACCGCCGAGCGTTTCCGGCTGCCAGTGGTCACTTTCATTGACACCCCTGGCGCTTATCCGGGAATCGGCGCGGAAGAACGTGGTCAAAGCGAGGCGATTGCGCGCAATTTGTTTGAAATGGCCGGATTACACACCCCGATTATCGCCGTGGTGATCGGCGAAGGTGGATCGGGCGGCGCTTTGGCGATTGGCGTCGCTGACCGGGTCATGATGTTGCAATACAGCACCTATTCGGTGATATCGCCCGAAGGCTGCGCCTCCATTTTGTGGAAAAATGCCGAGAAAGCGCCGCTCGCCGCCGAAGCGATGAACATCACATCACAGGATCTGAAAAAACACGGCCTGATTGATGAGATCGTTCAGGAGCCACTGGGCGGTGCGCATCGTGACTATGAAATGACCGCGCGCCACCTGAAACAAGCGCTGGTTGAAACATTGGATAATCTGACGCCCGAGCCGGTGGACCGGCTGTTAGAGAATCGCCACCAACGCCTGATGAGCTACGGCATGGTGAATGGCCAATAACGACTGATTTGCTGACTCGCCAATCTTTCCTCTCCCACCTTCAATCATTCCCCCGACCTGCCGCCTACCTGGCGGCATACAGCGGCGGCCTGGACTCCCATGTGCTGCTGCACCTCATGCATACCGTGCAAGCCCAACTGGACGCACCTGTTCATGCCATACATATCCAGCATGGCTTACAAGCGGAAGCTGACCAATGGGCGCAACACTGCGCCAACATCTGCCAACAATTAGGCATCCCTTTGGCAATACGCCATCTGAACCTACAACCGGAAGCGGGCGTCAGCCTGGAAGCCATGGCGCGCGATGCGCGTTATGCCACCATCGCCGAGACATTGCCGGACAACGGCATGCTACTGACCGCGCACCACGCTGATGACCAGGCGGAAACCTTACTGCTGCAAATGTTCAGGGGGGCAGGCATCGACGGGCTGGCGTCCATGCCCACATGCCGCGCATGGCGACAAGGCTGGCATGCACGGCCTTTATTATCATTTCCACAAACGGAATTGCAGGCTTATGCCGCAAAACATCAACTGCAATGGATTGAAGATCCCAGCAACCAGAACACCCAACACGACCGGAATTATCTACGCCATGAAATCATGCCATTGTTGCGCAAACGCTGGCCCGGCATCCCTAAAACCCTATCGCGCAGTGCCAGCCATATAGCAGCGGCACTGCCAAATATCCATGCGCAGGCTGAAGAAACCCTCCAGCAATGCCTGAATCCGCAAGGCAGCCTGTCGATCCACGCACTGAAAAAACGGGATGAAAACCTGCGAGCCTGGGTCATTCGGACCTGGGTACGGCAAAATGGCCATGCAACACCACGCCAGGCACATCTCGCCCAAATTGAACAGAACCTGCTCAATACCACCCCTGACGCCTCCCCCCAAGTCAGTTGGGGCGAAGGCGTGCTAAGACGCTACCGGGATGAACTTTGGCTGACAGCTCGCCGACAACCCCCACCGCCCCAAACGACCTTGGCATGGCCGGATATCGCCAAACTGACATTACCAGCAGGCTGCGGACATTTGGCCCGGCAACCAGACGAACATCAGGGGATACCAGACCGGCTATGGCGAAACGGCAAGATCCGCATCGGCTGGCGCACTGAAGGCATTATGTGCCAACCCGCAGGCCGGCAAGGACATCGCACTTTTAAAAAACTCTGTCAGGAATTTCATATTCCACCCTGGCGACGACCTTATCTACCCTTGATTTATGCCGATGAACAACTGATTGCAATCGCGGATTATTGTTTGTGCGGAGAGATTGAGATACTGCCTGGAGATACCCTGAGTCGTTTGGTTTATCAGCCATCTTGATTTGTGGAGGCATCACCATAGACACCATTGAAGTTATCAGAGATCAACCAGTACCTGTTTCAGGATCTGTCCATGGAAAAATACGCCTCAATGGTATAGACAAAGGCGTCACGCTGGAAAATGGCGATAGAAAAATCGCAGCGGGCGAATATAGCGCCAAAATCTACGACAGCCCAAAATTTAACAGGAAGGTTATTTTATTGGATGACGCAAATGGGCGTACCGCCATCGAAATCCATGCTGGAAATCGAATATCCGATACAACAGGATGCATATTAATTGGCAGTAGCCGACATGGCGATGAAATATGGAGTTCATCTGCCGCTCTGAATGCCTTAATCAAGGCGATTCGAACCCCGAATAATATCAAGGTGTATGTACGATGATGCTTACCAAACTGGCGCTAACAGCATGCTTAGCAATTTTTTTCTGCTATACCACGCTAATTCAGGCAGACCAATCTATGGAAACAGCCAATCATCGCTATTTTCATCTGCTCTCAATGCTTGAAACCGTAAAAAATAACAATCTCTCAACCTATGTCCGGCAGGAAAATATGGCCAATATCCTCAATCAATTGGCATCTGGAAATCCTGCGGCAAATTGGTTGACGATTAAAGACGGGCTGCTGGATGTGATGTTGGACGATCCAGATTTCTTCTTCACTGAAATGACAAAAAGACCCGATTTATTCAATACCTACCTGGAAAATTTTGCGCTTAACTGGCTTTATTCAGGAACCTCAGACTACCCGGAAAAGAAAGCTATGGCACTCAAGGTATTGGAAAAATATATCGCTGAGAACCGGCAAGCCTATGAATTTGCGCTGAACTTCAAGAAAAAACTGTTTAACACCGAACCCGTTGCTGTGAATTGATCATCTAAAATCTCAAAAGCAATATTCAGCCGATGAATACACTGCAGTGCTGGAAAATTCCCCAACCAGTCAATACCGGAACCGTAACTAAGTTAAAAAGATCAACATCAACCTTTTTGACTTCAAGAAAAGGAAATAATATGAATCCCGGCGGAATAAAACTATCCAAAACAGATTATTATCTTTAGGTAGGAGAAAGAAATGCCAGCCTTGAAAAGACGAATGATATTTATTAGTCATGCATGGCAATACAACGAGCACTATTACAAATTGGTGGGTTGGTTTGATAAGGAATCGAATTTCTTATGGCGTAATTGCAGTGTGCCAAGTCATGATGCTCTTCCTGACAATACAAAAAAAGGCCTTGAAAAAGGTATTACCAAGCAGATCCGCCCTGCGCAGATAATTATAATTCTAGGCGGCATGTATGCGGCTCATAGCAATTGGATTGATTATGAAATCCAGGAAGCTCAAAGAATGGAGAAGCTAATAATTGGGATTAAGCCATGGGATCAGCGGCGTGTTCCGCGTAATGTACAAAATTCCTCATCGATTCCTATGGTTAGTTGGAACCGGGAAAATATAATAAAAGCTGTAAGAGAACTGGTATGAATGAAGAGGAATACCTAAAAGATCGCCTTGATAATCAATTAGCTTGGTATAGTAGAAAAAGTCAACACAATCAAAAATGGTTTAGGTTTCTCAGATTAATAGAGATTGTGTCTGCTGCGTTGATCCCACTCTTGTCTGGCATGGGAGAAAGAATCCCATATTCTCAATGGATAATCGGTAGTCTCGGTGTTTTTATCGCAATTGCAGCAGCAATCACTGCCTTATTCAAATACCAGGAAAATTGGATTGAATATCGAACAACTGCTGAGCAATTAAAACACGAAAAATATATTTATCTTACCTGTGTTAAACCATATGATACAAAAGATAAATTTCGTTTGTTAGTAGAACGTGTTGAATCGCTTATTTCAAAGGAGAACTCAACATGGGCCTCTATGTCAAGGAAACAAAGTAATGTTGAGAAAGAAGCATAATACTACAGTAGGCACCAAACTTGCGCGGTTCTTTCCTCTTGATGGTATCTGAGAGTTCCGTTGAGCTTCTGGCAGTAAATGGGGAATGGTGATATTCGAGTGATTTATGGCTACTAAAACAAGACTATATCGACTATCTCTGCTTTCCGTTTCCAGTGAAGACAAAGAAGTTAATCTGGCTAAAGAAAGCATGATAAATAATCATAAAGATCATCCCTTCTCTCACTTTACCACCTTGCTTCTTTCTCCTAGCTGTGGCAGGCTATAATTTACCAAATCGGCTAATGAGCCTGGGCAAACCTGAGAAAATGACAGAGAAAAAAGGAGATATCTCATGCCATTGAATACAAAAGTAAAAAATGAAGTCAGTAAAAACATTGAAAAATACGAAGGACGCGTCTCACACTTGTATTTGGATACGGTTGGTAAAGTTACTGTCGGTGTTGGTCACATGGTGCCTAATAAAGCAGCAATGGCAAACGTAGTAATGTATAAGAAAGGCGCTAACAATTCCTTAACTCTTGCGACATTGACAGAGAAATACGCTGAATACGAAGCGATAAAGAAATTATCGTTTGGTCAACGCTTTGGCGCCAGTTCATACAAAAAACATACTACACTGGTGATGAAAGATACTGATATCAATACCCAACGTAATAAGCATGTTCAATCATTCTACAAAGAACTTACTGGTTATTACACCACAGCTAATGGCTTCGCCAAAGATTTTGACGCCATGCCAGTAGATGGACAAAAGGGCTTATTTGATATGGTGTTTAATCTTGGAATCACCAAACTCAAAGGTCAATATACCAAGATGAACTCCCACATAAAACAAAGAAAATGGGCTGAGGCAGCAAAAGAAAGTAATCGTAAAGGTATTGGCCCAACACGCAATAAATTAGTCAAAGGGTTATTTAATGCTGCCGAAGTCAGTATAAAGAAAACACCATAAGAGGATTGAGTAATGGCGATTAAATACAACCTTGTTGCGTTGATCCGGCTGATGGTTTTAGCGTTTTGCCTGTTCAACACTTCATGGGCACAAGAAAAACTGACCTCGCCGTCAGGAACCTCTGAAGAACGCTGGCTCAATGCATCTATTTTTGACGCTTCGCTACATAAAAACGGCAGTTTATACAACTTCAACTTCGATATTGAATTCACAAGCCCGGAAAATGAAATTTTCACGGTAAATGATTGCCTGGATGTCAAATCGATTGGCGCAGCAGAAATTGCTCCTCGTGAATATACTCGCTGGGATTTTTTAAACGTCGATTGCGAAGTGGTCAATCGTTTTTATCTGGCACCGGAAAAAGCCATCACTTTCTGGCCAGCCATGTTCGATTTTTCACTTCTAAAATCATTTCCTGCCACGGCGATACCCTACCTGGGTGGACAAGGGCTGGATAACCGCCAAGAAGATCTCCATCACGCCGAGCCAACGCTTAAACTCATTGAGTCAAAAGAAGACAACATCAAAGTCTCCTTTGATGGAATGGTGGTGAATTATGTGATGGCTGCTCGAGCAGACTTCAACCGTGACGGTTATCAAGATTTGTTTGTGCGCATGGATTGGTCTATTAAGGAAGCTTTTGGCGATGGCCACGACTGGGTGGTATTGACGAAGACGTCATCTCATGAGGCACCCATGATATTGTGGCGAAAATAATCTGCAACAGCATGGCAATTATGGGTATCGATATTAAAACCCCGTTCCGGGAAAGCATCACAAGCGCCTTTTGTGCGCTGCTTTTTCTTTTACCCGTGGTTCATGCGCATGCCAGCGCTCAATTACCGGAAACCGGCTGCATCCTGGATCAAACACTTTTTAATCTACAGCAGCAGCGCGCCGCCTCACTCCATCTTGACCCACTGCTGTCCCATTTAGGCGACCCTGAATGAAAAGGCCGCCTGAGGATTGGG
>JAPQLC010000028.1 GCA_030826945.1 Candidatus Thiobius zoothamnicola
AACTAAAAGACTATCGAAATCGGGCTATTTTGCTTTGTTAAGTGGGACAGCAGTGATCTTGACCGCTCCGATTTGCAATTTGCCAATGGCGAAGTCGCCAGGAATTGTCTGGAATACAATAAGTTATTGAAGGATCAAGCGATTGGTGAATCGGTTAATAACCAACTGGTGAAAAGCGAGTATCTATCCTGCGACGCGCTTGCCGTACTGCAACCGGAAACCGATACGCTGTGCCCAGCGGCAAAGATTGATCGTCAGTCTATCGGCGAGGCTTTGTCCACAAGATTGGATTTACGTTCTTTTCCTTCTTCGTTATTCATGAAGAGCAATACAGAGAAACGCACGCTGGACGCGCTATATCCCGCACATTCTCTGACATCGCATGACGCCGCCACACAGCTTGAAACCGGAAGCTGGCTATTTCATATGCAAACCGTCGCCATTGCGGATACCAATGGGAATGGCATACCCGATTGGGTCATTTGGGTGACAGATGAAGCGAAGCAAGGCAATTATCGTTCGTATTTCACCTTGATCATTTATGATCCCACGGCTGCAGGCCGACTGGCAGCGACGCCTTTCCCCCAACACCTCAGAACACGCCATCAAAAACCGTCAATGTAGAAAGCCGCTTGCTTTAATCTGCTTTAACTGGTCGCGTACTTGCGCCGCTTCTTCAAATTTCAGATCTTTCGCCAGTGCCTGCATGTGTTTTTCCAGACGCTTGATTTCTTTGGCGGCGACCGCTGGATCCATCACTTCATAAGTCGCGCTGTCTTCAGCCACTTTCAGGTATTTCCGCCCCAGCGCCGAACCGCCGGGCACGGCAGTTTCCATGATATCCGCAACGCTTTTTTCGATGGTTCTCGGCAAAATACCGCGCTCTTCGTTAAAGGTGAGTTGTTTTTTGCGCCGACGTTCAGTCTCATCCATCGCCCGGCGCATTGAACCAGTGATTTTGTCGCCGTACAGAATCGCTTTGCCCCGCACATGACGCGCCGCGCGTCCTATCGTCTGAATCAAGGCGGCTTCCGAACGCAGGAAACCTTCCTTGTCCGCATCCAAAATGGCCACCAGCGAGACTTCGGGCATATCCAGCCCTTCCCGCAGCAGGTTAATGCCAACCAACACGTCAAACTCACCCAGGCGCAAGTCCCGGATAATCTCAACCCGTTCGACCGTATCAATGTCGGAATGGAGATAACGGACGCGCACCTCATGCTCCATCAGGTAATCCGTCAAATCCTCGGCCATGCGCTTGGTCAAGGTCGTCAACAATACCCTGTCTCCCATCCGCACTCTGTCACGTATTTCGGACATCACGTCGTCTACCTGCGAACTGGCCGGTTTGACGGCTATTTCCGGATCAACCAGTCCTGTAGGGCGCACAACTTGTTCAATCACGTCTCCTGAGTGTTGGATTTCATAATCCCGTGGAGTCGCCGAAACATAAATGCATTGCGGCGAACGGCCTTCAAATTCTTCAAAACGCAATGGCCGGTTGTCCAGCGCAGAGGGCAAACGAAATCCATATTCAACCAGGGTTTCCTTACGCGAGCGGTCGCCGCGATACATCCCGCCCAGTTGCGGCACTGTGACGTGCGATTCATCAATGACCAACAAGGCGTTGTCCGGCAGATAATCTAATAATGTGGGCGGCGGCTCCCCATCCGAGCGACCGGAAATATAACGCGAGTAATTTTCAATGCCTGAGCAGTAACCCAACTCCAACATCATCTCCAGATCAAACTGCGTGCGTTGCTCCAGGCGTTGCGCTTCAAGCAATTTATTCTGATCACGCAGCAAACCCAGGCGATGCTTCAACTCCTGTTTAATTTGATCCACCGCTGCCAGAATCACTTCACGGGGCGTCACATAATGGGTTTTCGGATATACGGTATAGCGCGGCACCTTGCGTTTGACTTCGCCCGTCAGCGGATCAAAAACTGAAATCGCTTCAATTTCATCATCAAACACTTCGACCCGCACGGCTTCGTCTTCCGATTCCGCCGGGTAGATATCAATCACCTCGCCCCGTACGCGATAAGTCCCACGGGTCAACTCGATATCATTGCGCGTATATTGCAAATCCGCCAAACGACGCAGTATTTTCCGTTGTCCCATAGGATCGCCGCGCACCAGCAGCAACATCATGCTCAAATACTGTCGCGGGTCGCCCAGACCATAAATTGCGGAGACTGTGGCGACCAGAATCGTATCAGGCCGCTCCAGTAAAGCCTTGGTTGCAGACAGGCGCATCTGTTGCACATGCTCGTTTAATGAGGCATCTTTTTCGATAAAGGTGTCAGACGACGGTACATAAGCTTCAGGCTGGTAGTAATCATAGTAAGAGACAAAATACTCAACCGCGTTACGCGGAAAGAATTCCTTGAATTCGCCATATAACTGTGCGGCCAATGTCTTATTGTGTGCCAATATCAAAGTCGGTCTTTGTACTTGCGCAATGACATTGGCAATAGTGAATGTTTTGCCCGATCCTGTGACGCCAAGCAGCGTCAGGCCTGCTTCGCCATCGCCCAGACCTTCAACTAATCGGTCAATCGCCGCCGGTTGGTCGCCCGCAGGCTGATAACTGCTTTCCAGGTGAAATTTTTTTGTCATAATAGTTTGATCAACGATTTATCAAGCACGCAATTCGGCACCGCGATGCCGGACTGCCTTCAAATATTGAGTTAACCGCAATCCACAATGGAATAAAAAGCCACCATGCCACATCTACTCTCTCATCGCGTTCAGGCAGTCAAACCATCCCCTACCCTGGCGGTCACCGCGCGCGCCAATGCCTTGCGCGCAGCAGGTCAGAATATCATCGGTCTCGGCGCAGGCGAACCGGATTTTGATACCCCGGATCACATCAAACAGGCGGCGATTGAGGCAATTCAGGCGGGTAAAACCAAATATACGGCGGTGGATGGCACGGCCAGTTTAAAACAAGCCATCATGGATAAATTCCAGCGCGATAATCAATTGACCTATGCACCGGATCAGATTCTGGTTTCCGTTGGTGGCAAACAAAGTTTTTATAATCTGGCCCAGGCCACCCTGAATCCTGGCGATGAAGTGATCATACCCGTGCCTTACTGGGTCTCTTACCCGGACATGGCGATCCTGGCCGGCGCACAACCCAGGATCGTTACAACTGACGCCCGTCAGCAATTCAAAATGACCGCTGATCAATTAGCGGAGGCGATCACCCCGGCCACGCGCCTGTTGGTGCTGAACAGTCCGTCCAATCCCACCGGCATGGCTTATCGCCAAGACGAGTTGGCGGCACTTGGCGAAGTACTCAGACAGCACCCGGATATTTTGATTGCCACAGATGATATGTATGAACATATCCTTTGGGAAAAGGGCCAATTCTGCAATATTCTGAATGTCTGCCCGGATTTATATGATCGCACTCTGGTGCTGAATGGCGTATCCAAGGCTTATTCCATGACCGGCTGGCGGATCGGCTATGCCGGTGGGCCAAAGAACATCATCCAGGCAATGAAGAAAATCCAGTCGCAAAGCACCTCAAACCCCGCTTCGATCTCCCAATATGCCGCTGAAGCCGCGCTCAACGGGCCGCAGGACTGCGTTGATCATATGCTTAAGGCCTTCAAAGCGCGCCATGACTGGATGACCGGGCAACTGAGTCAATTGCCCGGCATCGACTGCATCAAAACCGACGGCACCTTCTACGTTTTTCCATCCGTCAATGGCCTGATTGCAGCGCTTGATGGCGTTGAGGATGACCTGCAACTGGCCGAATATTTGATTGAACAAGCAGGCATCGCTCTGGTGCCAGGCAGTGCTTTCGGTCTGCCGGGTCATGCACGCATTTCGATCGCCACCAGCATGGAGAACCTGCAAAACGCCATTGAGCGATTAGCGCGCGTCGCTCATTGATCACAGATGCCAGACCGGCATGGGGCCATATACCAGCCCCAGCCGCCAAATGCTGGATTCAGCCTGCTGCAATGGATATCCACGCTGGCGGTAGGCGCCATCTTACTGACCATAGCGATACCGCAATGGGGTCATCTGGCAGACAATAACGCCATACTGACCGCACGATCAGATATGCTGGCGATGTTGCAAATGGCCCGGTTAAAAGCCGTCATTGAGCGACAAAGAACCACCTTATGCCCGACGGATGACCACACCCATTGCAACGGTGAGTACCAAGCCTGGCATAAAGGTTACATGCTTTTCATTGATCTCGACGGCGACAAAGCAAGAGATCCCAACGAATCGCTGATCCGGGTCAATTCGCCCATTGCTCCTCACATCCGCCTGCAAAGCAGTAAAGGACGACGCCTCATTCGTTATCAAACCGACGGCAGTGCCTGGGGCAGCAATGTCACTTTGCGCTTTTGCTCTGATCCCCGCCCCTCCTTGAATCGGGCGATTATTTTATATGGCGGCGGACGCGCGCGTTTATCGAAGACGTTAAGCAACGGCAAGCCTGTCACTTGCGATTAATGGAGGTCGCCCTGCCAATAAAGCTTGACCACTTCAAATCAGGATCAAGGCTATAATCCGTCCGCACCGCCATCTTACTTTTCCTCGCACCTGCGTAAACGCCATGTTGCTCAATATCGACCATCTGCAAACACATTTAGGGCCATCAGAAGCTCCCGTCCGCGTAGTGGATGATGTCAGTCTGCAATTGCGGTCAGGCGAAACTTTTGTCCTGCTGGGTGAATCCGGCTGCGGTAAATCGATGTTGTCCCTGTCATTGATGCGACTCCTCCCGACCGGTGGACGGATTGTCGGCGGCGACATTCAATTGGACGGCGAATCTTTATTGGATCTGCCTGAAGTGAAAATGCGCGCAATCCGTGGTGGTCGGATCGGCATGATTTTTCAGGAGCCGATGACATCACTGAATCCGGTAATGCGGGTGGGTGCCCAGGTCGCCGAAGCTGTCCGGCTGCACGATCCTGAACAAGCTGACCGGATCAATGAGCGGGTCATTGAGTTACTCGAATCCGTCGGCATTCCCGATGCGGCGCGGCGCATGCATGATTACCCCCATCAGTTATCCGGCGGCATGAAACAACGGGTGATGATCGCCATCGCGATGGCCGGGCGTCCGGCATTATTGATTGCGGATGAGCCGACCACGGCATTGGATGTCACCATCCAGGCGCAAGTGCTGGATTTGCTGAAACAACGCCAACGTGATGTTGGTATGGCGATTTTACTGATCACCCATGATCTTGGCGTCGTCGCGGAAATGGCTGACCGGGTCGGCGTGATGTATGCCGGACAAATCGTTGAAACATCCAACCTACGCGACTTATACCAACACCCCCGCCATCCCTATAGCCAGCAATTATTTCGCGCCACACCCAGCGCTGCCAAGCGCCGCCAGAGGCTGGAAGCGATTTCCGGGATGGTGCCGCCATTAAACCAACGCTTCAAACGCTGCCGCTTCATAGAGCGTTGTGAACAGGCACAAACAATTTGCCAAACCGGATTACCGCCCTGGCAAGGAGATAACCACTCAGGCTATCGTTGCTATGTAGACGCTGCACAGACCGCCAACACTTCGGTCACCGTAGGCTCCCAGACAACGGATTCACCGGACAATCAACCACCCTTGCTGTCCATACGCGATTTGCGCGCTTATTTTCCGATTCGCCAGGGCGTATTGCGCCGCACGACCGGCTACATCAAAGCCGTGGATGGCGTTAATCTGGATATTCCGCAAGCCCGTACCCTGGCGTTGGTGGGTGAGTCCGGCTGCGGTAAAACCACTGTCGGCAAATCCATTTTGCAACTGCCCAAGCCAACCGGGGGGGAAATCTTATATGCCGGGCGTGATCTGACCCGACTCAATGGCCAAGCATTACGCCAGTTGCGAAGCGACATACAAATTATTTTTCAGGACCCGGCCTCCTCAATGAATCCACGCATGCGGGTGGAAGACATTATCACCGAGGGGTTACACGCTCAGAAGTTGGGGAAATCGCCGGAGACCTACCGTGCACAAGTTGCTGATCTGCTCAACCATGTGGGACTGCCAGCGGATACCATGCAGCATTACCCGCATCAATTCTCTGGCGGCCAACGTCAACGTATCAGCATCGCCCGCGCCCTGGCGATGCAACCCAAATTATTGATTTGCGACGAACCCACCAGCGCGCTGGATGTGAGTGTGCAAGCGCAGGTATTGAATTTGCTCAAGCGGCTGCAAAATACACTACAACTGAGCTATCTGTTCATCACGCATGATATTGCAGTCGTGGCGTATCTGGCTGATCGGGTCGCCGTGATGTATCTCGGACGCATCGTCGAACAGGGCGACGTGACGCAAATATTGCAGCATGCCCAGCACCCTTATACTCAAGCATTGCTGGAAGCTGTGCCGACATATGATCCAACGCGCGGGCAAAAGCCCATAACGCTACAGGGTGACTTGCCCTCGCCCGCCAACCCACCGCAAGGCTGTCATTTCCATGCGCGCTGTCCATTGGCCCAAACCAAATGTCGCACAAGCTACCCACCCATGAAACAAACAGAAAATGGGCACGGTGTGGCTTGCTGGTTGGCGTAAACCGCCCACGCCGCATGCTCTCTGCATGATTTATGGATCCATCACCAAGGAATAAAGTCGTTCATTGAACGGAACGGCTCGCCCATATCATGCGTATCTCTGGACATATTGTTGACGCCAAAACGCATGACGCTGGTATCGTATTGCATTGACTTCATCACTTGCGTCATCGCATCCATATCATTCGTGATATCGGTCATATTACCGCGCACATCATTAAAGTGATCCCTCATATCACGCATATAACCGGTCATCAACTGCATATTGTCTGACATCGGCACCATGGCACCTTCCATGGTATTCATTGACTGACTCATAGAGTACATATGGCTATTCATACTGGTCATTTGCGTGCTCATATTCGTCATTAAGCCGCTCATTTCTGTCATTTGGTCACTCATATTACCCATGTCCTCATTCATTGAATAAATGATTGACGCCATATGGAAGCCAACGATCACGGCGATGATGATAAAGAGGATAATCACCCATTTCGTGATTCTCGCCCGCTTTTCGAGGTGCTCATTCAACGCCTCAATTTCTTTACGACGCTCAACCTGCTCCTTATAGATCATCTTCATCAGACGACGTAAAGCAACACGGGTATCCATCGGATTTTGATCCACCTCAACAGTGGGGCTGGTTGTTTCTGTGCCAGACACGCATATTCTCCTGAAATAAAAAATGCGAAATTTCTAATATTCTAAACTAAATTCAGGTTGACTTCGTGAGTGAAATAAAACGTTAATCATTTTAACAAGCAACCTTTATCAAGCATTATCCTGCACATTCAACGCACTCTAAAAACGCCAGATCGAGAAACTTAACCGGATCTCAGGGCTTATATTTCACCTAGCGCCGTCAAATCACTAAACTCCTCCTTATGACAACATTGTCCAGAGAAATTTAATTGGGAGCAGCATTACCGTCGGAAACCATATTTCAGCACGAAATATTGAGGATTCAACGCTTCCAAAGGTTTACGCAATTTCGCCAATTCCTGTTCAGGGCCATGTATCTCAAGCCGGGTCAAGTCAGCGATTTTCAGTGCCTCATCCAAGATAGCGCCAACATTATCAAGATGGGCCAACAAGCCTTCAGCATCCTCATAACCTTCTCTACAATGCACATGCTCATTATCAAAACTGAAGCCATAATAGAGGCATTTGGGTTCAGTCTCAGTTTGCCTGACAAATTGCTCGCATATTATCTTGAATGCATCAAGCTGGTTCGCATGGACCTTGAAATAAGGGACGATTGTGCAGCAAGTATCTTGAGTTGCCATCATTTCCTCCGGCAAGTATTAGGTTAGCCATCAAATTCCGACTCATTTATTGTTATCGGCGCGAAATTCTAACATTATGAAAGCCCAAAGCGATTCGGCGAATCATCCAACATGTACAACAAGCCTCCCAGCCAACGTAATGACCTCAACGGGTTACTCGGATTATTACTGGCACTACTGTTCGCATCACCATTGATGGACTGGTGGGCGAATTCCGCATCGGCCTGGTATCTGGTCTATCTATTCTGGGCCATTATCATCACGCTCGCCGCTTACCTGGTGCATCATCATGATGACCATGAACCATGATCTCGCCTTTCTGTTTATTGTCGGCTTATTGTATCTGTTCTTTTTGTTCTGGCTCGCCAGCGCGGCGGATCGCGGCAAAATCCCGTCCCGTTGGATCGCTCATCCAATCGTTTACACCCTTTCGCTCGGGGTTTACGCCACATCCTGGACCTATTACGGCAGCGTCGGCTTCGCCCATGAAAGCGGATTACTGTTCCTGACGATTTATCTCGGCGCGACACTGGCATTCATTCTATCGCCGGTATTATTACAGCCGATACTGCGTTTAACCTCGGATTACCAGCTCACCTCCCTGCCCGATTTATTCGCTTTCCGCTACCGCAGTCAATTGGCCGGTGCCTTGGCGACCGTGTTTATGCTGCTGGGTACACTGCCTTACATCGCTTTGCAAATTCGTGCGGTGGCAGAGTCTCTCCATGTATTAAGCCGCGAAACGCCTTCCAACAGCATCGCATTCGTATTTTGCGTCACCTTAAGTTTGTTCGCGATCCTGTTTGGGGCCAGGCATATTTCCAATCGGGAAAAACACCTGGGTTTGGTGGCCGCCATCGCGTTTGAATCACTCATCAAGCTGTTGGTTTTTTTGTTGATTGGTTTATTCGCGCTATTTCAGGTCTTTGACGGCCCACCAGGGTTGGAGCAATTTTTACAAACCCACCCTGAGGCACTTGACGCCTTTTATCAACCCGTCGGCGAAGATCCTTGGCTCACTTTGCTGTTTTTGTCATTTTGTGCCGCTTTTTTATTACCCCGGCAATTTCATCTGCTGTTTACCGAAAACATCAACCCAAACACCCTGAAATTCGCCAGTTGGGCCTTCCCCGCTTTTTTGCTGTTACTGAACCTGCCAATCCCGGTCATTCTGTGGGCTGGCGAATCGCTACAACTGGATATACCGGCGGATTATTTCACCTTGGGTGTCACCTTGACCCACGCTCCACCCTGGTTATCCGTATTGGCTTTCATTGGCGGACTGTCTGCGGCAAGCGCGATGGTCATCGTCACAACCCTGGCATTGGCTTCAATGAGCCTGAACAACCTTTTGTTGCCTGCCAGTCACCCTGATCCCGCCAGAAACCTCTACCGATGGGTGTTATGGGGTAAACGCATACTGATTGCATTGATCATCATGGCGGGCTATCTGGTCTATGTCTCTCTGCCGCATAAAGAAGGATTGGTGCAATTAGGTTTGATCTCCTTTGTCGCCGTCGCCCAATTCATTCCTGGCATCATTGGCTTGCTGTATTGGTCGAAAGCCAATCGGAATGGCTTCATCATCGGCCTGCTCGGCGGCATCAGTGTGTGGGGAATCGTGTTATTAGGCCCCATGCTGTACGAATCCGGCACACTCACCGTCCAGATACCCGTCTCAGACTGGCTGGTGCATAGCGGCATGAGCCAATGGACTTTCGCCACTTTTTATTCACTCAGCCTCAACAGCCTGTTATTCGTTTTGTTCAGTTTGCTGACCCGTCAAAGCCAGCGCGAACAAGAAGCCGCAAATGCCTGTCGGGCGGAAGGTTTTATTCCATTGGAAGGGGTGGTTGACGCCACATCGCCGGATGAATTCCGCGTGGGCCTGGCCGCCGCTTTAGGTCAGGAAATGGCCGACCGGGAAGTCGATCAGGCATTGCTGGATTTACACATGCGGCCCCAAGAACAGCGCGCCGCCGAACTACGCCGTTTAAGAGAGCGAATTGAACGCAATTTATCCGGCCTGATTGGCCCGGAAATGGCGCATATGATCGTCAATCAGCGTCTGTTGATCAATTCCGAAGCCAAAACAGCATTGGCTGATTCCGTGCAATATGTCGAAGAACGTTTACAAACATCACGCTCAGAATTGCATGGCTTAAATGCCGAATTGGATAACTTATGGCGTTTGCACCGCCAGATTCTTCAGGAACTGCCACTCGGCGTTTGCGCCACCAATCATCAAAATGAAATCGTCCTGTGGAATTTATCCTTGGAAGTCATGACTCAATTACCGGGTCGTCAGGTCGTGGGCATGCGTTTGGAGCAATTACCCGAACCATGGCGTGACTTCCTGCTGGGTTTCGCCCGCGCAAATGATGAACACACGCATCGCCTGCAACTGGAAGTCAATCATGCACCGCGTTGGTACAACCTGCATAAAGCCCACTATATCGAACCGGATGCCCATCGCAAAAACATCACCGCGCTTGGCAAAGTGATCATTCTGGAGGATTTAACCGACTTGAACACGTTGGAAGTGGAACTGGCTCACAATGATCGCCTGGCTTCGATTGGACGTCTGGCAGCGGGCGTCGCGCATGAAATCGGCAACCCTTTAACCGGCGTGACCTCATTGGCGCAAAACCTGCGTGATGAAGCCGATTCTGAAATCATTAAAGAGACCGCTGAAGATATTCTCAAACAGAGCCGACGGATTGCTGATATTTTGAAAATACTGCAAAGCTTCAGCCGTGGAGGTCAATACTTAAACCGCCATGAGTTGTTTGCCCTATCTGACGTGATAAAAGACGCCATGCACCTGATCGAGCTGACCAATAAACAGGCTGGCATCCACTTTATCAGCAACTGCCCGGACCATTTATACCTGCAAGGCGATAAGCAACAAATATCTCAGGTATTGGTCAACTTGCTGAGAAACGCTGCGGATGCCTCAAAAGCCGGTGATAAAGTGACGCTGGATGTCCGCACGAAAGCAGATCAAATGATAATCAGCATCTCGGATCAAGGCAGCGGCATCCCGGACGAGCTACATGCCAGAATCCTGGAACCATTCTTCACCACCAAAAGCCCGGGCGAAGGCACAGGACTGGGACTGGCTGTGGTCAACCGTATAGTTGAAGAACACCACGGCGACCTGCACATTCAATCAAACGACTGTGGCACTACAATCAGCGTGACACTGCCACGCCCAGCATCCATCGATCAAAAAAACGATCTGTCCTCAACCCGCGACAGCTAACTCACCTCCCCCTCATCAGCCATCCTTTTGGCGAGGTATTGATTGGCCTCCCGCAATGCGGCCTCACGGGTGTCCAGCAGATGCGCCG
>JAPQLC010000029.1 GCA_030826945.1 Candidatus Thiobius zoothamnicola
TTCCATGGCGTGATTGATGCGGTACAGGCCGGGGCGGTCGGTAAACGCCGTCGGAGCCGCCAGCCATGGTGCAATCACCTGATAAGGCGGCCAGGCCAGCAGCCCAAAGCGGCTCGCCTTTTATTCCCTGAGCCAGCCCGTCAATAAAATAAGTCAAGATCATGCGGCATATTCCTGAGCAACTGGAAACCTTGCGCCAGGCGAGTGCCAACCAGGGGAAACTCTATGCCCTGATGGACGGCGCACTGGCGCCGGAACTGCAAGCCGCTTTGATCGAACATCAACCGCCTTTGGAGTACATCCCTCTGTTTCTGGGCGACGAACGCGGTACGCTCGCTCCGGTCAGTCCTTATCTGGTGCGTTTCAACAGCTTTGATGACAGCTTGATGTGGTGGTTGCTGGATGAGGGGCAAGGGAAATCCTGGGGGATTTATTTGTGCAGCCAGGCGGCATTAACCGAGTTGCATCACCATTTATTCACGTTGCTGGCTGTGCGTGGTCTGGAGGGTGAGAAGCGATATTTTCGGTATTACGATCCGCGCGTATTGCGACCTTTTTGGGAGGCACTGACCCAGGAAGAAAAAAATCGGTTCATGGGGCCGATTCAGACGATTCTGGTGGAGGATGAGAAAGAACCCGGTTTTTGGGCGTATCAACGACCGAAAGCACTAAAGCCACCGCCGTATCCGCCTGCGCCTAACGACTGCCCGGCATACTGGCTGACGAAACCGCGTGAGGAAACAGGCCGGTTTCTGATCAAAAGAGCTATTTCACAAGCAGTGAAAGACGGAGTAAAAACGGATGATGGTATATTCGCTTATATCGGATTGATGCTGCATGTGGCTCCACAGTTTATGCAAATGCGGAAATTGCATCATATTCACGATATCCCTGCGCATACCCTGGATGAGTACTTCCCCCAATTATTGTCTCAATGGCTTGATAACAATCTGGTAACGGTGTCGAAAAAGATTTGGATGAGACAATGGCACGCACTGGGTACTAGGGAGATTATTGATGGCAGACAATAAATCACCTCAATCAGGAAAAGATCAAAATAAAAAAGTAACGTTCAAGAAGTTATGTGAAAAAGGAACCTGTAAACCAAATAATTGCCAAGATGCAATCAAAAAAATAGAACAAGGTAATCTGAGGGCAGGTTTATGCGACCTCGCCAGGCAATGTGACGAAGAAGTTGAAGCTTCAGCAAAAAAGAAAAGGCTACTGGACCGGAATATTGTTGGTTGCGTGGTATCTATAAACACAAGTGCGCTAGATCCTGTTTGCGTCGCCATACAAAAGAAACAGGATTTCACTCTGAGCCGGGTTACTTTTTGTATGAAGACGGGGTAGTGGAAACTACTCGTAGCCAACTTCCATTAGACAAAGTAAAAGATCAATTCATAAAACATGCGCAACAAAAAGGCACCCCTGGTGCGACCGCAGAGCAGCTTGGGGCGGAATTTGATGCTCTGGTCGAAGAAGCGGGTGGAATAGATAGGTTGCCACATACGATAGCTCAAAAAAGTGAGGAAACAGTATATCGTAATGCTGTTAAGTTACCTGAAACAATGCGTGAAGAGAGTAGACAAAAACCGCTTGCTAAAAAGAAAAAACTTAGCGGAATATATGATATTTTAGATACTATATTGGAATGGGCTACAGGGAGTAATTTACCAAACAGTGGCGATTTGTTTTTATTGGCAATTCCTCCAAAAGATGCGGCGGAAATGGTTTATGATCAAACACTAAGTGCCGTGGACAAAGTGATGAGTGAGGTCAAGCCGCCACGTCTGGACGCAAAAGGAAATGTCATACCAAGAAAATTGGCTTATCCTGATGTGGTAGTTACAGCGCCCGGACTAAATCCGGACAAGGATAACATCAGAATGATTTATGATTTTAAATTTCATTGTGAAGATAAAAACAAAAAAAGGCCAAGCGAAGCACACATGAGTAATAGTCAGAGAAAAAAATATCAAAAAATAGCACGAAAAATAAAATTAATCTATCCGCATGGCAAAGAATGCAAGGGGAAAGTTTAAAAAATGAATTTGCACCCATTACTGCCAATCTTGATCGAAGATAAGTGGGAAGGTAAACTCTACCCCCTAGTCAGGGACGCCTTATTTATCACCTTTCACCACTACCAGGATATGACTAGTATTGGCACGATTCTGCAAGACATCCAGGATGAATTTATTACTCTTTGGGCAAAGGATAACCTGCAATACTACCTTGGTACGAACGGCGGCTACCCCAAGAAAATATCCCAATCAACCCTAACCCGATTGCGCAACCAATACACTAATGAACGTTGGAAGAATGCAGCCTATGGTCACAGCCTGTTTGATCATAAAGAAGGAAAATCACCACGCTATAGAGTAGAGGTGTCTAATCGCCATCTGAGACATGAAGGGAAGTTAATCAATAGTGATCATGAAGATAACTTTATTGAATTTCGCCTACCCAGCGAACTATTGGAAACCGATCAACGTGAAACACTGATTGATTGGATATGTAGCATTGGCGACCGCTTGGATTATAACTATGGCTATGCTTCCATTGGCCTTAGCTGGGCAGATACGGGTTATGATCCAGATTATTTGTGTGAGTACACGCCATTTTATCTGCTTCGCTACCCTGGGCTGGGTACGGGTGAAAACCAACGTATTTGGTCGCCTCGAAATAAAGTACCTAGTGCCTTTTGGCTGACCTTTGTCGGCCCTGGGGTATTTGATGAGCTAGGTGGCTCCGATAAACTGCGCGCATCCTTGCCGGACGCTATTCAAACCAAAAACGTAGGCAATGGTTTAATGATCCGTACGGATGAGTTACCCCAATTAGGCGATTTGGAAAAAGACGATATGCCAAAGAATTTACAAACTTTGGCGCATGTACTGGAGCCGGTCACGGCATTTAATATGACACCCAATTGGTTATTGAGCTGCTATGGGGTTGACAACATCAATGATGAATCGAAAGGTGAGCAAATCAAGGCCCAATGGGAACGCCGTTGGTGGCGTTGATTTGATCTATCTTTATTTATGGTGCGTAATGATGTCGGAAAATCTTATGGAAATAGTATATGACCGCTGAGATACTCCTGCCTTTTGTTCCCCCCTTTCAGGTAGGCTATAACGCAAACGCCTTGTTTGTTCGATCTGAACGCCCTTTACAGCTACGCTTGCTATGGGCGGAAGAAGTCGATTGGGCTATGGTGGAACGCTTTGAAGCGGCGATGTTGGTATTTACAGCATCATTGGCAGGACGCGCTTTACCTCCACAAAATGGAGGCTGTCTAAAAATCAAATTTATGTTGGATATACATGAGCGTATTGTCGGCAGCAATAGCATTACCTGGCCGATTAAGCGCGAATCTCAGATTATGCTTTCATCGGCTATTAACATATTGGTTAATCTGGTGCTGTACACACAACGTATGGACAACCCTGTATTGCAGTTATGTTTTTCTGATGCTGACGAACCGGAAAACCTTGAACTGGCACCTATTGACGCTGGTCAATTAAATCCATTTCTGCCGCCGCCTCAAATTCCTTTTGAGCATAATATCGAAGACCGGGTCACAGACCATGTGTTGATTCAGGTTGAATTCGTTGAGCCGTGGGATCAAGGAGAAGCCGCGTTATTAACCAAGCACTTTATGTTGCTCGGTAAGCTAATTGAATACCATGGGTTTTTGCCGGCACTTGATTTATTGGATATGAGGCCTATTGCCGAAATGGAAGTGGATATTTATCAGCATGAAATGGATATCACATTGCATAAACTTCGCACTCATTCCGATGCAGTGAATATGTTATTACACACTCTGGTCTGTATGCATCAAACAGGTAATTCTGTAAATCAGCTTACTTTGGAATATCATTGAAATCGAGATTTATATTTAATAACCACTGTGTATTTCTCTTAACTTTCCCTCATGCCCATCCCCCAGGAAACCCTCCAGGCCATCCTCGCCCGCAAGCCCGATTATGGATTGCTGTACCTTGCCAATGCACCTGCACCTACTTCCAAATCACCGCCGGAGTTTCCTTTGTAGTGGTCTAATAATCTCGCCCCACTTGATGAGCTACTTTTCCATGAAGAACAACAGAGGTTATCCATGCCAAAAAACAATACACACCCGCATTCAAGAAAGAGACTGCGAGCTTGGTGCTTGACCAAAACTACGCACGTCAGCAAGCCATGTGAAGCCATGGGCGTTGGTCGAACAGCTCTCGACCGCTGAGTTAAGCAGCTACGTGCCGGACACCAAGGCATTACGCCCGAAAAAGCGCAGGCGACCACCACCGAACAACGCGAAATTCAGGCGCTTAAGGCACGGATAGTCCGCTTAGAAAGGGAGAAAACTATCCTAAAAAGGCGACAGCGCTCTTGATGTCGGATGCGTGCAGCAACTAATGCTGATCGACAACTTGAGCGCAGACTACACCAAACGCGAACTCTTTGACGTGTTTGAACTGCCAAACAGCACCTACTATTCGCAACAACGTGCAAAACGCCGAGTCGATACCGAACGCCAGCGTCTGACTGAGAAAGTGATGGCGGTTCACCAAGCCATCGGACATTGCCGACAACCACCCGCTGCGCGCCAAGGAGAGCAAAGCGAAAACTGATGTATTGGCTTACATCAAGCACTACAACACAGAGCGAGGACATAGTTACAACGATTATTTAACACCCGTACAGGCCGAGGCCTGTGCAGCTTAGTAACCTTTTACACCCTTTGCGTGGTACGAAATTACTTGACCACTACAAACCAACACCTGTCTTAACGACTCCTCAAGAACCTGATCTAACGTCCGCCACCACCGTCGCCAATCCCCAAAACTGCCACATCTGCATACCGCCCCGGTAATAACCCAGTTTATCGATCGGATAACCCATCGCTGCCAGATAGCGGATTGCCTGTGGCGACTGACCGCAAGCTGGGCCGTTGCACCACAAAACAAGCTTTTTAGCCTGTTCAAAATTCCATTTGGCGTTATAAGGTTCGCCCTGTCCTAAAGAGACATATTGCAGTAAATGATCCAACCAATCCGGCTCCGGACGCGGGTATACGCCCAAACGGGCTAACAGCGCCTTGGTTTGAGCATAGCCATTTGAGGGATGAAATGCCGTAAACGGCAAATTGATTGATCCCGGAATGGTGCCTTTATCAAACCAGGCCGCCGAGCGCGTATCCACCAACAAGCCACTCCCTTTACGTAAATCCGTCTCCATAAACTCAAACAATTCCATTTCGCCCACCAGACGCACCCCCGGATAGGGACTCACGGGTTGCAGACAATATGGCGGACATTCATGCACGGAACGGGCGAAATAGCCATGCAGTTCATAATCCGGTTTTTGTATACGCTGCACCTTGATTGAACGGCCATCATGCACGACATGGATATAAGGTTTTCCCTTGGCAAGCGGCACATAAGGCACCGAATCCAGCGCATCATTGGCATGCACCCAGTCGGCCATGAACCCATGCCATGCCAAAATCAATAAAAAAAGCACTCTCATGGTTGCTTTGTCCAGCCTGTTCAGTAACGCAAAAAATGTTTCCGGTAATACTTTAATTCATCAATCGAATCTTTAATGTCTTCCAAGGCCAGATGAGAGGATTCTTTCTTAAACCCATCGTAAATTCCAGTCGCCCAACGCTGGGCCAGTTCTTTAATAGTGGAGACATCCAGATGACGATAGTGAAAATGCGCTTCCAAAGCCGGCATCAAACGCGCCATAAAACGGCGATCCTGGCAAATAGAGTTACCGCACATGGGCGAAGCACCCGGGGGCGTCCAACAACGTAAAAAATCCAAAGTGGCCTGTTCTGCCTCCTGCACGTTATAACCACTCTCCAACACGCGCTGAGTCAAACCGGAAGCGCCATGCTGTTTGGTATTCCATTCATCCATCGACGCCAGGATATCAGTAGATTGATGGATGGCGATCACAGGCCCTTCTGCTAGAATCCGCAACTGTGCATCCGTCACTATGGTGGCAATTTCAATAATCTGGTCAGTGCTTGGATTAAGGCCAGTCATTTCCAGATCAATCCAGATGAGATTTTTATCGCTAATTGGCATAAATTCATACTTATCGTGTTGTAACACACCGAATTATACGTAAGTCTCCCCCAATATCATCAAATGCTTCCTATGGAACTCTTTACCCAAATTTTTCTGATCACGCTCGCCGCCGGTGTCACGCTGCAATTATGGTTAGCCAGCCGACAAGCCAGCGCCGTTCTAAAACATCGCCATCAAGTACCCGAAACCTTTAACCCAAAAATCAGTCTGACTGAACACCAAAAAGCCGCCAGCTATACTTTGGCAAAATTGGGCGTTGAACGATTTGACCTGGTGATTGGCGCTATGCTTTTACTGGTCTGGACATTGGGCGGTTTACTGAATCAATTGGATGCATTCTGGTTGACCTGGGGGTTGTCACCGCTATGGCAAGGCATTTTACTCATACTCTCCGTATTATTGGTCAGCAGCTTACTCAACCTACCAATGGAAATCTGGCAAACATTTGGTATTGAGGCCAAATTTGGTTTTAATAAAAGCACCCCAAGTCGTTTCATAAAAGATAAATTACTGGAACTGGTCCTCTCACTCGGGCTGGGTGTGCCTTTAGTCGCGGTGATCTTATGGCTCATGCAATCCGCTGGCCATTACTGGTGGTTCCATGCCTGGTTGGTTTGGATGGCTTTCACCTTATTCATCACCTGGGCCTTCCCCACCTGGATCGCCCCGTTATTCAATAAATTCGAGCCGCTGGCCGAAGGCGATTTACGCTCACGCCTGGAAGCTTTGCTGCATCGTTGCGGTTTCGCCAGCAACGGCATGTTCGTCATGGACGGTTCCAAACGATCAGCCCATGGCAACGCTTATTTCACCGGTTTTGGGAAACACAAGCGCATTGTGTTTTTCGATACGCTGCTGGACGGACTTAGCAATGATCAGATTGAAGCCGTGTTGGCGCATGAACTGGGACACTTCAAACGCAAACATATTCGGAAAATGTTGCTGATTTCAGCGGGCCTGTCGCTAGCCGGATTGGCACTGCTCGGCTGGCTGGCGCAACAACCTGAGTTTTATACTGGATTAGGCGTTGAACGTACTTCAGCCGCCCTGGCATTTATCCTGTTCATGCTGATGATGCCGGTATTCACGGTATTCTTCAGCCCACTCATGGCGATGATGTCACGTAAACACGAATTTGAAGCGGATGATTTCGCCGCCGACGAAACCAGCGCACAAGCTTTGATTGATGGATTGGTGAATATGTATCGGGATAATGCCAGCACCTTGACACCTGACCCCTGGTATTCAGCATTCCATCACAGCCACCCACCCGCACCCGTACGTATTGCACACCTGCAAAATCGACTGAAATAGCCATCTTTGCAAAGATAAAGATGTCATTTGACAACAGCTTGTTAGCGGAGAACTCTATGAAATATTCACTCTTTGCATTAGCATTCCTCGTTCTCAGTCTGCCTGGGCAAGCTGAAGACTTCCATGCAAACCGATTCATCGCGCAAGCCTGTTCCGGTTGCCACGGTAGTAACATCTATACGCGCCCCAACCGTAGAGTGAAAAATCTCGCCCAACTGGGCGCGCAAGTACGTCGCTGTGATGCCAATCTCGGCACTGGCCTGTTCGACGACGACATTGACGCTGTCATCCAATATCTCAATGCCACTTATTACCACTTTTGAACCAAGATGCCGCGCCGCCGCCTGACCCGTCAGCAGCGCGCGCGTATTGCTCGCCACCATAACCAACGCCACCAACAGGCTGATAACGCCCACCTGGACGACCTGGATGACCCGTCAACGCTTCGTTCAGGCCAAGTAATCATCCGCCATGGACCCAATATCTTGATACGCGCCGAGAATGGCGAAGCAATCCACTGCGTCTTTCGGCAACACCTTGGAGAATTGGTCTGCGGGGATCAGATACTCTGGCAAACCAGCGAAAACAACACCGGTGTCATCGTCGCCGTGAAACCACGTAAAAGCACCCTGTCGCGCCCTGATTACGCTGGACAAGACAAACCCATCGCCGCCAACATCACCCAATTGATCGTGGTGCTCGCTCCCGAACCCGCGCCCACCGGTTATTTGCTGGATCAATATTTAATCGCAGCGGAACGCATCGGCGTGAAGGCCCTCATCTGCTTAACCAAAGCCGATTTGCTCACCCACGAAAAACGCGCGCAATTTCAGGCCAGTTTCAGCCACTATGCAGCTTTGGGCTACCCACTGATTCAGGTCAGCAGTAAAACACGCCAGGGAACCACGCCTTTGCTGGCACATTTGCCAAACAACACCAGTATTTTGGTCGGCCAATCCGGGGTTGGTAAATCCTCCCTCATCAATGCGCTATCGCCAGACATGTGCATCACTGAAGGGGAATTATCCCAAGCCACCGGATTAGGCCGACACACCACCTCCAGCGCACACCTGTATGCCTTGCCAAGTGGCGGTGAATTGATTGATTCACCCGGGGTGCGCAGCTTCCGCCTGGGTCATATGGATCGCCGCAAGCTGGAAAACGGCTACCCCGAACTACGCGCGCTAATTGGCCAATGCAAATTCAGCGACTGCCGCCATCAGGACGAACCCGGCTGTGCCGTACGGCAAGCTCTGCTCAATGGCACCATACACCCACAACGTTTGGCGAGTTTTCAACACATGATGGCGGCAATTGACTAAATGGCATCGTCAAACGAAAATCTTAAGCAAATTTTCTGCACCAACAGTGCGTGTCTACCAAAAGAATGCATGCCTGATTGTGATTATTTGCAGCAGGAATATGTGATGCTAGACAGTAACCACCTAACGTCATATAGAAGCAATTTCGGTACCGCCGTTATTTGGTGTGCCAAAAAGATGAGTGCTTTATCTTCTATATTGAGGCGTGGTTTGGCTCCAAATCAGGTGTAAATCCTGATCTCCGGGTAAACGTCTCCCTCAACGCCCAACTCATGCACACCAATCCCCCTTTGCACATCCGTATCCGGTTGTAGGCCGCGCATCGTCAGTCTTGTACGCCTCATTCGGTTACCATTATCTTCGCTATCAGGCGGATAATTTCAACAGCCTGCCAAATGCACCACGGATTATTTAAATGAGTCACTCCATGAAAAACGCCACGCAAACCTGTCCTTGCGGTTCTGGCCATCCATATAAACAGTGTTGCGGTCTCTATATTCATGGTATTGAAGCCGCACCAACAGCGGAAGCCTTGATGCGTTCACGCTATTCAGCCTATGTCATGCAGGCGATTGATTATTTAGGCGAGACGCTGCATCCAGATAATCGAAAGAACTGGGATCGCCAGGCGACTGATACCTGGACCAGAAAAACCGAGTGGTTGCAGTTGGAAGTTCGCCGCATCCAGGCAGGCGGCGTAGCGGATCAACAAGGCCGGGTTGAATTCGTTGCTTTTTTTAAGGATCAAGGCGTTATTAAGCAACATCATGAATGGAGTTCATTCCATCGCCTGGATGGGAACTGGTATTATGTTGGCGGCGTATACCCAAAGCCCGTCGCGCGCCCTGATACAGGCATTAAAGCCGGGCGCAATGATCCTTGCCCTTGCGGCAGCGGTAAGAAATACAAAAAATGTTGTGGCATCTAAGGAAGTTATCAGATGAAGTTGACTGTTGAGCAATTCCGTCGTTGGGATCAGAAAAATATCACCCTGCTGGGAATGTCCGGCGTCGGTAAAACCCATCTATCCAGTCTATTGCGTACACACGGTTGGTTTCATTATTCCGGCGACTACCGGATTGGCACCCGTTATTTGGATGAGGCCATTTTAGATTTGCTGAAATCTCAAGCCATGCAAGTGCCTTTCTTACGGGATTTATTACGCAATGACTGGATCTATATCCGCAATAGCATCAGGATATCGGATCTGGGGCCGGTGTTGTCTTTTATCGGCAAATTGGGTAACCCCGAACAGGGAGGGATCGAACTGGCTGATTTCCAACAACGCCAGGCGATGTACCGCAAAGCAGAGATCCGCGCTATGCACGATGTCCCCGGTTTTATCAATAAGGCACGCGCTATCTATGGCTACCAACATTTCGTGAATGATGTCGGCGGCTCATTATGTGAGTTGGACGCCCCAGAAGTGATTGATGTGCTGGATGAGAAAACGTTGATTCTTTACATCAAAGTGACGGATTCCGCCGAAGAACAAAAACTGATCAATCGTGCGCAACAAGCGCCCAAACCACTATACTATCGGCCCGAATTCCTCATGCAACAGTTGGCGATCTATTTACAGGAGAACCAATTGCATTATGCGGCTGAAATGGACCCGGATGCCTTCACCCGGTGGGTTTTCCCCCGTTTGTTTTACTCCCGCGCACCACGTTACGAAATGATCGCCCAACGCGGTTATACGGTGACTTCGCAGGAAATCGCGCAAGTTCACACCGAAGCGGACTTTATGGATTTGATTGAAATCGCTATTGGACGAGACTAATGCCAATTGTCGCTCACAATGATTTACCCTCTTTCACGCGTTTAAGCCAAGAAGGCGTGAACGTATTGCCCAGTAATCGCGCTTTGGCGCAAACGATTCGTGAACTGCATATCGGTCTGCTGAATATGATGCCAGACAAAGCGTTGCAGGTGACCGAACGCCAATTCCTTCGCCTAGTGGGAGAAAGCAACCCGATCGCACAGTTTTATGTGCATCCCTTCACGTTGCCGGAATTAACGCGTGGCGTAGAGGCCCAGCAGCATATTAATCAACATTACGATACCTTTGAAGCATTGCGCGAACAGGGGCTGGATGGCTTGATCATCACTGGCGCGAACGTCATTGGCAGTGAATTGGCTGACCAGCCATTCTGGCGACCTTTGATCGGAATCATTGACTGGGCGGCGGACAATGTGACATCCACGTTGTGCTCCTGTTTGGCCAGCCATGCGGTTCTACAATTCCGCTACGGACAAAAACGCCAATCACAGCCGCAAAAAACCTGGGGCGTCTTTTCACACCGTGTACTGGATAAACAACATCCGCTGGTCAATGATGTCAACACTTGCTTCGATGCACCACACTCACGCTGGAACGCCGTGACACCAGCGCAATTTGAACAAGCCGGACTACGTATTCTGGCGCAAAGCGAACAAGTCGGCGTACATCTGGCGACCAGCCCGGATGGCTTACGCTTCATTCTGGCGCAAGGACACCCAGAATACGATACGACATCATTATTGAAAGAATTCAAACGTGAAGTGACGCGATTCATCGCAGGCGAGATTGATGCGTTCCCACCCTTTGTGGAACATTATTTCTCTTCACGCAGCAAAGCAATCATCCGTGAGTATCAACAATACCTGCAATCCAACTCAAAACCGCCTGAATTCCCTGAGGCGTTATTAATCCCTGAATTGGATAATACTTGGCATGATACGGCTAAAGCGATCATAAGCAACTGGATGGGACTCATTTATCAGTTGACGCACGATAACCGGCGACTGCCTTTTATGGATGGCGTTGACCCGGATAACCCGCTGGTAGGCTGCTATTAAATTTCGCGCAAATCCCAATAGCGGCGGGAAACCGCTCTCCCGCCGCCATCGCCAGCCTGTAACTTAGTGATATAAATAACCGGAGTTGCCCGCTCCGATTTGTTCTTTGGCCTGCTGCGCACCAAGATGTCCTTGATGCTTGGCTGCATTAGCCAGTTTAATGGCTGTTGCGTAATCCCCCTTCTTCGCCATGGCATCCGCCTTCTTCAGCAATTTACCGGTATCACGCCATTCCCCCTTCGCCACAGCTGCCGCTTTTTGCGCCGTTCGAGCGGCGGCCACGGCATCCGCATAATCAGCCTGGGTAGCGGCGACGGATGCGCCAGCGAAAAGAACACTCAGACCTGAAACAATAAGCACTTTTTTGATGTTCATACTCCTCCAACTCCTTCAAAAACCAAAGATAATTATGAGTTTTTGCGTTTATCCGCGTCTTGTTTGGCAAAGCAGGAAAACAATAATCCATGAAATCCCGCTTGCCAAAACATGCAGTAAGTAAACAGGACATAAGGTAACATCCCGGGCATTTGGTTGCACTTGGAGAAACCTTTATGTCTGCACTCATTTCCGGTTCCATGGCATACGACACCATCATGGTGTTTAACGATCACTTCAAAAACCACATCCTGCCTGATCAGGTCCATATTCTGAATGTGTCGTTTCTTGTACCCGACATGCAGCGTAATTTTGGCGGTTGCGCGGGCAACATCTCATACAATCTGAACTTGCTGGGCGGGGAAGGCATCCCCTTCGCCACCATCGGAACGGATTTCGCCCCTTATGCCGCCTGGATGGATGAAAAACATGTCAGCCGCACCGGGCTGCGCGAAGTCCCCGAAACCTTTACCGCTCAGGCATTCATCACCACCGATCAGGACGACAATCAAATCACCGCTTTCCATCCCGGTGCGATGAACTATGCTCATTTGAATAAAGTTGCTGATCATCCTGAAGCAACTATCGGCATGGTGTCACCAAATGGCCGCCAAGGCATGATTGAACATGCCGAGCAATTCGTTGCCGCAAACATTCCGTTTATCTTTGATCCTGGTCAGGGCATGCCGATGTTTGATGGAGAAGAGCTGAACCACTTCGCAGAGCAAGCAACCTGGTTGACACTTAACGACTACGAGGCTAGATTGATGCAGGAGCGCACACGGAAGACTATGCGGCAATTAGCGGATATGGTTGAGGCCGCCATTGTGACACGCGGGTCTGAAGGATCAATCGTTTACATCAATGGCGAAGAACTGCACATTCCCCCCGCCCCAATCAGCCAGGTGACCGACCCCACCGGCTGTGGAGACGCCTATCGGGGCGGTTTGCTGTTCGGCCTGATGCATCAATACGATTGGTTGACCACGGCGCGCATCGCCTCATTGATGGGAGCCATTAAAGTTGAAAGCCAAGGACCGCAAAATCATCACTTCACCGAAGAAGCATTCACCAAACGCTATAAAAAAGCCTTTGGTGTCAGCCTGTAATCAATCCGCGCCTAATCTTCAGTGCCGGATACAAATCCTGACGGAGATCGCAAGAAAAATAAACCCAGCGATTGGTTTGAGCCGTTATATATGCATCCGGTGGCGACAGCATATAGCCAGAAAAAACCCAAATATACTTAATTATCAGTCATAACGCTCCCGCAGAGCGGGAGGCTTGACGGCTGTGAGCAGCCCCAAGGACTGCCAATGTTCAGTTTCTGCGGAGCATCAACCTTCTGAGTTAAAATCCACCATCCTCATCCGTGCCTTTACCACCAAGCTGTTCCTGATGCTTGATATAGTGCCTTATCTGCTCTTCCTCAAAACCTACCGTAGATACGGCATACCCCCTTGCCCAAAGTGACTCCCCGTTGAAGTTCCTCTTGCGGCCACTAAATTGACGGGCCACTGAAATAGCACTTTTCCCTTTCAGATACCCAACAACTTCAGCTACAGAATATTTCGGTGGAATCTCTATCAACATATGAACATGATCCTGCACCCTATGCCCCTCCAATATGCGACGACTTCTTTGCTCCGCTAACCCATGAAATACCGGACCAAGATAGTGCCTAATTTTTCCATACAGCGTTTTCCTTCTGCCCTTTGGGACATGGGTATCCGTTTTAGTCCAGGGAAAATTATTGGCTAATTGAAAGAGAACCGCTAAATCTCTTTAGAAACAATAAATTAAGCTGATTTTTCATTATGGCACCAAAAATCATCGTTATTCAATAAGCATATAAGTAATTGTTTTATATAGATAAAATTATGAAACCTGAGCTAAGAGGACACCCATGTGAGTAAACAGCAACATAAGAATGAATGGGATATTGATCAATCAAAGTCTTTATACAACTTGACCTATTGGGGTGAAGGCTATTTTGATATTAATCAAAAAGGTGAACTGGTTGTCAATAATACGGATGGTTTAAATAACATTAGCTTATATCAGCTAGCGCAAGAACTACAAAATCAAGGCATTGATTTACCAGTTCTAGTGCGTTTCCCGCATATTTTACTGGATCGTATCCAGCGTTTGTATCAAGCATTTAGTACTGCAATGCAGCAATATGACTATCCAGCACGTTATACTGCAGTATATCCAATTAAGGTCAATCAGCAGGAAGCGGTGCTTCAGACCATACAAAAATCCGGTAAAATGGGATTGGAAGCCGGTAGCAAAGCTGAGTTGGTGGCGGTTTTAGCTCTTTCGGCCAAAGAAGGTGTTGTGATTTGTAATGGTTATAAAGATAGAGAATATATCCGCCTAGCATTAATTGGCCAAAAAATGGGTATTCAAACCTATATTGTTATAGAAAAATTATCTGAATTACCATTAATCGTTGAAGAATCTCAGCGGCTAAATATCCAGCCTAAATTGGGGATCCGGGTGAAACTGGCTTCTATTGCCAAAGGTAAATGGCAAGATAGCGGCGGCGAAAAATCAAAATTCGGTTTGAATGCAAACCAAATTCTGGAGATTACCGAGGATTTGCGCAAATTTGGTCTGACTGACTGTGTGCAGCTCATGCACTTTCATGTTGGCTCACAAATTCCAAACATTCAAGATATTCAAAAGAGTCTAACTGAAGCTGTGCGCTTCTATGCGGAGTTACATGCACTGGGCTTGCCGATTCGTTGCGTTGATGTTGGTGGTGGTTTAGGTATTGATTATGAAGGAACCCATTCCCGTAGCGCGTGTTCAATGAATTACGATATACAAGAATATGCCAACAATGTGATATATCAATTCAATGAAACTTGCCAAACTATGAATCTGCCTAAGCCCGATATCATTACTGAAACGGGACGGGCAATTACAGCTCATCATGCAGTATTAATTACCAATATTATTGATAATGAAACCGTTAGTGAGCAGATTTATGAGCCGAGCACAGACGATACTGAAATTATCCAGGACTTGCAGCAACAATTTGATTCCATTGATCAACGTTCAGCATTAGAAGCTTATCACAATGCTTCATATTGGATTAATGAAATACATTCACTATTTTCTTATGGCGTAATTGATCTAAAACAACGCGCGCACGCAGAGCAACTGTATTCTTTGATTTGTGAAAGGGCCCATGGCGTGCTGGTTAAACAGCCAAACTTCCGTTTGAATCACGAGATTTTTGACGAATTGAATGAGAAAATGGCTGATAAATATTTTGTCAATTTTTCTTTATTTCAATCAGTACCAGATGCTTGGGCAATTGACCAATTATTTCCTATAATGCCTTTACATCGACTGGGTGAACAGCCTAAACAACGAGCAACATTACAAGATTTAACCTGTGACTCAGATGGACAGTTTGATCACTATACCAATGACAGTGAGATTGATAACAGTTTGCCGATTCACATTTTGACCAAGAATGAACCTTATCTATTAGGTATATTCCTACTTGGAGCATATCAAGAAGTCCTAGGTGGAAAACATAATCTTTTTGGCCAGATTAATGCGGTCAATGTTTCCTTTAGTTTTACAGGAAATTGTCAGATAAGCAACATAGTGAAAGGCGAAAATATTTCTGACGTATTAGAGTCTGTAGGTATTGATAAATCAATATTATTGGATAACTATATCGATAAACTTGAGAATACTACGTTAAGCGCCCAAAAGAAACATGAATATTTTGACGAAATAAGACTAAGTTTAGATAAGTATACTTATCTGAATTCTTAGCACCATCCACAATCAAGGAGAGGCCACATCATTCAACGACAACGAACCGACCGTTTGTACGCCCAATGACGCCATTAATACCTTCTTGAAAACCAAAATAGACTTCTTGGTTTTAGGTAATTTCCTGGTTAGCAAAAAAGACAACCTATAGTATTTCTTTTGATGGACCGCTATAGCGTCTTGCACGGCTTTCTCACTTAGCTGGATAAGTAAGCCTGGTTTCGCAAAGCCTCTCAAAACAATGGTTACGCGACAATTCGTTGAAGCGAAAAGCGAAATCAGGTTACGACAGACCATCCTGCCATACGCTTTTATTATGGCTGCTACACTGATAGTCCTTACCAGATAAAAATCCTGATGGAGATCAGCATGAGCGCAGATAAAAGAAATGACCTTGGCATCAGGGAAGACAAACCCAGTGATTGGTTCGAACCGCTATATGTGCGATCCGGCGGTGACAGCAATGGCATACCTTGGGCGAACATGAAGACACACCCATCATTTTCAGCATGGCTCACCCGGAACATGCTGGAAAGCACAGGAAAATCCGCTCTTGTTGTGGGGTGCGGCATGGGTGATGACGCCATTGAATTAGAATCCAAAGGATTCCGTCAAATCACGGCGTTTGATGTCTCCGGCACTGCCATTCGCTATTGCCAGGAACGATTTCCTGCATCAACAATCAATTTTATTCAGGCGGATTTATTAAAGACTCAACCCAATTGGGAAGGGAAATTTGATTTCGTGCTTGAAATCTTCACCATCCAGGCTTTGCCACCTCAATACGAAGACGCATTAATCCAGAATATCGCAAAATTCATAGCCCCTGGCGGCCACCTTCTCGTCATTGCTCAAGTGAGTGACAAAGCACGGTCATTTGAAAAAGGCCCACCATGGCTATTAACGCATCATCATGTGGATAAATTCATAGCTTGTGGATTAAAGGTGGTAGAGCGCCATATTGAAGCTCGTTCCTCTGATGACCAGAGTGATGCTTATGCCACCACCTTCCAGCGTCCTCATGATTAAATTCAATATGAATCTTGATTAACAATCCTGTATCGTATGGCCATTACTGGAGGATACGTCGCCTTATCTAAAGGATGGTCAGCCCTCTGTGATTGTGTATAATCGCGGTCTTCTTGATTATCAAGCTACGCGAAAGTGGCGGAATTGGTAGACGCGCTGGATTTAGGTTCCAGTGGGGCAACCTGTGAGAGTTCGAGTCTCTCCTTTCGCACCATATAACAGAAAACTTTATGGAAAGCGGCTTTCTGCGCTGACGCAACTGCGCTTTATGAGCGTTTTTCTTGCATGACTGGGTACTCTGCAACCCAATCATGCCGGAGTACCAGCGGGTTAGGCGGAATTATCAGCTCGATTTCCTACCCACCTGCTGCCGCACCACCACACGTTAAGTAACAAAATGCGCTCCGCCATGCATCATGGTTGGAACGTACGATGAGTCATTTCAATTACAGAGATTATAATGCGAGTTTCACTGGAATCTGGCGAAGGCCTGCAAAGACATTTGTTGATTGATATACCGGCTGAACAAGTCAATCAGGCAGTAGATGAAAAGCTATCCGAGCTAGCCACGCAAGTGCGCCTTGACGGTTTCCGTCCAGGCAAAGTCCCAGTCAAAGTGGTTAAACAACGTTTCGGCAGCCAGGTACGCCAGGATGTTTATGCGGAACTGATCCAGTCAACCTTCCAGGAAGCTGTCGAGCAACAGGAATTAATGCCTGCCGGCGAGCCGAGCATCGAACTGACAGAAGCCGAGGAAACGGACGGATTCGGTTATAAGGCGACCTTTGATGTCGTGCCCACCCCAGAACTTTCAGACTTATCCGGTCAATCGCTGCAACGCCCTGTGGCTGAAATGGCTGACAGTGACCTGGATGAGATGATTGAAAAGTTACGTACGCAACGCGCCACGCTGGAAGATGTGGATCGCGCCGCGCAAGATGGCGATACGCTGTACATCGACTTTTTGGGTGAAATTGATGGTGAGGCATTCGCTGGAGGAAAAGGTGAAGATGTCCCCTTGGAACTCGGCTCCGGTGCCATGATTGACGGCTTTGAATCCGGCTTGCTGGGTGCGCAGGTTGGCGAGGAACGCACGGTGGAAGTGGTCTTCCCGGAAGATTACCGGGCTGAACATTTGGCTGGCAAAGCAGCCAGCTTCACCGTGAAAGTCAACCGCGTGACCGAGAAAAAATTGCCGGAAATTGATGCTGAATTCAATAAATCCTACGGCGTTGATGACGATACGGAAGAATCGCTGCGTGCTGAAGTGCGTAAAAACATGCAACTGGAGCTTGGGCATAAGCTGAAAGATTTATACAAAAATAACGCGCTGGATTTATTGCAGGCATCCAATCCATTAGATATCCCGCAAGCCCTGATTGACCGCGAAGCCGAGCGCATCAAACAGCAGATGATGCAGGAAATGCAAATGCAAGGACAACAGACATCTTATAATCTGCCCGCCAGCATTTTCGCTGATCAAGCCAAAAAACGCGTCCACTTAGGCTTATTGAGTGCTGAAGTGATTAAACAGCAGGCGTTTGAGGTGACGGAAGATGAACTGCGTCAATTCGCTGAAACCTTGTCTCAGTCCTACCAGAACCCATCTGAGATTGTTGATTTCTATATGGATAATGCCGCGCAACGCGAAAGATTGAAGGATCTGATCTTGGAAGATAAAGTGGTCGATTGGATATCCAGCCAGGTTAGCGTGCAAGAAGAGCCGAAATCCTTCTCAGAAGTGATGGAACCCAAACCAGCCGACTCACAGGCACAATAAACTCACGCATGGATGCATGCTTTTATCAACATCCGTTTTCGACATCATCGCTCAATCATGATACTGCGCCTCCAGGCGTCAGATTCTGCTTAAACGGTTCCGTTAAATTCATTGTAGGAAGTTGTCAATGTCCCATTCCCAGCCAATTGACCCGCTAGCCCCCCAAAATCTTGGCTTGGTTCCGATGGTCGTGGAACAAACGGCGCGCGGGGAACGCGCATTTGATATTTATTCGCGCTTGCTGAAAGAACGGGTGGTGTTTTGCGTCGGTCCGGTTGAAGACCATATGGCGAACCTGATTGTGGCCCAACTGTTGTTTCTCGAGTCAGAAAACCCCGACAAGGATATCCACTTATATATCAATTCACCGGGTGGTTCAGTGACAGCCGGTTTGGCGATTTACGATACGATGCAGTTTGTGCGACCCGATGTGACGACCATGTGTATTGGTCAAGCGGCAAGCATGGGGGCCGTATTATTGGCGGCTGGACAAAAAGGCAAGCGTTATGCGCTACCGAATGCGCGGGCGATGATCCATCAACCATTAGGCGGTTTCCAAGGGCAGGCGACCGACATCGAAATTCACGCCAAAGAAATTTTACTGATTCGTGAACGCTTGAACAAAATCCTCGCAGAACACACCGGTCAGGATCTGGCAAAGATTGGCCAAGACACTGACAGAGATAACTTTATGAGCGCGGAAGAGGCTTTAGAGTATGGCTTGGTGGATGAAGTTATTCAGCGGCGTTCAAAAGAACAGTAAACGATACCGCGTGGTTGAAAACAGGCGGTGATAAAGCAGCACTGTATTGCTCCCGCCAAATCATTCTCATGAAAGCTGCCGATATTGATATCCCCTATCTCCATGAGCAATTTAAACACTGCGCTGAAAATGTATTGGATGCTTGGCGCTCTGCGAACATGGCATTCGCATCGCCAGAACCGTTGATTCAATCCATGTTTCAACTGATTGACGGATTCGGCCAAAACCAATCAGATGACTGCGCACCCACTGACTTTATTCAGTACAAACCGCGCCTGCCTAATGAACAAGGCTTACATTGGCTAAGCCAGCTCAGTGAATTAGCAAAGCAACTGGATTTGCCTGAAGATGCGCAAAAATTACAAAACCTCTGCTTACCATTAGCGGTTCTGCTCAGCCGCCAAGACGGTGAAATAACGCATCTGGCTCCCGTGGTGAACGCCATCGCGTTTTACGCCAACCACTCGCAAGCCCCCGAGGCCATGAAGCAGCTACATGGCCTGGTGAATGAAATACGCCAAGCCATCAGTCCGCTCATCAGCGAAAACCCAGCTAATCAGGAAATGTTCAGACCTTGGCGTCTGCTACTACTGAACCAAGCGATCATCGCCACGCGTACCCTGTCACCAACCCTGATGGAGTCGACATTTGACCAAATCATTGAGTATCTGCCAGATGACGCCGGGAGTTTTTTTACCGATGGCATGGAACAAATGGATATGATCGGCTACCCCACCAATGTGCGTAAAGTGATGGAAAAATACTACTTGGCTTATGCAAAACCCCGTGTATTGCATTGAAAGGCCGCCTCAACTATTTCGCTGTTATCCAATAAACCACATTTTTCCATACCCTTACCCTAACAAACGGTGAATATTCCACACTGACTTTTGATGGAAAATCATTTCGCATATGAAATTTATCACTGACCTGCTCCCTGTCATTTTATTCGTAGTCGCCTACCAGATGTATGACATCTATATCGCAACCCTGGTGTTAATGGGTGCGGTGATTGCCCAGCTTGGTCTATTGAAACTGACGGGCCATCCGATCGAAAAAATGCACTGGGTGACTTTGGCCCTGGTGCTGGCATTTGGCGGCTTAACCATCAGTTTCCGCGATCCATTATTTATTATGTGGAAGCCAACTGTCGTAAACTGGCTGTTGGCCGCCGTCTTATTAATCTCTGGCTGGTTAATGCGGCGCAGCCTGATGCAACGCATGTTGGATCAAATTGCGATTTTTCCAGACCAAGTGGTTAAACGGCTGAATTATGCGTGGGCCGTTTTTTTCGTTTTTCTCGGCATCATCAATTTATGGGTGGCTTATAACTTCTCCGAGGAAACCTGGGTTAACTTCAAATTATTCGGTCTTATGGGCTTAAGCCTGATTTTCGTTATCGGCCAAGGCTTCTATCTGGCTCGTTATATGCCAAAAAATGCAACGGAGGATTAATCATGTTATTTGCGATTATCAGCACTGATGTTGAAAACAGCCTGCCGCTACGCCAGCGGGTTCGCCCCGATCACTTGGCACGTCTTAAACAATTACAAGAACAAGGCCGTTTAGTGCTGGCAGGTCCGCATCCCGCTATTGAAAGTGACGACCCTGCAGAAGCCGGTTTCACCGGTAGCCTCGTGATCGCCGAGTTCGCCAATCTGGCTGATGCGCAAGCATGGGCGGATGCCGACCCGTATGCGTTAACTGGCGTATATGCCCGTGTCGTGGTGAAGCCATTCAAGCAAGTTTTGCCTTAGAATCACCCGGGAAAACGCCGAAAGGTGGCTGTTAACAGTCATTGAGAACGGCTCCTAATGCAGGTTTGTTCAGCACATTCTCCATCCATGAGGATAAGTCATGATGAAAAAATTATTAGGCCTACTCACGGTTTTACTGTCGTTTGGCGTCCACGCGGAAAGCGACAGTAAAATCATCAATCTGGTGCAGGTTGATGATATGGTCGTCACCAACCTGCACTTCGCGATATTCAATTCACAAAATTCAACGGCTCCAGATGCGCAGAACCAGTCCATTATGCTTGAAGAACTGGTCAGCACATTTATGCTCGCCAATTCGCCAGCCGGCAAAAAACTCATGGCGCACCCCGAGATTGCTTCAGCCATACAGGTGAGTAATGCGCGCCTGGTGACTCAGGCATTGATGAATGATCGTTTAAAAAACACGACGGTGAACGATCAGGAAATTCAGGCCTTCTACCAAAAGCATTACGCCAATGGCGCTAATACAGAATATAAAGCGCGACACATCTTGCTGGAAACCGAAGAAAAAGCCAAATCCGTCATTACCGCATTAAATCGCGGCGCGGATTTTATCGAATCAGCCAAGCAGGAATCGACTGGGCCAAGCAGCTCTGTCGGCGGTGATTTGGGCTGGTTCTCACCTAACCAAATGGTGAAGCCATTTTCGGATGCGGTCGCTAAATTGGAGAATGGACAATTCACCAAATCCCCAGTGCAAACCCAATTTGGTTGGCATGTTATCTTGCGCGAAGATGCCAGAAGCGCGCCGGTACCGACATTAGCGAACGTCAAAAAAGAGGTGGTTGACGCCATCAAGCGCCAGAAACTGGCGGAGTTTATTCGTCGCGTACGGGACCAAAGCAACATCAAAATTCTGGCCAAGTCGATGCAATGATGGATTTTTAGCCCGTCATGCCACCGATGAAGGGCTTATGGATTCTGGCACTATCCAGTTGGATGCTGGTGGGTGTTTATTTCCCGAATCTGGCCGATAGCGCTCAAACTTTGTCAGAAATTGCACATGAATTACCACATTGCGTCACCCGGCAGGAACAGCGTGAAGTGCGCGGCGCTTCAATGCAAGGACTGCTGGAATCCGGTGAAACCATCGTTATTCTGCATCAGTATTATGATTGCCGCCCAGTACGGCGTGATGATTGGATCGTCTTCCGTCATTCTGGCGCGATAGGCCAGCATCGATTGATTGTCAAACAGGCGATTGGCTTGCCTGGCGACAAGCTGGGCATGACGAGAATCAGCGATACGCCATTATCCACGCTTCAAATCAATGGCAAACCTGTGGAGTCGCTCAGTGGCAAACCCTATTATGTGAACCGGGTCGGGGCCAGTTACTTGGGATTGGCCTTACGCCAAACGCGTGATGGCATCATTCCACGCGGACGCTACTGGGTATTGGGGACGGCGCACGCGGATGGCTGGGACAGCCGTCGTTTTGGTTTCATTCCACATCAGGATCTGTTAGGGAAAGCGGTTTTATTATCATCATCCAAATAATGTCACTCTATATTGCCGGAATAACATGAAATGATCAGGTTGAACCTTAAGCCTTATTTTTTATTCAGTTGTCTGATATTGGTTACGTTAAGCGCTGCTCTCCATGCAGCGCGCATCCCTTCGGCGCCCAAGCTTGATGCCGCAGGGTATTTATTAGTGGATATGCACAGTGATCAGGTGCTGGCGGAAAAAAACGCGGATCAACGCTTGGAGCCAGCCAGTCTCACCAAAATTATGACCGCCCATGTGGTGTTTCAAGAACTTCAACAAGGAGCCTTAAACCTGTCAGACCAGGTCATCGTCAGTGAGAAAGCCTGGAAAACGCCAGGTTCGCGTATGTTCATTGAGGTGAACACCAAAGTCAGCGTTGAAGACTTGTTACGCGGCCTGGTTATCCAATCCGGCAACGATGCCGCCGTCGCTCTGGCTGAACACATCGCTGGCAGCGAACAAGCTTTCGCCAACATGATGAATGAAAAAGCTTTCCAACTGGGCATGAACGACAGTCATTTCATGAACTCCACCGGATTGCCCGACGCCAATCACTACACTACCCCCCGCGATATCATCAAGGCGACCAAGGCGATGATCCACCGCTTCCCCGCCTACTACTCGTTATATTCTGAGAAAGAATTCACCTACAACAACATTCGCCAATACAATCGCAACAATCTGTTGTGGCGGGATAATTCCGTGGATGGCGTGAAAACCGGTCATACGGAAGCCGCTGGCTATTGTTTGGTCGCTTCCGCCAAGCGGGAAAGTATGCGTCTGATCTCCGTTGTGATGGGCGCTCGAAGTGAAAAGACCCGTTTGCAGGAAACCCAGTCTTTACTGAATTACGGCTTTAGATTTTATGAAACTCATCGTTTATATGAAGGACGGCGCGCTTTAGTGTCCGCGCGCGTCTGGCAGGGTGAGAAGGAGAATCTGTCTTTGGGATTGGCGGAAGATTTGTATGTGACGATCCCACGCGGCCAATATAACAAGCTACAGGCCCGCAGCCAGTTAAATCCAGAAAATGTGGCCCCGATTATCCAGGGCCAGCCACTGGGCGATATGTTGGTTGAACTGGATGGAGAAGCCATCAGCCAAGTACCACTGATCGCCTTGGATGACATGCCGGAAGGCGGTTTATGGCGCAAATTTGTCGATATGATATTGATTAACTTATGGAGCAAAGCCAATGTCACTGGTCTATCTGAATGGTGATTATGTCGAACGATCCTGCGCGACGGTTCCGGTGACGGATCGTGGGCTGCTGTTCGCAGATAGCACCTATGAAGTGATTCCTGTCTATGGCGGCGAGGTATTCAGTGCCAAACAACATTTACAACGCCTGCAACGCAATCTGGATGCCATTCATATACCCAATCCGCTGACTGAGAGCGAATGGCTGTCTGTTTTCAAACACTTGGCTCAACAGGAACCGGATAGCGAACAATCCATTTATGTGCAGATTACACGCGGCGACTATCCACAGCGGACTCATCAACCACCTCAACCCATCAAGCCGAATGTCATTGTTTTCACAACGGAGATAAATCCCATGTCTCCCGCCATGGCGGAACAGGGTTTGCATGTCATGACATTGGCGGATAAACGCTGGCATCGATGCGACATCAAATCAACCAATTTATTAGCCAATATTCTGGCGCTGGATGAAGCAAAAAAATACGGCGCAGACGATGTTATTTTCATCCGCGATGGCATCGCCAAAGAAGGCGCATCCAGCAACTTGTTGATTGTTTTGCAGGGTTTACTGATCACCCCCCCGAATGATGAAACCGTCTTGCCGGGTATTACTCGTGACCTGGTATTGAAGCTTGCCGAAAAAAACGACCAGCCCTACGCTGAGAAAAATATTTGCCTTGACGACCTTCACCAAGCCAGTGAGATTTGGCTAACCAGTTCGACGCGTGAGATTGTCCCGGTCACCCGGCTGGACAGTCAACCCGTCGGCGATGGCAAACCCGGTCCTTATTGGCGTCGCATGCATCAGCAATACCAAACACTCAAACAAGGATCACACTAGCAAGCAAACAATGGTGACTCATCATGCCAACCTTAAAGGAACAAGATACCGGGTTTCAGTTTCCCTGCGCCTATCAAGTAAAAGCGATGGGATATGATGATGGTGAATTTAAAAATACGGTTATTGCGATCATCGAACAACATGGCAACACCGTAGCGCCGCATCAAGTGTCATGCAAACCGAGCCGTAGCGGTAAATATCTCTCCGTCAGCATCACCATACAAGCGCAAAGCCGCGAACATCTGGACGCCATCTACGCCGCATTAACCCAACATGACAAGGTATTGATGCGCCTGTGAACCCGCCTGATTTATATGTCCGTGCGTTTGGCTTAAGGGATTATTCAGCGATCTGGCGGGCCATGCGCCAATTCACCGTACAGCGCACACCTGAAACCCCTTCCGAACTGTGGATTGTCGAACACCCACCCACCTTCACCCAAGGACAAGCCGGGAAACCGGAGCACCTGTTGGACCCCGGCCCTATTCCGGTCATTCAGACAGATCGCGGCGGCCAGATAACCTATCACGGCCCTGGACAAATCGTGATTTATTTACTCATTTCATTACGTGAGATCGGCATCAATGTACGCGCACTCGTCAGTGCCATGGAGAATGCAATCATCACCCTGCTGGCAGACTATGGCGTGGCGGCGCAAGCAAAAAAGGAAGCGCCTGGCGTTTATGTTGAATCCGCGAAAATCGCTTCTCTGGGTTTACGTATTAAACGAGGCTGCAGCTACCATGGTTTGGCGCTGAACGTGGACATGGATCTCAGCCCATTCCAACAAATCAACCCCTGTGGCTATCCTGGCTTATCCGTCACTCAAACCATTGACCAAGGGATCCCAGCAGGAATGACCGAATTAAGCACCGCGCTGATTGAGAAATTGTGCAAACAACTTGGATACCGCAACCCACCGGAACGGATTCATCCATTCGATGAGTTATTTATCGACAGTTTGTTGACGCCATAGGATCGCTGGGTCTCATGGTTAAATATCATCAACAAAAGTATGCCGTCATTCCCGCGCAGGCGGGAATCTATACCCGCCTGCCACGTATTCCGCAGGTATTAATGAGTCACATTCAGCATCTCTGGTCAATTCCGGTAAAAACAGGGACACCAGTTTCCAGAGAACGATACGTCAGATGCGTGATTACTGGCATCGTCACAAGACACCCAGCACAACAATAAACGAACACCTTGGAAGGTGCTCCCTTATTACCATGCGATCATTGGACTATATCTACCAATAGCGCGACGACCATAAAGAGATCGCCACGATGATGAGGACTATTGAGACCACCTTTTCCTTGCTACCTTTAGCGATAAAAAAAGTGCCAATTTGCGTCGTGACAATGACAATCAAAAGCAGGAACATGAATATCGTTCTATTCCCAGAACCGTCGGTAACAGGCAATGTCGTCATTGATGAATCCATATCTTTCATCCATGAATACGTATTGCTCTGAATAGCGATAAAAACAAGCAATCCGAATATAAAAACTGAGTGCGAAAAGACTTTCAGAAGGGTCTTCATTTTGCTTTCCAAATCACTTGGCAAGTATTTCAAATCGGGGCCTTCATTTCACAATGCAATCCCCATAACTTGTATTTTTCTTTATGTTATCAGTTGTATACCAACAGAACCGGAGAATCTTATAGGGTTGTGCGTAATTGTCTGATTTCCATCACCCCATGCAGGCTGACTCCAGTTAAATAAAGGGTAAAAGGCCGCAAAGCGCAGCTTCTTGCTAACACCATCTAAAACCAAGCCATGCTAGAATCAAATGTTCGAATAACAATGATTTAGCCGTATGAATGTAACGATATTTGGCAGTGGTTATGTCGGTTTAGTGACCGGCGCTTGTTTGGCGGAAGTCGGCAATCAAGTCATGTGCGTGGATGTTGACCCGGTAAAGATCAATCGTCTCATGCAGGATGACATCCCGATTTACGAACCCGGGCTGGAGGAAATGGTCAGCCGTAATCGCGCCGCAGGCCGTTTACATTTCACCACGGACGCAAAACAAGGTGCGCACTTCGGCACCGTGCAGTTTATCGCGGTGGGCACCCCGCCGGATGAAGATGGTTCAGCTGATTTACAATATGTGCTGGCAGTGGCGGAATCTATCGCCACGCACATGCAGGATTTTAAAATTGTCATCAACAAATCCACTGTGCCGGTCGGTACGGCTGATCAAGTCAGCGCTCAAATCACCCAAATACTGACGCAACGTCAGGCGGATTTGACTTTCGATGTTATCTCAAACCCGGAGTTTCTTAAGGAAGGCGCTGCAATTGACGATTTCATGAAACCTGACCGGATCGTCGTCGGCACTGAGAATCCACGCTCTATTGAGGTGATGCGTGAACTCTACGCCCCCTTCAATCGCAACCATGAGCGCCTCATTTTTATGGATGTGCATTCCGCTGAATTAACCAAATACGCCGCCAACGCCATGTTGGCGACTAAAATCAGCTTTATGAATGAATTATCCAATATTGCTGAAACGCTGGGCGCTGATATTGAAAAAGTACGGGTCGGCATTGGTTCTGATCCACGCATTGGCTATCAGTTTATCTATCCGGGTTGCGGTTATGGCGGGTCCTGCTTTCCCAAAGATGTGAAAGCATTGGTCAAAACCGCGCGCAATGTCGGCTATGAGCCTCAGCTATTACAAGCCGTCGAAGATGTGAATCAACGTCAGAAACACATGCTGTTCCATAAAATCAAGGCCTATTTTGATGGCGATTTGCCACATAAAACCGTTGCAATCTGGGGTTTGGCATTTAAACCGAACACAGATGATATGCGTGAAGCGCCCAGTCGGACATTGATGGAAATGCTGTGGGATGCGGGTGCTAAAATACGCGCATTTGACCCAATCGCTAATCAGGAACTCAAACGTATCTATGGCGAACGGTCTGATTTGGTCATTTGCCAGGATGCGGAAGATACATTGGATGGCGCTGATATCCTTGCTGTCATCACGGAATGGATTGAATTCCGTAGCCCGGATTTCTCAATGATTAAAAATAAGCTGCGCTATCCCGCCATATTTGATGGACGCAATATCTATGATCCACAAACGGTGCAGAATGCTGGCTTAATTTATTACAGCATTGGCCGACAACCTATACGTTAATCAGCAAGCGCGGATGACGACCAGATTGACCAACAACCTGAGCCATCCATCCGCCATGCCAGAACCCACTTCATATTGACATGTCCACCGAACGCCAGCCCCAACGTATTCTGGTGATCCGACGGGATAATATTGGTGACTTGGTTTGTACCACCCCACTATTCGCGTGTCTGAAGTCGCATTATCCACAGGCGCGTATCATGGCGTTGGTAAACAGCTACAACGCTGCTGTGTTAGAAGGCAATCCACATGTCGATCACCTGTATGTCTACACCAAAGCGAAACATCGCGGGGATCAACTGCTATGGCGCATTTACTGGCAGCGTTTCCGGTTAACCAGAGCGCTACGCCAGCAAGTCATTGATTTGGCGATACTGGCTACACCCTCACCCGATAAATACGGTTATCGTCTGGCGCGTCAGATTGGCGCACGGCGGATTATCGGCATGAATGATGGTTCATTGAAGCTGGATGTTAATGTGCCGCCTGCCGATATCCAGGGGTTGCATCAGGTGCAACGCACATTGGCCATTGCTGGATTATCGGTGGAAGAGCACCTCATTCCACCCGTCAAAGTCTTTGTATCGGCTGAAGAAAAACAACAAGCCCGTCAACAATTCCAGCAGGCTGGCGGCGTCGATCCGCAACCGATCGGGATACACATCAGTGCGCGCAAAGTCGTCAACCGCTGGCCGACAACGCATTTTGTCTCGGTGATACGAAAATTACTCAGAACCACAGATAAAAACATTGTGCTGTTTTGGAGTCCGGGTTCGGAAAATAACGCTCAGCATCCAGGTGATGACGAAAAAGCATCCGCCATTATCCAACAGATCAACAATCCAAGATTGATTCCCTTTCCAACCCTGACTTTACGGGCATTAATCGCCGGTTTATCTCCGCTCTCTGTTTTGCTCTGCAGCGACGGTGGTGCCATGCATATTACGGCGGGACTGGCCCGGCCTATTGTCTGTCTGTTCGGCTACTCCGAAGGGGCGCGACAATGGCGGCCCTGGGGAAAACATACCTTGCTGCAGCAGGAGCCTGTCGATCAAATAACACCAGACGCGGCATTTAACGCCTTATTGCCTTATCTGTCTGAATCCACAGAAACAGGCCAGATTTCAAAGAAATAAACGGCTGATCGCGCGCGCGGCGGATTGAACATCATCAGCCGCGAAAACGCCTCGAATCACCGCCAACATATCGGCACCCGCTTCCAACAAGGCCTGGCCGTTCCAGGCATGGATACCGCCGATAGCGACAATTGAACAATCAAGCCGCTGACGCGCGTTATGTAATATCTGAAGATCCGCTTGCGTCGCTTGAGGTTTACTGGAAGAGGCGTAAAAACGGCCAAAGGCGACATAATCAGCACCCAGCGCCACCGCATCCTCAGCCAAGGCCAATTGGTTATAACAAGAAACACCAATCATCGCTTGCGAACCTAGAGTCTCTCTCGCACGCGCGAAATTCATGTCATGTTTACCAATATGCACGCCATCAGCGCCAATATCCGCTGCGAGGTGGACATCATCATTAATCAGCAAGGGTTTTTGATGCGCGCGGCAAACCCGCAGAACCTCCGTCGCCTCAAGGCGGCGGCAGGCCGTATCATCACTCTTGTCCCGATATTGCACAATTTGAGCACCGCCTAAAATCGCTTGTTCAACCTGGCGCGCCAGATTCAGCCCTTTCAGATTAGCATCCGTAATCGCATATAGACCACGCAATTTCATATAAAACGCCTGTTGGGTAAATGTTGTCCTTGCCCTGTTTTTTCTGCGGTTTCCAAACTACGCCAGGTAAAATGCTGCGCAGCCTGTACGGCTTCTTTCATTGTCTGATGTTGAGCCAATTGGCAAGCACAAGCACTGGCCAGCGTACAGCCTGAACCATGATAGACATCAGGCAATTTGGGACAAGTTAAATGGTATGGATCCTCCGTCTGCGAATACAGGGTATTCATGACTTGCGATCCTGCGCTTTCATCCGCGCCGGTCAACATCACATATCCACATCCTTGATCCAACAACCGCTCAACCGCTGGCTGCGGCTTTTGCCGACCTGTTAAACGCCGCGCCTCAGCCTGGTTAGGCGTGAGCAAATCCACGAAAGGTAATAAACGCTGATTCATCACCCTCACCAATGCCGGTCCGGCCAATTCCCGTCCACCACCCGCCGCCAATACCGGATCCAAAACCACAGGCTTGTTAAGCTCAGCCAAAATATCAGCAATCGCCAAGGCGATGTCAACATCACCCATCAAGCCAATTTTCACCCAATCCGGGTTGACATCAGCCAGTAAAACGTCAGCCTGCTGGAGAAAATCACAACGATCTTGCGGATAAAGACGTTGCACATTTTGAGTGCTTTGCGCAGTCAGACAGGTAACCAACGAATAGGCGCGGCAATGGTGCGCGACAGCGGTTTCAATATCCGCCTGGATACCTGCCCCGCCAGTTGGATCGTGGCCGCCAATGAATAAAATTGTTGGGCTGGAATGAGTTATCAACATAAATGTCGGATCAATCGAACTGAAAAACTTACCTTCAAGCATAACGCTTAACGACTTGGAAAGTTCCCTGCGGTGGCTCTGAAAAGTCATGCCGCCACTGAAAGCGCGCCAGGCGCGCGCATCAAAGGATTACTCCAAACATCGATAAACTGACTGAATCGGCCATGATTCGCTTGCTAGACGACTAACTGATAAAATAGACCGATTGCTTTCTAAAACAGCTAAAATTGACTATGGCGTTAAATACCACCGAAGAGATTATTGATGATCTGAAACGGGGAAAAATGGTCATCATCATGGATGATGAAGATCGTGAAAATGAAGGCGATCTGCTCATGGCGTCCGAAAAAGTGACACCAGAAGCCATTAATTTCATGGCGCGTTACGGACGCGGCTTGATTTGCATGACGATGACCCACGAACGCTGCCATCAACTCCGCTTGCCACTGATGGTCAATACCGACAACCAACTGGAATCCACCAATTTCACCATCTCTATTGAGGCAGCGGAAGGCGTCACGACAGGCATTTCAGCCGCTGACCGGGCGACAACTGTACTGGCGGCGGTGGCGGAAGACGCACAACCTCAGGATCTGGTACAACCCGGCCATATTTTTCCGCTGATGGCGCAACCCGGCGGCGTTTTAGTGCGCGCTGGCCACACCGAGGCCGGCTGTGATCTGGCGAGACTGGCCGGACTCCATCCCTCTTCCGTCATTGTTGAAATTTTGAATGAAGATGGCAGCATGGCACGTCGCCCTGACCTGGAAACCTTTGCGCAACAACATGACCTCAAAATCGGCACCATTGCGGATTTGATCCAATACCGCATCAAAAATGAAAAAACCGTGGAGCAAATCACAGGATGTGATTTGCCGACCCGGCATGGTGATTTCCGCTTGTACTCCTACCAGGACATGATCGGCAATGAAATCCATCTCGTCCTGGTCAAGGGCGAAATCAGCCCGGAACGCCCCACTCTGGTCAGAGTGCATGTGCAGAACACCTTATGCGATATGTTTGAAAGCACCATGGATAGCGGCTGGCCCTTGCGAGCGGCGATGGATTACGTCTCTCAGGTCGGTGAAGGGGTGATTGTGGTGCTGCGTAACTATGATAAAGCGCGGGATCTCGTCAATCGCATCGAAGAACAGCGCACAGGGGGCAATACGGAGCGTCAGGCGAAGAATTTTAAAACCTCGCAAAATGATGATGATTTGCGCACCATTGGTATTGGCGCGCAAATTCTGACCGACCTGGGAGTGCGCAAAATGCGCGTGATGAGCGCTCCCAAACACCTGCATGCGCTGGCCGGGTTTGATCTCGAAGTTACGGAATTTGTGGATACTAAAGAACACTGAGAATCTCATGATGAATATGACGACAATTGAAGGCGGCATGACAGTTGACCAGGCACGGTTCTGCGTGGTAGTTGCGCGTTGGAACAGCTTTGTGGTGGACAACCTGGAAGCTGGCGCGCTCGATACCCTGAAACGCCATGGCGCGACAGAACAGGATATTACGATCGTCCGCTTGCCCGGTGCTTTTGAAATGCCTTTAGTGCTGGATAAAATCGCTGCGCAAGGAAAGTACGACGCCATCGTGGCATTGGGCGCCGTCATCCGTGGCGGTACGCCGCACTTTGACTATGTCGCTGGCGAATGCGTCAAAGGCATGGCGCAAGTCACCCTGAAACATGGCGTGCCAATCGCCTTTGGCGTCCTCACTGTGGACACCATTGAACAAGCTATTGAGCGCGCTGGTGCCAAAGCGGGTAACAAAGGGGGGGAAGCGGCGGCTTCCGCCATTGAAATGGTCAACCTGTTACGCGCCTTGTGAGCCGCCAGCGCAGTAAAGCGCGCGGTCTGGCGACGCAAGCGGTATACCAATGGCAAATAGCGGGCCAGGATGTGCTGGACATCATCCGCCAATTTCACACTGAACATACCGGCAAAAAAATCGATTTTGATTATTTCCAGGCGCTATTACGCGGCGTCACCAGTCAGTTGGGACGTTTGGACGAAACCCTGACACCCCATCTGGATCGCAGCATCCTGAGCGTCGATCCGGTGGAGCGCGCGATATTGCGCATCGCCTGTTATGAACTGACAGATCGCCCTGAAATACCGTATCGCGTGATCATTAACGAAGCGGTTGAACTGGCCAAATTATTTGGCGCTGAACAAGGCCATAAATATGTCAACGGAGTACTGGACAAAACGGCACGCGCGCTCAGAACCACAGAAACCCAGTTGCAGCGGCAATGAAGGGCGAATTTGACCTGATCAAACGCTATTTTGCCCAATCCACTCACCAACGGAATGATGTGGCATTGGGCATCGGCGACGACTGCGCCTTACTGCAACCACCACCCGACCAGCAAATAGCGACCAGCATTGACACTCTGGTCTGTGGTCGCCATTTTCTCGTTGATGTTGACCCAACCAGCCTGGGCCACAAAGCACTAGCCGTCAACCTAAGTGACTTGGCCGCTATGGGGGCTGAACCAGCCTGGGTGATGTTGAGCCTTACGCTGCCTGACGCCGACCAAGGTTGGCGACGTTGGTTACAAGCTTTTATGGCTGGCTTCAGTGCGCTGGCGCAACAATATCAAATGCAATTGATTGGTGGCGACACCACGCGTGGTCCGCTCTCCATCACAGTACAAGTGCAAGGCTTCGCACCCCCTGACCAAACAATGCGGCGCGGCGCGGCGAAAGTCGGCGACCATATCTATGTCAGCGGCACATTAGGAGACGCCGGATTAGCACTGGAATTACAGCAGCAATCTCAGTCTCACCCACAAGCAGATATTTTACGGAAACGACTTGACCTGCCAATTCCACGGGTTGAACTGGGATTGGCGCTACGCGGCATTGCGCATGCGGCCATTGACATCTCGGACGGATTAGGGGCTGACCTCGGACACATCTGCGTGGCCAGCGGCGTTGGCGCGCAACTACAAGCAACTGCCCTGCCCTTATCAACCGCCGTCGCAGAACAAGTTTCAACCCATGCGGACTGGCGATTGCCGTTAAACGCTGGCGACGACTATGAACTCCTCTTTACCGCGCTGCCAAATCAAGCCGCCGCAATCGCGCAAGCCGCCAGCCAAAGCGCCACTCCAATCAAATGCATCGGTGAAATTCAAAGCGGTCAGGAGCTTAGTCTAACTCTGCCAGATGGCAGAACACTGACCGATATCAACCAAGGATATGACCACTTCAATGATGTTTAACCTACCCTGACAGGGGATCAGCAAGTCCCACGCAAGGCCTTCCGACAGGTATTGTGAGGCTGCCAGATCAAACAGAGTGTGAGTCGGCAAGGTGTAACTGCTGGAACAAAAGTATTTCAACAGGCTCTATGTTTCCCTCTGACTGCATACTCAACCGCTTTTTGCGCATGAATTTGGGTTGTATCCAGCAATTTGATGGGCGCATCCGCTTGACTGACCAGCATACCAATTTCAGTGCAACCGAGAATCACCGCCTCAGCACCCTTGTCCGCCAAATCGCTGATAATGCGTAAATACTGATCTTTGGATTCCGGTATCACTTGGCCCAGGCATAATTCCTGATAAATGATTTTATGGATAATTTCCCGATCGCGCTGATCTGGAATCAACACCGTCAACCCATAATGGTCGGCCAACCGCTCCCGATAGAAACCTTGCTCCATGGTGAAAGCCGTGCCCAACAGCCCCACGGATTCAATCTGATCTTTCACCAATACCTCGGCAGTCGCATCCGCGATATGCAGTAACGGAATGGATATTGAGTCGGCAATTTCCGGCGCGACTTTATGCATGGTATTCGTGCAGATCAGTAAACAATCGGCGCCAGCCGCTGCAATCTTTTGCCCCGCCTCAACCAGTATTGCGGCCATGCCCGGCCAGTCTTCCGCGTGTTGCAATCGCTCTATATCAGCAAAATCAACGCTGTACATGACAATTTTCGCCGAATGCAGACCGCCGATCCGCTGACTCACACCTTCGTTAATCAAACGATAATAATCCAGCGTACTTTGCCAACTCATGCCGCCAAGCAAACCGATGGTTTTCATACTTTGGTGAATCATGACTGCTTTTCATGCAGACGTGGATCAAACGCATCCCGCACTGCATCCGCCAGCAAGTTAGCAGCCAGCACCAGAACAAACATAAACGCAAAGGCCGCGAATAATGACCACCACACCACCGGTTCGCGCGCCAATTCCAGACGCGCGCTATTGATCATATTGCCCCAACTGTTGGTGTTCGGATCGACACCAATATTGATATAGGACAAGACCGCTTCAGCCAGCACCAATCCGCTGAAATCCAGCACAATGACGATCAATACAATGTGCATCACGTTCGGCAGAATGTGGCGCAGCAGAATTCTGAAATGTGAGACACCCAATGCCTGGGCTGCATACACATAATCCAACTGACGCAATTTAAGCGTTTCACCCCGCAGCAAACGACACAAGGATGTCCAACTGGTGACGCCCAAAATCAGACACAAAAACAGCAAACGGAAATCCGCGCGTTCAGCCAGACTATTGAACTGATCCGGGTGATTGCTCATATAAACCTGCATCATCAAAATAGCAGCGGCAATCAACAATACCCCAGGCACTGAATTCAGGGTGGTGTATAAATATTGAATCACATCATCCACCCAACCCCGGAAATAACCCGCCATGACACCAAGCAAAATCGCCGCTGGCAGCATAATCAATGTCGTCAAGGCGCCAATCACCAAGCCGGTGCGGATACTTTTCAGCGCCTGATAAAGCACATCCTCGCCGATCTTGTCCGTTCCCAGAATGTGGTATGCCCCGCCAAGCATGATCGCCATTCCGACCAGCATCAGTAATATCAGCAACACCAACGCTGCGCTATGTTGAGCTGCGCAGTCAGTGGATCGTCGCCATGTATGAAAACGAAGTAACTTGAAACGGAATCGCAACGCCAGCAAAAGTAAGAACGCCCCGGCACCAAGCCCAATGCCTAACAGGGAACGCCGCAAAATATCCGGCCATTTTTCCGTTTCCGGATCAACCAAATGACGACCGCCGTATTGCAGACGGGGAAAATCCCGTATCTGTTCGCCATTGGGCTGTTCAATCATTTCCTTGCTATAGGAATGTGTCGCAAACGGTGCTGAGTAGGTTTTTTCACGCATCTCCTGCAATGGCGCAAGCATGACATCCAGAACGCTTTGGATTTGAGTGTCATACAGCGTTTCACCTTGCTCATTCTGTCCGACGGCCAGCCGGAAATGCAAAGTGTCGCAAAAACCAATGAACAAATAGCCGACGAGCACGACCCAGGCTCCCATTGCGGTGCGACTTTTCGCCACATGACGCCAGGGTGCCAGTAAATGCTGATGACGGCGCGCATACCAGAAAAAAGCCAGAACCGCGCAAACCAGCAGATAAATCAAGGCATCAGTCGCCAGAATCACCGGACTTAATGGCATCAGTCCAACCTCACGCGTGGATCAGCCAGGGTGTACGAAATATCCGTCAACATCAGCCCAATGATGTACAGCACAGCACCCAGAAAAACCATGGCGCGGACGATGGCGAAGTCTTGCCGGTCAATCGCGTCAATGGTGTAGCTGCCCAGCCCGGGAATGCCAAAAAAAGATTCGAGCAACAAGCTGCCCATGAACAACGTGGGCAACACCACCACGACCCCGGTCAGGATCGGGATGAGCGCATTTCGCAACACATGGCGGAACAAAATCAGCGATTCGCTTAAACCTTTGGCGCGGGCGGTACGCACGAAGTCCTTATTGATTTCCTCTAAAAACAACGTGCGATACCAACGCGAGCCTGAGCCAATGGCACTGACCACGCCAATCAACACCGGCAGAAGCAAAAATTTCCACGCCTCAATTCCGGTTCCATAGCCGGAGATCGGCACCAGATTGAGCAATTTGCCAATCAGCACCTGCCCACCAATGATGTAAAACAGGCCGGAAATCGACATCATGGCGACGCATAAAATCACTCCCCAAAAATCAACATAGGTGCCGCGAAAAAACGCCAGCATCAAGGCAACAGTGATATTCACCGCCAAACCAACCAGCACGATAGGCACGGCCAACGCCAGACTCGGCCACATGCGCTGGCGGATATCATATCCAATGTGCCTTCCGCTATCCGATTGACCGAATTCAAAGACGAATAACTTGAGTGATTTGGTGAAAAAAATCGTTTCCGTGATTTTATTCAACCCCTCCGCTGAACCATTAAAAAACAAAGGCTGATCATACCCCCGTTCGTGCTTCCATTGCTGAATGGCCTGTTCAGTGACGCGCTTGTCACCCAAATGCATGCGCGCCATGTCCTCTGGCGAATTGACCACAAAGAACAACCAGAAAGTGAATAGATTCACGCCGATGAGAACAGGCAAAGCATAGAGGAAGCGGCGAATGATATAGGCTGTCATGAATCCAATATTTGCGGTGGTCCGACGATAAAAATATCACTGCATTATGGCATATGAAATTATCCCGCCACTAGATTTCATCTGGCGGCATCATGCGCTAATTGACACCAACGATCAAAAGCACCGATTAGCCGCTAACATTTTCTATCGTAACTCACATGCTGCTTTATTCCCCTAATAACTATTTTAACGTGAGTTTTGGAAAAGGCGACAAAAAAGGCTTCTGTCTCGGATTTTGTGT
>JAPQLC010000030.1 GCA_030826945.1 Candidatus Thiobius zoothamnicola
TGGGCTGATGAGGCGGAGATGCTTTGCATCTGACTCTTATCCAAAACTCACGTTAAATGTAACTATCCAACTCCAAAATTGGTGGTTACAATAACTACTATGGATAGCAAAGAAATCATCAAGCGCCTGATTCAGGCAGGCTGGGTTTTGCGCAATATTAGAGGTAGCCACCATGTCTTTACCCACCCCAATCAGCCTGGGCATATCAGCGTTCCTCATCCCAAAAAAGATTTGGGCAAAGGCTTGGTGCAAAAGCTGTTGAAACAAGCTGATATCAAAGGTTGAAATGCATCATGAAATTTGTACTTGCCATCGAACCGGGTGATCAGGATCATGCCTTCGGCGTTGTAGCACCGGATTTGCCGGGTTGTTTTTCCGCCGGGGACACGCTGGATGAGGCCGTGGATAATGCCCATGAGGCGATTGATTTGTGGTGCCAGACGGTGATTGAGGATGGCGGCGATATCCCAACGCCAGCGCCTTTGGCTGCGCATCAGCAAAACCCGGATTATCAGTCCTGGATTTGGGCGTTGGTGGATGTGCCGGTTGAGCGTTATTTTGGCCCGGCGGAAAAAATCAACATCACGCTGCCACGCCGGGTATTGGCGCGGGTGGATGATTATGTCAAAACGCACGGCGAAAGCCGCAGTGGCTTTCTGTCCAGAGCCGCGTTACAGGCCATGCGCTGAGCATGGCCGGGATATAAATTTACCGCTTGGGGATAGTGACCTGTCCTCGTTCGCTGATGTGCATATGCAGGTCTCCGGGTATGAATATGAATTCATACCCTAACCCAAAAATGCCCAATCAAGCAAACCGCAACCCGTCTGCATCCACATCCACCTGAATCACCTCGCCCGGCGCGTACTGGCCGGCCAGGATCTGCTGCGCGAGCGGGTTTTCCAGTTGTTGCTGGATCGCGCGCTTGAGCGGTCTGGCGCCATACACCGGATCGAATCCGGCCTCGCCCAGCTTGTCCAGCGCTTCGGTGGTAATCTCCAGGGTAATATCGCGCTCGGCCAGCCGACGGCACAGATAGTCGATCTGGATCTCGGTGATCGCACGAATCTGCTCACGGCCCAGCGGATGGAAGACCACGCTTTCATCCACCCGGTTGATGAATTCGGGGCGGAAATGATGCCCGACCACTTCCATCACCGCGTTTTTCATCGCTTGATAATCGTTTTCGCCTCCGTTCTCAGTGGCCAGATTCTGGATCAGATCGGAACCCAGATTGGAGGTCATCACGATCACGCTGTTGCGGAAATCGACCGTGCGCCCCTGTCCGTCGGTCAACCGGCCATCGTCGAGCACCTGCAACAGCACGTTGAACACATCCGGGTGCGCCTTTTCGACCTCGTCCAGCAGAATCACGCTGTACGGTCTGCGCCGCACCGCCTCGGTCAGATAGCCGCCTTCTTCATAGCCGACATAGCCGGGCGGTGCACCGATCAGGCGCGCGACCGAGTGCTTTTCCATGAATTCGGACATGTCGATGCGCACCATCGCCTCTTCGGTGTCGAACAGGAATTCGGCCAGTGCCTTGCACAGTTCAGTCTTGCCCACCCCGGTCGGGCCGAGGAACAAAAAGCTGCCGTTCGGCCGGTTCGGGTCGGACAGCCCGGCGCGCGAACGGCGGATCGCATTCGACACAGCGCCGACCGCCTCGGTCTGGCCGATCACCCGCTTGCCCAACGCCTGTTCCATCTGCAACAGCTTTTCCTTTTCGCCTTCCAGCATCTTGGCGACCGGGATGCCGGTCCATTTGGACACCACGGCGGCGATTTCTTCGTCGGTCACATTGTTGCGCAGCAGTTGGTTTTGCGCCTGCGGTTCTTCCGTCTGGCTGGCCACGCTGAGTTGGCGTTCCAGTTCGGGGATGCGGCCATATTGCAGTTCGGACATGCGCTGCAAGTCGCCCGCGCGGCGCGCGGTCTCGAAGTCGATGCGCGCCTGCTCCAGCGCCTCCTTGACATGGGTCGCGCCCTGTAGTGCGGCCTTTTCAGATTGCCAGATGTCCTTCAGGTCGGCGAATTCGCGCTCCAGCTTGGCGATGTCTTCTTCCAGCGCGCCCAGTCGCTTGATGGAGGCCTCATCCGATTCCTTCTTCAGCGCCTCGCGTTCAATCTTGAGCTGCACCAGCCGCCGATCCAGCTTGTCCATGGATTCGGGCATCGAGTCGATTTCCATGCGGATTTGTGAGGCCGCCTCGTCGATCAGGTCAATCGCCTTGTCCGGCAACTGGCGGTCGGTGATGTAGCGGTGCGACAGAGTGGCCGCCGAGACGATCGCCGGGTCGGTGATCTCGACGCCATGGTGCACCTCGTAGCGCTCCTTCAGACCGCGCAGGATCGCAATGGTGTCTTCCACCGTCGGTTCCTGCACCAGCACTTTCTGAAAGCGGCGCTCCAGCGCGGCATCCTTTTCGATGTACTGGCGGTATTCATCCAGCGTGGTCGCGCCAATGCAGTGCAACTCGCCGCGCGCCAGCGCGGGCTTGAGCATGTTACCTGCGTCCATCGCGCCTTCACCTTTGCCCGCGCCAACCATGGTGTGGATTTCGTCGATGAACAGGATGGTCTGGCCTTCCTGCTTGGCGAGGTCTTTCAGCACCGCCTTGAGGCGCTCCTCAAACTCACCACGGAACTTGGCCCCGGCGATCAGCGCGCCCATATCCAGCGCGAGCAGGCGTTTGTTTTTCAGCCCTTCCGGAACTTCGCCGTTGATGATGCGCTGCGCCAGGCCCTCCGCGATGGCGGTCTTGCCCACGCCCGGCTCGCCGATCAGCACCGGGTTGTTCTTGGTGCGACGCTGTAGCACCTGGATCGCGCGGCGGATTTCGTCATCCCGCCCGATCACCGGATCCAGCTTGCCCTGCTCGGCGCGTTCGGTCAGGTCCAGCGTGTATTTTTCCAGCGCCTGACGTTGTTCCTCCGCATTCGGGTCGTTCACTGCCTGGCCGCCGCGCATCTGGTCAATCGCCTGCGCCAGGGTCGATTTACTCGCGCCATGCTTGCGCAATAAATCGCCCAGCGCACCCTTGTCTTCCACCGCAGCCAGAATAAACAACTCGGATGAGATGTATTGATCCTGCCTTTGCTGCGCCAGCTTGTCGGTCTGATTGAGCAGGCGGTTCAGATCGTTCGACACATGCAGATCGCCCGCCGCGCCCTGCACCGCAAGCATACGGTCGAGCAATTCGCCCAGGCCGGAACGCAGCGGATTGATCGGCACATCCGCCTGGGTCAGCAGATGGCGCGCGGTGCCGCCCTGCTGATCCAGCAGGGCCAGCATCAGGTGCGCCGGTTCGATAAATTGATGATCACGGCCAACCGCCAGGCTTTGTGCGTCGGCCAGGGCCAGCTGAAACTTGCTGGTCAGTTTGTCCATTCGCATGGGGAATGCTCCACAAAAGGTTTAATCTGTGGAGAAAGGTGGGGCTATTTCAGGCCGAATGCAAGGTACGGGGATTTGATTGAGATCAACGGATCGCGTTAAACCGGCACACCGGAATCAGTCGGATCATCAGCCGTTAGTACGTCGCGCCGCTTTCTCAGCAAGGCCGGACAGCCCGAAACGCCGTTGTAACTCCTGCAAGACATCATCGGGGTGCAAGTCTTGCTGGGCTAATAAAACCAAGCTGTGGAACCATAAATCAGCGGTTTCATAAATGATTTTTTCCGCATCGCCATCTTTGGCGGCCATCACGGTTTCGGTAGCTTCTTCGCCGATCTTTTTCAAAATGGCGTCCAGCCCTTTGGCATATAAGCCAGCAACATAAGAGCTTTCCGGATCAGCCTGCTTGCGTTGCTCCAATACTTCAGCCAGTTGTTGCAGCGTCTCGCTCATAAGCGCATCTCAATACCTTGCTTGGACATAAACTGTTTGGCCTCGCCAATCGTATATTCGGCGAAGTGGAAAATGGAGGCGGCTAACACAGCATCAGCGCCGCCGAGCTTGACGCCATCCACCAGATGCTGCAATTCGCCCACACCGCCGGATGCAATCACGGGAATGGAAACAGCTTCCGCCACTGCCCGGGTCAACCGGTTGTCAAAACCCGTTTTCGCGCCGTCTCGATCCATACTGGTCAGCAGAATTTCACCAGCGCCATATTCCGTCATTTTTTGCGCCCATTCCACCGCATTCAGACCCGTTGGCTTGCGTCCGCCATGGGTAAAGATTTCCCAGTGATCGTTAACCGCTTTGGCATCAATCGCCACCACAATGCATTGCGAACCAAAATGCTCCGTTGCTTCGCGCACGAACTCGGGATTGAACACGGCGGCGGTATTAATGGCGACCTTGTCAGCACCTGCGCTGAGCATGCGTCGCACATCGTCAATTTTACGGATTCCCCCTCCGACCGTGAGCGGGATAAAAACTTCAGACGCGACCTGTTCGACAACATCCACCATGGTTGCCCGGTCATCCGAGCTGGCCGTGATATCAAGGAAGGTGATTTCATCAGCACCTTCCAGGTTATAACGTCGGGCGACTTCAACCGGATCACCGGCGTCACGGATATCGACAAATTGCACGCCTTTCACAACACGCCCATTATCAACATCCAGACAGGGAATAATGCGTTTGGCAAACATCAGCCTTGCCCTGCTATTGAGTCAGCCAGCTTTTGCCCAGCCGCCAAATCCAGCGTACCTTCGTAAATGGCCCGTCCAGTGATGGCACCCAGAATATTGTTGCTTGGCGCATCGCACAACGCCTGGATGTCGTTGATATCAGTAATGCCGCCGGAAGCCACCACCGGTGTTTCAATCGCTTCAGCCAACGCGACTGTCGCGTCGATATTCAACCCCTGCAACATGCCATCACAGCCAATGTCGGTATAAATGATGGCGGAGATACCATCATCCTCAAACCGCTTGGCTAATTCCATCACCTGATATTCGGTCACTTCGGCCCAACCATTCACCGCGACCAAGCCCTCTTTGGCATCCAGGCCGACGATGATCTGACCGGGAAACTCCCGGCAGGCACGGGCGACGAAATCGGGTTCTCTGACGGCTTGGGTGCCGATAATGCAGTAATTGACGCCGATATTCAGATAAGCCTCAATGGTCTTTTCATTGCGGATCCCCCCGCCCAGTTGAACCGGAATGTCAGGACAGGCTTCACAGATCGCCGCAATCGCCTCGCCATTGACGGGCTTTCCGACGAAGGCACCATTCAAATCAACCAAGTGTAAACGTCTCGCGCCTTCATCCCGCCAACGCTGCGCCATGGCAGCGGGGTCGTTTGAAAACACCGTGTCATCGTCCATACGACCTTGTCGCAGACGTACGCACTGACCTGCTTTGAGATCAATTGCCGGGATCAGAATCATAGATTTTCCGTTAGATCGTGAATTGTATGCAATGTCGGTTCAAATAAATCCGGGTTAACCGCTAGCGACCATCCCACTGCACAAAGTTACGCAACAATTGCAGACCGCTATCCGCACTTTTTTCCGGGTGAAACTGACAGGCGAATACATGACTACCAGCAATGGCTGAAACAAAATTCACGCCATATTCGGTGGTGGCGGCGGCCAAAGCCTCATCGTCCGGTTCCACATAGTAACTGTGCACAAAATAGAACCGACTGTCGTCATCGACATGATGCCATAGAGGATGCGACTGCGTTTGCCTGGCCTGACTCCAACCCATATGAGGTATTTTCAACGGCAGTCCCTCTTCGCCTTGCATCGCAGGGGGAAGGCGCGTGACCTTGCCAGGAAACAGATTTAACAATTCAACGCCATTGTTTTCATCGGAAAAACCTAACAATACCTGCAACCCCATACAGATGCCGAGAAATGGCTTTTCACGCGCCGCTTCTAAAACAACCGCATTTAATTGATGGCGCTTGATCGCTGCCATGCAATCCCGCGCCGCGCCCTGGCCGGGAAACACAACGTGGTCTGCATTGGCAATATCATTAGGATCATCAGTCACTTTGACTCGACTGTCCGGCGCGACATGCTCCAACGCCTTGCTGACTGAACGCAGATTACCCATACCATAATCAACGACAGCGATTTGTTGCTTCATCATTTTCAGTTTCACCCATTGCCCAAACCATAATGCCTTAACAGGCGTCCATCAGTAATGAACCGCCAACCAAATGGTTGGTGGTTCGGATTGAGTATAGGCCACCCGGTGTTTTTTATGGGCTGGAATATGCAGGTAATCACCGGCTTTTAAATCGACGGTGAAATCGTTCTCAAACGCTATTATGGCATGACCTTTAAGCACCACCACCCATTCCGCCTTTTCCTGATCATACCAGCCGGATTCGGGGGAAGATTGACCACTGGAAATAATCCGCTCAATTTTGACAGCGCCATTTTGAGCCAAAGTTTCAAATATCTCTTCGGAACAGCCGGAAGGGATTTGTTCAAATAAGTTGCCTTTTGACACCTGTCTCTCTCATTTCCACTCATCCTTTACGCATTTTCCACGTCATCTCATGCGCCAATAACCTGCGCTTGCTCTCATGATGAAAGTCTCTAAACCGTCAAATATTGTTGGACCAGTTCCTGATTCAGTGCATCAATTTTTCCGCTGGCGACCGCCCTGCCCCGATCCAGAATACAAAAAGTATCAGCCACATGGCGCGCAAAAGGTAATTTTTGTTCGACCAACAAAACCGTCAAACCGATTTCTTGATTCAGTCGATTAATAATGCCACCTATTTCCGCCACGATATTCGGCTGAATACCCTCAGTGGGTTCATCCAGAATGAGTAATTGCGGGTCGGTGACCAATGCACGACCAATCGCCAATTGCTGCTGTTGTCCGCCGGATAAGTCGCCACCGCGTCGCGCCCGCATATCACGCAATACCGGAAACAATTCATAAATCAATTCGGGTATCGTTTTTTTACCATCTTTGCGTGCAGGCAAACCCATTTGCAGATTCTCTTCGACCGTCAGCAGAGGAAATATCTGCCGTCCTTGAGGCACATAACCAATGCCCATGACGGCACGTTGTTCAGCGGCTTTCTTTTGAATCGCTTCGCCTTGGTACAACATATCGCCAGAGCTAATCGGTAACAGACCCATAATGCATTGCAACAAGGTCGTTTTGCCGACGCCATTGCGCCCCATCAATACGGTGCATTCACCTTCGGGCACGATTAAATCGAGATCCCATAAGGTATGGCTTTGACCGTAATATTGATTGAGTTGGTGGATGTTAAGCATGGTTAAGCCAACGCCGTTGCGTGATGAATTAATGAAGCGTTTTAGTCCCAAAATTTGTCATACGCTGCGTGACTTCCAGTCCAATAGCCTGAGATCTCTTCCGGTACTGGAACGCCAAGAACCCTGTATTGAAGTCCGATGCGCACACTGCGATAACGTCCATTTTTCCAGTTTTTCTATTATCTTTCTTCCATGTCAGGGGGGTATTACTGATTGAACAGCAAAGGCAAGTGTTTTTGCGGCCTATTGCCCCAAATAAACCTCCACCACCCGCTCATCCTTCTGCACAGCATCCATGCTGCCTTCCATCAATACTGCGCCTTGATGCAGCACCGTCACTCGTGAATTCAGCGCGCGAACAAATTCCATATCATGCTCAACCACCACGATAGAGTGATTACCCGCCAACGATGTTAATAGGTCAACGGTGCGATCCATTTCCTGATGCGTCATGCCTGCAGCAGGTTCGTCCACCAACAACATCAATGGATTTTGCATCAGCAGCATGCCAATTTCGAGCCACTGTTTTTGCCCGTGGGATAACAAGCCCGCCAGGCGGCTATGTTCTTCGGTCAAACAGATCATTGCCAATATTTGATCAAGCTGATCCCGCTGCTCACCATTGAGTTTAGCCACGAAGGTGCTCCAGATTGTTTTTGGACCAGCCATCGCCAATTCCAGATTCTCAAACACCGTATGTTGTTCAAATACCGTCGGCTTCTGAAACTTGCGTCCAATACCAATTTGCGCAATCTCTGGTTCATCCATTTGCAGCAAGTTGTATTTCTGCCCGAACCAGCAACTGCCCGTATCGGGCCGGGTCTTACCAGTGATAATGTCCATCATGGTGGTTTTACCCGCGCCATTCGGACCGATCACACAACGTAGTTCACCCGTATTAAGATAAAAATTCAGTTGATTGATTGCTTTAAAACCCTCGAAAGTGACGGATACATCTTCCATGTACAATACAGTACCGTGTTTCAGGTCGAGACCTTCGACCTTTTTAGGCGTCATGAAATCGAATACGCGATCCCGTTGCAGTAAACCTGATTTCATACTTTAGCCCGTTTTCTTAACAGGGAATGTTTGAATAAGCCAGCAATGCCACGCGGCAAAAACAAAGTGACGAACACAAATAAGGCACCAAGCGCAAACAACCAGGCATCCGGGAATGCACCAGTAAACCAGGTTTTGGCGTAATTCACACCAATAGCACCAATCACGGCGCCATAAAGCGTGGCGCGTCCACCCATAGCGACCCAGACGACGACTTCAATCGAATTCAGTGGTTGGAATTCGCTTGGATTGATGATACCAACCTGCGGCACATATAAAGCACCCGCAATACCGGCCAGCATCGCCGAGAAAGTGAAAATCGCCAGTTTGACGCGCTCAACCCGATAGCCGATAAAGCGTGTGCGGTCTTCCGCATCCCGTATCGCCACGGCAACCCGCCCAAGGCGCGATTGGATAATCACGCGGCAAGCCAGATAACCCAAGCCAAGCATCAGACCTGATGCAATGAACAGCCCGACCCGAACGCCATCATCCTGCAAACTGAAACCCAGAATATCTTTAAAGTCAGTCAAACCATTGTTACCGCCAAACCCCATTTCATTGCGAAAAAACGCCAACATCAGAGCATAAGTCAACGCTTGTGTGATGATCGACAGGTAAACACCAGTCACCCGCGAACGAAAAGCCAGCCAGCCAAATACCAATGCCAGTAATCCCGGTAGACACATCGCCATCAAAATAGCGAACCAAAACATATCAAAGCCATGCCAAAACCAGGGCAACTCAGTCCAATTCAAAAAAACCATAAAATCCGGTAAAACCGGATCGCCGTATACGCCGCGCTCGCCGATCTGACGCATCAGATACATGCCCATCGCATAACCGCCCAAAGCGAAAAAAGCCGCGTGCCCCAAGCTGAGAATACCCAGATAACCCCAAACCAGATCAACCGCCACGGCAAGTAAGGCATAGGTCAAGTATTTACCCAACAGAGTCACCATATAGGTGCTCAAATGCAGCGGATGATCAGTCGGCAGTGCATGCAAAATCGGTACGGCAATCAGAGTGGCGACTAACACGCCTAAAAAGATCTGGCCGCCTTTGTCGTTTTTAAGCATACGCAACAGCCCCATCTCAGTGCTCCGTCGCACGGCCTTTTTGCGGGAACAAACCGCGTGGCCGCTTCTGAATAAACAAAATCACCAAGACCAGAATCAGAATTTTGGCCATCACAGCGCCAACCCAAGGTTCCATGAATTTGTTGGCGATACCCAGACTCAGGCCACCAACCAACGTGCCCCATAGATTACCGACGCCACCAAACACCACCACCATGAAACTGTCTACGATATAGGCCTGGCCTAAATTCGGTCCAACATTAGTCAGCTGCGAAAGCGCAACACCTGCCACTCCGGCAATACCGGAACCCAAACCAAAAGTGAGCGCATCAACCCGCGCCGAACGCACACCCATCGCGCGCGCCATGGTGCGATTTTGCGATACCGCACGCACCTCCAGACCCAAACGGGTGCGTTTGAGTACAAAAAACAAAGCAGCGAATACCAATAGGCAAAATAAGATGATGTACAGTCGGTTATAAGTGAGCGCAAAGACGCTGTTAATTTGCCACAGGCCGCTCATGAAGTCCGGGTTGGAAACCGGCACGTTTTGCGGCGAAATTAAAGTACGCGCCAACTGTTGCAGAATCAGGCTGATGCCAAAAGTTGCGAGCAGCGTCTCCAATGGGCGACCGTACAAAAAACGAATCACGCCTCTTTCAATACCAATCCCCACCAAACCGGATACGGCAAAGGCCGCTGGTATCGCCAACAATACCGACAAACCCGGTAAATCGGGCAAAACCAACTGAATCAAATAAGTGGTGTAAGCACCAAGCATGATCAACTCACCATGCGCCATATTAATCACACCCATCACGCCGAAGGTAATCGCCAGGCCAATCGCCGCCAATACCAAAACCGAACCCGCGCTGATGCCAAAGAACAAAGTCTCCAAATGACCGAACCACGCAATCCGGCGATCAATTTGCGCTAATGCCCGAGCCGCCGCCGCTTTGACCTCTGGGCTGGCGTCCTTGGCGGTCAAATCAGCGAGTTGGTTCCGCACACTGGGATCCAGACTGCCAGATACTTGATGAATCGCCCGTAAACGTAATTTGGGATCATCTGCGTTCAAATGACTGAGTGCTATCACCCGCTGCATCGTGGATTTAACCACCTCGTCTGTCTCGGCATGGATCAGCGGCTCCACCCTGGCCGCATGTTCAGCGGCAGGATTAGCCAACATCACTTGAACCGCTCGCAGACGTAAACCAGGATCGGGGCTTTTAAGGTTTTGCGTCGCGATGAGGTCACGGATAAAGCGGCGCAATTTGTTATTAATGGCGAATTTTTTGAGTTTGCGCTTTTTAAACTCGCCAAGCACATCACCATTTAACGCATCGGTAGCAAGGAATTGACGACCTTGTTTTTCCGCAAACACCAAGCGCCTGGATTGCTTTTCGAGTTTGAGATTGCCTGCAAGAACGCCTTGGATCAGTACATCCGCTTTAGCATGGCCAGATTGGGCAATCGCATTAAGCGCCTGCTCTTTGGCAACGAAATCACGTCCGAGCAGGGTATCAAAAGCCGCGTCAAGTAATGCATCGCCAGTATTAACCTTGGCCGCATAAGCTGAATTCAGCCACAAGCCTAAAAAAATGATGGTGAGAATACGCACGTTGGTAAAACTTATCGAGGTTCACGGGTGAATTAGCGTCTCATAGTATCCTGCAGGAACCATACCAACACTCAATAAAACCGGTATTCGCCAAAACATGATTTTGCCAAAGCCCACCTCTCATCAACCCTGGTGCTCATTGGGGCATGGCATGGTGCTATGATCCATATTAGTGCGCTTAACCGCATGAAAGTGAGATCAATTGATGCCCGAGGCATTTATCCAGGCAAATTGGGTTTGATAAAACGTTCACGCGCTTTTTTCACTTCATCCCTAAACGCACATCCATCAACATGATCATTAATGAGTCCCATAGCCTGCATAAAAGCATAGACGGTGGTAGGACCGACAAATTTCCATCCTTTCTTTTTTAATGCTTTGGCCAAAGCTTTCGATACCTCTGAAACAGAGACCGTTTGCGGTTCAGCCAACTCATCCACTTTTGGCTCATAGCGCCAGAAAAATGCCGCCAACGAACCAAATTCAACGACCATTTCTTGCGCGCATTTGGCGTTATTCACAACCGCTTCAATTTTCCCACGGTGACGCACAATTCCTTTGTCGGTTAATAAACGCGCGACATCATCCACTGTGAATTCGGCTACTCTATTAAAATCAAAGCCATGAAATACCGAACGAAAATGATCGCGTTTCGCAAGGATCGTACGCCAGCTCAAACCTGACTGAAAACTTTCAAGGCATAATTTCTCAAATAACCGGATATCATCACTGACAGGATATCCCCATTCTTTATCATGATAAGCAAGGAATTCGGGGGCGGCAGAGCACCAGCCGCAGCGAGGTTTTCCATCAGGCCCGTTAACGATGGCATTCACTCAATCACCTTTGCATTTCAATGAGATCAACAAGCACGCCATACAAAAAAAGCTTGCGTTATATGACGCAAGCTTCTTCAATAATCAGCACTTTTTTAGCAAGGTAGTGAACTTGTCACTTCGTCTTACGTATTCTGTCAATCGCTCGTAACTGGGCGACCGCTTCAGCCAACTCGGTCTGTGCTTTGGCGAAGTCCATATCAGCATGCTGGTTAGCCAGTGCATCTTCAGCACAACGCTTGGCTTCCTGCGCCGCCGCTTCATCCAGATCACCCGCCCGGACACCAGCATCCGCCAAAATAGTCACTTTGAACGGTTGCACTTCAAGGATACCACCCGATACGTAAAAATGCTCATGTGGTTGGTTATTACCTGGATCGACGCGCACCTCACCCGGCTTTAAACGGGTGATCAACGGTGCATGGCGTGGCGCTATGCCCAATTCGCCCATGACCGCCGAGGCATAGACCATCACGCCCTGGCCTGAGTACAAGTGACACTCGGCGCTTACGATGTCAACCAAAATGGTTGTTGCCATAACCTATTCTCCAGATACCGCCTTAGGCCTTTTCAACTTCGGCTTTGGCGACCACTTCCTCAATGTTTCCACACATATAAAAGGCTTGTTCTGGCAGATGATCATATTCGCCGTCCAAAATCGCCTTGAAGCTTGAAATCGTGTCCTGTAAGGAAACATATTTGCCGGGCGCGCCGGTAAAGGCTTCCGCCACGAAAAATGGCTGGGAAAGGAAGCGTTGGATTTTACGCGCGCGCTGAACCACCAGTTTGTCATCTTCAGACAATTCATCCATGCCCAAAATCGCAATGATGTCCTTAAGCTCTTTATAGCGTTGCAGCACACCTTGCACACCACGAGCCACATCATAATGTTCCTGACCCACAATGTGGGGATCCAGAATACGTGAAGTCGAATCGAGTGGGTCAACCGCAGGATAAATCCCTAATTCCGCAACCTGACGCGACAACACCAAAGTGGCATCCAAATGGGCGAAGGTCGTCGCTGGCGATGGATCCGTCAAGTCATCAGCCGGTACATAAACCGCCTGGAATGAGGTAATGGAACCAGTCTTAGTGGAGGTAATGCGCTCTTGCAAAACACCCATTTCCTCCGCCAGAGTCGGTTGATAGCCTACTGCTGAAGGCATACGACCCAACAATGCAGAGACTTCGGTGCCGGCCAGGGTATAACGGTAGATATTATCCACGAACATCAACACATCGCGGCCTTCATCACGGAAATGTTCCGCCATGGTCAAGCCCGTCAACGCCACCCGTAAGCGGTTGCCAGGTGGTTCATTCATCTGACCATACACCAGGGCGACCTTATCCAACACGCCGCCTTCAGACATTTCATGATAGAAGTCATTACCTTCACGGGTACGTTCGCCAACCCCAGCGAAGACGGAAAAACCTGAGTGCTCAACCGCGATATTACGGATCAATTCCATCAGGGTGACGGTCTTACCAACGCCTGCGCCACCGAATAATCCGACTTTACCGCCTTTTTGAATCGGCATGATCAAATCAATGACCTTGATGCCGGTTTCCAGAATCTCCGTCGTAGATGCCTGGTCTTCCAGCTTAGGCGGCTCTCGGTGGATAGGCATATGGTTATCCGCATCAATCGGGCCAGCCTCGTCAACCGGCTCGCCTAATACATCCATAATACGGCCCAACGTCGCCTGACCAACCGGCACAGTGATCGGACAACCGGTATTTTCAACGCCGACACCACGCTTCAAGCCATTGGTGGAACCCATTGCGATCGTGCGCACCACCCCATCACCAAGCTGCTGCTGTACTTCCAGGGTTAAATTGACGGATTCAATTTTGAGTGCATCGTATATCTTCGGCATCTCGCCACGTTCAAATTGAACGTCGACCACCGCGCCGATAACCTCGACGACCTTACCCGTGCTCATTGGCGTTTCCTCTTACTCTTCAATCTTGCGCAGACAAGCTGCGGACTTAATTTAAATTCGTATGCGGCTAATTTACGCAGCGACCGCTGCCGCGCCACCCACAATCTCAGAAATCTCCTGGGTGATCGCCGCCTGACGCGCCTTGTTATAAATCAGCTTCAATTCACTGATCAGATCGCCCGCATTATCCGTGGCTGATTTCATGGCGACCATCCGGGCCGACTGTTCGCAAGCCCCATTTTCAACCACCGCCTGATAAACCAAAGATTCAATATAGCGCACCAACAGATCATCCATCACTTCCTGTGCGCCTGGTTCGTAAATATAATCCCAATGACGGCACAGGCTATCGGCATCCTCGCCAGCTTTGAGTGGAACCAATTGGCTAACCGTATTCTGCTGAGTCATGGTGTTGACAAAGGTGTTATAAGCTAAGCGGATTTCATCAACTTCACCATTGATATAGGCATCCAGCATCACTTTGACAGTACCCACCAAAGCTTCAACTCTCGGCGCATCCCCTAAATGCGTAGCCTGCGCCATCACCTGTCCGCCAACACGACGGAAAAACCCCAACGCCTTATTCCCGACCGTACAAAAAGCGACTTCCTTGCCATCCTTTTGCAACGCTTTGATTTCTTTAACCAGAAAACGGAATAAGTTGGTATTTAAACCGCCGCATAAGCCACGATCAGATGAAATGACGATGTAACCGATTTTGCGCACTTCACGCGACACGACAAAAGGATGCTTGTATTCGGGATTGGCCAATGCAATATGACCAACCACCTGCTTCATTTTTTCCGTATAAGGACGGGTCGCCAGCATCCGATCCTGTGCTTTACGCATTTTTGCCGCCGCAACCATCTCCATCGCGCGCGTGATTTTCTGAGTGCTTTTAACCGAAGCGATTTTGGTACGAATTTCTTTTGCGCCTGCCATGTATCTTCCCGTGCTTATTTCACATCATCATGTCGTCATTGATCTTGATCAATGACGCATTGTCACCGATGCATCACCAAGTGTTATTAGCTTTGAAATCCTTCAATGCATCATGAAACGCGCCGGAAATCTCATCGTTCCAATCCGCTTGCTCATTCACTTTGGTGACCAATGCGGATAGACTGGCTTCCATATAGCGATGCAACGCCGCTTCAAAATCCACCACTTTATTCACATCAATATCATCCAAATAGCCTTCATTGGCGGCGAACAGTGAAATCGCCATTTCCGCAATGGATAAAGGTGAATATTGGGCTTGCTTCATTAATTCGGTGACCCGCTTACCCCGTTCCAGTTGCTTGCGCGTTGCTTCATCCAAATCTGAAGCAAATTGGGAAAATGCCGCCAATTCACGATATTGCGCTAAAGCCAGACGTACACCGCCGCCCAGTTTCTTAATGATTTTGGTCTGCGCCGAACCGCCTACGCGGGATACCGATAAGCCAGCATTAATCGCAGGGCGCATGCCCGATGCAAACAAATCAGATTCCAGGAATATCTGGCCATCCGTGATGGAGATCACATTTGTCGGCACGAAAGCCGACACATCACCCGCTTGGGTTTCGATGATGGGCAGCGCCGTCAAAGAGCCTGTTTGTCCCTTCACTTCGCCATTCGTCAACTTTTCAACATGCTCGGCATTAACACGCGCAGCACGCTCCAATAAGCGGGAGTGCAAATAAAACACATCACCCGGATAAGCTTCACGACCCGGTGGACGACGTAATAACAAGGAAACTTGACGATAAGCCCAGGCTTGCTTGGTCAAGTCATCATAGATAATCAGCGCATCTTCGCCACGATCACGGAAATATTCCCCCATCGTGCAACCCGAATAAGGCGCGATAAATTGCATGGCAGCGGAATCCGCAGCAGGTGCAGCAACGATAATGGTGTGATCCATCGCATCGTGCTCTTCCAGTTTACGCACCAACGCAGATATTGAAGAGTTCTTTTGACCTACTGCGACATAGATACATTTCACGCCAGTATCTTTCTGATTGATAATCGCATCAATCGCAATGGCTGTTTTACCCGTCTGGCGGTCACCGATGATCAGTTCACGCTGTCCGCGTCCGATCGGCACCATGGAGTCAATCGCTTTAATCCCGGTTTGCACCGGCTGATCAACGGATTTACGCGCAATAACGCCTGGCGCAATTTTTTCAATGGGCGCGGAGACCTGCGCTTTGATATCGCCTTTACCATCCAGCGGGTTACCCAGCGCATCCACCACCCGCCCAAGCAATTCCGGCCCTGTCGGCACCTCAAGCACTCTGCCAGTGCATTTGACCGGATCGCCTTCAGAAATATTTTTGTAGTTGCCCAGAACCACGGCACCTACCGAGTCACGTTCAAGATTCAGCGCCAAACCAAAGACGTTACCAGGGAATTCCAGCATCTCAAAGGCCATGACATCAGCCAGACCGTGAATACGCACAATACCGTCGGTTACTGTAACAACAGTGCCTTCATTATGAGCTTCAGCCGATAAATCAAATTTTTCTATTTTATTCTTAATCAGTTCACTGATTTCAGAGGGGTTGAGTTGCATAATCGCTTACCCTGTTTAGAGTCCTAATTCGTGTGCTAATTGATTGAGCTGACCGGATATAGAACCATCAATCACCATATCACCAGCGCGCAATTTGAAACCGCCAATCAAATTGATGTCTTTCCGGCTATGAATATTCACGACACGGCCTAATTTCGCTTGCAAAGCATTCGACAATAATTTTTCTTGCGCTGGTTTCAGCACATAGGCGGTTGCCACCTCAACATCAATGGCGCCATCATGTTCAGCCTTGTAATGGTGATAAAGCTTGGAGATTTCAGGCAAAACCGTGAGACGACCATTCTCAGCCAACAATTTGACCAGATTGCCCCCCTCTTCACTCAAATGCTCACCGCCGATCTCTAACACCAAATCAGCTTTCTGGGTTGACGCCAGCTTGGGATCGGCCACCAAATTCAGCATCGCCTGATCCTGCATCACTGTCGCCAATAAGGCCAGCATGTCAGACCAAACCGTTAACTTGTCAAACTCCACCGCATGCCGGAATACTGCCCCGGCATAAGGTCGAGCGATTGTCGTCATGTCTCCAGCCATGGCCCTGCCTTAAATTTGTTTAGCGACCGCATCAACAATGTCTTTATGCGCTTCAGCATTGATTTCCTTGCGCAAAATCTTTTCCGCGCCAGCAAGCGCTAATTCAGCCACCTTCGCACGCAACACTTCACGCGCCTTGTTGGTTTCCTGCGTAATTTCAGCTTGGGCAGCGGCTAATTGACGATCACCTTCCTGCTGAGCTTTGGTTTTGGCTTCCACCAGAATCATGGCAGCTTGTTTTTCCGCATTCGCCTTGATTTCAGCCGCTTGCTGCTTCGCCTGTTGCAGTTGTTCGTCAACACGTTGTTCCGCCAACGCTTGTTCGTGCCGTCCACGTTCAGCGGCGGCCAAACCATCAGCGATTTTCGCTTTACGTTCGTCCATCGCCTTAACGAGAGGCGGCCATATAAACTTCATGGTGAACCAGACAAAAACCGCGAAGGAGATCATCTGGGCAATGAGTGTCAGGTTGATATTCATCCCGAAACCTTAAAAATACGTAAATGCGTTAAAAAGGATGCCTGAACATTTATACCGCGAACATGACATACATACCCAGACCGACCGCGATCATAGGCACCGCATCCGTCAAACCAGCGACGATAAAAAACTGGGTGCGCAAAAGCGGCACGAGTTCAGGCTGGCGGGCTGCGCCTTCAAGAAAACGACCGCCCAACAGGCCAATACCGACGGCGGCGCCCACGGCGCTAAGTCCCAGCATGATTGCAGCGGCGATAAACAGCAGTGCTTGTTCCATGATTGTCTCCAAATATTGCGTTAATTAAACTTAGCTGAAAGAAAACAGATTAATGATGCTCGGCGTGTGCCATGTCCAGATACACGATCGTCAGCGTCATGAAAATGAAGGCCTGCAAGGTGATCACAAGAATATGGAAAACCGCCCAGACAAATTGCAGCGCACCGCCAAACAGACCCAGAACCCACCCGGCGTTATACATTAATGCGATCAAAATAAAGATCGTCTCGCCGGCATACATATTGCCGAACAGACGCAGTGATAAAGAGATGGGTTTCGCCAGCAGATTCACGCCTTCCAAAATCAAATTGAAGGTCATGGTGAATGGCTTGAGAAAAACATTATTGGTTTGGAAAGGCAAACCGGTCAATTCGCCGACGAAACCGCCGACGCCTTTGATTTTAATGCTGTAAAAAACAATCAGGATGAACACCACCAACGCCATCGCCATGGTGATATTCGGGTCTGTGGTAGGCACCACTTTCATGTAATGCACGCCAAACAGCTCAAACAACCGCGGAATCAAATCAACCGGCACCAAATCCATCAGGTTCATCAGGAAAACCCAACAAAAGATGGTCAGCGCCAAGGGGGCAACTAGGTCGCTCTTGCCGGAAAAGGAGCTGCGCACGCTCTCGTTGACAAAATCAACCATCATCTCCACAAAATTTTGTAGTCCGGAAGGCACTCCGGTCGTGGCTTTTTGGGCGGCGCGGCGAAAATAAAAGGCGAAAATACCAATTAAAATCAAAGACCACATCATTGAATCAAGGTGAATTGCCATGAATCCCATTTCGGCGGCTTCCTGTGCACTATGCGCAAGGCCCCAACCATGTTCAGGATGATGACCAAAAGTCAGATTCGTTAAATGATGCTTGATGTATTCAGTCGACGTGATTTCTGTACCAGCCATGCTATCTCTTCACTTCCACAAAGAAAAACCGCTTTTCCCGTCCCAAAATTGCCAAAAACGCCAAGACGACTGTCATCAACGCGCAATCCTGTTCGCCAATAATAAAGGCGTTATCTGCACAATCAGAAAAACCACCAACAGGGTTGCCGGATTCAGACTGTCTATCTTCTTCATCGCCAAACCAAACAGAATGACAATCGTTGCAAATCTCAGCAACTCACCCGCATAAAATTGCTTAACCAGGGCATGCGGATCAACAGAAGATGGACGCTTAAACAACCATAGCGCGAAAACCGCCGACCCTGATACGGCGGCCAAACCACCGACTAAAGAGTCCCGCGCCACCTGCCAATCAAAGAACACACCCATGGCGACGACTATCCCAACAGAAAGCATCGCCTGCGCCGCCAACAACCTCACAATACGGCCAACATTCGCATCTTGCATGAATGAAAATTCTCGGTCGCCAGCCTCACTGAAAGCGCGCGAAGTATAAGCAAACGCCTAAATAAGGTCAAACGATCAACCAATAAAACTTTTAATCATTAGAAAAATTCGCGGAAGATAGGTTAACTTAATCAACCCCGGCAACCATCATCCGCTCAATGAGCCAGGAACCCGTCTGCACACTGCCGGGAATCTGATTATCAGTGCCCACCGCCAGCAAACCTGAAAACATATCCTGTAAATTACCCGCTACGGTGACTTCTTCAACAGGATATTGAACCTCACCATGCTCCACCCAGAAACCTGCGGCACCGCGCGAGTAATCCCCAGTCACCAAATTACTGCCCTGCCCCATTAACTTAGTGACGACCAACCCACGGTGCATTTGCCTGACCAATTCATCAAAACTTTGACCGGTATCCTGAATACGGAGATTACGTACGCCACCCGCATTGCCTGTGGTTTGCATACCTAATTTGCGCGCCGAATAACTCTCCAGCACATAGCCACGCAATACGCCTTCAGTGACTAAATAACGCGGTCGTGTCGCCACGCCTTCGCCATCAAAAGGTGCGCTTCTTAACCCTCGCAGACGCAGCGGATCCTCATCAATCATGACCCAATCGGGAAAAATCTGATGGCCCAGTTTATCTAACAAAAAACTGGCCCGGTGATACAGCGCGGAACCCCGAATGGCGCTGATCAAATGACGTAACAAACCGACCGCCGCATCCGCTTTAAACAATACCGGACACGTCATGGTCGAGAGCTTACGGCTACCCAGCCTTTCCAGACTGCGTCGCCCGGCTTCAATACCCACTGCGCGCGCATCTTGCAGATCTGCTGGAGAACGATCCGTCGTATACCAGGCATCACGCTGCATGTCGTCATTCTGTTTCGCCAGCACGGCGCAACTGATGCTGTGCCGGGTCGTTGGATAACCTTCAATGAAGCCATGCGTATTGCCATACACAAACAAACTATTGCGGGTATTCACCCCAGCGCCTTCCGAATTGGTTATTCGGGCATCATGCGCTAACGCCGCCGCCTCACAATCCTGCGCAACTCGTAATGCTTGCTCTGCATCAATCGCCCAGGGGTGATTAAGCTCCAGATCAGGAATTTCTGTTGCCATCAAGGCGGCATCCGCCAAACCCGCCGCTGAATCTTCTGAAGTATATCGGGCGATCCGGCAAGCGGCGGCGACCGTTTCCTTGATGGCCTGTACGCTAAAATCACTGGTGCTGGCGGTTCCCTTGCGTTGTCCCCGGTAAACCGTCAGACCCAAGCCTTGATCACTGGCATGCTCTATGGTATCGACCTCGCCCATACGGACATTCACCGCCAAACCTTGTTGAATCTGCGCACCCGCCTCTGCGCTGTCCGCTCCCTGGCGACGCGCTTCATGCAACAAACCCTCGACAATCTGCTGCAATTGCGATTTTTGCATGGCGTCAGGCATGGGTGCCCCCTACAGTCAACTGATCAATTTTCAACGTGGGTTGACCCACGCCAACCGGCGCTGACTGACCTTCCTTACCGCAGACGCCCACGCCGCTATCCAACTGCAAGTCATTACCCACCATGCTGATTTGTCTCATGACCTCAGGACCATTACCAATCAGGGTTGCACCTTTCACTGGTGCGCCTAATTCGCCTTTTTCAATCAAATAGGCTTCATTAGCTGAAAATACGAATTTACCTGAAGTGATATCAACTTGACCGCCGCCAAAGTTGACCGCATACAATCCTTTATCCACCGAAGCGATAATATCCTGCGGAACTTGTTCGCCTGGCAGCATGTAAGTATTGGTCATACGCGGCATAGGCAAATGCGCATAAGATTCCCGGCGCCCATTACCTGTCACCGCCGCGTCCATCAGACGCGCGTTCATCCGATCCTGCATATACCCTTTCAGAATACCGTTTTCAATCAACACCGTATGCTGGGACGGAGTACCCTCATCATCCACACTCAATGATCCTCTGCGACCTGGCAAAGAACCATCATCCACCACCGTGCATAAAGGCGAAGCGACTTGTTCACCCAACCGCTGACTGAAGGTTGATGTGCCTTTACGATTGAAATCGCCTTCCAAACCATGCCCTACCGCCTCATGCAGCAACACACCAGGCCAACCAGGCCCCAACACAACCGGCATCATTCCGGCGGGTGCCTCCACCGCCTCCAAATTGACCAATGCCTGACGCACGGCTTCACGCGCATAACCCAGTGCGCGATCCTGCTCCAGAAAAAAATCCAGGGTGCTACGCGCGCCGCCGCCACTATAACCCTGTTCACGCCGCCCATGGTGCTCCACAATCACGCTGACATCCAGACGCACCAAGGGACGCACATCCCCGGTGATTCGCCCAAGCTCGTCATAAATCAATACGGTGTCATGTGCCGCCATCAAACTGACATTGACTTGCCGCACCCTTGGATCCGCATCGCGGGCCGCCCTATCCAAGGTATGCAGCAATGCGATTTTTTGATTCTCAGGCAAGGAATCCAACGGATTATCCAGAATATAACGCTGTGGATGCGTCGGTGGCTCCACAGATGCCGCATGACGCGCGCTCACGCCCGAATGCGCAATCGAGCGGGCAGCTTTGGCGGCATCCAACATAGCGGTCTGAGTGAGTTGCTCGGTGTAGGCGAAGCCGGTCTTTTCGCCGCTGACGGCGCGTATGCCCGCGCCTTGCTCAATACTGTAATCGCCTTCCTTGATGATGCCATCATCCAACACCCAGGATTCCGAACGGGAATACCCCAAATAAATATCAGCGATATCCACTTGCCGACTGAGCAAAGTCCCCATAATGCGAGACAAATGCTGCTCTTCCAGTCCTGCCTCATCCAACAAACGTCGCCGCGCCAGAGCCAATGCATCAGTCATAACGATCTCTGCTTAATGTTGGCAAAATAAGCGACGGTGCTTAAGGCAAGGAAAATTACGTCGCGTGTGTTGCTGAAATTGTGAATCAATAGAGGCGATCACCACGCCATTGCCACGTTCCCGACTGTCCAAAATCGCACCCCAGGGATCAACAATCATACTGTGTCCATAAGTTTCACGACCTTTGACATGAAATCCCCCTTGCGCCGAGGCAATCACGTAGCTCAAATTCTCAATCGCACGCGCCCGAATCAACACTTCCCAATGCGCCCGCCCGGTCACCGCCGTAAAAGCCGCTGGTAATGAAATCACTTCCGCGCCTTTATCAACCAAGGCGCGAAATAATTCCGGGAAACGCAAGTCATAACAAACCGCCAAGCCTAAACGACCTATTGGCGTATCAACCACGCAAACCCGGTTGCCCGGCTCAATACCGGCAGATTCATTATAGTGTTCGTTCAATTCCGGCAAGTTCACGTCAAATAGATGCCGTTTATCATAACGTGCCACCTCTTTGCCTTCCGAATCAAACACCAGACTGGCCGCACGCCAGCGCGTCTGATCATCGCCTTCCAAGGGGATAGTGCCGCCAACGATCCAGATACCCAAACGCTTCGCCGCCTGGGATAAAAATTGCTGTAAGGGGCCATCGCCTTCCTCTTCACGATACGGCAGCGTTTCTTTGCAATTTTCTCCCATAAAAGCAAAACTCTCGGGCAACACCGCCAACACAGCACCCTGCGATGCGGCCTGCTCAAGCAGTTTTTCCGTTGTTAATAAATTCGCATTAATACTTGTGCCAGAGGCAAATTGGATAGCAGCTGCTTTCATTCTCAATACTCAATGGATAGCGACTCAGAAAGTTTAATCCGGTTAAAAATCCGCATCTTCAAAAAAAATGCATCCACAATACACGCGAAACCACGTTTGAATTCATATCCCCCCGCCCCAAATCAATATCACGGTCCGATGACCGACCCTTCATGCCTCAACCTTCACAAACCGTTGGAATCGCCACTCAAGCCGACACGAGACAAGACGGCAATGACGAATAAAGACAGAGTTTATCGAATACCTAAAGCAATCTCAGCTCATTATTTTTTAATGCCCTGCAAACCACGATAAAACGCCAATAGCCTATTAGGAGCTGGGTTCTTAACCTCTGGTGTAAAACAGCCTTTACCCCCACAACTCTTCTTGACATAAAACCCTATTAGCGAACAATGATGCAGATCGGCATGGAATACGCCATACCATATACCACACTGATCAAAATCCAAAACAAGTCGCTTTACATTGATTAAACAGAGGTTGGCATGCCAAACCAGATTGATATTCAAGCAATACGAAATTACTTACTCAAACTACAAGATGGCATCTGCTCCGCGCTGGCCGCTGAAGACGGCAAAGATTTTATAGAAGATAGCTGGCGCAGAGACGCTGGCGGCGGCGGTCGCACCCGCGTACTGGAAAATGGCGATTTACTGGAAAAAGCCGGCGTGAATTTTTCTCATGTACATGGCAACGGCCTGCCTGCCTCAGCAACCGCCAGTCGCCCGGAACTCGCTGGACGATCATTTCAAGCCTTAGGCGTTTCTTTGGTTATCCACCCACGCAATCCCTATATCCCCACCTCCCATGCCAATGTGCGCTTTTTCATCGCGGAAAAAACCGGGGAGCAACCCGTATGGTGGTTTGGCGGCGGATTCGATTTAACGCCTTATTATGGTTATCAAGAAGATGCGATACATTGGCATCAGGTTGCCAAACAAGCTTGCGACCCGTTTGGCGAAAGCCTCTATCCACGTTACAAAAAATGGTGTGATGACTATTTTCATCTCAAACACCGCAACGAATCCCGTGGGATTGGCGGATTATTTTTTGATGATTTGAACGGCCCCGACTTCGCCACGGCATTTTCCTTCATGCAAAGCGTTGGTGATCACTACATACCAGCTTACTTACCTATCGTGCAGAAACGTAAAACTGTCCCTTATGGCGAACGTGAGCGTGAATTTCAACAATACCGCCGTGGTCGATATGTGGAATTCAATCTGGTCTATGATCGCGGCACCCTGTTCGGCCTGCAAACCGGCGGTCGTACTGAATCCATTCTGATGTCACTCCCCCCTCAGGTCAGTTGGCGATATGATTGGCACCCCGAGGCCAACTCTCCGGAACAAGCGCTCTACGATCAATTCCTCAAACCTAAAGATTGGCTCAATCTGGAAACCGCTTAATTGTTCATGTTCAAATCGCCACGCCAATGAAAGACGCTTGCACAACACTTGACTATCTTCGCCACGGCGAACCCACCGGCGGCGGTGGGCGGTACCGTGGTCATGGCATCGACGACCCACTCTCGGAGAAAGGCTGGGCGCAAATGAAAACCACAGTCGCCGACTTAAGCGGCTGGAGCCGAATTGTCAGCTCGCCGCTATCACGCTGCCAAGCCTTCGCAAAATGGCTGAGCCAGCAACATGACTTACCGTTGAACATCTTTGGCGATCTACGGGAAGTCGGATTCGGCACCTGGGAAGGTGCCACGCGCGCCGAGTTACTGGCGCATCGCCCAGATGAATATCACGCCTTCCAAGCGGATCCGGTCAATAATCGGCCAGATGGCGCTGAATCCCTACAAGACTTCAGCCAACGCATCGTCAATGTACTGGATCATCTGATCGACCAATATGCTGGCGAACACTTACTGGTCGTGGCACATGCCGGCGTCATCCGGGCAACCCTCGGGCATATCATTCAAGCCCCCGCCAATCAATGGTATCGCGTCATGATCAACCATGCCGGATTGACCCGATTCACCTCGAAAAACCAAAACGCGCAGTTAATCCTCCACAACTGGCGACCCGATATCCAAGTTACCCCCTAGGAAGGCAGTACCCATGGCATTCGCACGCATTTTATTGAAAACCTTATTGGGCCTCTTCGTCCTTTTGCTATTGGTCGGCGTCATGCTGCCGGATAGCGTACGCATTGAACGGCAGATTCAGATCAAAGCCTCTGCAGAGCATATCTTCCCGTCTCTCAACAACCTGCAAAGCTTCCATCAATGGTCGCCTTGGAGCGAAATAACCCATAACCAATACACCTTTAGCGGCCCCGCAGCGGGTGTGGGTTCCCGCATGGCCTGGCGCAACCAGGCAGCCGAGAAAAACCAAGGCGACATGGAAATCATCCTGTCGGAACCCAACCAACAAGTCCAATCCAAACTGGATTTTGGCGGCAAAGGTGGCGGCATCACCAGCTTTATTCTTTCACCTGGGCAATCATCCCAATACACCCATCTACTTTGGCGCTTTGACGCTGATTTTGGCTGGGATCTATATGGCCGTTACATCGGGTTACTGCTGGACAAGATGATCGGAAGCAGCTACGAACAAGGCTTAAAAAATTTAAAAAAGCGCATTGAATCAGAGCATCAATAATCTTGTGCGCACTGAACGGCATCTGATCCGCGCGGCATTCCCCAAAATCATTTCCAGGGCAAACCCCACATGTTTACCGGCATCATCCAGGCTATTGGCGAAATTCGATCCATCCAACCACAATCAGGAGACGCGCGTCTGCGCATCGCCACCGGCAAACTCAATACCCGCGATGTCCAACTCGGCGACAGTATTGCAGTCAATGGGGTTTGTCTGACGGTGATTGATCTACCCGGTGATGGATTCATTGCCGACGTATCCAATGAGACCTTGTCTCTGACCAGCTTAAAGCGACTCAAAACGGGCGATCGAGTCAATTTGGAAAAAGCGTTGACCTTGCAAACCCGCCTGGGCGGCCACTTGGTTTCCGGTCACGTGGATGGTTTGGGCGAAGTGCTCAGCCGCCAAGAAGATGCACGTTCAGTACGCTTCCGTATCCAGGCACCTAAAACACTGGCGCGCTACATCACACACAAAGGTTCTATCACCGTCGATGGCACCAGCCTGACCGTCAACTCAGTCGATGGCGCTATATTCGCGTTAACTATCGTTCCACACACCTTGCAGGAAACCATCATGGCGGACTACCAGCCAAACCACCAAGTCAATCTGGAGGTTGATCTGATCGCCCGCTATCTCGAACGCCTGTTGCTTGGCAGCAAAGCCACTGATGATCCATCCAACCCAGGCACAATTGATAAAGCACTGCTTGCTAAAGCAGGTTTTAAAACGTGATGCCTTACCTCACCGCAAACGGCGGGGAATAAGACCCAGAGAGATAAAATAACCGCAAACCGGGAAAACGCTATGCCTTCATTCGATCCACACGCCAACATCGATCCTAGCGAAATTCGCAAATTCGAAGCGATGGCCAACCGTTGGTGGGATACCAACAGCGAGTTCAAGCCATTGCACGATATCAACCCGCTTCGCCTGCATTACATTCAGCAACATGCGCCTCTGGATGGCAAACGCGTATTGGATGTCGGTTGCGGCGGCGGCATTCTATCCGAGTCCATGGCGGCGGCAGGTGCTGATGTCACCGGGATTGATATGGGATCAGCACCGCTGGAAATCGCCGAACTGCATTTGCTGGAGTCAGGCTTAACGGTGGATTATCAACAAATCACGGCTGAAGAACTGGCCCAATCCGCACCTGCCGCTTTTGACGTGGTGACCTGCATGGAGATGTTGGAGCATGTCCCCGACCCATCCAGCGTGATTCAAGCCTGCCATGACTTGGTCAAACCTGGTGGTCATGTGTTTTTTTCCACCTTGAACCGCAACCCAAAATCTTACTTATTCGCTATTTTGGGCGCTGAGTACCTTCTGAATCTGCTTCCCAAAGGCACGCATGACTATGCGCAGTTCATCCGCCCGGCGGAGCTGGCGCGTTGGTGTCGCACCGCTGGCCTGCAAACAACACACCAAAGCGGCATGACTTACCATCCGCTCACCCGTCGTTACCGCCTTAACCCATGCGATCTGGAGGTAAACTACTTGGTGGCGACAACCCGCGCCAACTGATCAGGCTGAACCGGTTTAACCAATCCGGCGGCGAAATCAACCGTATTGTCCTCCAACGCCTGTGCGCTGACGAATAAGCCAACCATCAACAACGAGTCATTCGCTTGCCTGAGTTGATTGATCATCACGTCAGCATCATCCACCGAAGGGTCAATCATCAGACAATCCACTGGCGCACCCTCGTGGATGGACTCAACCACCTCATCCAAATCACCCGCCAGAATCACTTTGGCTCGCCAACCTTGTAGCAGTTGACTGATCTGAATCTGCGTTTTGATATCATGATCCACCAGCATCACGCACCAACCGGCCAAATCCAGTTCAACGGCCTCTTGCGCAGGTTCAACAGATACGCTGGTTTCAGCCGCAAACTCGTTATCAACCACTGGCTCCGTCACCGTTTCAGCATATTTGAGCGGCAATAAAACACTGAAAGAGGAACCCTCGCCAAGTGTACTTTGCAGCTTGACCTCCCCGCCCAACAAATGCGCAAGCTGCCGACTGATGCTCAACCCCAAACCCGTGCCGCCATAACGACGACTGGTTGACCCATCTGCTTGCTGGAACGCTTCAAAGATTTTCGCCTGCTTGTCTTCAGGGATGCCGATACCGGTGTCAATAACCGTGAAAACCAGCGCATAAGGCGCTGACGTAGGCTCAACCTGAATACGCACCCCACCCTGTTCAGTGAATTTCAGCGCATTCGCCACAAAATTTTTCAGAATCTGACGGATTTTATCCGGGTCACTGGAAATTTCCCGGGGCGCATCAGGCCGTAGATCAACCACCAACTGAAGGTTTTTCTGGTCAAACTGGGGCTGTAACAACAAACGCACGTCTTCCAATAAATCAGCCACCAGAATCGATTCAATATGTAACTGGAAACGTCCCGCTTCAATACGCGACAGATCCAACACATCATCAATCAAACGTTTTAACTCTCCTCCCGCTTTATATACCACCTGCAATTGTTGATGCTGCTCAGGCGGCAGAACGGATTTATCCATCAGCAACTTTGACAACAACAGAATCGAATTCAATGGCGTGCGTAGCTCATGACTGACATTCGCCAGAAATTCAGACTTATAACGATTACTCTCTTCCAATTCCTGCGCGCGTGTTTGCAAATTTCGCACTTGGGTTGCATGGCGATGCGATAGCTCAGTCAGATCACAGGAAACCTGGCGCAACTCCTTGTTATCATGCCAATTGAAACTGACCGGTTGATTTGTTTCCAACGTTTGCCGAAGACCCGTGATTAACTCACTGCCGATCTGTTCAGCCCGCCGCGACAATTGATGGGCCGCAAACCAAACCAAAACAATCAAGCCAAACACAATCGCCAATACACGCTGGATCAATTCGCTGCGAAAGGTGCTCATGGGCAATTTATTGACTTGACGACCCACCCACAATGGCGAACCAGTCTGCGTCGGTAACATTGGTGCCCAAATCATTTGCCGACCCTCGCCTTCCCAAACGACTGGCCGCTTGGCTGTGAATAATTGATCCAGACCAGGGAAATCCTCAAACGCCGTGCCAGACGCTTTAGGCAAATCCGGCAAGCGCAAATAATCGCCATTATCCAACACCCAAAGCGTATTGGGATCGCGGCGCGCCAGGCCACCGATATCCACAGTCATCACCACAGCACCAGATAATGCGTTCTGATTGGTTTTAATCGGCGCCATCAGACGTAGCGTCAAGGTTTCACGCGGGTCTGTCGCCGCCAGATTGACCCGTACCGAACTCAAAGTGACCCCATCACGCTCGCCGCTTAATAACGCATTCAATCCAGGCTCATCCAGATGATTTAATGGCGTTTGCGGTTTACGCCATTGATTAGTCTGTCGATCACGCAACAATTCAAAATAGATCCGACCATCACGGCGCAAAAAGCGCACTTCAATCATGTCATGCTCATTGCGCCATAAACGATTTAACCATTGCGTAAAACGTCTTTGCTCCTGAACGACAATGAACGCATCCGGTTCCCGATCATTCAAACCCAATGAAGTCGGCTCCAGTAATCGAGCCAGCAAACGCACATTCGCGTCGCGGCTCGCCAAATGCTGATCCAGATCCTTGAAATCCGCGCGTAAATCTTGCAGGAAAGCCGCCCGGTAAAAAGCATCAAAACGATCCAGCACCAGAGGGAGATTGATCGCCACCGCCATCAGCAGTGGCAGCAAGGCAAAGATAAACAGGGATAATAAAATGCGCGTGCGGAGAGACATGAGATAATCGGAAAACTGACGAAAACTGGGGCAAAAACTTAACGACCCCCGACTCCAGGGTCAATCACCAGCGCAAACTGTTGCAAGCGATGAAAATGCGCTAAAGATGTTGAGATGCTACTCAAACAGCGGGATACAGCAAAATTAAAACGGACTCAATAACCACACAACGCTGCCAGTGTTCAGTGGGTTCCACGTCGGATACGTGATAACTAGTACGCTGTCATTTTTTTATTGTCGGGTATAGGTGCTTCAACTTAATGCGGGCATCATCGGTGGTGAAACGCCAGCTCATCTGCGCTTTGTTGTCATTGCGTTGTGCTGTCCATGCCTGAACTTCCTGCTTGAATGTCGCTTGATCCGGTATACGCCGATCCAGGCATTGGCGCCCGAGATGGCTGAATTCAATTTCCGCCATGTTGA
>JAPQLC010000031.1 GCA_030826945.1 Candidatus Thiobius zoothamnicola
GCCAACTACCTCATCCTGTTTCTATTTGCAAGGCCTTTTTAGTCCGATTGCCCTGCCCTATCGTTTGGATTTCGTTCAAAATATCTGGCCATTATCTTATCATCTTCTTTTTTCTTGGCAATTTTTCTTCAAGAACCGCCAGTAGCTTATTCAAGGTAATACTTTTTAACTCATCCCCATCGTAAGCGATTATCGCACCTGCATTGATAAGCTTATGCTTAGTGGCTAATTGCACGCCTGATGATGAGGTTCTGGATATACCGATACAATAAAAATCGATCGGAGAGATCGCATTGATTCCTTTCGGTGCATCTTCAAATACAATGACATAAGGGATATTGCCTTCTCCACATCTTTGGGTTCTTTTTCTCGCTTCAATTAACATGCCACGAGCATAACAATAATGGTGATGTTTATCGATTGCGATGTTATGCCATTGCGTTTTAGTTCCTAGGGCAGTTGAATCAAAAACAGCATACAGGCTGTCGTCTGCATTTGTGCAGGTGTAAGGAACACCAACTGTTTGAGCTATTTCTAATGCGCTTATACTTTTGAGAATTGTTTGGGCCATTTCTGATGAGGACACGGCCCCAATAGAAATCCCAGCATTTTTTGCTTCTAGAATAATCCTTCCAATATCATAGAAAGCTTTGAACTGGCCACCTTTAATGAACTGATCAATATAATTTCTTTTGATGGGGTCGCGGAACTCCTTGGCTTTCTCTACTTTCTCTGCCTTATCCGTTATTCCATGTTTCTCAAAGTAACTCTTCCCTATCGTTGCTTTGAGTTCACTCAAAATATGATAAGCTCCAACTTCTCCTGGCTCCCCTGCTATTTTTTCAGCATAGAATGCTGTGAAATCAAACCTGTCATCAATAATGCCCCACTCAACTGCGGCTGCTTTCCAAGACTGCTCATGGGGCGTTTCTGCAATCACGCCATCAACATCAAATAAAAGCACTATCTGTTCTGCGAGTTTATTGACCATCTTGATTTTCCCTATTTAGAATTACTGCTAGAAACTTCTTCTCCCATATTTTCATTCTGTCATATCGATGAAATATGCTCTATAGTCGGAACTGAAGAAAACTGCCGGGTCCATCGCCCCTAATGAATATCAGGCTATCGTGGATACCACGCGATACTAACGTCATCGTTATGTGAAATTATTATGGCCATTTTGTTTAAGGGGTTTTTTGGTCTATGCTTTAGGAACAGAGACTTGTATCTGTCGTATTTGATCTCTTCCGGAGAAGTCGCCATGTACCCGTTCCAACGCCCGTTTTCTCGCCTGATTCCGGTTTTTTTCTTCCTGGCCTTGTTATTTTCGCTGAATGCCCACGCGAATAGCTGCAATACCGGGATACCCCCCCAACAAGACGCCAGCCAGCAAATCTATACCGGCGCGCCGGACGCTTCGGGCGGCGATGTTAGTTTGTGGGGTGCGGGTTCGGGGCTGGGTGGCTTCGACAGCTATGCTAACTACGGCGATTATGTGATGTATGCCGGGCTGGACTTTGGCGCAGGCAAAAGCACCATCGAACTGAATGTGGCAACCGGCAATACCTACAACCAGACACTGGAGTTGTGGGTTGACGGGTTGCCTGGCCAGGGGCAAAAGATCGGCCAGGTGATTGTGCAGCCAACCGGCAGTTGGGGTAACTATGTGACCTACACCGGCACGGTCAATGTATGTGGCGTACATGATTTGTATCTGATTCCGGTCACCGATCCCTGGTGGGAGGGCCTGGGCAATCTGATGTGGTTCCGCTTCTCCGGCAGCACCAACCCACCCGTTGAGGAATACAGCCTGACCGTGCAAAACGGTTCGGGCGATGGTGATTACCAAGCTGGCGCTCAGGTCACGGTCAACGCAGACCCAGCGCCTGCCGGGCAAACCTTCTCCGCCTGGACGGGCGGCACTGCCAATCTGGCCGATGCCAATGCGGCAAGCACCACGCTGACCATGCCAGCTTCGGCGGTCAGCATCAGCGCGACCTACGCCAACACCCCACCCGGTAGTTGTACACCCAGCGGCCATACCGCCCAGCACAGCGCATTCGACCAGACCTATACCGGTGCGCCGGATGCGTCGGGTGGTGATGTCAGCCTGTGGAGTGCCGGTTCCGGCATGGGTGGCTTTGATGACTACAACACCTATGGCGACTATGTGATGTATGCCGGTCTGGATTTCGGCGACGGCGCAAACAGCATGGAACTGAATATCGCTAACGGCAATAACCATACGCAAACTCTGGAGCTTTGGATTGACGGCCTGCCCGGTCAGGGACAAAAGATCGGTGAGGTGAGCGTTCCGCCGGTCGGTGGTTGGGGTACTTATGTGACCTACACCGGCGATGTGGATGTGTGCAGCGTACATGATCTGTACTTGATCCCGGTGACCACCAACTGGGAGGCGCTCGGTAATCTGATGTGGTTCCGCTTCATTCCGGGCAGCACCAATCCACAAAACCACACCTTGACCGTCAATAGCGGTATGGGAGATGGCGACTATGCAGCAGGTGCGAGCGTGAGTATCAGCGCGGATGCCTCGCCTGCCGGTCAACAATTTGCCCAATGGACGGGCGACACCAGTGGCATTGCGGATATCTATTCCGCCAGCACCACCTTGACTATGCCAGCCGCTGCAACCACAGTCACCGCGACTTACGAGAATGTGCCGGTCGGCCAGTACAGCCTGACCGTGAACAATGGCATCGGTGGTGGCAGCTATGCGGTCGGGCAGACGGTGGCGATCAATGCCAATGCGCCGCCTGCCGGGCAGGCATTCGATCAATGGACGGGGGATGTTGTCTATGTGGCGAATCCGCATGCGGCCAACACAACGGTCACCATGCCTGCGAGTAATATCAGTCTGACCGCCAGCTATGTGCAGGCGCAATACAACCTGACCGTGAATAACGGTAGCGGCGATGGCGACTATGCGCAGGGCGCGGTGGTTTCGATCACGGCGGATGCCGCGCCAACCGGGCAGCATTTCAAGGCATGGACGGGTGACACCGGTGGCATCGCCGATGTGAATGCGGCCTCAACCAGCCTGACTATTCCGGCATCGGCCACTACCATCTCAGCGACCTATGAACTGGATACGCCCTCAAACTGCGTCGAAACCGGTCAAACGCCACAACTGAGCGCGTTCGATCAGCAATACACCGGTGCGCCGGATGCCGCGAGCAGCGAAGTCAGCCTGTGGGGGCCGGGTTCCGGTATGGGTAACTTTGATGACCACTATCTGTATGGCGATTGGGTGATGTATGCCGGGGTTGACTTCAGCACCGGCGCGAATGAAGTCACCGTACACGCGGCGGTTGACTCCAGTGCGCCGCAGATATTGGAATTTTGGGTGGATGGTCTGCCAAATGGCGGCGGCACCAAAATCGGCGAGGCCACCATCAACTCCACCGGCAGTTGGAGCACCTATGCCAACCACACTGGCGTGGTGGATGTGTGCAGCGTGCATGACCTGTACCTGATCGGGCGTTCCAATGACCCCTATGCAGGCATCGGCAACCTGATCTGGTTCAGCTTCAAAAACACCCTGAGCAACCTGTCGCCGACAGCCTCGCTCAGCGCTACGCCGACCTCCGGGCAGGCCCCGCTGGTGGTCGAGTTCGACGCATCCGCCTCAACCGACCCGGAAGGCCTCAACCTCGCGGCGCGTTGGGACTTTGATTACGACGGGGCCAATTTCGAGATGCAGCAGGACAATGGCCCGCTCTACCTGAACACTCAGGCGGTCTTCTTCAAACCGGGCACCCACACCGCTGCGGTCGAAATCCGCGATCCGGGTGACGCCACCAGCATCGACACCATCACCATTCAGGTGGATGGCGTTGATGCGGGCGACAAGCAAACCGTGCTGGTCGGGCAAAGCGCGATCATGCAAGGTCTGGTCAGCCCGTCCAGCAGCGTGACCTGGGGCACCGTCTCCGGCCCGGGCGCGGCGAACTTCGCCAATCCGAATGACCTGAACACCTCGGTCAGCTTCCCGGCGGGCAAAGGGCACTATGTGCTCAAGATGACCGCGCACGGCCTGGGTGACAGCGACACGGTGCAGGTCGAAGTGGTGGATGAGCAACCGGTGATCCCGATTGCGCGCCGCGTTGACTGGAGCCGGGCCGGTGTCGAGGGTGGCATCCCGGACAACATTCCGGTGCGCACCCAACTGACCACGCAAGACCTGGCGAGTGACCCGGTCAACGCGATTCAAAACGCGATTGATTCGGCTGCCGCGCCCGGCGTGGTGTTGCTGCCCGAAGGCACCTACCAACTGAGTTCCAGCTCCAACCAGCAGGTGATCAGGATGCGCGACGGCATCGTGTTGCGTGGTCGGGGCATGGACAAAACCCAATTGGTCTTCCATGCGCCCAACCTGCATTATCAGGGCGCGATCAATATCTATGGCTCCATCGGCGGGGTGGAATATGCAGTCAACGCCGGTTATGTCGAAGGCAGCCAGCGCTTGCAAATGGCGAATGTCAGCAACCTCGCGGTCGGCGACACCATCTGGCTGTATCAGGATAACGATCCGGTGCTGATGTCAACCGAGCGATCCGACTCCGGCGTCGGCTGGAATGCGGACTGGGCGCAAAAATCAATGAGCCAACTTGGGCGCATCGCCAGCCTCAGCGGCAATACGATTGAACTGGATGCACCGCTGCGCCGCAGCTATTCATCGACCAAAAACCCGCGTCTGGTGCGCGTCAACACCATCAAGAACGTGGGCATCGAAGACTTGGCGATACACCGCCAACAGGACGGCGCGAACGGCTTCAATGTGGCGATCGCCAGCGCGGAAAACAGTTGGATACGCAATGTCGAATTCGCCTATGCCAAACGCGCGCATGTGTGGATGAGCACCAGCCGCTTCATCACCCTGGAAAGCAACTATGGCCATGATGTACTGGCATTGGGTTCAGGCGGCAACGGCTATGGCTTCGTTACCGGCAAGGCCACCTCCGACACGCTGATCTGGAACAACATCCTGCAACGCCAGGGCACCGCGTTGATGGTCAAGGAAGGCTCGAATGGCGTGGTGGTCGCATACAACTATGTGCTGGATCGGCACAACGCGACCCAGGGTACCACGGATGTCTCGCTGCACGGGCACTACCCGTACGCCAATCTGGTCGAAGGCAACCACATTGACGCCAGCCGCACGACCGACTGGTGGGGGCCGGGCGGCAACTACATCACCTACTTCCGCAACCGGGTGCGCGCCGCCGAGGGCCATCCAGGTACGCGGGGCATCAGCGTGGGCGACCGCACCCACTATGTGAACATCGTCGGCAACACCTTCCTGAACGGGGTGAGCGGCGTGTCGATTGAAGATGATGATCTGCACCGGTGCCACTTCACGCTGCTGGAAGGTAACCTGTTCAACAATGCCATCGAATGGAATGACCTGCCCGCCAGCACAATCCCGGCATCACGTTTCCTGCAACAGGCACCACACTTCTGGGGCAGCACGCCCTGGCCGGTGGTCGGCGCGGATGTGGACAGCGCAGGCGTAACGCCAATTCCGGCGGAGGCCTGGCATCAACGGATATTGGCGAATGGATCGGCGGTTCCGTTTGATTGATAGTTGGGAAAGTTTGTAGAAGATTGAAGGCGGCCAATTGGCCGCCTTCTTTATTTGGCTTCGCCGTCCTGGTCAGTCGTTCGCCATTGACAAAGAAAAGACCATGCCTTGTTTAAACACACCCGGTGGGTTTTGGCAGACCACCATATTTGGTGATTGGCTTCATGGGGCCGGTTTTCCACATTTTGAATATCTTTTTTTGGTCTTCCCCAATGTATTTGGCGAACTTGCGGATTGGCGGCACTGTTGATTCTTCTTCAAAGAATTCACGCGCCTTGAAAATTTGTTCCCATTTCGTGTCGTCTATTTCAATTCCATCCGCTGTCGCCATGGCGCGACCAATTTCTGGTGTCCAGTCATTCATGTTGACCAGATAACCATCGCCATCACGTTCTGGTAACTTAATGCTCATTATGTGCTCCTGGTAAAAATAAGATTTAACGTACGTTGATGCTTTGATGGCCTTTTATAACATGATATTTTGGCCGCAAGCCGTGTATGTTTTGTGTTTTTTGAATGAGCGTGACAAAAGCCGATGTTGTTGCCTATTTTGCGCCAAATTGGCCAATGAACACATGTTGACTCGTTTGTCCAGTGGGAGTGGGTGTTCATTCGATCATGCTATGCCCAATGATTTTTATTGCAGGCTTTTCAGTGTCATATACATTGGTGTTGGTTAGTTCAGAGATGGCCTTTATATTTAAATTGAGAGCGTTTTCTTTCAATGTTGCTTTGTCGAATCAGTAAACTGGCTTCTATTCATATTTTTTAAGTTAGGGATGACGTTAATATTTTCACCATTCTAATGGTGGTGGAAAGATAAACATGTTTTGCGGTAATTTGTATAGTTCCCTGGACAAACTGGCGCGGATATTTTGTGAGGGTATGTTTACAGCACTTTACGCAAAAAATGCTGGGTGGTTTGTTTTTGGGGGTTGGAGATGACCTGTTCGGGGGGACCAATTTCCTCAATAACGCCTTGGTGGAAATAGGCGACGGTGTCCGAGACTTCGCGGGCGAAGGCGATTTCGTGGGTCACGCAGATCATGGTGATGCCGTCGTCGCGCAGCATGCGTAATGTGTCCAAGACTTCACCGACCAGTTCCGGATCCAGTGCAGAGGTGATTTCATCAAACAGCATATAGTCTGGCCGCATGGCGAGCGCCCGGGCTATCGCCAGCCGCTGTTGCTGACCGCCGGACATTTTTGTGGGATACATATCCAGCTTATCCCCCAGCCCGACATGGATGAGTTCTTTTTTGGCGATTTCAATCGCTTCTTCCTTGCGCATTTTTTTGACGATTCTGGGCGCAAGGGCGGCATTCTCCAGCACGGTAAGGTGCGGAAAGGCATTCCATTGCTGGAACACCATGCCCAGTTTCTGGCGTAATTTATCCTGATTGGTATGGGATGCATGTACATCAATGTCATCGACCAGAATTTGGCCTTGCTGGATGCTTTCAATGGCGTTGATGCAATACAGTAAGGTGGACTTTCCGCTGCCTGAACCACCGATGATGCTGAGCGCCTCGCCTTTGTTGACGGTCAGATTAATCCCTTTGAGCACTGCCAGGTCATCAAAAGATTTATGGACGTTTTTGATCTGAATCATAGCGCCATTTTCCGCTCAATGTGTTTGCCGTATAAAGATAAAGGATAGGAGATTAAGAAGTAAAAAATGCCGACCCCAATCAATATCTCCAAAGGTTGCTGGGTGCGCGATATGAGTTGTTCCGAGGTGCGGAGCAATTCCATATAGCCAATCACTGAAACCAGCGCCGAGTCTTTAATCACGCTTAAGGCGACGCCCAGCCAGGAAGGAAAAACGGTGCGTAAGCCGATCGGTAAACGAATATAGATGATGGTTTGCCAGGCGTTCATGCCTAAAGCACGCGCGGCTAATGGCATGGATGGAGGCACGCTGTTAAAACCGCCCCGGAATACTTCGCTCATAAAGGCCATGGCATATAAGCTGAGAATGATGGAGCCGGCGGCAAAAGGCGGCAAAGGATGGCCAATGGCACCGACATAGGTCGAAAAGAGGATCAATTGGATGATCAGCGGTACGCTGCGCAGCACATCCAGTATGCTGCCCAGTAAAGCGTTGACCAGTTGGTTGCTGGCAGAACGGATGAATCCCACGATCAAGCCCAGCAAGGTGCCGACGAGGATTGCGACCAAAGAGATGATCACCGTATTCCAGATGCCGGTAAGAATAAAGCCAGCGTCATTCCAGGATAAAGGGGTGAAAAGCGACAGGCCCATCAGATTTCCCCTTTAAACAATTTTCGGGCGATAAGGGCTGTGCTCAGCAACACCAGTTTCGTGATGATGAAGTACATCACGGCAGCCACGATAAAAAACTCCAATGTTCTGAATGACAGTGATTGCAGACGTTGCGTTTCTCCTGACAGTTCATTCATACCAACCAGAATGCCTAAAGAACTCATGAGGATGGCCCAGATGAACTGGTTGGTCATTGGGTGGTAGATACGTCTGAACATCTGCGGCAGGATGATGTGGCGATAGCTTTGGAAACGGCTCATACCCAGTGATTTGGCTGCGCTGTATTGGGTTTTGGGAATCGACTGAAAACCGCCGCGAAAGGTTTCAGTCAGATAGCCGGTATTGACAAAAGCGAGGGCGCAGAGCACGGCGACATAAGGGCTGAGGTGAATGCCCAATGCGCCCAAACCGAAGTAAGCCATATAAATTTGAAACAATCCCGGCGTGTTTCTGGCGATTTCCACCCAGACTGTGGCAATTGGGGAAAAGAACTTGTTGTGGTTAAGCTTGGCGATAGCCAATGGTGTCGCAATCAGGATGCCGATAAGCATGGAAAGCACGGATACATGCAATGTGACGAAAGCGCCCTGAAGCATCTCAGGCATGTGCCGCCACACGATGCTCCAGTGAAATTCATAATCCATGCCGGTTCCCTGTCTGATTATGGTGAATTTGGCAGGGCTGGGGCCTGCCTGCGGACAGGCGCGCTATTTATTGTCCCTTAAGGTCTGGATCAAGCCAGCCGGAGCGTCTGTGCCGAAATGGGTATTGTGATGTTTGTTCAAATTGCCATCACGAATTTGATGCACCAGGAACAGGTTAAGGTAGTTAATCCAGCTCACTTCGCTTCTTTTGGTGATGATGCCGACAATGTCGTCATAGTGGGGCACAAAAGGACCGGCGACATAATCCTTGAACTCTTTGGTTTGCAGTTTGGTGGCGATATTGGTGTTGGTGGAAATGATCGCATCCACTTTGCCCTGATATAAGCCAAGGTAAGCATCATTCTCAGATTTAAAGGCGGTGTAGTTATTTTTTCCCCAGCCTTTTTTCTTGGCGTAGGCCAGGTATTCGGTTTCGTAAGTGGTGCCCAATGCCGCGCCGACTTTGATGTGTTTCAAATCATCAAATGTGTTGATGTTTACGCCTTTTTTCGAGAAGGTCTGGAACTTAAAGACAAAGTAGGGGTAAGTGAACCCAACTGATTTGGCCCGCTCCAAAGTGTCTGAAGTAGAGCCGATGACGACATCGGTTTTTCCTGAGATCAGCGAGGGGATGCGTTCACCCCACGTCAAATTAAGCACGTTGACTTTCACGCCGAGCGCGGATCCCAGATCGTGACAGTAATCGACATCAAAGCCCGCTGGCTTGTTGTTCCTGTCAAAATATCCCATAGGCGGGAAATCAAGCACCACGCCGCAGTTTAATTGTCCTCTTTTAATCACCTTGTCGAGTTGGTCGGCACTCGAAATAACAGGCACCAGCAGGCTCAGTGCGATGGCGATAACCGCTATATTTTTTAGCATTTTCATCATTTACTCCTTCTCTTTGGGGATCGTTCTTACGGGCTAATTTCCGCTATTTGCCACGGGTGTCAGGATTGTCGGCAGAAGCTCAGTATTTTCCTTTTTGTTCGATCATATCGTTATGAGCGCAAGATATGCAGGTTATTGATGTAGATGCACATTTTGCAGGTAATTTAGGGATAACAGGCCGCAAAGTGTGGCCTGTTGACGAAAAATTATCTAGTGATTCTGAGTGAATAACCAAGGGGCTTGCTGCGTGCGTTTTTTTTCATAAGCTTTGATGTCATCGACATGCTGCAAGGTCAAATCAATATCATCCAGCCCTTCCAGCAAACAGTGCTTGCGGAATAGATCGATATCAAATGACCAGTGGGTTTGTTCATCCTGTTGAATCGTCTGCGTTGTTAGATTGATGGATAATTCGAGTGCTGCATCATTCGTCGCCAGTTCAAATAATTGATCAATTTGTTCAGTTGGCAGAGTGATTGGCAGAATGCCGTTTTTGAAGCAGTTGTTGTAGAAAATATCGGCGAAACTGGGCGCTATCAGCACTTTGAAGCCATAATCCAGCAATGCCCAGGGCGCATGTTCACGCGAACTGCCGCAGCCGAAATTTTCCCGCGCCAGCAGGATGTCGGCGTCCTCATAACGCGGGTCATTTAACACGAAACGGGGGTTTGTGGGGCGTAAGTGATTGTCCATCCCGGGTTCGCCATGATCCAGATAGCGCCACTCATCAAATAAATTGGGGCCAAAGCCGCTACGTTGAGTGGATTTCAGGAATTGTTTGGGAATAATGGCGTCGGTATCCACATTGGCGCGATCCAGTGGGCAGACCAAGCCGGTAAAACTCTCAAATTTATTCATGATAACTCCCGTACATCCACAAAATGTCCAGTAATCGCCGCCGCCGCCGCCATGGCCGGGCTGACCAAATGGGTGCGTCCGCCTTGGCCTTGGCGGCCTTCAAAGTTCCGGTTGGAAGTCGAGGCACAACGTTCACCGGGTTCCAGGCGATCCGGGTTCATCGCCAGGCACATGGAGCAACCCGGCTGTCGCCATTCAAATCCGGCTGCAATAAATAATTGATCCAACCCTTCTGATTCCGCTTGACGTTTAACCAGGCCTGAGCCTGGTACGACCATAGCCAGTTTGATGTTGGCAGCGACTTTCTCGCCTTTGAGCACTTCAGCGGCGGCACGTAAGTCTTCAATGCGGGAGTTGGTGCAGGAGCCGATGAAGACTTTGTCCAATGCGATATCTTGTATCGGCATGCCGGACTGTAGTCCCATGTAATCCAGCGCGTGCTGCCAGCTTTCGGCTTGCAGCGCACTTGTTGCTTCGGTTAATTCAGGTATTTTGCCGCTGACTGGGACAACCATCTCGGGTGAAGTGCCCCAGGTGACTTGTGGTTGGATGTCGGTTCCGTCCAGAGTGATGGTTTTGTCGAATTTGGCACCTTTATCTGAATGCAGGGTGCGCCAGTTCTCGACGGCTTGCTCCCACAAATCACCGCTCGGCGCGTAAGGACGGTCTTTCACGTATGCAAGGGTTTTTTCATCCACGGCGACAAAACCCGCGCGTGCGCCAGCTTCAATAGTCATATTGCACAGCGACATCCGGCCTTCCATGGATAAATCTGTAATTCCTTGTCCAGCGAACTCAATCGCATAACCGGTTCCGCCAGCAGTGCCGATTTTGCCGATTATCGCCAGAATAATATCTTTGGCGGTAGTGCCAGAGCTGACTGGCCCGTCAACGATGATCTGCATGGTTTTGGATTTCTTTTGAATCAGGCATTGAGTCGCCAGTACATGTTCTATTTCGGAGGTGCCGATGCCATGCGCCAGGGCGGCGAATGCGCCATGTGTCGAGGTATGCGAGTCGCCGCAGACGACGGTCATTCCTGGCAAGGTCGCGCCTTGTTCCGGCCCGATGACATGGACGATGCCTTGGCGGATATCTTCAAGTTTGAATTCCGTGATGCCAAATTCCGCGCAGTTGTTATCGAGCGTCTCTACCTGGGTACGCGAAATGGGGCCGGCGGCTGACATATCCCGTGATGTGGTGGGCACATTGTGATCTGGCGTGGCTAAATTCGCTGTTTGACGCCAGGGTTTGCGGCCAGCCAAGCGTAAACCTTCAAAAGCTTGTGGCGAAGTGACTTCATGCAGCAGATGGCGATCAATATAAAGCAGGCAGGTGCCGTTTTTTTCTTCGCGCACCACATGCGCATCCCACAATTTATCGTAAAGCGTTTTCGCCATCATGCCGTGTTTTCCTCAGACGGATTGATAAACGGCAAAAGATATACGCCCATAAGCCAGAATGGAAGTGCGCAATGAGTAACGAAAATCGTCATTTGTCACGGGTTTTGGCGGTATTGACGCTCTGCCGCCTGATTGTAGAAAGTGGCCTGCCTTAGCATGTGGATACTTTAAGGTATTTTTTTCGTGTGGTAGCTGTCTATTTTGACGGAGATATCCACTTTGTTATATTTATCCGCTTTTCGTCTGACTTTGTCTTCCATGCCACGCCAGGAGTGAACATTCTTGTTCGGCGTCCAGTTTTGTGTCAGCGTATATCCAGCGCCGTGTGATTTCCATCGGTTTACCGCTTTATGTTGTGAAAACAGGTTATTGACATCCGTGCCTGATCCGCCGATTTGTTGCCCGAGCAAGTGTCCGGCATCGTAACGTTCGCCTTTTTTCACCATCGGGTTGGCCACTGTCATGACTCTGGTTTTAGCTGTGCCATTATCACTTTTGTATTTAAGCGTGTAAGTTAATTGATCAGGAACCCGTGTTCCCGATTTGTTGACATGTTGGCGCACGGAGTTGTTGGTCGCTGAGCCTGTGTGTTTGAAAGCGGTTGTTTTAATGGTGGCGGAAAGATGGTCTTTCCGCCTTTTGGTCACAGAATCGAATTTAGATTTCATTAGACACGCTCCGGTTTCAGACGTTTGGGTGTTGATCTATTCCAAGGAGAATAGTGGCGCTGGTTTATAAACCAGTTTATTAAATTCACAATTCAAACATGACGCTTTATTAATCGTGTCAATGGCGGGAAAGTTCATGCCAGCAGTTGAATAGGGGATGCGAATCACGCCAGCATTAGCCGTATCTTCTACATAGGTTATTACGGCATCCATATGCTTATTCGGATTGATAAAGTGGATGGAGCCTCTGATGCTGGCATAGAATACTTGGATTTTATCTTTTGGCGGATATATCTCCACAGGTGCTGGCGTGATGTTGATATCCTGCGGCTGAACAGTGACCTGTGGCGCTGCTTGCTTCTCGCTGTGAATAATCAATTTGGGGTTTAGCCAGTTGTCCAGCGTTACTTTAAAAGCATCAGGCAGTGAATCTTGGCGGCTATTCTCCATAAAGAAGTTTACGCTGATCAACGTAGCCACAATGAGTGCCAGGCTGAACGTCGTAATTAATGGGATGGATATGAAAAGCCACCAGAATGACGTACGCCGGTTTTTTCCTTTAGCGTTTGCGTAGTAATAGGTTAACTCAAGAATTTTATCTTTGATTTCGGCGAATTCTTCTTGGTGAATAACGGTTTCATTTTTCTGTTCAGGGGAGTCCATTTGCCTTATCCGAAGTTGAAATTCTGCCGCTAAGCAGGGGCTTTTATTTTTCCATGCGGGGCATGGGGATAATAAAGGTAGATTGATTTTACCCTAACTGGCTAAGGTTGGGGTTGTTGTTTGTTCAGAATTGTAAGGAGGTGCCGAGCAGGATGCTGCTGTTATCGTTTTCCAGGTACCCCCAGGCTTTGAGCGGGCCTACGCCAACCCCGATTAATCCGACCATATCGGACTCATTCGCCGTCATGCCCAATCCCAGGTCAATCTGGATTTGACCGCTACGACTTTGGCTGGCGAGAGTCCGGCATTCATCAGCATGCGTACGCCAGTCTTCAATGTGCGTGTCATATTTTTTGCTCAGGTCGATCAGCTTTTTTGAGTTGGTTTGAAATTGCTCATTAAGTTCTGAGGATTTAATCAGTGATTGCTGGTAGTCATTGTTGAGTGACGCATACTTTTTTTGCAGCTCAGCATAGCGCGTGGTCAGGTTTTCATGTTCCGTCAGTTGCCGTAGCAGATCGTTACGTTCGTTTTGGACGAATTTGAGTAATTCATCGCGGTTTTTTAAGGCTTCATTCAATTCCTGAACGACTTGTTTGAGTTGGGTGTATTGGGTTAATTGTGCTTTGGAAATTGCAAATCGGGTTTCGTTACCGATTTGCACCTTTTTGATTTCACCGACGGTTGCCTGGACTTCGCATTGTTCAGCGGCGGCGATCCCGGCAAGAAAGAGTGCCATCAGTAAAAAGCATAATCCGAGGGTAAGGTGTTTTACATGCATGGTTACATACCTTGCGCCAGCTTCATCAGATCTTCATCCGATAAATTGGGCTTCACTTTGGCCTGGCCTTTTAAGAGGTTTTCAGCTTTATCGATCAATGCTTGCGCATCTTTCAGTTGAGCGATGCGGGCATCGGTTTCCGCCGCTTGCTTTTTGGCTTTCGCCAGGTTCTCGCTGAGTGTCTGTCTTTCGGCATCAAGCGTCCCGCCTTGTTGAGAGAGGTCATCACTGCGTTGCTGCAGCGTGTCGCGTTCTTTTTTCAATACCTCAAGTTCGCCATCCAATTGATTCGCTTTTGTGGACAGTTTGTCGCGTTCGGTTTTTAAATCACTGAACTGATCTGTCAATTCTTTTTGTTTTTTATCCCAGTCCTTGAATTTTTTGTTGGTCGTATAAATTTGCCAGACTCGAAAGCCCAATACGGCGATGCCAGCGGAGGCCACATACCAGCGTATGCCGGACGGCAGTAAAAAGACGGCGACGGCGAGTATGGCTAAACCGATTAATACGCCGCCGTAATATTGCAGAAAAATCAAATATTCCATGGTGGTCAGCCTTTTATGGTTTTAACAGTGTTATAGGCCCTTTCAAGGCGGGCGATCATTTCGTGCAAGGGCGTGGCTCCCAGTCCCAGGCCGATTCCCATCACCAGTTTGCCTAAAGCGTCGCGAATGATCTTGATGGTGCAATCCGGGTTATCAGTGGGGCAGGTAAAAGAAGGCATGTCTTGCGCCTTGGAGACCAGATCAAACAAATTCAGATCCAAAATAAAAGCCAATGTGACGCCCAGAATAATGCCCAGGACTTTCAGGCGACCCCGGGTGGCCAGTTGCCGAACCCGGTTGGCGTCAACCATGAGGTGTTGGTTTTCCGGGGAATCTTCACGCTGTTCCGTCAACAGATAACGTCGTCCCAGCAATTCGGCGAAATCCGGCGCTGACTGCTGCGCATTGAGGTAGCTTTGGGTCAGGTTCACGGCTCTCAGATTCCAATAATCCGGTTTGGGTTTGCGGGCTTCCAGATAGTTCAGCAAGGCTTTAAGCATCTGGAGTATGCGTTCAATCAATAGCGCGCAAATAAAAGCGATACCGAGCCATTGGGTGATCAGACTGGTTGATGTATCCACGATTTAAACTCCTCTACTGCTTTTGCCGCCACCTTGGGTCAGGTAGCCAATCACTAAATGCACCGGCTGGCTGCCGCCGCCGATAATCAATCCTGTGAACAATTCATCAATAAATGCCCAATCTCTAAAGAAATGTTCCATTGGAGAAGCAGAAAGGCCATGTAAAAAAGCGTAAAACAGATGCACATCAAACAAACCAGCCAGCAGGATGCCTGCGCCAGCTGCGAATAATTGATAGAAAAGGAGGCGTCTGGTTTTTTCCAACGAGCGGGGAGTAGCCGACAGGACTTCAATGCCTTGGATGACCATTAACGGTTGGCGGGGAAAGTCAGGTGCATCAAGCGTTGGAGCCGTTTGCATCGGCGTGGGCGACGATAGGGTTGGAGCAGGTTTGCCGGTTTTGGCGGATTCAACCGCATCGCGGGCTTGCTTGAGCGTATCCGCCGTGATGTCGGCGGCCTGCTCCAGCATCTCAACCCGGGAGGGCGGCGTTTTGGCGTCAATGATATGCTTAACGGCTTCCAGTATCCGTTCAACGGTTAATGCAAGCCCTGCGGCAATGGTCAAAACAACCAAGGGATCAGGTGACACGTTGGTTTCCCCTTAAGTAAACGAACTTTATGGCTAGTCGTTTTAATGGTTAGATTAAATTTGTTAATACCATGGATTGGTGAAGAAAATATTACAACATGATGATGAGTGAAATATGGGTGTTGGATTGAAGCCTGATGGATTGGATGGATAGGTTGAAACAATTGAGTTATCCCGGAAATCCGGCGTATTTATTCAAGGTTAAACGGTCTCAACGTGAAATTCTCACTTCTCAATACTGATCAGATGGCCCGTCGTGGCCGTTTGCGTTTTACGCGTGGCGATGTGGAAACGCCGACGTTTATGCCCGTAGGAACTTATGGCACGGTAAAAGCGATGACGCCAGAGGAATTAGTCAGGCTGGGTGCGCAGATTGTTCTGGGTAATACTTTCCATCTTTGGCTGCGTCCGGGCGTATCGGTGATTCAGGCGCATGGCGATCTACATGATTTCATGCATTGGTCAAAGCCGATTTTGACGGATTCGGGGGGCTTTCAGGTATTTTCACTGGGCGAGTTGCGCCGGATTACTGAGCAGGGCGTGCATTTCCGTTCACCCGTGGATGGCGCTAAAGTTTTCATGGGACCGGAGGAATCCATGCACATTCAGGCCGCATTGGGTTCTGATATCGTGATGGTGTTTGATGAATGCACGCCTTACCCCGCCACTGAGCAGGAAGCGGATGATTCGATGCGGCTCTCATTGCGTTGGGCGCAGCGCAGCAAAATTGCGCATGCGGATAACCCAGGTGCTTTGTTCGGCATTGTGCAAGGTGGCATGTATGAGTCTTTACGTGCCGAGTCATTGCAAAGCTTGATGGAAATCGGTTTTGCCGGTTATGCGATTGGCGGACTTTCTGTGGGTGAGCCGGCAGAGGATCGGCGGCGTATATTGGATTTTCTGGCCGATAAACTACCCGATCAGCAACCGCGTTATTTAATGGGGGTTGGCACGCCGGAGGATATTGTTGAGGCAGTCTCCTATGGTGTTGATATGTTTGATTGTGTGATGCCTACACGCAATGCACGTAATGGTTATTTATTCGTGCATGAAGGGGTGGTCAAAATTAAAAACGCCATCCATGAGCATGATACGGGTCCGTTAGATCCTCATTGCGATTGTTATACTTGCCGTCATTACAGCCGGGCTTATTTACGCCATTTATTCCGTTGTAATGAAATACTGGCTGCGCGCTTGCTGACAATCCATAATTTATCTTATTACCAGAAATTGATGCGTGATATACGTCAAGCGATTGAATCCGGCCAGTTTAATCAGTTCAGGCGGGATTTTTATCAATTGCGTGGCAAACCGGTTCCTGTGGCATAATCGCCAGCTATTTCAAGGCTGCCTTATTGATATTTCTTTCAGTTGAGCATGGCTGACTGAAATAGTAAGGCTGCTTTAAAACGTCAACATAGCCTAAATCCCTAAAACAATTATTTTTGGAGCATTTCATGGACTCTTCTTTTTTGATTTCTGACGCGATGGCCAATACGCCGGCTCCTTCGCCGGATGGCGGCATCATGCCTATTATTTTCCTGATTGGCATGTTTGCGATTATGTACCTGTTTATCATCCGTCCGCAGATGAAACGCCAGAAAGAACATAAAAAGCTGGTTGAAGCGTTGAGCAAAGGTGACGAGGTACAAACCCTTGGTGGGCTGATGGGCAAAATTACCGCAGTCGATGAAAATTTCATCAAACTGGAGATTGCCGAAAATACCGTGGTGACAGTGCGTCGCGCTTCCGTTGAGGCGGTTATGCCGAAAGGTAGCCTGGACTGATATGCTCAACCAATACGCTTTGTGGAAAAATCTGCTGGTCGTTCTGGTGCTGTTTTTGGGCGGTCTTTATGCGTTGCCCAACCTGTTTGGCCAGGATCCGGTGATTGAGGTCAGCGGCGTGCGTGGTGCCAGCATTGGCGAAAATTTGCAGGCGGATTTAAAACAAGCGCTGGCGACAGCGGGTCTACAGGTGAAACGGTTTGATCATTCCGATGACAAGTTGCGCATCCGCTTCCGTCGTCCGGAGGATCAACTCAGTGCACAGGATGTCATCGCCAAGATTTTACCGCTGGATTATGCCTATGCACTGGCGTTGTCGCCGGATGTGCCGGATTGGTTAAGCGTGCTTGGCGGCAAACCCATGAATCTGGGATTGGATTTACGTGGCGGCATTCATGTGTTGATTGATGTCGATATGGATGCGGCCATGCGGAATGCGATTGAACTGGAAGCGGGTAATCTGCGGCGTTTTTTACGGGAAAAACGCATCCGTTACGTCACCGTCAAACCGGCTGGTGCGGGTGTCGAAGTGCGTTTTAAGGATGCCGCCTTACGTGACAGAGCGCGGGAAATTGCTGCGGAGGAGTTCCGCGAACTGACTTTTACCAACCGCGCACAGAATGGCGATTACTATTTCCGCGCGGCGGTCTCAGTGAATGACCAGCAAGAGATTCGTCGTCAGGCGCTATCGCAAAATATCACGACTTTACGTAATCGGGTGAATTCTCTGGGCGTGTCCGAACCGGTCATTCAGCAACAGGGGGAGCGCCGCATCGTGGTCGAACTGCCGGGCGTGCAGGATCCGGCGAAAGTCAAAGAAATTCTCAGTGCCACCGCAACATTGGAATACCGTTTGGTGGTGGGTGATGTTGCGCAGGCGATTGAGGCTGAGCGCATCGGGCGCGCACCAGCAGGTAGTCGTTTGTATTATGAGCGCGATGGTCAGCCGATTTTGCTTAAGCGTCAGTTGATTGTCACAGGCGACCAGATGACCAGCGCCTCTTCAGGATTTGACCAACAAAGCGGCTCGCCAGCGGTTATTGTCAATCTGGACAGTAAAGGTGCCAAGCGGATGCGCGATACAACCACTGAAAATGTCGGCAAGCCGATGGCGGTGGTTTTCAAGGAAAAGCGCACCGTTGGCCGGGATGAGAATGGCAAGGAAATTAAAAAATGGGTTGAAGAAGTCATCAGCGTGGCGGTGATTCGTGAACCATTCGGACGCCGTTTCCAGACGACCGGATTGCAGGCGGCTGAAGCGCATCAACTGTCTTTGCTGCTGAAATCCGGGGCTTTGAAAGCGCCGATTGAGATTATTGAAGAACGTACGATAGGCCCTAGCCTGGGGCAGGATAATATTGATCAGGGTTTCGCTTCGGTCATGGCCGGGCTGGTTCTGGTGATGTTTTTCATGGCGTTGTATTACAAGGTGTTCGGCATGGTGGCTAATTTGGCATTGGTCACCAATTTAGTGTTGATTGTGGCGATACTTTCCTTGTTGCAAGCCACGCTGACTCTGCCCGGCATTGCCGGTATTGTGCTTACTGTCGGCATGGCGGTGGATGCGAATGTGTTGATTTTTGAACGCATCCGCGAGGAGATCCGCGTCGGCAGCACGCCCCAGGCAAGCATCCACGCGGGTTATGCGAAGGCATTCTCAACCATTATGGACGCCAATGTGACCACGCTGATTGCGGCGATTGTGCTGTTTTCGATTGGCAGCGGGCCAGTGCGTGGTTTCGCCGTGACTCTGGCGATCGGTATATTGACCTCGATGTTCACCGCTATTATCGGCACGCGCGCCGTGGTGAATGTGTTGTATGGCCGGAAGCAGGTGAAGAGGTTGGCGATTTAAAAGTATGCCTGGAAACAGAAGAACTGATGCCGACGATAAGAGTAAGAAAGATATGTATCGGTCAGTTAAAAAAGTTATAGCGATCAATGATTATCGGATTCAAGATGAATTTGATAATCATGAGCAAGGCGTACTGAATATGGCATCTTATCTGGATTTTGGCATCTTCAATAAGCTTAAAGACCCGGATGTGTTTAATACGGCAAGGGTTTCATTTGACACAGTCGAATGGGCCAATGGTATAGACCTGAATCCTGAATTTGTTTATGACAAATGTGCCAAAGTTCCTTTAACAGAAGAAGTATCTGATGCAACTGATTAATAGCAAAACCACATTCAACTTCATGGACAAACGCTATGTAGCGATGGTTTTGTCCGGCATTTTGTTATTGACGGCGATTGGCGCATTGGTTTTCCGTGGCCTGAATCTGGGCGTGGATTTCACCGGCGGCACTTTAATTGAACTGGGCTATGAGCAACCCGCCGATCTGGTGGCGATTCGCACAACCTTACGCGAGATTGGGTATGCGGATGCTTCGGTGCAGCAATTCGGGACCAGTCGTGACGTGCTGGTGCGCATGGCGCAGTTGAGTGGCGAAGGCAATCAGTCGGAGTTGAGCAATCAGGTTTTTCGCGTTTTGTCTGCGGCGGTTGATGGCGCAGTCGAGTTGCGTCGGGTGGAGTTTGTCGGCCCGCAAGTTGGCGAAGAACTGAGTGAGGATGGCGCATTGGCCGTCTTGGTCGCTTTGATAGCGATTTTGAGTTATGTGGCGGTGCGTTTTGAATGGCGGTTCGCGGTCGGTTCAGTGGTGGCCTTGGTGCATGACGTGTTACTGACGGTTGGTTTGTTCGCCTTGTTACAAATTGAATTTGATTTGCCTGTGCTGGCGGCGGTGTTGGCGGTGATTGGTTATTCGCTGAACGATACGATTGTGGTGTATGACCGGGTACGTGAGAATTTCCGCAAAATCCGTAAAGGCACGCCGGAGCAAATCATTAATACATCGTTGAACCATACGTTGGGTCGCACCTTGATGACTTCTTTAACCACTTTGCTGGTGTTGCTCGCGCTGTTTTTCCTTGGCGGCGAGATTATCCACGGCTTTGCCTTGGCGCTGCTGGTGGGGGTATTGATTGGCACTTACTCATCCATTTATGTCGCCAGCACCTCCGTGTTGGTGCTGGGTGTCAGTAAAGCGGATTTAATGCCACCGCAGAAAGCCGACGTAGTGGATGACAGGCCTTAACGGATTAGCCCAGCCGCCCCGGATTAAAAATCCCTTGTGGGTCAAATGCGCGTCTCAGCTTTTTCTGTAATGCCTCAATACGTGGAGGCGCCGGGTGGAAGATTGGTGCCTTATCAGGTGCATGACGGAAGGCTTCAGCATGTCCTTGATGAAGACCGACCTCGCGGCGAATGGATTCCGCTGGGTGATCCGAATAAACCCAGCGTTGCGCGCCAGCCCAATCCACGAGGGCATTCTGTTCGCAGGCCAATGCAGGGGCGGCGGGCGGCAATGACAAACGCCAGAGCGTGTGATCTGAATGGAAAAAGCTGAGTTGGTGGTCGCGTAAGCGCTGCCAGAAGTCGTTCTGTTCCAAGGAGGCATCGCCGCCGATTTTACGATGCCAGTCGTCTACACTGGCCTGGTTGCCGCTCAAACGTAAATAGAGTTGATCTTGCCAATGGCAGGCGCCGCTCAGTGGCGCTGGTTGATTGGCGATTTCCCGCACTTTTTGCTGCGCTGCTTCGCGCGCCATGGTTAATACCAGCGTCATCTCTATGTCAGGAGCAGGCAGCACCTTGACGGAGACTTCCAATAAAATGCCGAGGGTACCTTGTGCGCCAGCCATCAGTCGTGAAACGTCATAGCCGGCCACATTTTTCATGACTTGGCCGCCGAAGCTCAATATATCGCCTCGCCCATCCAGTAATTTAATGCCTAGTACGGAATCACGAGGTGCGCCACGCCATGGCCGGGCTGGGCCGGATAAGCCGCTGGCCACCGCGCCGCCCAGGGTGGCCTGTTGATTAAAGCAGGGCGGCTCAAATGCCAGTATCTGGTTTTGTTCGGTTAATAGCGCGTTGATTTCGTGCAAAGTTGCGCCGCAGCGGGCGGTCAGTGCCAATTCGGTCGGTTCATAATCGACAATGCCGACATGGTTGGATAAATTCAGGGGTTTGGCGTTCACCGTCTCCCCATAAAAAGCTTTGCTGTTGCCGCCATGCAATCGTAGCGGTTGTTGGGCAGCGCTGGCAGCTTTGACCTGTGCTTGCAATTGTTGGCTGATGTCTTGATTCGCCATGTCAAAATCGCTCCAAGTGAGGGAAGCGTTCATCACCAGCGTGGATGTGCATAGCACCGAATTCAGCGCACCGGTTGAGGGTGGGGATGGCTTTATTGGGATTCAATAACCCATCCGGATCAAAGCAGGCTTTCACCTGATGGAACAAAGTCAATTCTTCCGGTGGGAATTGCACGCACATCTGATTGATTTTCTCCAGGCCAACGCCATGCTCGCCTGTGATGGTTCCACCCACTTCCACGCAAAGCTCCAGGATTTTTCCGCCGAACTGCTCGGCGCGCTCCAATTCGCCGGGGTTATTGCCGTTATACAAAATCAATGGATGGAGATTGCCATCGCCAGCATGAAACACGTTTGCTGCGCGTAAACCGAATTGTGCTGACATTTCAGTGATTTCGCGTAATACGCGGGGTAGATGGCGACGTGGGATCGTGCCATCCATGCAGTAATAATCGGGTGAAATACGCCCCACTGCCGGAAATGCGGCTTTGCGACCAGCCCAAAAGCGCGCGCGTTCCGCATCATCCCGCGCCGTTTGCACTTCGGTGGAGCCTGAATCCAGCAAGCATTGTTTGACTTTGGCAATTTCTTCTGTGATTTCGGCCTCACCGCCGTCCACTTCGCACAAGAGGATAGCGGCCGCGTCTACTGGGTAATTCGCTTGTACGAAATCTTCCGCAGCCCGGATCGCCAGGTTATCCATCATTTCCAGCCCGCTGGGCAGAATGCCAGCGGCGATGATATCCGCCACCGCCTGGCCGGCTTGCTCGACATTGTTAAAGGCGGCCATAGCGACTTGGGCGCGTTCGGGAATCGGCAATAATTTGACGGTAATTTCAACAATAATGCCCAACATACCTTCCGAGCCGGTCATCAACGCCAGCAAATCGTAGCCCGGGCTGTCAAGACCGCCGCCGCCAATGGTGACCAATTCGCCGTCCGCCAGAATCACCTGCAAGGTGAGGAGATTGTTGACTGTCAGGCCGTATTTCAGGCAATGCACGCCGCCGGCATTCTCCGCAACATTACCGCCGATTGAGCAGGCGATCTGCGAAGAAGGGTCAGGCGCATAGTGCAAACCGTAAGGCTTGGCGGCTTCACTGATCGCCAAATTGCGCACGCCGGGTTGGACACGCGCCCGGCTGTTATCCGGGTCAATCTCAATGATCTGATTCAGGCGGGCCAAGCTTAACAGGACGCCATGCGCCAAAGGCAAAGCGCCGCCCGATAATCCAGTGCCGGCACCACGGGCCACCACTGGTACGGATTGCTCGTGACAGATTTCCAGGATGGCCTGCACTTGCGCGCTATCCGCTGGCAACACCACAATCAGGGGTAAATAACGATAGGCGGACAATCCATCACATTCGTATGGACACCTTTCCTCTTCACTGGTCAGGATGTAGTTTGAATCGACATGCTTGGCGAATTGGCGTGCTAATAAAGCGCGTAATGTGTCGAGTTGGGTTGCATTCATGCCTTGATTGTCGCAGATTGTTTGACTGAATTCAGGATGGGCATCCTGTCCTGACCGGATTCCATCACTGGGGCATTTATCACAGATGGTGGCGTATCGTTTATACCCTTAAGGCTACAGACTTCAATGCGACAAAATCAACAGCGCTGTGTTTTTTTGTTTTCGGATCGTACTGGCATCACCGTTGAGAATTTGGTGCGTGCCTTATTCGGGCAGTTTGACGATGTGGTGGTCGAGCGCATTTTCAAACCATTTATTGATACCCCGGAGAAAATGCAGATTGCGGTGAACGAGGTCAATGAAACAGTGCGGCGGGATGGCGTTGCGCCATTGGTGTACTCCAGCATGGTGGATGAGGTTCTACGCCATCAATTGAAGCAATGCCATGCGCCAGTGTTTGATATTTTCGATCAGTTCTTACCCGCGCTATCTGATCAATTGCATATGCCCAGCGTGCATCATGTAGGGCGTGCGCATGGTATGGGAGATCCGCAATTGTATGATCGGCGGGTTGGTGCAGTGAATTTCGCGCTGAATTTTGATGATGGCGCGCGTCTGAAAGGTCTGGATGAAGCGGATCTGATTCTGATCGGCGTATCACGCTCAGGTAAAACGCCGACTTCCCTGTATCTGGCGATGCAGTTTGCGGTGATGGCGGCGAATTATCCGTTGATTGAAGAAGATCTTGAGAGCGATAAATTACCGGCGGTGTTAAAGCCTTATCGGCATAAATTGATTGGTTTGACGATTGCGCCGGATCGTTTGCATCGTATTCGTCAGGAACGGCGCTCAGGCTCGCGCTATGCGAGCCTGCAGCAATGTCGATATGAGGTGGGGGCTGCCGAGTCCATGTTCAATCTTCAACAGATTGCTTATCTGGACAGTACGCGCTATTCGATTGAAGAACTGGCGGTGGAGGTGATGCAGATTGCGCAAATTGAGCGGCTGGGTTGATGGGGATTTTCAGGTATCCACTTGAATCTGTTTTTTTCTAACTATTCAAGATTATCCGGTTTCTTGAAAATACCTTGCCTGATGCGGATGAAATGGAATATTTCTTTTGGGATGTTTACATTGCAACAACTTTCCATGCCTTCAAATCCCGTTGATGAATTTGCTTCACAGATTTTGTAATGACCTGCGTCAAACAATAAATCTATTCCGGCTATCTCCAGGCCTAATATCTGGCTGGTTTGCGTCGCCATCCATTCAATTTCGGGTGTTATGGAAAATTGTTCGACTTTACCGCCCGACGAAAAATTGGCTTTGAAGTCTCCTTCGCCTGCGATCCTCTGCATGCTTGAAACAACGCGACCGCCAATAGTGATTACTCTTAAGTCTCTGCCTTTGCTTCCCGATATAAATTCTTGCAAAATGATGTTCGCGGTTTTATTTGTCGCCTCAATCAGTTGCATTAAATCGATAAAACTGGATTTCGTCTCTGATAAAAACACCCCGCTTCCTTGTGAGCCTGATAGCGTCTTGACAACGATGGGAAATCTGAGGTGTTTTTCTACCAAATTGACATTAACTGGGAATTTCACCAGCATGGTTTTAGGAACCGGCAGGTTGTTCTCCGCCAATATTTGATGAGTATAGAGTTTATCTTTTACTGTTTCTATACTTTGTGATGAATTCACGCAATAAACGCCAAGACGTTCAAGATGGCGAATAACGGCCAAAGCAAAATAGGTTGTTCCAGCACCCATTCTGGGCAGCACGAAATCCGGCAAGGGAATTGGCTCTCCATCGACCAGTAGGCTTTGCTTGTCTTCTCTGGTGACAGTGAGGTCAAATTGTTCTGGTTTGAATATTTGAAGTTCTATGTCTTCTTCTTTTGCGACTTCAATGAATCTGTTGATTTCATAGGCTTCTGGTTTCAGACTGTTTGCGGAGTCTTTATATAAAATCCACCCTTTCAATGCATTCTCCAACATTTATGGTGGAATACTAATGTAGTCGTAGTAAGCCTTTTTCAAGGGGTGCATGTCACTCTTTGTATGGAAATTAAGGTTGAATCCGCCGTTTGTTAATAGACTGCTGATGTTCTGCTTAGCCTGCCTCAGACATGGTGCCTAAATTTAGAATGGGGTTGGGTTGACTTGTTGCAGCCCTTTCGCCTGGCTCCACATGGCCCAATGAAAGAACTGGTCAATCGGAGGATTGGCGTTCGAGCTGCGCCAGGTATGGGTGGGTCGCGCGCCCAATACTTGAATCTGCCAGATTTGACCATTCACGCTGAAAGCGCGCGCCAGATCGGTTTCGGCGATTTGCAATACGCCTTCAAAGGGGTTCAGTTGGCGTCTGGCGTAGGTGCGCAATTTCAGGGTGATTGATCACATGGTCGTTTGGCTGTATCACAAAAGCTCTTTTGCCGCTCAACGTCCGATATGCTGTGGCGTCTAGGGAGGATATTGCGCTGCAGAGAGGCGTTCATGTCCCGCCAAATCGCGTGTGGTTGCTATGTGTTGATAACCATGTTGCTGTAGCAGATCTCGGCACGCCATGCCTTGCGTAAAGCCATGCTCGAAGATGAGCCAGCCAGTTGGTTCCAGATAATCTTTCGCTTGCTCAATAATCAGACGGATATCATCCAGGCCGTCAGGACCAGCGATTAAGGCGCTTGAAGGCTCATGGCGCACATCCCCTTGTTGCAAATGTGGGTCGTCAGCCGCGATATAAGGCGGGTTGCTGATGATTAAATCGAATGAAGTTGTGATATTGGCGAACCAATCACTCAGTATAAACTGGACTTGGTTGGGATTGTGCTGTTGCGCATTGTGTTGCGCCACTGCCAGCGCTGCTGTGCTGATATCGGTGGCGGTGATACGCCATCCCGGTTTTTCAGCCGCTAATGCAAGGGCGATTGCACCGGATCCTGTGCCTAATTCGAGCACTCGCCAATCATCGTCCGCGTCGCCAAGTTGCAGCGCCTGCTCGACCAAATGCTCAGTTTCCGGGCGGGGAATGAGCGTATCCGGCGTGACGTATAGTGTCAGCGTATGGAAATCGCGTGATTCAATCAGATAGGCGACCGGCACGCCTTGGGCGCGTTGTTTGATCAGTTGATCAAACTGAGCTTGCGCTGCGGGTTGCAGGCGTTTTTCCGGGTGGGCGAATAAGTAGCTGCGGTCTTTGCGTAACAGCCATGCCAACAGGATTTCCGCATCTAGTCGGGCGCTGGAATGGGCGTCGTCGTCATTCAGCGCTTCACAAGCTTTTTGTAAGGCTTGGCGGATCGTGCCGCTTTTTTCTGTGGCTGAATCAGCCTTCATCGGCCAGCCGGGTCAATTGTTCAGCCTGATATTCTTGCATCAAGGGATCAATCACCTGGCCGAGCGAACCCATTGTGATTTCATCCAGCTTGTAGAGTGTCAGGTTGATCCGGTGATCAGTCACCCGGTTTTGCGGAAAATTATAGGTGCGGATACGTTCGGAGCGGTCGCCGCTGCCGACCTGGAGTTTGCGATCCGCCGCTTCACTTTGTTGTTTTTCCGCCTCAGCCGAAGCTTTTAAACGCGCTTGTAAAAGCGACATGGCGCGGGCTTTGTTTTTGTGCTGGGAGCGTTCATCCTGACATTCGACCACCACGCCGGTGGGCAGGTGGGTGATGCGCACGGCTGAATCCGTTTTGTTGACGTGTTGGCCGCCAGCACCGGAGGCGCGATAGGTGTCAATGCGCAGGTCGTTCGGGTTGATATCAATGGTTTCAACTTCATCGGCTTCGGCCAGAATCGCTACAGTGCAGGCCGAGGTATGCACGCGACCTTGTGATTCAGTTTCCGGCACACGCTGCACCCGATGCGCCCCGGATTCAAATTTCAGGTGCGAATAAACGCCCTGGCCGCTGATGCGTGCCACGACCTCTTTATAACCGCCGATTTCGCCGGGGCTTTCACTGATTAATTCGCTGCGCCAGTTTTGGAGTTCAGCATAACGCAGGTACATGCGCAATAAATCGCCGGAAAATAAAGCGGCTTCGGCTCCGCCAGTGCCAGCGCGGATCTCCAGGTAAATGTTGCGCTCATCATTGGGATCTTTGGGGAGTAACAGGCGTTGCAATTCGGGTAACAGGTCGGCTTCCCGTTGACGGGTTTCTTGCAAACTTTCCTGTGCCAGTTCAGCCATTTCCGGGTCGGCCAGCATTTCGTTGGCGGCTTGTTGTTCCTGTTCATTGCTCTGATAGGCCAGATAAGTTTGCACTACAGGTTCAAGTTGGGCATATTCCTGACTGAGTTCGCGGAACTGCCGGTTATCCTGTTGTATTTCCGGTTCAGCGAGGAGGGCGGTGATTTCGCTGAAACGTTCGGCGATTTGATTCAGTTTGTGGCGGATGCTGTGTTTCATGGTTGTCGAAGTTGAAATAGAGTGCTGGCAGCTTCCAGTAATGCCTGTTGGCCATCGCTGCCAGCTTGCCTGAGTTGACTGCTTGGTGTATGCAACAGTTTATTGGTCAGCGTATTGGCCAGAAAATGCATGACTTCTTGTGGTGGTTTGCCATTCTCCAGTTGGCGCAAGGCCTTTTGTAACACCTCGTCGCGGATATCCTGAGCTTGCGTGCGGTAATCCTGAATCAGTTCCACGGCATCCAGAGATTTCAGCCAGGCGGTAAATGATTTGACCTGAAGGTTGATAATATCTTTGGCCTGCTCCGCCGCTTCCTGGCGTGAGCGAAGGTTTTCCTGGATCACTTCCTGCAAGTCATCCACCGTGTACAGGTATACATCGTCCAGTTCAGCCACTTCGGGTTCAATATCGCGCGGTACGGCGATATCCACCATAAAGATGGGGCGATGGCGTCGTTGTTTGAGCGCCCGCTCGACAATGCCTTTGCCCAGAATAGGTAACGGGCTGGCAGTGGATGCGATGATAATATCGGCTTGCGACAGGTAGGTTGGGATTTCGGTCAAGCTGATCGCATCCGCTTCAAATTGGTCTGCCAGATCGCGCGCGCGTTCAAGCGTTCGGTTGGCGATGATAACTTGGCCAATATGGTGTTGGCGCAGATGGCGCGTCGCCAGCTCTATGGTTTCGCCTGCGCCGATCAATAAAGCCGTTTGTTGGGTAATATCAGAAAATATTTGGCGGGCCAAACTGACGGCGGCGAAAGCAATGGATACCGGGCTATCGCCGATGGCGGTATCCGTGCGTACTTGCTTGGCGGTATTGAAGGCGTGTTGGAACAAGCGTTGTAATAATTTTCCGGTATAGCCGGCGTCTTGCGCCGTTTGGAAAGCGGATTTGACTTGCCCCAGAATTTGCGGCTCCCCCAGAATCAGCGAGTCAAGACCACAAGCTACCGATAGCAGGTGCTCAACTACTGTGGTTTCCCGGTATTGATACAGATAGCGACTGATCTCCGCCGAGGCCAAGCCATGGAAATTCCCAATCCATTGTTGGACAATCTCGCCTGCTTGGTCGGATGTTGTATTGACATAAATTTCCGTACGATTGCAGGTCGATAGGATAACGGCTTCTTGTATGTCGGGCAGGCTACATAAGCTGCGTAACGCGGCCACCACGATATCCGGCCCAAAAGTCAGCCGTTCGCGGATGTTAACCGGCGCAGTGGTGTGATTAAGCCCGAGCGTGATAAGGAACATGGGTGCAGAGATCTGAAGAGATTAGGTTGAATTCAGGCGACTGTGAAGCTGTTTGGCCCAGACTCGTAATGCCCCGACATCCATTGATGAAAGCAATTCAAGCATCCTTTATGGGAAATAACAGGGGATTGTCTGGCATGCGCCTTGCAAATTCAAGTTGGCTTGAGAGCTGGGTCAGGGCAATCGGGCTTAAATTGTGTTGCAAAGAGAAACAAGATGAGGTAATGGGG
>JAPQLC010000032.1 GCA_030826945.1 Candidatus Thiobius zoothamnicola
GGGATCATCAGTATTTACTCAAAATCTTGGGAATAATTTAAGTGCGATTGCCCTGAACGATAGGGGGTGATTTCAAGACGAAGCCGGATTAGAACACGTCGTTTTAAGGAGATGCATATCTGGATTCTCCGTTCATTATCCAAGCCCATACTTTGACAGATGATTGTTGACTTAAATAAGGAATTTTTATGGAACTGTCAGATAGAATGTACAACCATTTCAAGAACGTATCTGTTAAGTATACTCAGATGCGTCCCACCGATGATGCGTTGATTCAACATATACAGAAGATATTCGAAAATAAAGAAAATATCCGAGGAGCTGATATTGGTTGCGGCAGTGGATTATATGACTTGTTGTTGCTCCAATCCATAGCTGGACTTCAGCTTCAATGTTGCGATGTCAATGAAGGCATGGTAGAGGAGACTGCCAGATATCTTGAAGATCATGATCAGAAGAATTTTTCTGTTCATAAGATTGATGCTAACGATTTATCATCTTTGGATGATGGCTTAGATTTTATTCTGACCACCAATGCCATACAACATTTTGATCCCTTTGTATTCCTTGACCAAGCTTCAAGTCGTCTCAAAAGCGGAGGCTACATTTTTGTTTATACCCGTCTTCTAAGTCAGAACGCTCGGAATATATGGGGGCGGTTTTTCCCGAAATTTACGGAGAAAGAGACACGTTTCTATGATTTAGGAAAAATCGAGGCATGGATCAACCAGTTTCATGATGAGCTTGTCGCAAAAAATATTGATTTCTTCCGATTTACACGTACTGCCTCGCTTGAAGAACTGATCCATTTTGTAAAATCAAAACATTATTCTGTGTTCTCTCTTTATGACGAAAATGAATTGGAGAATGCATTGAATGAGTTCATTGCTCAGCTACAGCGCCATTTCACAGATATCAACCACATAGAATGGACAGACGAAGACTCACTGATAGTTCTTCAAAAGAAATGAACGAAAACTAGTCGATTTGAAGAACAGGTTAGAAACTCAGATACCTGTCATCAGAATAAACTACCCCGCCGCAAGCAGCGGGGTAGTTTATTTACTGGCATGCCAGCATGTCACGCCATATGCTTTTCACCAATGCGCTTTCTTCAGGTAGGCGATTTTTCCTCAACAGGGCTTTTTGTTCTTGTAAGGTATTGCGATGCACAATAGCGCGAAATCCCCGATAAGCCTGTAATAATAACTCAGCGGATTCGCCTTCCAATAGTTGATATTCCACCAATCGCTCCAACAAACGCGCATTATCCGTACATTCCGTCAAAGCGGGATATTCATGCGCCCAGCGCAGCACGGCGTATTGCACCAGAAATTCGATATCCACCAACCCCCCGGCACCTTGTTTTACATCCCAAAAATCCGCGTCGCTTTTATCCAGGCTGGCCGCCATTTTTTGCCGCATGGCGCAAACATCTTGACGTAAAACGTCAATATCGCGCTGGCGGCAGAGTATCTCGCGTCGGGTTTGGTCAAATTGAGCAATGATTTCCGGATCGCCACAGATTGGTCGGGCGCGGGTCAGTGCCTGGTGTTCCCAGGTCCAGGCATTTTTTTGCTGATAATTGACAAAAGTCCGCATTGAGCTGACCAACATACCGGCATTGCCGTTCGGACGTAAACGCAAATCAACTTCATAAAGTTGTCCTGACGGAGTGCGGGTGCTGAGCATATGGATGATGCGCTGCACAAGGCGAGCGTAGAACACCTCATTTGGCACGCTGCGTGCCCCCCCCGTCATGCCATTCGCACTGGCCCCATGTAGAAAAACCAAATCCAGATCAGAACCATAGCCCAATTCAATGCCGCCCAATTTGCCATAACCAATCACGGCGAAACCTTGTTGCAAATTGTCTGGCAATGTCGGCGAACCGTGTCGTTCGGTAAGGTCACGCCAAGCGCTGTGTTGTATTTGCTGCAACACAATTTCGGCGATTTCAGTCAGATAATCACTGACCACATTGACCGGTATGGCACCAGTGACATCTGCCGCCGCCACCCGCAGGCGATTGCCCTGAGCAAATTCGCGCAAACGCTCCATTTCCTGTTCCAGGTCGCCTGCTTTGACCGAAGCCAATACCGCCGCCAACTCACCCGCAAGCGCTTCCCGGCGCAATGGCGAATAGAGACTATCTGGGTTAAGCAGTTCATCCAATAACAAAGGCTGGTAAGCCAGTTGCGAACCAATCCAGATGCTTTCACGCAATAAGCGCAACAGTTGCTGCATGGCCGATGGATTTTCATTGAGTAAATCCAGATAAGCTGTGCGACGCATAATGGCTTCAAACAGACGCAGAGTACGCTCTAAAATCGTCTCAGCGTTTTCCTCACCTTGCAACATAGTCAATATCGTCGGCATCAGCTGATCCAATTTGCCACGCGCATTGGCTGACAGGGTGCGCACAACAGCGCTATCACGGAATTCCCGCAATATCTGAACCATGCCAGTGGAATCTGCCGACTCACTGAGCCATAGCGAGGCAGCTTCAGTCGGCCCGGTTTCCGGCACAGCAAAGACTTGTTCAAAATGATGCTGAACGGTATTACGGTGTTGATTCAATTCAGCTTGCAAGGCAAGCCAGTTGGAGAGCCCCAAGCTCCGCGCCAAACGGGTTTGATCTTCCGGTTCAGCAGGCAAGGTATGTTTTTGCTCATCACGCCAGGCCTGAATATGATTCTCGACGCGACGCAAAAAGCGATAAGCGGCCAACAATTCCTGAACCGCTGTATCCGGGAGCCATTGTTTCTCCGCCAGACGGTTCAATATGGTCTGGATGGGTCGGGCTTGCAGGGCATGCTCCCGCCCACCCCGCACCAATTGCATGGCCTGGCCAATAAATTCAATTTCACGAATACCACCGCGACCCAGCTTGATATTGTCTTCCATGCCCTGGCGTTGCAATTCACGTCCGATCATCTGCTTCATATCACGGATGGATTCAATCACACCATAATCAATATACCGACGATAAACAAAAGCCCGTAATAAGGCATAGAGTTTTTCCTGTTCATCTGCCGAACCGGTGATCGCGCGCGCCTTAATCAAGGCGTAACGCTCCCAGCCACGCGCCTGGGTCTGCAAATATTGCTCCATCGCATCAAAACAGACCACCAAGGGGCCAGCATCCCCAAATGGGCGCAGACGCATATCCACGCGGAATGCAAAACCATCCGCCGTCATCTGGCCAAGTAATTTAATGAGACTGCGACCCAGGCGGGTAAAATAAGTTTCATTATCCAAAGCGCGCCGCCCATCAGTCTGACCGCGCGATGGATAACAGAAAATCAAATCGATATCCGATGACATATTCAGTTCGCGCGCGCCCAATTTACCCATCCCAAGCACGATCAACTCCTGCACCTGCCCGTCTGCATCACGCGGCGCACCGGATTTGGTGATCGCCCAGGCAGATAATTTCGCCAATCCCTGCCGGATACATTGGTCAGCCAACTCGGATAAATCTTCCAGCGTTTCATCCAAATCAGCCAATCCGGCTATATCACGCCAGATAATCCGCACCATTTCGCGGTTTCGGAACTGTCGTAACGCGGCAGCCAATGTATTTTCATCCTGACATTCAAGGATCGCGCATGCCAGATCATCCGCCAGCGCACCAGCCCGCCGTGGTTCATCCAACAAACCGCTTTCCAGTAAACCCAGCAACAGCAGTGGCTGACGCATGATCTGCCGGGTAACGAATTCACTGGCATCACCCACCCGCCATAGATCCGCTTCATAGGAAACCGGAAAAACCAAGCCTTGCTCACTCAGTATTCGCTGCCAATCCATACGCCATTGCTGTTGGTCATCCGACATTTGATTTCTCCTGATGGTTTTTTTCGATATGCTGGCTGGATAGCGTCGTCGGACGGCGGCGCTTTGCTATTGACGCCTCACATTGCCGAATCACTACCCTAAACTGAACAAAAATAACATGTGAATATCATGCAGCGCATTCATATCAGCCTTGCAAACCAATGCTTGCGGTTGTATCAAAACCAGTACTTACACGCCAAATATGCCGTGTCAACCGCGCTTAACGGCCCGGGGCAGTTACGCGATTCAGCCTGTACGCCCACCGGTAAACATAAGATCCGCTTGAAAATTGGTGGGCATTGCCCATTAAACACGGTTTTTGTCGGTCGTCGGCCAACCGGCGAGTGCTATTCCTCTGAACTCGCGTGCCAAGCACCTGATCGTGATTGGATACTGACTCGCATACTTTGGTTGACCGGCTGTGAATCAGGCTATAACCGGGGCGGCGATTGCGACAGTTTGCATCGGTTCATCTATATCCATGGCACGCCGGATACCGAACCCATGGGTGTGCCCATGTCACATGGCTGCATACGCATGCGCAATCAGGATATCGTTGAGTTATATGATCAGGTATCGCATCAAACCGAAATCTCTATCACAATAGGATAATGCCGTTTATCACCAATGTCCTGGTATTCCATCAACCCAATGAAGACTCACCCATTATCCAAGGACAGCAATGCCGATATCTCCCAGTGACCCGCTTGGCTGGAACCAATTACCCGCCGATGCCATCAAAGTCCTACAGCTCACCGACACGCATTTATTGGCTGACTCTGATCAGAAAATTCAGCATGTCAATCCACGAGAAAGTTTGCATCGCGTTATTGAACAAGCGATAAGACGACATGGGCCATTTGACTTCGCTTTGGCCACCGGCGACCTTGCTCAACAAGCTGAAATCGCCGCCTATAAGCACTTGACGACGCAATTTAATCCATTGGATTGTCCCGTATATTGCTTGCCGGGTAATCATGACAATCCTGTTGCTATCCATATGCACTTGCAATCAAAGTCTGTTTCCAGCCCCAAAATCGTTGATCATGGCATTTGGCGGATTGTGTTACTGGATTCGGTGCTTACGGATAAGTCCGCAGGTTATCTGGCAAAAGATGAACTGGCGTTATTGAAAGGCGCATTGCATGCCTCGCGTCCAACATTGATCGCTTTGCATCACCAACCTGTACCGGTGGGCAATGCTTCAATGGATGCAATGGCATTAGGTAACGCAGAGGATTTGTTCAATATATTGGATCAAGCACCGCAGGCGCGTGCTTTGATCTGGGGACATGTGCATCAAGCATTCGAGCAAACCCGGAATCATCTACGTCTGATGGCCTGCCCATCAACTTGCATTCAATTCAGGCCAGATCCATCGAATAAGCTGAGACCGGGTTATCGCTTATTGGGTTTATTGCCGGATGGCGAGATCTATACGGAGGTCGCCTGGCTTTAACATTTTGCAAAATGGATATGGAGTCGGCCGATAAGCCGGGTTCTGTCGAGGACGATCATTCATCTGGGTCGCCTGTCACCAGACGCCTCAAGCAACCTACCCGGAAGCATCTGCGGGCCGCAGATCGCTGAGCAACTCTGGATATATCCACAACCGCTCAATACAAGCTTCTCTATTTGGTCTTGCTCCAAGAGGGGTTTACCCTGCCACCGTTGTCACCAACGGCGCGGTGCGCTCTTACCGCACCTTTTCACCCTTACCCAATCAGAAAATCTGACAGGCGGTTTGTTTTCTGTGGCACTTTCCGTCGGTTCACACCGCCCAGGCGTTACCTGGCTCTTTGCCCTGTGGAGCCCGGACTTTCCTCCGCCGCCTGCCGACAAGGAATATGGATCACTTGACGAGCTTATCAGGCAGCCGCGATCGTCTGGCCAACTCCGTGCGCTAGATTACGTGGTTCTCCATGCCATGACAACTACGAGTCTCCTCCAATATGAAATGTCCCTGAAGTGGTTGTCGTATTCCAACGTGAAACGACCCTGAAGCCACCCCCAGGGATTTCGCTCAAAATGGTTACCTATGGTAATTACAATGAGCGACAAGCAAATAGCCAATATGGCAGAGATGCAGCGTTTTGTGGATGGGACGCTGCGGGTAGAATTTACCTTTGCGGACAAAGATGCGTGCTACCAGTGGGTACAAAAGACCCTGATCAAATGGCGCTATACCCAACGAGGTAAAGCTGACAAGGGCCTGATAACCCGTTATCTGATGAAGGTCAGTGGTTACTCCTCCCGACAGGTTAAACGCCTGATCCAACAGT
>JAPQLC010000033.1 GCA_030826945.1 Candidatus Thiobius zoothamnicola
CATATGTTTTTACTCATATTATTATATCAAACCTGAGCTTTGTAGATAGCCATGTTATGAGGATAGGCCATGACGCCATATGAAAAATTGCGCTCACTCTCCCAGGCCAGCCAGTATTTGAGGCCCGGCATCACGTTGGATGAACTGGATGCATTCGCCCGGGAAATGACCGACAACGAAGCCGCTGAGCAATTAAACTTGGCCAGAGATAACCTGTTTACACAACTTCATGAGCAGCTCCAGCGAACGGTCTGATGCCGGAATTTAACCGCCTCCCTTCAGGCTCATTTCTCGATTGGAAAATACTCCCACCAATACCACCTCTAATGCCATCAACCCCATGAATATCCCGACACAAGAACTCCGCACTTTACGCGACTGGATTCGCTGGAGCACCAGCGATTTCACCCGAGCCGAATTATATTTCGGCCATGGTTCAGATAATCCACTGGATGACGCCCTGGCATTGATCCTGGGCACGCTGCATTTGCAACACGACACATCCGATATTTTTCTGGATGCCCGAATCACCACGCCCGAAGCGGAATTACTCGCCGAACGGATCCGACAACGCGTTGAACAACGCACCCCCGTACCTTACATCACGGGCAAAGCTTATTTCGCTGGTCTGGAATTCATCGTGAATGAACATGTGTTGATTCCGCGCTCGCCTATCGCCGAACTGATCAAGACCCACTTCAGTCCCTGGTTAAACGAAAAAGAACCCACTCGAATACTGGATTTATGTGCTGGCAGCGGCTGCATTGGCATTGCCTGCGCTTACGCCTTCCCGCAAGCCACCATTGATTTGCTGGACATTTCAGCACAAGCTTTAGCGGTGGCGGAACAAAATATCGCAAAACACCAATTACAAGACCGTATCAACACGCAAGTATCCGACCTGTTCGATAGGGCAAAAAATGGCCGCTATGATCTGATTATCAGTAATCCGCCCTATGTCTGCGAAAACGAAATGTCATCGCTGCCTGCGGAATACTTACAAGAACCTCCTTCGGCTTTAGTCGCTGGCAAGGATGGCATGGACATCATCAGCCGCATTCTGGCTGAAGCCCCTGATTACATGAACCCAGATGCTATACTGATCGCTGAAGTTGGTGCCAATGCTGACCTACTGCAAGCACGTTATCCGAAAGTACCCTTTTTGTGGCTGGATTTGGCACATGGCGGGGAAGGCGTCTTTTTATTCACCGCTGATGAATTAGCACATTACCAATCTGTGTTTCTGGAAAACTGAATTTTGAGTTTACGGCGAATACGTATCGCTGAGCGTTATCTGCCGTGTAACTGTTAGCCTCTGGCCGGAATCCGGATCATCATCCATCACGTCCAGAGCCACTATTACCTCCTCATTGCACCTTGTCAGCCTGACAAATAGCACGCAATCTCGCTTGTTCAGGGCATTGAGAACACCCCCTAGTACGCTGTATGCCACAAACGCCAAATCCATTCATCCATCTGCATCTCCATTCGGAATTCTCCCTGTTCGATAGCACGATACGCATCAAACCACTGATCAAACAGGTCGTCGAAGCTGACATGCCGGCGGTCGCCCTGACTGACCAATGCAACCTGTTTGGTCTGGTACGTTTTTATCAGGCCGCCATTAACGCCGGGGTCAAACCCATTTGCGGCGTTGACCTCTGGTTGCGCAATCCAGATGACCCGGAAGCGCCATTCTGTCTGGTGCTGCTGATTCAGAATAATCAGGGCTATCGCCACCTGACCGAACTGGTCTCACGCAGTTATCAGGAAGGCCAGTATTTGGGCAAACCCATGATCGACATGGCTTGGCTGACACCCACTCATTGCGAGGGACTGATCGCTTTATCCGGCGGACGTGACGGGGATATTGGCCGGGCGTTGCTGGCGAATCAGCAAACATTCGCCAAACAACGTTTACAACACTGGCTGACCGTGTTTCCTGGTCGGTTTTATCTGCAATTGGCCCGCACCGGACGTGAACAGGAAGAGCAATGCCTGCACGCAAGTGTGACTTTAGCAGCGCAACATCAAGTACCGGTTGTGGCAACCAATGCCGTCTGTTTTCTCAATGCCGACGATTATCCGGCACACGAGGTGCGGGTCTGCATCCATGATGGCCATACACTGGACGATACGCGGCGACCCAAGTCATATCGCCAGGAACAATACTTACGTTCCAGCGAAGAAATGATCGAACTGTTCAGCGATATTCCCGAAGCCATTAAAAATACGGTTGAAATCGCCAAGCGCTGTAATCTGGATCTCACACTGGGTAAAAACTTTCTCCCGGAATTTCCCATTCCAACCGGCATCACGATTGATCAGCATCTCCAGGCCGAAGCAGCCAAAGGTCTGGAACAACGCCTGACGAAAATATTTGATGTCACCTCTCCCGCCTTCACCGAACAACGCCAACCCTATGATGAGCGTTTACAAATTGAGTTGGATGTCATCATTAAAATGGGATTTCCCGGCTACTTTCTGATCGTGGCTGACTTTATCCACTGGGCCAAACGCAATCAGGTGCCGGTCGGGCCTGGGCGTGGCTCAGGTGCCGGTTCGCTGGTTGCTTACGCCCTGAACATCACCGACCTGGATCCACTGGCGTTGGATTTGCTGTTCGAGCGCTTCCTCAATCCTGAACGGGTTTCCATGCCGGATTTCGACATTGACTTCTGCATGGATAAACGGGATTCAGTGATTGATTATGTGGCGCGCACTTATGGTCGTGATTGCGTGTCGCAAATCATCACGTTCGGCTCCATGGCGGCCAAAGCCGTGGTGCGTGATGTTGGCCGGGTGTTGGGACATCCTTACGGTTTCACTGACCGGATCGCCAAAATGGTGCCGCCTGACCTGGGCATGACGCTGAACAAAGCGTTGGAAGACAGTGATGAATTGAAACAAGCCTACGCCGATGACGAGGAAGTGACCCAGCTCATTGATATGGGCAAACAGCTTGAAGGACTGACCCGCAACGCAGGCAAACACGCGGGCGGCGTGGTGATTGCGCCTGGCAAATTGACCGATTTCTCACCTTTATACTGTGAGGAAGACGGCAGCAATCTGGTCACCCAATATGACAAGGATGATGTGGAAAAAGTCGGTCTGGTCAAATTCGACTTTCTCGGCCTGCGCACCTTGACCATTATTGACTGGGCACTCGAGTCGGTGAATACAGTGCGCGCCAGTCAATCGCAGCCGCCCATTTGCATTGATGACATCCCACTGGACGACGCGAAATCCTTCCAGGAACTCAAAAAAGGCGAAACCACAGCGGTATTCCAACTGGAATCCACTGGGATGAAACAACTGATCAAAAAACTCCAGCCGGACAGCTTTGATGACATCACCGCTTTGGTCGCTTTATTCCGTCCCGGCCCCTTGCAATCCGGCATGGTGGATAATTTCATCAATCGTAAACATGGGCGGGAACCACTCGCCTATCCGGATCCACACTACCAACATGACTGCCTGAAGCCGATCCTGGGGCCCACCTACGGCATCATTTTGTACCAGGAACAGGTGATGCAAATCGCCCAGGTGCTGGCGGGCTACACGCTCGGCGGCGCTGACCTGTTGCGTCGGGCGATGGGTAAGAAAAAACCGGAGGAAATGGCACGCCAGCGTAAAGTCTTTGAAGATGGTGCCATCAAAAATGGGATTGATTCTGAACTGGCAGTGAAGATTTTCGACTTGGTGGAGAAATTCGCCGGTTATGGCTTCAATAAATCGCATTCCGCCGCCTATGCGTTGGTTTCGTATCAAACGCTCTGGTTAAAAACCCACTATCCAGCCGCCTTCATGGCCGCCGTATTGTCCGCTGATATGGATAACACCGACAAAGTTGTGCACCTGGTTGACGCTTGTCGTGACATGCGCCTGCACATCCAACCACCAGATGTGAATCAATCCATTTTCCAATTTACCGCAAAAGGCGACGATACAATTATCTATGGTTTGGGGGCGATCAAAGGCGTCGGTGAAAGCGCAATCGCCGAATTGGTTGAAAAACGGACGCATGCAGAAAATTACCAGAATATTTTCGACCTTTGTCAGCGGGTTGATATCAAAAAAATCAATCGTCGGGTATTTGAGTCACTCATCCGCGCCGGCGCTATGAACTCACTGGATCCCAATCGCGCGCAATTAATGAAACAATTGCCGACAGCAATCCGCATCGCGGAAAAACAGGCGCAAGATCGTAACGCCGGCATCATGGACATGTTTGGCGGCACATTGATACCAACGGACGCCGCCTCTATTGAACCCGCAACAGAAAACACCCCGCCATGGGATGAGCATCAACAACTGCAAGGCGAAAAAGAAACACTCGGCCTTTACCTGACCGGTCATCCGATGGATGCGCACGCAGGCTATTTACCCGACTTGGTGGGAACAAAAATCGGTCAACTCCATCTAGGCGAAGGCGGACACTCGCCACGCAACCCAAAAACCGTGCGGATCGTCGGCTTGGTGACGTTGATCAACCGACGCAATACTCAACGCGGCCCAATGGCGACAGTCCTGCTGGATGACAATACAGGCCGTATTGATGTCACCTTGTTTAATGAAGCCTACGAAACTTTCCGCGACAAAATCGTCGCTGATGCCATTCTGGTTGTTGAAGGCGGTTTAGTGAAAGACGACTATCGCGGCGGTTTGACTATCCGCGCAGATCAGGTTGAGACTTTGGAAGACTACCGCATCGCTCATACCCGCCAATTGCAATTGCAAATCCATCACAACTGGCTGCAACAACAGGGTGAAATCCACGATACCGCCACAGAATTGCAAAAACGCCTGCAACCACATCTGGGTGGACAAACCCTGATCCGCTTATCCTATACCACGAAATCTGATCAAGCGATTATACAATTAGGCCCCGCTTGGAAAATCAAAGCGGATAATGCATTAATCCAATCATTAAAAAACTGGCTGGGCCAGCATGCCGTGAAATTCACTTTCAGCCCACCAGAATCATACTGTTAGGCTTAGAAGGAACCACCTATGGGGCTAGTTGCAAGAAACAAGCGAACAGATGAATTAATATATATTTTTGATTACAAGAACCCTAGGGGTGAGCTGAAAAAACAAGACTTGGTATGCCATTTATGCGGCGGAAAATTGATCATCAAGGCTGGGCTTGTACGTGTAAAGCATTTTTCGCACAAGCCAAACGCTCCATGCTCTTGTGATTATGAAAGGCATCCAGAGAGTGAAGAGCATTTATTTTTTAAGCGACTTATTGCTACACAATTGCGTACGGAGTTTGATGAGTATCTAAATACAAAAGCTCTATTGGAGTACCCAATTCATGAAGTCCGACGCATTGCAGATATTGTCTTTGAATTTCCAAATGGGTGGTTGGTAGCTCACGAGATTCAATTGTCATCTATAACAACAGAGCAACTAGAGAAGCGTACAAATGATTATCGGAATGCAGGAGTTGATGTTATTTGGTGGCTTGGCAAAAGTGCGGACACAGAAACCAACCGACAGTGGTTATATGATAATTATGGAGAATGCTACACGCTTGATTGGGATGAAGTACATAGAATATGTTCCGAAAACGATAAATGAAAAAAGATCTTTCGTCTGGAATAAAGTTCGCATAGGTGGCGTGCTTCAAAGCTATCCAAGAGCCTTTAGCAGCACGGAATTCATGGATTCCTATATATGGCACACAGATGTAATTAAAAACCTTATTTTCTTATCAATAGCTACATGGAATAAATTAACCCAAGAAAAAGTTGTGTCCTCGTTAGGGGCAAATACTGATAATGCAAGTGTAATGTCGTCTATTAGTTCAAACTTGGAGGCAGGTAAAAGAGGTGGCTTTTATCGTAAATTTGGCTCAAAGAAGCTTGCCAGTTTCTCTTTGACCAGCGATTATCTGAAATCCAAACAAATGGCAAGGGTTCACTTTGAACCTAGTCCGCAGGCTATTCGTATCGCGAAAATCCGCGCAAAGAAATATGCGTTGTCAAAAACAAAAGCCTAACAAGGGGCTGCACCGGACATCCAAAAGTTACGCGGCTTTCCGCTACGCTCCAAGCCACTCCGCTTTTGGCTGCTGGTGAGCTAGGCGTTAGGTGTTTTTAGCTATTCGTAAAGCGCATTAATTTCAACCTTGAGGGCTTTAGCAAGTAAAGCGGCTTCTTCATCTGTCACCCTCCGTACTTGAGACTCAATTTTTGCCAAAGTTCCCCGGCTAATATCCCACTCAAACAAGTTGCACTTCGTCGCAAGTTCTTCTTGAGTAAGCTGTTGCTTTTCTCTTAGTTGTCGTACTCTTGGGCCAATCAGGTTCATCACTTTTGCTCCGTTATCGGAGCTTGATTTTCCCAAGGTCAAATGCCAAAATTGCTCCGTATCCAGAGCAATGGCTGAGGTAATGAGCAAAGAGTCCCGCGAATTGAAGGTTGTACGGCACTTTTCAAATAAACCAGTAGCTTCCTTACCACTCAAGGGGCGGTGGCTTGAGGAGGCTGGGTTTAAAGTGGGTACCCAGGTGAACGTTATCGTTCGTAATGGTTGCCTGGTAATTTTGGCACCAAGTGCCATAGAAGGTGAAATGTCTTCCAAATCAAGTAAATTCACCTAACACGGCACTTCAGCGGATACCCAACACTCAGCTAGGCGTTAGGTTTTTGATTGGCCACAGTTGTATTAGTCGGTAGTTAATGTACAATTGTCAATAATGAATATTATTGCTGACACAAACATCTTTTTGGCAGTTGCTCTAAACGAGCCTGAGAAAGAACCAATTATCAGAATCACTTCTGGGGCATTGCTCATTGCCCCAGAATCATTGCCATTTGAAATTGGTAACGCATTGTCAGCGATGATTAAACGACGGCAAATTACAAAACAGGAAGCGCTCGCGGCAGAAAATTTCACGCACAGCATACAAGTTCGTTTGGTACCAGTTGAAATTCAGTCGTGTTTACAACTTGCTATCAAAAAAAACATCTACGCTTACGATGCCTACTTCCTTCGCTGCGCAATTTCACTCTGTCATCCTTTACTCACTTTAGATCGCCGTATGCGCCAAGTCGCTGAAGAAATGGGTATTGAGGTGTTAGATATTGTCATGGAGTAACTATGCAAGTATTTACTTATTCAGAAGCTCGCCAAAACCTGGCTAAATTGCTCACTCTGGCTCAAACCAGGGAAGTAGAAATTCGTCGTAAAGATGGTAGTCTATTTTCACTGAAGGCCAAGCAACAAACAAAGCGCTCACCATTTGATGTGCCGGGCGTTAACACTAATGCAACTACTGCGGATATTGTTGCTGCTGTCCATGAATCAAGAGAAACCTAACACGGCGCCCCAGCAGACACCCAACACTCAGCGGCTTTTTGAGCATGGCTTCGCCATTATTGCGCAAACGCCGCTTCGTGTTCGGTTCCGCTGAATTTGGCATTAAGATGACTGCTCGCAGGCACACCCGCCTCCGTTATGCAATAAAAATGGGCAAATGACTTCGCTCAACAAAAAGAGAAAGGTTATTTATAAAATCACTTATCCAAATGGAAAAATATATATTGGGAAGGATCTTGTTTATAACATCAATTATTTCGGCAGCGCCAATGGTGCAATAATTGAAAAAGATTTCACATGGGAAGATCAGATGAAATTCACAATAAAGAAAGAGATATTATGGTTTTCAGATACCGCAACCGATAAAGAAGCAAACGAAGAAGAAGTTAAGTTTATTCGTTTAAATGAATCAAACAACCCTACTATTGGTTACAATCGTTGGCCAAAATTTAATTTGATTACCCATAATCTTCAGCCAGATCATTAAATGCCCCAAACCGCATGGGGTTTAGGCTATTTACGCAGAACTGGCCAGAGCAGGGAGGCTATGGTCAAGCCTATATGGATGTATATATGGCACACCTCGCCCCCCAAAATGCTTTATGTTTAGCGGATATTCATGGGTAATCAGAAAATTTAATGGCTAAGACATGGTCCGCACAACAAGTAGCTACACCGGACCAAATGCCCATTGGCACCATTGACAGCAACGGTCTCAAAGAATGAATTGAGGAAAATTTGCCTGGATACTTCCGGCAAGCGGGACTGATATCATGGCTGCGGGAATGGAGTGTCATCTGCATTCCCATTTTCATCAAAAACTCAGGTAAACCATCAGGTCGTGATCATGTCGCCCGAGGCATTTGTCCCAGATGATCAAAAAGAAACTGAAATCGCCCGTTATCTTATCCAGGTACCAGACTTTTTCAAACGGCATCAAGATCTCCTCATGCAAATGGCGATTCCCCACCAGAGCGGCGACGCCGTTTCTTTGGTGGAGCATCAAGTACGCCTGTTGCGTCAGCAAAATACTCAATATCAAACTCAATTAAATGCGTTGATTGAGGTCGCCAAAGCAAATGATGAAACAGCCAAGCGCTTACACCAACTGACTCTATTATTGATTGAGACGCGCGATCTCGATGAACTGTTCAATACTTTATTAGACGGCTTGCGTGAATTGCTTCATATGGATGCCGTTGAGCTGAAGTTATTTTCAGCAGACGAATTAGAAACGGATGCCGATGAATCCGGCCCCGCCATGTTCCGCCATTTCCTCTATCAAGGCCCGGTTTGCGGGCCATTACCTGATGCGCAAATGGATTATTTGTTCGGCTCACAAGTGGCGGACATTCAATCCGTCGCTTTAATGCCATTACGCTCAAGCGCCCTGATCGGCATGCTGGCCCTCGGCAGTCGTCATGTTGAACGTTTCATGGACGGCAAAGGGGTGGATTTCTTACAACGCCTCGCCGAAATCGTGAGCGCCGCGCTCAACACCGTACAGAAACCATAACGACCCAACTACTTGATATCCAGACAGGCGATATTCATATGCCGCACATCTTTACCTGTGCAGGAATAAATCAGATTTTTGCCAATATTGATGGAATGATCGGCCACACGCTCCATGCTTTTAAGACCAATCGTCGCATCAATGGCATATTGAATATTGCGCGGATCCTGCAACATATAAGTCGCCAAATAACGCAACGCATCCTGAAACAATCGCTCCATGGATTTCTGCTGGTGGATGACTCCAATCGCCAATTTAACGGAAGATTCGCTCACCGCCTGCAAGGCGGATTGCAACATATGAAAGGCTTTCTCAGCAATCCGCTCAATATCAACAAACATTTCGCTATCAACCTGAATCCCTGGGTGTTCATAATAAGCTTCGGTTAATTCAGCCAAGCGCAGTGCTTCCTGATTAATGCGTTCAAGGTCATACGCCGTGCGTGAAAGCATCATCATAAAGCGCAGATCGCCTGCCACTGGCGTATGCATCGCCAGCAACTGGACATTCGCTTCCAGCGTGTCCATATTTAATTCCCGAAACAAACGAAAATTGTGTTGCACTTTGCGCGCTGGGACCACTTCACAACGCGCCATGGCTACGGCGGATAATTCAACTTGTTCGCAAGCCAACTGGCCGATATCCAACACCAGTTGAAAGAAACGTCCTAAATCACCATCAAACCGCGAATAGATGTGTGGCTTAATACCTTCCATAGAATGGGCACCGAATGAGTGAGTAATACACAATAAACACAAAGATACCTATAAAAAAGAACCTTGCTATTGTCCAATTCAATCAAGGTGAGTTTAAATTTCACGTTAACAGGCCAGGAAAAGCCACATTTCCAGCCATAAGCTAAAAATTCCAAACTGGCTTTATTCATGATTCAGGCTGTTAACCACAATGCCTAAACCCTCTGATATCACGGGCGGCCAATCCCCCCTCTATGAACCCCTCAAAACGCCTATTCCTGATTACCAACATGATCAACGATCAATAGATAGAAACTGACCGTCTTGACCTTATCTCTACAGTCCAATATTAACCAAAACGACCCGTAATATAGTCTTCCGTTAATTTATGCACCGGATTGGTGAATATTTGCGTCGTTTCACCAACTTCAACCAAATAGCCCAAATGGAAATAAGCGGTACGTTGAGAGACCCGCGCAGCCTGCTGCATTGAATGAGTGACGATTGCAATGGTGTAATTCTGCCGCAACTCGTCAATCAGCTCTTCAACTTTCGCCGTGGCGATCGGATCAAGCGCCGAACAGGGTTCATCCATCAAGATGACTTCCGGCGACACCGCAATGGTGCGGGCAATGCACAAACGTTGTTGCTGACCACCGGAAAGCCCGGTGCCTGGTGCGTCCAGCCGATCCTTCACCTCCTCCCACAAGCCGGCCTTACGCAAGCTGGTTTCGACCACCTCATCCAATTCAGCGCGATTCGCCGCCAAACCATGAATACGCGGACCATAGGCGATATTGTCATAGATGGATTTAGGAAAAGGATTCGGTTTCTGGAAAACCATGCCAACCCGGGCGCGTAATGGCACGACATCCAATTTCTTATCGTAAATGTTTTGTTGATCAAGTTTGATATCGCCTTCAACCCGACAAATATCAATGGTATCGTTCATCCGGTTCAGACAACGTAAAAAGGTCGATTTACCACAACCGGACGGACCAATCATCGCAATCACCTGATTCTCACCAATATCCAGACTGACATTTCTAATGGCGTGTTTATCACCATAAAAAACATTGACATCCGTTGTCGTCATGCGCGGGTTATCAACATGAATATTACCCACAGTTTGGAAATCATCACCTAATTTCCCTTTTATTGCTTCATCAGGTGCTTTGGTAACAACATCTGTATCAGTTCCCAAAACAGCGGTCTCTGCACCATTCATTATTTTTCCCCGGCTTTAATCATTCGCTGCAAAATATCCAGCAAGCAATCGTGCTGATGTTCAGAAGATATCAATTCACCAACGCCGCTCAAAACGACGACGCAATATAATCGCCAATGTATTCATCGCGATCAGAAATGCCAGCAACACCATAATAGCAGCAGACGTACGCTCGACAAACGCCCTTTCCGGGCTATCCGCCCATAAATAAACCTGCACCGGCAACACCGAGGATGGATCCAAAGGGCCACCAGGAATATCAACAATAAAGGCCACCATACCAATCATCAATAATGGTGCCGTCTCACCCAGCGCCTGCGCCATGCCAATGATGGTACCAGTCAACATACCGGGCAGTGCCAACGGTAAAACATGATGAAACACCATCTGCATCTTGGATGCGCCGACGCCCAACGCCGCTTCACGAATGGAGGGAGGGACTGACTTCAAAGCGGCACGGCTGGCGATGATAATGGTTGGCAGTGTCATCAGCGTCAAAACCAAGCCGCCGACGAGCGGTGCCGAACGCGGCAGACCAAACAAGTTAATAAACATGGCGAGTCCCAACAATCCAAACACAATGGATGGCACAGCCGCCAAATTATTGATATTGACTTCAATGATATCCGTCCACCGGTTTTGTGGTGCGAACTCTTCCAGATAAATCGCCGCCGCGACACCGATCGGAAAAGACAATAACAAAGTCACCAACAAAGTATAAAACGAGCCTGTCACTGCGCCGCCAATACCGGCCAGCTCAGGTTCGCGCGAATCTCCATTCAGAAAAAACCCCCAGTTGAAACGCTTTTCCAACCGACCGGCTTCAACCAGATTCTCAATCCACCCGACATAGGCTTCGCCAAAACGCTGTATGGCGTCCTCACGCGTGACATGACCTTTAACAATCACATCCACATCGTCATCCGCAATTAATGACACACGCCTGCTCTGTCCAATCAAACCCGGATCAGACAACACCATTTCCCGCACCTGAAAGGATGCGCCGCTGCTTAACAAACGATACAGCTTGCGTTTATCCCGTCGGCCTGTGACTTCCGGAAACATCTCACGCAAGGGTTGACGCACTAGTTGACGATAATCCGCCTGCGCCAGAATTTGTGGATTAACATCGGCTTTATCCTGGGGATCAATGATCTCCGGGGCGAAATGCACATCCAGCACAATATGGGTCTGCAAAAAAGCGCCATAACCATTGCTGATGATATTAAGAAACAACAGGGAGACGAATAATAATCCGAGGAAAATAGCGCCTAAACCAAACACTTGGAAACGCCGCTCACGCCGATACCGCGATTTGAGTGAGGCCTCTACTTTGCTAAATGTCTCTTTCGCCATTTTTCAACCTATATTTTCCCAATACGGGCGCACCAACCCAGTGACCCACCACAAGCTTCAGTCATATTGTTCACGATATTTACGGACAATATGCAACGCGATGATATTCAACCCTAACGTCACGACGAACAACATCAAGCCCAGCGCAAAAGCCGCTAATGTTTTTGCGCTGTCAAATTCCTGATCACCCACCAACAAAGTGACGATCTGCACAGTCACCGTCGTCACCGCCTCCAAAGGGTTCACGGTCAGATTAGCGCTCAAACCCGCAGCCATGACCACAATCATGGTTTCGCCAATCGCACGCGACACTGCCAACAAAACACCGCCCATAATGCCAGGCAAAGCGGCTGGCAATATCACTTGGCGGATAGTTTCGGAACGCGTCGCCCCCAGTCCATAAGAAGCATCACGCAAAGATTGCGGCACCGCATTAATCACGTCATCTGATAATGATGAAACAAAAGGGATGATCATAATGCCCATGACCAAACCGGCGGCCAAAGCGCTTTCAGAAGCCACCTCCAAACCCACTGACTCGCCAAGGGTCCGGATCATTGGCGCAACCGTCAAAGCCGCAAAGAAACCATAGACAACCGTCGGAATGCCCGCCAATATCTCAAGCACTGGCTTGGCGAAGCCACGCAATTTCGGACCAGCATATTCCGACAGGTAAATCGCCGCCATCAAACCAATCGGCACGGCGACTAACATCGCAATAAAAGAAATCAACAAAGTGCCGACCAATAACGGAATAGCGCCGAAAGCGCCGCTCGCGCCAACCTGATCAGCACGTAATGCAGTTTGCGGACTCCATGCCAAACCAAAAATAAAATCCGTAAAAGGAATTTTGCTGAAGAAACGAATCGATTCAAAGACTACCGACAATACAATGCCGATAGTCGTCATAATTGCGACCATGGAACTGAGAATCAGCAAACCCTTAACGATCCATTCAACGCGATTACGCGCCCTCATCGACGGATTAATCGCGCGCCAGGCAAATGTGCCAGCGATAATCGCGAACGCCAGCACCACAACCGTTTTCGCCATATTGGCGATGCCTTGCAGCTCCAACAGATGATCCGCCGCAGCCCGGATATCAGCGGACGGCTCGCCAGAAACAATATTGCCACTCGCCAGATTACGGATGTCGTTAACGATCAACCCTAATTGCGCTTCCGGCAAATCCTGCATTGCCTGGGGCAACTGGGCCACGACCATGTCAACGATATAAACATCTTGCAGGACGCTCCATAAAAACAATATCGTCAACGCTGGCAACAAGACCCATAACGCAACATACAAACCATAGTAGCTGGGTAAGGAATGCAGTTTACGCATACCGGAACCACCGCCAACCGCATCCAGCGCGCGGGCGCGGCCCAAATGATATGCCAAGGCCAGAAAACCCAACAAGACAATCAGGAGCATCGGAATCTGCATAACAGAATGAATTCTTAAATTAAGATCAAAAGATTTTAGTTACGAGTAAACACCTGGCAAGCTATTGAGATTCGCTCAGGTCAGTGCGAGACAAGGTGGGAATGCGCGCAAAGCGCAGTTTACTCAACGTAAATGCGCATTTTAAGACCTTTTTCAGCACCGTATCATGCCAATTGAGTAAAATTTCAGCAGTCTGCGTGGTGATTGAGAACGCCCCCTGACACTCCGTCAACCCAATGATGACGGAGTACGGAAAAGCCACCGAATTACAAGGTATCCATCGGCTGCAAGCTTCTGGCGTCATCAGCGAATTGTGCACGTTCGGCGGCAGGCATGGGAATCAAACCCTTATCCGTCAAATAGCCTTCATCACCCCAAGCTTTGTCGGCAGTAAATTCCGTCAAATAAGCTTTAATGCCAGGCACCTTACCAACATGGGCTTTCTTCACATAAAAAAACAAAGCGCGGGAAACCGGATAAGCACCATCCGCAATATTCTCGAAAGTCGGTCTCTCGCCATCAACAATAGCGCCCTGTACCTTATCGGCATTCTGATCCAGGAATGAATAGCCAAAAATGCCTATCGCCTTAGGATTGGCCATTAATTTCTGAATGATCAGATTATCGTTTTCGCCAGCCTCAATATAAGCGCCATCTTCACGAATCGCATGCGCCACGGCTTTAAACACCTTTTTCCCTTTCTTATTGAAGGCGCTTGCCGGAATGCCCAATTTAGCCATTAAAGGCTTAACTGCACGGCCTTTCGCTTGCCGCAAAGCTTTCAAGTCAGCAAATTTCTTGGCACCGCCTTCCATCGCCAATTCAACAAATGCATCGCGGGTACCGGAGGTCGGCGGCGGACCCAACACCTCAATCTTGGTATTCGGCAAATCGGCATTCACCTCTCTCCAGGTCTTATACGGGTTATCAATCAACTTACCGTCCTTGCCCGGAACCTGTTTCGCCAGCGCCAAAAAAATATCTTTGCGGGTCAACTCAAAACGCTCGGTGGTTCTCGCATTGGCCAAGACAATACCGTCATAACCCACCTTGATTTCGATAATCTCATTGATGCCGTTCTTCGCACATTTATCCTGCTCCGATCTTTTAATCCGACGCGAAGCATTCGCGATATCTGGATGCTCAATGCCAATGCCGGCGCAGAACAGTTTCAAACCGCCACCCGATCCTGTGGATTCGACTTTCGGCGTTTTGAACCGGCTGATCTTACCAAACTGCTCAGCCACCACGGTAGCAAACGGGTAAACCGTCGATGAACCCACAATACTGACATAATCACGCGCGGCGGCAGATGCCGACGTAACCATCAGGGCGACAGAAAACGCCGCCGTAAGGGCCTTCCTAAACACAATAACCTCCGAGGGATAACAGATGAACCGCCACGAAACGCTAAGTTGACGCGCATCACAAAGCAGCGGCTAATATTTAAGCGGGGGCATTATGAACGGTGAATATGAATTTTTTGTGTCGAAGAATGCGCTGGAACGGCCCTTCCAACGCATCAAGGGAAAGTCATCTGCATGACGCCAGTCTGGCGGGTACCCGCTAAACCGCCAATAGCAACCTCGCCGGCTCTTCCAGGCTTTGCTTGATGGTGACGAGAAATTGCACGGCGTCACGGCCATCAATAATCCGATGGTCATATGACAAAGCAACATACATCATGGGGCGGATATGGATTTCACCATCAATCGCCACCGGACGCTCAACAATATTATGCATACCAAGGATGGCGCTCTGCGGCGGATTCAGGATAGGCGTTGACAACATGGAGCCGTAGACACCGCCGTTGGTGATAGTGAAAGTGCCTCCACTCAGTTCATCGTAACCCAAACTACCTTGCTGGGCTTTTTCACCATAAACGCGAATCGCCTGCTCCAGTTCAGCGAAGGAGCTTTGATCCGCATTACGGATAATCGGCACGACCAGCCCACGCGGTGAACCCACTGCGATGCCAATATCATAATAATTATGATAAACAATCTCAGTCCCTTCAACGGAAGCATTCACCACAGGAAACTTTTTCAGCCCTTCAATAACCGCTTTGACAAAAAAGGACATAAAACCCAAACGGACATCATACGACTGGTGAAAAACCTCCTTATATTGACGACGTAACTGGATAACCTGACTCAGATCCACTTCATTAAAGGTCGTTAAAATCGCCGCCGTCTGCTGAGCCTCAAGGAGACGCTCAGCAATTCGCGCACGCAAACGACTCATCGGCACACGTTTATCCTGTCTGCCAGCATCCATGACCGTTGCTTCTACAGACGGATGAGTATCCGGTGCTTTATCTGATGAAGGAACCGATTCCGTTTCCTTTTGTCGGTCAAGATACGCCATGACATCATGTTTCTGGATACGTCCTTCTCTGCCTGTACCCGGAATTTGTGCCGGATCCAGATTCTGCTCTTTGACCATACGACGCACGCCAGGCGTCAGCACGAGAGCTTCATCAGCCGACGACGCTTGGGCATCAGTGGGTGCCACCTCACGTTCCACAACAGACTCCGACACCGCCGCATCCGCAGACTGGATAATCGTCAGCTTATCGCCAGCCACCACAACAGCGCCTTCCTGCACGACATGCTCGCCTAATACGCCTGACTCTGGAGCTGGAATTTCCAACACCACTTTATCCGTCTCCAGATCCAACAGATTTTCATCCTGCCGAACCGCCTCGCCAGGTTGTTTATGCCAAGTCACCACAGTGGCGTCCGTAACAGATTCCGGCAAAGCCGGTACGCAAACTTCAATAGTCATGATTTAACCCCGACGATTCATTACAGGATCGACATACCCGGTCAGGGCATCATCAATCAATTTATCCTGCTCTTCTTGATGGACTTTGGCATAACCCGTCGCTGGCGCGGCAGCAGAATTCCGCCCTGCGTAATAAACCGCGACACCAGCCTCACGCAACGGGTAAAAGCGATGCTTGATCTGATCCCATGCGCCCTGGTTTTGTGGCTCTTCCTGACACCAGAAAAAGACTTCAAGGTTAGGATAGCCGCTCAGCACCTGCTCAAAATCCTCCACCGGAAAAGGATATAACTGCTCAACACGCACGATGGCGATATTCTCCAATCCCCGACTGCGTCGGGCCTGCAATAATTCATAATAGACTTTACCGGCACATAAAATGACTTGACGCACGGCGGTCTTGTCCATGTCATCCACCTCGTCAATCACCGCGGCGAAAGCGCCCGAACTCAGCGAATCCAGACGCGAAGTCGCCAGCGGATGACGCAATAAACTTTTCGGCGACATCACGACCAATGGCCGACGATAAGGTCTTTTCATCTGACGCAGCAGCAAATGAAAAATTTGCGCCGGCGTGGTTGGCGAACAAACCTGTATGTTGTGCTCGGCGCAAAGCTGCATATAACGCTCCAACCGCGCGGAAGAATGCTCAGGCCCCTGTCCTTCATAACCATGCGGCAGCAACATGACCAAACCGCAATACAGCCCCCACTTGGCACCAGCCGACGTAATAAACTGATCAATCACCACTTGGGCGCCATTCGCAAAATCACCGAACTGCGCCTCCCAAATCGTCAATGATTCAGGCTCAGCGGTCGCATAACCATATTCAAATGCCAGTACCGCCTCTTCGGATAACACCGAGTCAATCACCACGAAATCCGGCTGATCAGGGTTCAAATGCTGCAAAGGAATATAGCTCTTGCCCGTTTCCTGATTGCGCCACATGGCATGCCGATGAAAGAAAGTGCCGCGACGGCTGTCCTGACCTGAAATGCGCACCGGATACCCGGCATCCAACAAGCATGCATAGGCCATATTTTCAGCGAATCCCCAATCAATCAACTTATCGCCTTGCGCCATTAGCTGGCGATCTTCCAGAATACGCGCCAATCTCGGATGCACGGGAAATTGATTCGGCAAAGCGAACGCTTGCCCGGCCAACGCCTGCAAACGATCCATATCCACCCGGGTATCAACCGGGTCATGCCAAGCCACCCCATGATAAGGCGATGGATTAATCGACGTCAGTTCATCAGCGGGCTTGCTGGTCGTCGTGCGGCAGGCGCAATCGCCTCGCTCAAAAGCGGCGCGAACCTCAGCAGACGTTTGCTGCACCTGCTCAGGGGTCGCCACGCCATCGGCAATCAAACGTTCCGCATAGACGGTGCGCACCGTGGAATGATTACGCACCTTTTGATACATCGCTGGCTGCGTCACCGCCGGTTCGTCCGCCTCATTGTGGCCTTGACGGCGATAGCAGACTAAATCAATCACGACATCTTTATGGAAACGCACCCGATAGTCATAGGCCAAGCGGGTCACGAAAATGACCGCCTCAGGATCATCACCATTCACATGAAAAATCGGTGCCTGCACCATCTTGGCGACATCCGTGCAGTAATGCGTTGAACGGCTATCCAAAGTATTGCTGGTGGTGAAGCCAATCTGATTGTTGACCACAATATGCACCGTGCCGCCAACCTGATAACCGCGCACCTGCGACATATTGAACACTTCCATATTGACGCCCTGTCCAGCAAAAGCAGCATCGCCATGAATCACCACCGGAATGATTTTTTCTCCCGCTTCATCCAGATAACGCTGCTGCCTGGCTCGTACCGAACCCATAATCACCGGTGAAATGATTTCCAGGTGGGACGGATTAAAACCCAACGTGATATGAATATTCCCCTCATCCGTCGCCACATCATTCGCAAAACCCTTATGGTATTTCACGTCGCCAGTCGTCAAAATGTCTTTGGCGTCAAGCGATTGACGCTGCCCGGAAAATTCATCAAAAATCGCCGCTGGCGATTTCCCCATAATATTCGCCAGCACATTCAGGCGTCCCCGATGCGCCATGCCGATCACCACCTCTTTCGCCCCTTGTCGGCCTGCACGCTGAATTAATTCATCCAGCAAGGGGATCAGGGCTTCACCGCCCTCCAAAGAAAATCGCTTCTGCCCGACGAAACGGGCATGCATGAACTTTTCAATGCCTTCAGCCGCTGTCAACAAATGCAATAACCAATGTTTATCAGCATCACTCAATTCAGGGCGGGCGCGATAACCCTCCAGGCGCTGCTGAATCCAACGCTTTTCTTCCGTATTGGTGATATGCATATATTCAGAGCCGACCGTGCCGGTATAAACCGTGCGCACAATCGCCAGAATTTCCCGCAAGGGCAAACGATCTTCAGCAAACAAAGAACCCGTATTAAAGGTTTCATTCAGATCTTCCGGTCGCAGATCGTAAAAAGTCGGTTGCAACTCATCCAACGGTACGATTTCATGCAGATTGAGCGGATCCAGTTGCGCATTCTGATGACCTCGCACCCGGTAGGCATTGATTAAGCGCAATACTTTGGCCTGCCGCTCCTCCGCAGCGGCGGTGAACATCGGCGAAGTCACCAATGAGCGCTTTTCCCGGGCCAGCCGCGCCAAATTCGCCCGGATAGCACGATGTGAGGTCTCCGTCTGTTCAGACGAATCCTGTTGAACTGGCGGCAAAGCGGCGAACCGTCGTCGCCAATCTGGCGACACGCTGCTGGGTTCTTCCAGATAAGCCTCGTATAAATCCTCAATAAAGAGCGCGTTAACGCCGAAATAAGGGGATAATTCGCGTCGTTGTTGGATACTGTTCGGCATGGGAGGGAGAGATATAATGATCCGTGTCATGAAACAATGCTTTCTTGGGAAGCTTAGCATGTCCATAAAAAATAACGATGGGCATTTTCAATAATTCAATGGGCCTGCGCTGTCCACTGAATCCCATTTCCGATCTTCACGGCCTAATAAAATGACTGACTGTATTTTTTGCAAAATCGCCGCTGGCGAAATACCTGCCAACATCGTCTACGAGGATGAACACGTTATTGGTTTCCATGACCTCAACCCGCAAGCACCAACTCACATTCTGCTGATCCCCAGAAAACACATTGCAACCATTAATGACCTGCAAGCAGAAGACGACATCATTCTGGGCCGCTTATACCGCGCAGCAGCTCAGGTCGCCCAACAGGAAAGACTCAGTCAGGAAGGCTACCGCACCGTAATGAATTGCAATGCAGCAGGTGGGCAAACGGTTTTCCACATCCACTTGCACCTGCTGGGCGGACGGCAAATGACCTGGCCGCCGGGTTAGACAATATCGTCTCAATTCAAGAAATAAAGCATGCCGATCATGAGTAATCTGCAATTGGATCATAGCGCCCATCAACCCACCTCCAAAAAATACCCTTTATGCTTCTTGGCGAATGATATTGATGTACCTATGAATATTGGGAGTTTCTTCAGGATAGCGGATGCGCTTGGCGTGGAGAAAATATACTTGACTGGTGATTCCATGGTGCCACCGAATCCCAAAATCAGGAAAACCTCCAGATCAACCGAAAAGTATGTTGCCTACGCTTACGAGAACGACGCGTTATCCGTTATCCGAAATTTAAAAACAGCCGGCTACAAAATCGTCAGTCTGGAAATCACATCAAACAGCATCGACTTAGCAGACTTCAAGCCTGAAAAAGATGACAAAATCTGTTTAATCCTTGGTTCAGAAAACCAAGGCATTGGCGAAAGCCTTTTGAATACCTCAGACGCCACCATACAGATTCCCATGCTGGGTGAGAATTCTTCAATGAATGTCGCCACCGCATGTGCCATCGCAACCTACGACATCACAAGGAAATTTGACCATGCCTGGTAGACTAAAAATTAAAGAACCATATAGGAAAGACGACGACATCATATATTTCGTCGTATACGACAGCACAACTGGCAATGGAGAAGACGAAGTACTCCAGCATCAGCGCATGGAAATTGAAACCGCCCATATCACCGTACACCCTGGCGGATTAATTAAGTTTCACAAAAAACGTAGTAGAACGTATTTAGAAAACGCTGTTCGCAATAACCTCGCTGGCTACACTCCGGCATTATCATCTAAAGCAAGAAAGTTCATCGATAAAGTTCGTAACAAAATATAACCATTTAACCAACGAAGCATTATATCCGGCAATTTAGGGGCAAAAGCAGCCCCTAAATTAGCGACACGATCTAAACAAACCGTCTTTCCTCACCCGACCCTACGATATTCTCAACGCAACGCAGACAAAGTTCAGGGTGATCAGGGTCTTGCCCAATATCCTCACGGTGATGCCAGCATCGAGGGCATTTCGCATGTGTACTGGCATTCACAGCGACCGCCAAGCCATCCGATTCCATCAAACTGGCGTCAGCCGGTTTATCAGCCATCGGATGAATCCGGGCATCGGAGGTGATCAACACAAAGCGCAACTCCTCGCCTAACATCTGCAATGCCTTGAAAGCGGCATCATCACAATATAAGTCCACTTCAGCTTCCAGGGCCGAGCCAATCGCCCCGGATTTGCGACTCGTTTCCAATGCCTTGCTCACCGATGCGCGCACTTGCATGATGCGATCCCATGGCAATGCATCCGCCAGGTTTTCAGCGAAATCTGGATGAACATACCAAGTTTCCAAAAATACCGAATCCCGTCGTTCGCCCGGCATATGCCGCCACGCTTCGTCAGCGGTAAAACTCATGACTGGGGCTAACCAACGCAACATAGCCTCTGCAATGTGATACATCGCCGTCTGGCAGGATCGGCGCCCCAAACTGGCGGCAGGCATGGTGTATTGACGGTCTTTGATAATATCCAGATAAAAGCCACCCAGATCCGCCACGCAAAAATTAAGCATTTTTTGATAAATCAGATGGAAATTATAGCTGCGGTAAGCGGCAATGATGTCCTGCTGCAAATGCCAGGCGCGACCTAATGCCCAACGATCCAGGCTCAACATGGCATCTTTCGGCAACGCATGCTGGTCTGGTTCAAAACCATGCAAATTGGCCAGCAAGAAGCGCAACGTATTACGCATCCGACGATAAGCATCCGCCGTACGCTTGAGTATCTCGTCCGATACGGACATTTCAGCCCGATAATCGGTCGCGGCGACCCACAAGCGGATAATATCCGCGCCCAATGTTTTCATCACTTGTTGCGGACTGACCACATTGCCCAGTGATTTGGACATTTTCTTCCCATCCGCATCCACGGTGAAGCCGTGAGTGAGGCAAGCTTTATAAGGCGCAGCACCCCGCATGGCGACTGCGCTCAATAGGGAAGATTGGAACCAACCACGATGTTGATCTGATCCTTCCAAATACAAATCTGCCGGGATTTGCAAATCATCATACGGCTCCAGCACACAGGCATGGGTCGTACCCGAGTCGAACCAGACATCCAAAGTGTCTGTCACCTTGTCATAATTCGCCGCCTGATCGCCCAACAATTCCTCAGATTCCAGATCGAACCAGGCCTGAATGCCCGACTGCTCGACTTTTTGCGCAACTTGCTCAATCAAATCAACGGTATCTGGATGTAATTCGCCAGTTTGCTTGTGAGTGAAAAAGGCGATTGGCACGCCCCAAGTGCGTTGACGTGAGATACACCAATCAGGCCGACCTTCCACCATGCCTTGAATGCGCGCCTTTCCCCAGTCCGGCAACCATTCAACCCGTTCAATTTCCAGCATCGCTGCATCGCGCAGTTGTTTCGCCTGCATGCTGATGAACCACTGCGAGGTGGCACGGAAAATAATCGGGATTTTATGTCGCCAACAAACCGGATAACTATGGGTGAACTGGGCGGAAGCGACCAATTTGCCCTTGTCTTTCAGAAGTTGAACAATCGGCTCATCCGCCTTGAAAACATGCTGCCCGGCGAATAACGCCGTACCTTCAATATAGCAACCACGACCATCAACCGGATTATCCACGGGCAGGCCATACTGCTGGCCCACGATAAAATCATCCAGACCATGCGCCGGTGCCGTATGCACCGCACCAGTGCCTGCTTCAAGCGTAACGTGATCTGCCAGAATCACCGGTACCTGCCGATCATAGAAAGGGTGTTGCAACCGCTGATTCTCCAATAACTTACCGGAACAACAACCCACCTTGACATAATCTTCGATCCCCCAACGCTGCATGCAGGATTCCAACAACCCTTCCGCCAGCAAAAGGTATTCAGCATCGGTCTTCACCAGAACATAATCCAACTCCGCGTTTAACGCGACGGCCTGATTGGCGGGTAATGTCCAGGGCGTCGTGGTCCAGATAACGACCGACAGATCGCATGGCGCTAAATTCGCCTGAAAACAAGCGGCGACTGCCTCAGAATCCACCACGGAAAAACGCACATCAATCGCCGTCGAGGTTTTATCTTGGTATTCAACCTCGGCCTCGGCCAGCGCAGAACCACAATCGGTACACCAATGCACCGGTTTCGCGCCCCTGACAACATGTCCATTGGCGACAATATCGCCTAATGCGCGAATAATGTTCGCCTCCTGCGCATAATGCATCGTCAAATAAGGCTGATCCCAGTCCCCCAAAACCCCTAGCCGCTCAAAATCCACCCGCTGTTTGTCCACCTGCGTCTGGGCATAATGGCGGCACGCTTGGCGGAACTCCGTAATGCTGACTTTTCTGCCCGGTTTCCCCACCTTTTTCTCAACCTGCAATTCAATCGGCAAACCATGGCAATCCCAGCCCGGCACGTAAGGCGCGTCATAGCCATCCAACGTACGACTCTTGACGATGATATCCTTCAACAATTTGTTGACAGCATGACCAATATGAATATCGCCATTGGCATAGGGGGGGCCATCATGCAAAATGAATTTCTCACGCCCTGAACAAGTTGCGCGGATTGCTTGATAAAGGTTAAGCGTTTGCCAATGTTTCAGCATTTCCGGTTCACGTTGCGCCAGATTCGCTTTCATCGGAAAACCCGTATAGGGTAAATTCAAAGTGTCTTTATAGTCGCTCACGGTGCAGCCTGAAATGAATGAATCGCATAATTTCAAAGCCGGATAAGCTACCACAATCAAAGCCGCGCCAACAAATTGCACAAAACCCAAAATAGCAGGGCTACCTCATCTAATTTCTTAAGTTTTGGACATAAAAAGTTGATGATGGCT
>JAPQLC010000034.1 GCA_030826945.1 Candidatus Thiobius zoothamnicola
TCTCGATTAATAAATTCCAAACCATCGGAGGTATTCATAATTCCTAGTTATCACTTAAAAATTTAGAAGAATTTACGTATGCTAGAATATCTCCTTTTGTTAGGAGATATCATGCGTGGATTGGGGGTGCCTACTATTCGTACTTGTATAATACAAGCTTTCTTTGGGAGAGCTGCATCGTTCTGGACATTTGTTTAATTCAGATACCGTAATGCTTGGACATCATTTGCATGAAAGGCAGTTTTTAGGTGCTGAGAACCAATCTCGTGGATTACATTTCTGATGATGGATATCAACCAAGGTTGCTAATTAAGGCGTAAATCACAATTAGCCCATAAGTGGTTCAGTTATTGGGAAATATTTTTCCAGTTTGATGGTCGTATGAAATTGGTTGTTCCCAACTCCCCTGAGTTTTGGTCTAAATTATGCGGAGTATCATACTTTAGCAACCAGTCCGCAAATTTCCAATTTGAGCGAATCATTCTATGGCGTCACCGAGTTATTCAGCGAATAAATCCCACCGTAATACGATTTTTGTCGTGGATGCGGAAATCCTCAGGCATGAGGTTTATCCCGGCCACCAGCACATCTTACGCGTACAGGCTGAGGATTGCGCCAGGCAGGCTAGGCCTGGGCAGTTTGCGCATTTGACGGTGGATCGGCAAAGACCAATGCGCAGGCCGATCTCCATCATGCGGGCGTCGCCCGATCAGGGGTGGGTGGATTTTTTGTATAAAGTGGCGGGTGAGGGCACCCGGTTGCTGAGCCAACGTAAAGCGGGTGAAACGATCAGCGTTATGGGGCCAATCGGCAAGCCTTTCACCGTCAAGGAGAAAAAGCCGTTACTGATTGGCGGCGGCGTGGGTATGCCACCAATGATTTGTTTGGCTGAAGCGTTGCGGCGACAGGTGGATGTTCAGCCATTGGTGATTCTGGGTTCTGAAATTCCTTTTCCATTTGACAGTAAGCCTTCGCAACTGATGTTACAGGGCATGCCTGATGGTGTCATCGGCGGCATGCCCTTGCTGGAAGATTGGGGGATTGCCTCACGACTCGCCAGCCTGCAAGGTTATCCAGGTTGTTATGAAGGTTATGTCACCGACTTGGCGAAACATTGGCTGGAGGCCTTATCTGCAGATCAACGCGCTCAGGTTGGCGTCTATGCTTGTGGACCGGAGCCGATGTTGCGCGCCGTGGTGAATCTGGCGCGGGAGTACCAATTACCGGTGCAAGTTTCTTTGGAGGAATTCATGGCTTGCGCCGTGGGAGGATGCGCTGGCTGCGTCGTGGCGGTGAAAGCGGAACAGGGCGTGGCCATGCAACGGGTGTGTGTGGACGGGCCTGTGTTTGATGGTTTGCGCGTGTACTGAATGGGGTGGTGAGTGGCTGGGAAAGGGCGCATAGAATCTTTTGCGCGCTCCGCATTCCTCAGTTACTCTTTCAACCAACTAACTTGAAATTATGAGCATAACAAAGATGAAAGGCGGACTTGGAAATCTGATGAAGCAGGCGCAAAAAATGCAAGCGGATTTGCAGAAGGCGCAGGAAGAATTAGCTAAAACGGAAATTGAAGGAGAAGCTGGCGGTGGCATGGTCAAGGCGGTGATCAATGGGCGGCATGAGGTGCGAAGGATTGAGATTGATGACGCCTTGATGAGCGACGACAAGGAAATGATGGAAGATCTCGTGGCTGCTGCGGTCAACGCGGCTGTTCATCGATTGGAGGCACATTCCAAAGAGCAGATGTCCAGCGTCACGGCGGGTATTAATTTGCCGCCTGGCATGAAATTGCCGTTTTAATGAGAGAGCCTTCATTACTTCAGGACTTGATCGATAGTTTGCGCTGTTTGCCTGGGGTCGGCCCCAAGTCGGCGCAACGGATGGCGTTCCATTTGTTGGAGCGGGATCGCGCTGGTGGTGAACGACTGGCCCTGGCTTTGGACAAGGCGATGGCACGGATTGGTCGTTGCCGACGTTGCCGTACTTTATCTGAGCATGATGTCTGTCATCTATGCCGTCGCACAGATCGGGACGCCAGCTTTTTATGCGTGGTGGAAAACCCGTCGGATGTGATGGTACTGGAGCAAGCCACCGATTACCGGGGGTTTTATTTTGTGCTTGGCGGTCGCTTGTCGCCGCTGGACGGTATCGGGCCGGAGGAATTGGGTATTGATCAATTGCGCGAACGCCTGGCTGAGCAGACCGTCAGTGAGCTGATTCTGGCGACCACGACGACGGTGGAAGGTGAAGCGACGGCGCATTACATTCGCGGACTTGCTGATGAATATGATTGCCATGTAACGCGCATCGCCCATGGCGTGCCCCTGGGGGGCGAATTGGAATATGTGGATAGCGGCACATTAGCGCATGCGTTCGCGGGGCGGCGGCAATTGTTTTAGCAGTCCGTTAAAGTCATGCTGTTAGAGCATTTAAATCCTAATTTTCTACCTGATCGACAAAAACCAGCAATTCACCTATACTCTTCACCCCTTAGGTGAATACTTCATCTACACCTTCATAGGTGAGCTATTGATAGTTAAATTTCGCACACGGAAGCTAGAAAAGTGCTTTTTGAAGCATAATCAAGCAGTTAGTGAATTTGGTAATCAGGTTGCACGGAAGTACATCGAACGAATCAATATTATCAAGTGCATTAACAGCTTAGATGATTTACGTAGACTTCCAGGACTCAATTGCCACCCTTTAAAAGGGGGTCGCTCCGGACAATTTGCAGTTAAATTGACCGGGTTCTACCGACTGATATTTACAGTAGAAGGTGACACTTTAAATATCGCTATGATTGAGGAGGTTAGTAAACATTATGATGACTGAACCACAAATTGTTTCTGACTTAGCTATACCTCCTGGTGAATATTTGGAGGAAGTCTTAGAGGAAACTGGAATAAATCAGGCTGAGTTGGCTCGCCGAATGGGAAGGCCTCCTCAGGCAATTAACGAAATTATCAGGGGTGACAAAGCCATAACACCTGATACATCTATACAGCTTGAAAAAGTGCTCGGTGTGCCTGCATATATCTGGGTTTCTTTGGAGGCCGAATATCGTCTGATTAGGGCAAATGAAGCCGAATCAGAGGCTGTTGCTAAGGAAGTTGTGTTATTACCTAGCTTTCCGTATCCAGAATTATCTAAACTTGGTTTGGTTGAAAAAACTAGAGATGCGTTACTTAAAGTTCAGAATTTACGTAGTTTCTTCGGTGTCGCATCACTTCACAACTTAGCAGGAGTGAAGGAATACAGCCCTGCTTTTAGGCAGAGCGTTAACAAAGATATTAGTCATGAGGCACTAGCGTCATGGTTAAGAGCAGGACATCTTGTGGCTAACGCCGTTGAAACTGAAAGTTTTTCGCAAAAAAAACTGATTTCAACTATGTCGGCTATTCGTAGTTTGACGCTTGAACATGAGCCCAACGGCATGTTCGAGAAGCTTGTCTCTATCTTAAAAACTTGTGGCATTGCACTTGTGGTGATCCCACACTTCAAAAAAACTCATACAACTGGGGCAACATTTTGGACCAACAAAAATAAAGCTGTAATAATGATGTCCCTTCGTGGTAGCTGGGCTGATATTTTCTGGTTTAGTTTATTTCATGAACTGGGCCACATAATTCTGCACGATAAACGAAAAACGTTTCTAGAAAATGGAAGTACTGATCCTGAGTGGAAAAAACAAGAAGATGAAGCGGATGCTTTTGCACAAAAGACTCTAATCCCCCCTGGGGAGTTTGCAAAATTTAAGGCTTCATACGATTTCTCCGAGTCAAGTGTTGAGGCGTTTTCTAGAGATATAGGTATAGCTCCTGGCATTGTTACTGGGAGACTTCAGCACGAGAGACTGCTTTCATGTCACAAGCATTATGGTCGCATCAGATATAAGTGGAACTAAGCTTTAACAGGGCATCCAGAAGCGTACCGCTACGGGCAGCCAGCTGCGCAGCAGCGGGCTGCGGCATATTGGATTTAATAATGTTTACATATTAAAAGGCGGTTTCCAGGCATTGAGCAGCTACTATGACCCTAAACAAGCTTATCAAAGTTCTACATCAATAAATAATCGATTAGTGTGAGAGTGGTCTGATAAATATTGTTTTTCAAGTAGTTTTACTTTATTTTCTGCATTCGCTCACACTGAAAAAGATGCTGTTGTAGAGTTAAAGAATGTTGTTGAAATGATCATAGATTGCCGTTTTTAGCAGGCGAGTGATGGAAGCATTGTCAGGAGTGAGCTGACTATCATGGCAGATAAGTATGCCTTTCAAGTATAAGGAGATTGAGAAATGGTGACTGATAATAAGGTATAGGATTGTGTGTCGGCTAGGTTCGCATGTCATATTCTCGGACGGCTAAATAATTTTCTGCAATCAATCATGATTAACTGCATTGATTGGTTTTATGAATAAGCCCGGTTTGATTACATGAGAGGTACTGGTTGCGATACACTATATCGACCATGAAGATAGCTTTTGTTAAACAGGTTTTATGCAGAGGGTTTTGTGATGAATAGAGTGATGATTGGGGTTTTGTTGGTGGCTTTGCTGGCGCTGGTTGGTTGTCAGGAAGAGGAGAGCGTAAAAAGCGCGTCAATGGAAAAATCGTATCATTTCAAGCTGGCGGAGACTTGGCCACCGAATTTTCCGATTTTTGGCGAAGCAACCAAGAATTTGAAAAAACATGTTGAGACCATGTCGAATGGTCGTTTGACCATCACTATCCATTCCAAAAACAAGCACAAAGCACCATTGGGTATTTTCGATATGGTCAAGTCAGGCCAGTATGAGATGGGACATTCCGCGTCCTATTACTGGAAAGGCAAGGATCCGAATGCGTTGTATTTCACCACCATGCCGTTTGGCATGACCGCGCCTGAGCAGTACGCTTGGTTTTATTACGGGGGTGGTATGGATTTGATGGCGAAAGTCTACGATAAGCATGGCTTGTTATCCTTCCCTGGTGGTAACACTGGCAACCAGATGGGTGGTTGGTTCCAGAAAGAGATCAATTCAGTAGACGATCTGCAAGGCTTGAAAATGCGGATTCCCGGTTTTGCCGGTGAGGTGCTGGCGAAATTAGGCGCGAAACCGACCAATATTCCGCCAGGCGAGTTGTTCACCGCGTTGGAGCGTCGCACGATTGACGCTTTGGAATGGGTGGGGCCATCACTCGATTTGCGCATGGGCTTCCACAAGATTGCGCCTTATTACTATACGGGTTGGCATGAGCCGGGCGCTGAACTGCAATTTTTAGTGAATCAGGAGAAATTTGCTGAATTGCCGACGGATCTGCAAGAGATTTTAGTGTCTGCCATGCGCCTTTCCGCTTATGACATGTATGCGCAGTCTTATCACGAAAGCGCTGTTAATCTGGCGTCGATAAAAGCAGAGTATCCGGATATCACCATCAAGACTTTCCCGGTACCGGTCATTAAAGCGATGCGTGAAGCCAATAGCGCGTTGTTGGCTGAACGTGCGGCGGCAGATCCTTTGGCGAAAGAAATCATTGATTCGCAGGCGGCTTATTTGCAGAAAGTGCGCGCCTGGACGGCGATTTCTGACCAGGCTTATTTGAATGCATTGAGTGATTAGTCCGTTAGCCGATTAGATTGATCGCCTGATGGTGAATTAACGTGGATCGCATGCGATGATCGTGTGGTCTGCGTTTTTTTATGCGAGTTTGGTTACGTTTGCATTGACTGCCAAAGTGGAGAAGATGACATGCCTTTTGGGTTAAAGATGGAGGCCTGGTTCAGTCGTTTTTCGACCTGGGTGGGGTATTTTTCAGCGATATTGTTGCTGCTGTTGCTGGCGAATGTCTTTTACGATGTGATCATGCGTTATTGGTTTAATGATGTGTCTATCGGTATGCAGGAGGCCGAATGGCATTTGTACGCCATGGTGTTCTTATTTGGCATCGCCTATGCCTTGGATCGGGATGGACATGTGCGGGTGGATGTGATCTACGAGCGATTGAGTCCGCGCCGAAAGGCCTGGATTGACATCTTTGGCGTATTGTTTTTCTTATGGCCATTTTGTTACTTGGTCGCCAGTTATGGCATAGGTTTTGCGTATGAGGCTTACGACATCAACGAAATGAGCGGCGATCCGGGAGGCTTGCCCCATCGTTGGGTTATCAAAGGGATGATCAGTGTATCTTTTATTTGCGTGTTGCTGAGCAGCTTGGGTTTTTTGTTGCGCGCCGTTAATGTGTTGTTGGGCAACCGGCCTGATTATTATCACCATAATGTGTCGCTTTGAGAGCTTCTTAAGCGAATTAGCCATTTCATTTTTTAATCTCTTTGAGACTCATTCTCCCAGTTTATACGGGGATAGCGATTGGAGAAGAAGAGAGTGATGGCATGTCTGCGTGGATTAAGGATTCCATAGCCTGGACAGGAAAGGATTCGATGTCTTTGTGGAGGGATAAGGTTAGCGATATGTGGATGGGTTATCCAAAAATTCAAAACTCAAATCGGAAAACATGGTTGCAAATTGAACTTGAAGCGCATTCTACAGATCAGTTCTATCCAGAATTTGATGAATTCTTATCTTCTCATCTTGTCTGTGCCGTTGTCGCCCTTGCGCAACTTGGTGGGGATCGACGACAAGTTAGACGGTTTCTGGATTGCTATACGAGAAAATTGGAGCCAGGACTTAATACTTTAGGCAAGATACCGGAAGAAGCGAATCCGTCCGCAAAGACACTGACTGATTTGTTGGGAAAACGTAGACAGTATTATCGAATACGACAGTTATATTATGATGAGCTGGAAGCTCTTGATGGAGATATCGATAGACTCTTAAGGAAAAGCTTTCCTATATTATCTTCTGGTATGGCTGGCTCGCTGCTGCATGGCCTGATAAATCTTGGCTATTCTATTTATAGTGGCAGTAATAAGATGATTATTGAGCAGTTATCATATCTTCATTATACGAATAAGCCAATCATTTATCGTAGACATGAGAAAAGAGATGGTTTGCAACATTTTGGGAAGGGTTCCTTGTCGTTTATGGATTCGTTGGCGTTGTTGAAGCAGAATAAAGGCCTTTATATCCAATTACAAAAAACTCGAGAGATGGAAATGAGGTCGGAGAAGGAGGGTTGGATCTCGAGTACGCCACAGTATCGTATTGCGGCGATGCTGGAAGTGGGCGATATGTTATTGAGTTATGTTGATAAGGTGCAGGTTCCCGGTTTGTGTGAGGTTGAAGCTGACGAAGTTGATGTGACGGCACTGGCGAAATGGACTCTGGATCAGGCGATCAAGATTTATGCCCTTTGTGAGAATAAGAATGAATTTGTATTCATTCATGGTGTTACGGCTTCATGGGCGCTTTGTCAGATTATGCCACTATTGGATAAAGCGGATGCTCTAGTTTCGATTAGACATATGTTATGTGTATTATTCGTTATTTATATCGTCCAGGATTGCCCTGAGTTCCATTCTTTTGTTTCTGAGGATTCTATATTTACATTGGATGATTGGGATCGTGTGTGTCAGCGTGCACTTGCTAATGAAGAGGATGTGCATATTGGTAAGGTCGTTGCTGTTTGTAGAGAACGATGGTTCGAAATCCGTGATAAAGCTTCTTGTGAGGCGAGGCTATGTCAACTTGCCGTTCAAGTTGCGTTGGATAACCCGATTCACTGGCATCAATATGATTTCCCTGATGGTTTCGATGTTGACGATCTTGTAGGCGTGTCAGGTATTCGAGATAACGCATTCTAGTTCTATGGGTAGGTGAGTCTATTATGATTGGTATTGTGATGTTTCTCGCCGCTTTGCTGTTGTTGTTGCTGGGTTTTCCCGTTGCTTTCACATTTGGCGGTGTGGCGTTAATTTTTGGGGTGCTGGCCGAAGGTTGGGATTTATTCGCCTTCATGCCATTCCGCATTTACAACATTATGCAGAATGTGGTGTTGATGGCGGTGCCCTTGTTTATTTTCATGGGCATTGTGTTGCAAAAGACCCAGCTTGCCGAGCAGTTGTTGGAGTCGATGGGCCGTTTATTCGGCGGCCTTCGTGGTGGCTTGGCGGTATCGACAATTCTGGTGGGTGCCTTGTTGGCGGCTTCGACTGGTGTGGTTGGTGCGAGCGTTGTGGCGATGGGGGTGATTTCGTTACCGGTGATGTTGAAATATGGTTATAGCAAAGGCTTGGCCGCCGGGACCATTTGCAGTTCTGGCACATTGGGTCAGATTATTCCGCCGTCGATCATTCTGATTATTTTGGGCGATGTGTTGGGTTTGCCAGTGGGTGATTTGTTTCAGGCGGCGATTATCCCAGGCTTGTTATTGGTCGGGTTGTATATTGCGTATGTGTTGATTTATGCCTGGATGGATAAACAAGCGGCACCAGCGATTCCCTTTGATGATCAGTCTGTGAGCCAACCAATGCAATATTGGTTCGCCATTAAGGCCATTCTGCCGCCATTGGCGTTGATTGTGATTGTGCTTGGCTCGATTTTCGCTGGCATCGCCACACCGACGGAATCGTCGGCTTTGGGTGGCGTGGGGGCTGTGTTGCTGGCTCTTTTGTACCGCAAATTCAGTTGGCGGATGTTATTTGACAGCGCATTGGAGACCGTCAAGATCACCGCAATGGTCTTTGCGATTTTGCTCGGCGCGACTGCTTTTTCCATGGTGTTTACTTATACCGGGGGCGATGTGATCGTTGAAGCGTTCATGATGCAGTTGCCCGGTGAGAAGTGGGGCTTTCTGATTTTGTCCATGTTGATGATTTTGCTGCTCGGCTTCTTTATTGATTTTGTTGAAATCTCTTTTATCGTAGTGCCTATCCTGGCTCCGATTGCTGAGGCGATGGGGGTTAACATGTTGTGGTTCGCGATTTTGATCGCGATGAATCTGCAGACTTCTTTTCTGACGCCGCCTTTTGGGTTTAGCTTGTTTTATTTGAAAGGCGTCGCACCGCCCAGCGTACAGACCGTGGATATTTACCGTGGAGTGATGCCATTTATTGTGATACAGGTGGGCGTTTTGGCATCTATTTTGCTGTATCCAGAGTTGTTTTTATTGCATTAGATATCGCGTCAAGAGGCGGCGCTTTGTGGCTTTCGGACGCTAATGGCATGTGGCCGGGGTTTTTTGTGTCCTGGAGAATGGAAGAGACGTACCCCTCGTTCCCGTCTGTGTGGGAATGAGGGCGCTATTTAACAGAAACCTTACCAATCTTCAGTGAGGCGATCATCGGATTCGCCGACTGAGAACACCCGCTCCTGGTTTTTCTGGAAATATTCCAAGGCTTTTTTGACCGCCAGAACAATGGCGCGAGGCGTGATGGTCGCGCCGGTGAATTGGTCGAATACACCGCCATCCCGTTCGACGCGCCAGTCGTCTGGTTTGGGTTTGAGCAGACTGGCACCGTCAAAGTCCAGAACCCAGGGGTCGCGTTCGATCTCAATTTTATCGCCGAGACCGGGGGTTTCACGGTGTTTGAGCACCCGCACGCCAGCAATGGAGCCATTGGTGTTGATGCCGACCAGTAGGTGGATAGCCCCGTTATAGCCGCTGGCGATAACCGGACTGAAAATGGCCGCGAAGGGGCCATTTTCAGTCCGGGCGCGATATACGGTGGTTTGCTCACTGCCCAGATGATCTGGTGCCTGGATGATGCGGGTGTCTGTGAGCATGTTATTGTCACATTGTTCGCGTGGCACGATTTCGAGCAATTGATGCAGCAGCGCTTCCCGTTCGTTACTTTTAATGCGTTCAATGGCGTTTTGATAGCCGAGTCCGACCAAGATGGCACCCAGCAGGGCGAATAGCGTTAGCGCGCCTGCTGCCTTGGCTAACCCAGACCATTTTCGCCGAAGTTGAGAGAGATCAGGCATTTTTGTCGTCCACCGCGCCGAAGACTTTAGGTTTGGTGTAGTAATCGATAGTTGGTGCCGCCGCGTTCATTAACAGGACGGCGAAAGCGACGGCATCCGGGTAGCCTCCCCAAGTGCGTATGACGAATATCAGCATCCCGATGCTTGCGCCATAAATCCACTGTCCGCGTGGTGTTGTGCTGGCGCTGACCGGATCTGTGGCGATGAAGAAAGCACCCAGAATCGCTGCACCGCTGAAGAGGTGGAATGCGGGGAAAGGGTGCGTTTCCGGATCAATCATCCAGAAAAGCCCGGCGATCACCAGGAGCGCGCCCAGCATGCTGACAGGGATACGCCAATGGATGATATGGCGCCACAGCAGAAACAGACCGCCCAGTAAAAACCAATTGCTGACCCATTCCCAACCGCGCGCACCATAATCGCCCCAGAGTGGATCTTCACGAATTTCGCTGATGATCTGGTTTTGTGCCAGGGCATTCCGCATACGGTCCAATGGCGTTGCGCTGGTGATGGCGTCCCAGGTGTATTCAAACGGTAAAGCGCCGGTGAAAATAATCTGTAATGTTTCTCCCAGGCTTAGTACGTAACCGGAGACCATTTCCGGCTGCGACCAGCGGGTCATGGTGACGGGGAAGGAGATTAATAGCAGGACATAGCCGGCCATCGCCGGGTTAAAGGGATTGTAGCCAATACCGCCGAATAATTGCTTCACCACAACAATGGCGAAAAGCACGCCGATCACGGTTTGCCACCAAGGCAACAAGGGGGGGAGGGCGAGCGCCAGTAACCAGGCGGTGACTAATGCGCTCAAATCGCTGATGGCGGGTATTGGGTTGCGTCCGCGCGCGCGGATAAAGAGGGTTTCCGCGACCACGGCGGTCAGGCAGGCTAAAGCGATGTTGACCAGTACGCCCCAGCCAAAAAACCACCACATGGATAATGTGCCAGGGATCAGGGCGATTAAGACATGCGCCATGATCCGGTTGACTTGGTTTTCTGATCGGAAGTGGGGCGAGCTTTGAGTGTTGAATTGCATTTAGGTGTTGGTGTTCTGAAGTTTTTTGCGGGCGTTGACGCGTTGCATGGCGGCGGCTATCGCGGCTTTTTTTGCATCATTGTCGGGCGACTTGGCGTTCAGTTCTTCCTTTCTTTTGCGTAATCGCGCTTTGCGTTCCGCCGCCAGGCGTTGCAGCCGTGCCGTGCGGCTGTCGAAGCGTTGCCGGGCGATTTCTGATTTTACCTTTTCCTGCTTCGCCATGCGTATTTCCGTTTTTGCATAGCGGTAGTATTGGACTAATGGGATATGCGAAGGACAGACATGCGCGCAACAGCCGCATTCGATGCAATCGAACAAGTGGTATGCCTGAACTTTTTCCAGATCGCGCGCCTGAGCATGCCAGTAGAGTTGCTGAGGTAGCAACAGCGCGGGACAGACTTTGGCGCATTCCCCGCAGCGGATGCAAGGCTGGGCGGGTTGAGGGGCTGGCATTTCATCAGGACTGGCGACAATAAAGCAATTACTGCCCTTGGTGATCGGCACATCGTCGTCCGGCAGACTGAATCCCATCATCGGGCCACCCATTACCAAGCGGTAGGCTTCGCTTTTATATCCACCGGTTTGGTTGATGAGTTCACGTACTGACATACCCATCGGGACATGATAGTTGCCGGGTTGCGTGATGCCTTCGCCGGTCAGGGTGACAATGCGATTGATGAGCGGATGTCCGCGTAATATGGCGTCTGCGATCGCCGTACAGGTGGCGACATTCTGGCAAAGCACGCCGATATCCGATGGTCTGCCGCCGGAAGGGGTTTGCTTGCCAGTCAATAGTTGGATCAACTGTTTTTCACCCCCGCTCGGGTATTTGGCGGGTATTGTCACCAGCTTGATATCATCAGACTGGCGTTTATCCCGTTCGGCTTGCAGTGCTGCAATGGCTTCCGGCTTATTGTCTTCAATGCCGATCAACACCTGTTCCGCTTTGATGATGTATTGCAGGATATCAACGCCATCCAGAATATCCGCTGCCTGCTCGCGCATGATCATGTCGTCGCAGGTGATATAGGGTTCACACTCTGCGGCATTGATAATCAGTGTGTTGATTTCACCGGAATCCGCTGCCCGGGTTTTGACGCAGGTTGGGAATACGGCTCCGCCCAAACCAACGACGCCTGCCCAGCGTAAACGCAGCCGTAGCACTTCCGGATCGGTGTGGCGGTAAGCGGGGATGGGTTCAGGCAGTTCTGCCGACCATTGATCGGCGCCATCAGTCGCCAGCACAATGCAGGGCGCATGCAGGCAGGAGGGGTGGGGCACGGCGTGTTTGGCGATTTCTGTTACATAGCCTGAAGTTGGTGCATGGATATGCGCGCTGATCAGGTCTTGCGCTTCAGCAATGATTTGACCTTTCAAAACCTTGTCGCCGGGTTTCACCACAGGCTGCGCGGTTGAGCCGGTATGCTGGTGCAGTGGCAGACGGAGTATTTCGGGTAAGGCAACTTGTTGGACAGGGATGTTGACGGATGCGGCTTTGTGGTCATCCAGATACAGGCCGCCAGGAAAATCAAACAATGTATCAGACATAAACGCTCACCAAACCAGGCTGAAAGGCATTGGGTGATATTTATTCTAACGGTTTTAAATTGCGTTTAAGAGGCTGCTGAAAATGCAGTTATTATCTGCAAGGCTGTGATTGTCATCATTAAGCCCTCATCTGCGCATGGTTTTTCACCCAATCAGACCAATGTTGAAATAGTGTGTCGGATGATGCCGCCAGGCCGATATGGGGTTTTAAGTTGAGGCGCGTGGCGCGGGTTCCGGCATAATCCGTGTATAAACCGCCGTGGCCACCAGCTTCCTGGAAGATGAGCTGGCCTGCTGCATAGTCCCAAAGTTTTTGTCCGCCATGCAGGTAAATCTGGACGCGCCCGGTGGCCAGCCAGCACCAATCCAAGGCAACTGAACCAAAACTGCGTTGTGATCGATAGGGTGGATGTTGCGCCAGGTGTTGAATCAGATGAGCAGGCAGGCGTTTCAAGTCCACTATGGCCATGGCGTGGGCTAATGCGGGTTTGACAGCGGGTGCGCATAAAGGTTGATCATTCAGCCAGGCACCCTGATTTTGCAAGGCGCTGAACAGTTCGCGTCTGACCGGGTCATAGATCAGGCCGATTTTCATTTCGCCTTCTGAAAGGAGGGCGATGGAAACCCCGAAGAAAGGGATGCCTGAACTGAAGTTGCTGGTGCCGTCCAGTGGATCCACGATCCAGAGGTTTTGTGAGTGGTTGTCTAATAAGGCTTGTTGGCTTTCTGTCGTCATTTCTTCACCGAGTAACGCGATTTCAGGCCATTCTTCCGCCAATGCATCCAGTAGACGGTTTTGCATATGGAAATCGGCTTCAGTCACCACGGAACCATCGGCTTTGTGATCGCTCTCAACCCGATTAAATCTGGATAGCAGTTCCTGATCAGCAATCTGAGGAACCAGAATTTTGAGTTTTTGTAATATTTTGCGTGTATACATTTAAGTTCCTTCCGTTCAGGAGTTAGTCATGTACCGGGTTTTGATGTATCGGCTTGTGGTTGGGATGTTATGCGTCAATCTATGGTGGATCGGCGGGGTGGATGCGGCATCCATTGAGCAGCAGCGCCGCTGGTTCGTGGCAGCCGAACAAGCCATACGTGACGGTGAATACAGGCATTATCAGGCTTTGCGGGATAAACTGAAGGGTTATCCTTTGTTGCCCTATCTGGAACTGGCTGACTTGAAAAGTCGGTTGCGGGAGGTTAACCCGATTGAAATCGCGGACTTCTTAAGACGCTATCAGGACGAACCGGTTGCTGATATGTTGCGGCGCCACTGGCTGGATTATTTGGCGCATGAAGAGGCATGGTCAACTTACCTGGCGTTTTATACAGAACAAAGCAGCATCACCAGACAATGCCATCGTTTACAGGCACTGATTGAAACAGGACAGAGGAGAAGAGCCTGGCGCGATGTGGAAAAGATTTGGCTGCATGGCGAATCGCGTCCTTCTGCCTGTGATGTGGTATTTGAGGCCTGGAGACAGGCGGATAAGCTGACGCCGACATTGGTTTGGCGACGCATCGAACTGGCGATGGAGGCAGGGCAGTGGCGTTTGGCGCGCTATCTGGGGAAATACTTGGATCAGCAGGATGGTGCCTGGCTGCAACATTGGATCCGTCTTTATCAGAATCCACGTGATTTGCGGCATGGGCAGGCGTTTTCATCGCCGCATCCTTATCGGGAAATTGTGTTGAGTCATCTTGTGCGTCGTATGGCCGCCCTGGCGGGTATGGAGGCATTGGAGATATGGCACTCAATCGCCTCTCTTTATCCTTTCAGCAAGGCTTTGCGTTATCGGACAGAACGGCGCATCGCCTTGGCTTTGGAAACTCATGCTGATGAGCAGGCCTATCGCTTTATTACCGGGTTGACAGTGAAAAAGACAGACCAGCGTTTGCATATCGCGCGTTTGCGGGCTGCTTTGTTGCGCCAGGATTGGTCGCAGTTATTGCATGATCTGGCGCAGTGGCCGGATATAGAAAAACGTGAAGAGCGTTGGCGTTACTGGTATGCGCGCGCCCTGGATGGCATGGGGAAAACCAGACAGGCGCAAGCCGTGTGGCGCAGATTGGCGCGTGAACGCTCATTCTACGGATTTATGGCGGCGGATCGGACGAAGCTTGATTACCATCTGGCGCATGCTGATACGCCCACGACCTGGCGGGCGCGCAGAAGCGTCAGCCGATTACCCGGCATTCGGCGCGCGCTTGAATGGCATGATTTGCAACGGGATGTTAAGGCGCGGCGGGAATGGCGTTACGCCACGCGCGATCTTAACAGGGTGCAACTGAAAGCGGCGGCCATACTGGCGGAGCAGAAAGGCTGGCATGATCAGGCGATTTTCACCTTGGCGAGAACCGAGTACTGGGACGACCTGGCGTTGCGTTTTCCACTCAGCCATCGTGAGTTGGTTTACCAGCAAGCGTTCAAACACCAGTTGGATCCGAGTTTCATTTTCGCCATCATCCGTCAGGAAAGCGCTTTCATGCGCGATGCCCGTTCCCATGTTGGCGCATTGGGCCTGATGCAGCTCATGCCGACTACGGCGAAACAGGTTGCACGTCAACATTTGCGTGGTGGTTTACGGCATCAAAAAGCCTTGCTCAAAGCGGAAACGAATATTGCTTTAGGCGCGGCTTATTTGCGCCAACTGATGGATCGATTCGATAACAACCCGGTTTTGGCGGCTGCGGCCTATAATGCCGGCTCTCGTCGGGTGACGGAATGGTTGCCGGATCAACGCACGTCCGCAGATATCTGGATTGAATTAGTCCCTTTCAAGGAAACGGCAGATTATTTACGTCGGGTGATGGCTTATCGCGTGATTTACGATAAGCGTCTCGGTCGCCAACCGCTGCGCCTTGTTCAACAGATGCAATCTGTTGATAATCCGCAGATGTTGTTAGCATCGTCCCAAGCTGGCGTGAAAAACCCATAATACTTTCCGCACCGCTGTTCACACACATTTGATAAAAACCAGGAACTTGCTCTGGCTGTGGAGCAGAAAACAACAAATTCATGAAAACCGCCAAAATTCATTGGACTTTACTGTCTCTCTTGCTCATTTTCATACCGCCTTTTTTCTTGATTTTCACGGAAGAAGGCAATCGGATTTCAGATAACGCTATTTTGTGGTTATTTGGTAAATCCCGCCTTCATATCGACTTCAAAGAGGCGGACGGCCAATTCAGTCAGGACGAGTTTATCCGTGCGTTTCCTGACATTGATTGGCGTTGCGGCAAGCTGTCCAGCCAGTTTGGCGATACGGCTTGTAACGCCAGCATAGGGACTTTCAATGAATTGCCTTCCCGGCGCATCGTGGCTTATTTTGGCCGTGAACGTCTGCGCGCCATGCAAATCAGCTACCGTGCTGAATATCATCAGTCTGTGATCCAACATTTGCGTGATTTGCTGGGCAAGCCTGATCAGGCTGGCACATCGGGTGATGTGCTGGAATGGAATACCGGTAAAGGCGTGGTTGTATTGAAAAAGTCTATCCAACCGGTTGATGAAGCCGCGTTAATGTGGTTGGCGAAATGAAGTTGGAGAAAATTGACGCCATGTTCAATTGTTCTACCCGTCATTCCCGCGCAGGCGGGAATCTATCGAAATAGATCGTAGTGTGAAACAACCTGCGATCTACATAATGGCGAGTAAACCTAATGGCGTCTTGTATATTGGTGTCACCAGCCAGGTAAAAAAGCGTGTGTGGGAGCACCGGGAAAATCTGGTTGAGGGATTCACCAAGCGCTATGGCGTGCATAGTCTGGTTTACTATGAAGTTTTTGATGGTATGAATGAGGCAATATTGCGTGAAAAACGGTTAAAGAAATGGAACCGTGCATGGAAGATTCGTTTGATTCAAACCAAAAATCCGGAATGGAGCGACCTGTATGACGCTTTGTAATTGTCAGATGGATTCCCCCTGCGCGGGAATGACGGCAAGCTTATATAACGATATTTAAAGGAAAAGTAACCACCATGTCAGAAATCAAAACCTATCCCGTACCGGCGGATTTCGCCGCTCAGGCCAACGTCAACGCCGAACAATATGAAGCCATGTATCGCCAATCAGTCGAGGATCCGAACGGGTTCTGGGCTGAACAGGCCGATAATCACCTCACTTTCTTCAAAAAATGGGATACCGTGCTGGATTGGTCTTTCCAACAGGAAGATCTGCATATTGAGTGGTTCAAAGGCGCGACTCTGAACGTATCGTACAATTGTCTGGATCGTCATTTGGATACTCGTGGCGATCAGGTCGCTATTATTTGGGAAGGCGATAGCCCGGATGAAGACCGCAAAATCACCTATCGGGAATTGCATGAAGAAGTCAGCAAATTCGCTAATGTACTCAAATCGCGCGGTGTCAAAAAGGGGGATCGGGTTTCCTTATACCTGCCGATGATTCCTGAGGCCGCAGTCGCCATGCTGGCCTGCACCCGGATTGGCACAATCCACTCAATTGTATTCGGTGGTTTCTCGCCCGATGCGTTGAAAGACCGCATTAACAATGCCGACTGCGAAGTGGTGATCACTTCCGACCAATCCATGCGCGGCGGCAAAAAGGTGCCGCTGAAAACGAATGCGGATAAGGCGGTCGCTGGCTGCCCGCAGGTACATACCTGCATCGTGGTACAACGCGGTGGCGATCCGGTGGATTGGGCCGAAGACCGTGATGTTTGGTATCACGAAGCAATGGCAGATGCGTCCGCTGACTGCCCGGCAGAAGAAATGGACGCGGATGATCCGTTATTCATTTTGTATACCTCCGGCTCCACTGGCAAACCGAAAGGCGTGCTGCACACCACCGCAGGCTACTTGTTGCAGGCGGCGATGACGCACAAAATGGTATTTGACTACAAAGACGGTGAGGTCTATTGGTGCACCGCCGATGTCGGCTGGGTCACCGGTCACAGCTATATCGTGTACGGCCCGTTGGCGAATGGTGCGACCACCTTGATGTTTGAGGGCATTCCGACTTACCCGGACATCTCACGTTTTTGGCAAGTGTGTGACAAACACAATGTCGCCAGCTTTTACACGGCACCGACCGCGATCCGCTCATTGATGGGTGCGGGCGATGAACCGGTCAACAAGACCCAACGCGCCTCGCTGCGCCTGCTCGGCACCGTCGGCGAACCGATCAACCCGGAAGCCTGGGAGTGGTACCACAATGTGGTGGGCGAAGGCCGCTGCCCGATCGTGGATACCTGGTGGCAGACCGAAACCGGCGCGCACATGCTGACCCCGCTGCCCGGTGCGACGCCACTCAAACCGGGTTCCGCTACCCAGCCTTTCTTTGGCGTGCAGCCCTGTCTGCTGGATGACCAAGGCAATGAAATCGAAGGCAATCCGGCGGAAGGCAATCTGGCAATCAAACATCCCTGGCCATCGCAAATGCGTACCGTGTATGGCGATCACAAGCGCTTCTATGAAACCTATTTTGCGATGTACAAGGGCTATTACTTCACTGGTGACGGCGCGCGCCGCGATGAGGACGGCTATTACTGGATCACCGGCCGAGTGGACGATGTGCTGAATGTGTCCGGCCACCGCTTGGGCACCGCCGAGATCGAATCCGCGCTGGTGTTGCACGACAAAGTGGCCGAAGCTGCCGTGGTGGGCTATCCACACGAACTGACCGGCCAGGGCATCTATGCGTATGTTACCCTGATGGCGGGCGAGGAAGGCATGGATGCGCTCAAAACCGAATTGGTCAAACTGGTGCGTGGTGAAATTGGCCCGATTGCCAAGATCAATCTGATCCAGTGGGCGCCCGGTCTGCCCAAAACCCGTTCCGGCAAGATCATGCGCCGTATTCTGCGCAAGATCGCCGCGAATGAACTGGATAACCTGGGTGATACTTCGACTTTGGCCGATCCGTCGGTGGTGGATAATCTGATTGCCAACCGCGAGAACCGATAGTTTTAGTTATGTCGCTGCTTTGCCGTTAGCGGCAAGGCGGCAGTGTAACCAAGTAACGAGTTGAGATTGAAACGACGGAGCAGCACTTTGTCCATTGATACCCGCTTTTTAAGCCGTTGTATCCAAACTCTGGAACAAGCTCTGCAACGTTTGCGGCAAACTGAGCCGGACAGCATTGAGTACGATATGTATCGTTCCGCCTGTATCAAGGAGTTTGAGATTATTCTGGAACAGGCCGGTAAATTACTGCGCAAATGCCTTAAGCCCTGGTTTCACAGCCCCAAAGCGGTTGATGCCTTGGTATTCAAGGATTTATTCCGGCAGGCTGCCCGACATGGGTTGATTGATATCGAACAGGCTGAAAGGTGGATTATTTATCGCGATAACCGCAACCAGACGGCACATGATTATGGCGCGTGTTTTGCCGAATCCACTCTGCAGTTATTGCCTCAATTCATTGCTGATGCTATCGCCATTGAACAGGTGATCCGTGATTGCCCGTACGATTGAACTCCGGCAAAAAGACCGCCGGGCCATCCTGCAAATCGCACGCGAAGTCTTGCCAGATGACGCGGAACTCTGGGCCTACGGCAGTCGGGTCAAAGGCACTGCACATGATGCAAGTGACCTGGATCTAGTGATCAAAACGCCAGCCGAGGCTCCACTCTCGTCAGAGCAATTGACTCATTTCAGAGAGGCGTTACGCGATTCCAGCCTGCCGATATTGGTTGATGTGTTCGATTGGCGCTTGATGCCGGAAGGCTTCCGCGAGCGCATTGCTACATGCCATGTGAAATTAGCTTAATTACGCTGTCAGGTGGTTGCATTTTTTGCCATTGAAATTTTTTCATCCATTGTTTGTTCGCATTTGTCAGATTGCCGGGAATGAGTGGTTCTTGTTCCGGCATGCTCATCGCCAACTCCATGAACTGTCTGACCGAGGTCATGGCTTCTTGCTGGCGACCATGCTGCGCATGAAACCAGCACCCCATCCGCGTATAGCCCTATCTGCTTTCCGATGAGAATCGGAAGGGACTGGTGATGTCTTTTTCGATGGTTTGCTTGGATGTTTAATCTTGAGTCCATACATGGTCTTGATTTGGTAACAAAAGCACTTTATATTCCATCGTTTAATCGTCCAATATGATTGAGAAATAGAGGCGGTCTCTGAAGTTGAGGGCCGCCTTTTTATTTTAATTGAAGTTTAAAGCTTCAAATTGTTGACCCCTTTGGAATAATGTCTAAAAGTTTGATGCAAACCTACAATAGATTGCCAATCACCTTCGCTCACGGAAATGGCGCATGGTTGACGGATACAGAGGGCAAGCGCTATCTGGATGCTTTATCCGGCATTGCAGTATGCGGGTTAGGTCATGCGCACCCGGCGGTCACCGAAGCCTTGCGCGAGCAGGTAGGCAAGTTATTACACACTTCTAACCTTTATCATATTTCTGCTCAAAATGAGTTGGGTGACATGCTCACACAAATGAGTGGGATGGAGCGCGTTTTTTTCGGCAATTCCGGCGCTGAGGCGAATGAAGCCGCGATTAAACTCGCGCGTCTGCATGGGCGTCAAAAAGGCATTGACAAACCAGCGATTGTGGTGATGGAGCGCAGTTTTCATGGGCGTACGCTCGCCACGTTAAGTGCCACTGGTAGTCGCAAGGCTCAGGCCGGTTTTGAGCCGCTCGTACAGGGCTTCGTGCGCGTGCCATACAATGATATTGCAGCGATTCAGTCCGTTGCCGAGAATCGCCAGGATATTGTCGCCGTATTGGTCGAGCCTGTTCAGGGCGAGGGCGGTATTAATATTCCGGATGATGGCTATTTGGCGGGTATCCGGGAAATTTGCGACACGAATGACTGGCTTATGATGCTTGATGAGATTCAATCTGGCATGGGGCGCACTGGTCAATATTTTGCTTTCCAACATACAAATATCCAGCCGGATGTGATCACATTGGCCAAATCGTTAGGCAATGGTGTGCCGATTGGTGCTTGCTTGGCGCGTGGCGGAGCCGCCGATCTATTTGCTCCGGGGAATCATGGATCAACATTTGGCGGAAACCCTTTGGTTTGTCAAGCGGCCTTGGTTGTGTGTAAAACGTTAGTGCAGGAGAGACTTGAAGAAAGAGCGGCTCAATTGGGTGAACGCATCCTGTCTGGTTTACAGCAAAATCTGCGGGACACCGGGGGAGTGCGTGGAATACGCGGCAAGGGACTTATGTTGGCGGTTGAGCTTGATCGTCCATGTGGTGAATTAGTGAATGAAGCGCTTGCTGATGGTTTGCTGATCAATGTGACGGCGGAACGTGTGGTGCGTTTGTTGCCGCCATTGGTGATGAGTGATATGGAAGCTGATCAATTAGTGGTTCAATTAAGCAAGCTCATTGTAGATTTTCTTGCTGAAAAATCGTAGACAGGGAGGTTGATATGCCAGTCGGCGCATTGCAAAGGCATTTTTTAAATTTATTGGATGTGAGCGCAGATGATCTGCGTCAAATGATCAAGCGCGGCATTGAGTTGAAACAGTTGCGTCGTTCCGGCGTCGCGCATGAATCCTTGCCGCACAAAACGTTGGCGATGATTTTTGAGAAATCATCAACGCGCACCCGCGTATCTTTTGAAGCGGGAATGGCCCAGCTTGGCGGTTCTGCCATTTTCCTCACCTCAGATATGATGCAATTGGGACGCGGAGAACCCATAGAAGATACGGCGCGCGTGATTTCCAGCATGGTGGATATCGTCATGATACGAACCCATGACCATAGTAAGATTGAGCGTTTCGCTGAGTACTCAAAAGTCCCGGTGATTAATGGTCTTACGGATTTGAGCCATCCTTGCCAGCTATTGGCGGATATGCAGACTTACTTGGAGGAACGTGGGGATATCAGTGGGAAAATCGTGACCTGGATTGGCGATGGCAATAATATGTGTAATAGCTATATGGAAGCGGCCTATCAATTTGATTTCCAGTTGAAAATCGCCTGTCCGGAGGGTTACGAGCCGCAGGCTGAACTGCTGAAGAAAACTGGAAGCCATTGTGAAATTGTGCGTGATCCAGAGGTTGCGGCGAAAGGCAGTGATTTGGTGGTCACGGATACTTGGGTCAGTATGGGGCAGGAAGGGGAGAAGAGTGGTCGGCAGGCGATTTTCGCAGATTATAAAGTGACACCTCAAGTGATGGAGCAGGCAGCGTCCGATGCGTTGTTCATGCATTGTTTGCCGGCTTACCGTGGTATGGAAGTCGATGAAAACGTATTGGAAGGTCCTCAGAGCGCAGTTTGGAATGAGGCCGAAAACCGTTTGCATGCGCAAAAGGCTTTGCTGGAATATTTACTGGTTGATTGATCTGACTAGTGGTCGGCGAGGAGCCAAGGGGTGTATTGCAGATAATGGAGCAAAGCGCTTGGAAGCACGTATTTAAGAAAATATCATAAAGAGCCTAAGGTTTATGCTGCGCCATAAGTGGATATCAGCGTATCGTTTGCCTTAAGCCAGTGGGCGTTTTAGAATCAAGCCTGCTAGCGTTAGGGTATTTTTGGGCGGACAACAGAGTTTGAACCAAGAGCGATAAAGCTGGAAATTATGTATAAATCACTCCTATTAGTGTTGGTTTTGTGGGGTTCTGTGTTACAGGCTCAAACCGCCTATGTCACAGATCGTTTTACAGTCACCGTGCGTAGCGGCGAAAGCACCAAATACCGGATTATCGCCGTTCTGGAAACTGGCGAACCCGTTTCGGTGTTGTCTGTCAATCCGGAAACAGGCTATACGAAAGTACGCATGAAAAATGGCCGTGAAGGCTATATGCTGAGCCGCCAACTGCAAAAAGATATCATCACCCGCGATCAACTGAAGACGCTGCAACGAAAGATTGATGATATGCAAAGCGCGCCGGATTCAGCGAGACGGGAGCTTGCTGTGTTGACTCAGCGATATGCCAAGTTGCAGTCTACGCATCAGGAATTGACGAATCTTAAACGTCAAATAGAAACGGAATTAACCACTGTAAAGCGTACTGCGGCGGATGCTATCCGCATTTCCAATGAGCGTAACCAACTGCGTAAACAAGTTACCGATTTGACGCGTGCGAATGAAGAGTTGAAACAAGAGAAAATAGAGCTTAAAAACAAGCAGCAGCAGCGTTGGTTTTTAATCGGGGCTGGCGTTGTGATATTAGGCATTCTTGTTGGGTTAATTTTACCGCGTTTATATGTTCGTAGGCAGAAAGAGTCTTCCTGGGGTTCGTCCTTAAGCCTGTAATTTGATGCAATCGAGAAGCTTCTGAATTTCCCTATGCAATTTTGAAGCTTATAAAAGCGTAAGGCATGGCTCCATGATGATTGGAACATGGAGCCATGCGTTTTACCTGCTTATCTTGCGGTTACTTCGCCACCACATTGACTAACTTGCCTGGCACCACAATCACCTTGCGGATGGTTTTGCCTGCAATAAACCGTTGCACATTGTCGTTTGCTTTGGCGCTTGCTTCCAAACGGGTTTTATCCGTATCCGCCGCCACTTGTATTTTGGCGCGCACCTTGCCATTGACCTGCACCACCACTTCAATTTGATCCTGCTGTAACGCCTGTTTGTCCAATTCAGGCCAACCGGCTTGCAGAATGTCCTCGCCATAACCTAATTCACGCCACAGTTCATGCGTGATATGCGGCGCAATCGGTGCGAGCAGACGCAGAATGATGCTCAAGCCTTCTTGTAGTGCAGCGTGTTCTGCCGCACCATCGCCCAGTTTGTTGAGCACATTCACCATGCTCATGCAGGCGGAGACCACGGTGTTGTATTGTTGGCGTTCGTAATCGAATAAGGCCTTTTGCAAGGCTTGATGCACCACCCGGCGCGTGTTGCTGACAGTGGATAAGTCAGCCGAATCCGTGTTAGCTTGCCCTAGCTTGACTGCCAGTGCCCACAGTCGTTTGAGGAAACGGTGTGCGCCTTCCACGCCTTCGTCCGACCATTCCAGTGACTGATCGGGTGGTGCGGTGAACATGGTGTATAGGCGCACCGTATCCGCGCCATAACGTGCCATCAGGGTTTGCGGATCCACGCCATTGTTTTTGGACTTGGACATTTTTTCAATGCCGCCTGCGATGACTGGTTTTCCATCACTGAGCAGTGTGGCTTGGATCACCTTGCCTTTGTCATCCCGCTCGACTTGCACATCGGATGGGTTAAACCAGTCTTTGCCGCCATCGGCTTTTTGCCGGTAGTAGGTTTCGGCGACGACCATGCCTTGAGTGAGCAGTCGCATAAAAGGCTCGTCGCAATCAACCAGCTTTTCATCACGCATCAGTTTGTTGAAAAAACGCGCATACAGCAGGTGCAGAATGGCGTGTTCAATGCCGCCGACGTATTGATCAACCGGCAACCAATAATTCGCGCGCTCATCCAGCATGGTATTGGCGTCCGGGCAGCAATAACGCGCGTAGTACCAACTGCTTTCAAAGAAGGTGTCAAAGGTGTCAGTTTCACGCTGATCGCCATCTGGCCGTTGGTAGAATTCAGGCATTTTTTTCAATGGCGAGCCTGAGCCATCCACCACCACATCTTCTGGCAGACGCACCGGGAAAGTATCCACGGTTTGAATACCGCCGTCTGCTGTGTGGATAACCGGAATGGGGCAACCCCAGTAGCGTTGGCGCGAGACGCCCCAGTCGCGCAGACGATAGTTCGTCATTTTATGGCCTTTACCCTGCTTTTCCAGCCAGACCGCGATCACGTCAAAGGCATCGTCTGAACTCAGTTCATCAAATGGGCCTGAGTTGGTCAGGATGCCTTTTTTGGTATAAGCGCCATCCTCAATGTTGCAGGGTTCGCCTGCTGGGTGTCTGATCACCTGTTTTTTGGTGATGCCATATTTCTCGGCGAATTCCCAATCGCGCTGGTCATGCGCTGGTACGGCCATTACCGCGCCAGCACCATAGCTCATCAAGACGAAATTCGCGGCGTAAATCGGCACGGCCTCGCCGCTGACCGGGTGGATGGCGTTCAAACCCAGTGCGCAACCTTTTTTCTCGGCGGTTTCCATTTCGGCTTCGGAGACGCCGCCTTGTTTACATGTCTGGATAAAGTCTGCCAGTTCAGGGTTGTTTTCAGCTGCCGCCAATGCCAGTGGATGCTCAGCCGCCACTGCGACATAGGTCACACCCATCAAGGTGTCGGGTCGGGTGGTGTAAATTTGCAGCGTTTGATCCGAGTTTTGAATACCGAAATGCATCTGCACGCCGTATGACTGGCCAATCCAGTTGCGTTGCATGATGCGCACCTGATCCGGCCACTCATCAAGCTGATTCAGATCTTCCAGTAATTCACTCGCATAGTCGGTGATTTTGAGGAACCATTGCTCAATATCACGCTTTTCAACTGGCGCGCCCGAACGCCAGCCCTTGCCGTCAATCACCTGTTCGTTCGCCAGCACAGTCTGGTCTACCGGATCCCAGTTGACTGTCGCGGTCTTGCGATACGCCAAGCCTTTATCGACCAAACGGGTGAACAACCATTGCTCCCAACGGTAATAATCCGGGTCACAGGTCGCCAGTTCACGATTCCAGTCATAGGCGAAGCCCAGGCGGTGAAACTGTGCCTTCATCTGTGCGATGTTGTCCCGCGTCCACGCTGCCGGTGGCTTGCCGTGTTTGATCGCGGCATTCTCTGCGGGCAGGCCGAATGCATCCCACCCCATCGGTTGCAACACATTTTTACCCAGCATCCGTTGGTAACGCGCAATGACATCGCCGATCGTGTAATTGCGTACATGCCCCATGTGCAGGCGGCCTGATGGGTAGGGGAACATCGACAGGCAATAAAATTTTTCTTTAGTGGGATCTTCGGTGACTCTGAACGACTGGTGATCTGACCAGTATTGTTGTGCTTCAGCTTCAGTTTGATGGGGGTTGTACAGGAGTTCCATAAGTGATTTGGCGAACAGCCTCAAGGAGTGAAGTGATTAAACGGGAGGATACCTGAAAACCGCTATTCAGATTCATGTCGTTTTGGCTTTCCAGGCATTGTTGAAAACGGTGCCGTCTTTCAGTCGTATTGCCGGACACACGACCTATTTTGTAACAGGCATAAGTCATGCAGATCATCTGCGATGACTAATGAAGGATTGTTCGATGATTGGTTTTAAGTGATGGTCATTTAAAGTGCTAGGTTAGCGATATGGCTTCTTTAATGGTTGATGGAAATATCGTTAAATTACTACTTGCAGCGGGTAAAATTAATGGTTACCTAAAGGCGGGAGAAACGGAATTCTCTTCTAGCTGTTGGGGTATGTATCCTGTCGATTATCTAAATTTCATTAAAGCATTAAATTCTCATGGCGAGTGGCATTGCGTTTTTTCTTGATCAAATTATTTTTAAGCTAAACTGAAACTTAATTTATGAATTCAACTGGCGAAATGTACACTCATGGATGTTTTACTGATTAATCCTGATTCTTCCGCCAAAGCGTACCAGGAATTGGCTAAAGTTTATTCTGCCATTGAACCACCGACCTGGGCCTTGTTGCTCGCTGAGTCTTGCCGGGCGCAGGATTTTGGCGTGGGTATTCTGGATTGCGATGCCGAAAGACTGTCTCTGGCGGAGTCGGTGCAAAGGGTACGGGACATCAAACCAAGGCTGGTGGTACTCGTGGTGTATGGACAAAACCCAAATTCGGGCACGACCAGCATGATCGGCGCGCTGGCCTTGGCGCAGGCGCTGAAGCAATCCGGTGTGCAATCGCCAATTTGTTTTGTCGGTTCGCATGCCAGCGCTTTACCAATGGAGGTGCTGAAGCACGATTGTGTGGACATTGTGCTGCTGAATGAAGGCGTATATGCATTGCACGATCTGTTGCGTGGCAACCTGGGAACTGATTTGCCTCATGTCAAGGGCATTGGCTACAAAAAAGCGGGACCCGGCGGATTTTCACTACCCACCCTGAATCCACCGCAAAAAGTCGTACCGCAGGACAGGATGGATATCGATCTGCCCGGTTATGCCTGGGATCTGCTGCCTTACCGCGAAAAACCCCTGGATCTGTATCGCGCACATTTTTGGCACGCCGGATTCGATCATGCTCAACGTATGCCTTTTGCCGCCATTTATACCTCTTTGGGTTGTAATTTCGGCTGCGATTTTTGCATGATCAATATCCTCAACCGGGTGGATAACGGCGAGGGCATCAATGCATCCCATTCGCGCGGGATGCGCTTCTGGAGTCCGGAATGGGTCGGTCGTGAGATGCGTAAGCTGGCCGCTATGGGCGTGCGCACTCTGCGCATCAGTGACGAGATGTTTTTTCTCAACCGCAGATATTACAAACCGGTGTTGCAGCAGGCTATTGATGAGCAGTTTGATTTCAACATGTGGGCTTATTCCCGGGTGGATACAGTGCGCCAGGACGCATTGGCGTTGTTCAAACAGGCTGGCGTCAATTGGCTCGCGCTGGGTATTGAAGCGGGTAACCAATCGGTGCGCCAGGAAGTCTCCAAAGGTTCGTTTCAGGAGGTCAATATCCGCGATGTGTGCAAAACTGTTAACGATGCGGACATTTATATCATCAGCAATTACATCTTCGGTTTCCCCGGAGATACACAGGACACGATGCAACAAACCCTGGATCTGGCACTGGAACTGAATACCGAGATGGCGAACATGTACCCATGTCAGGCGCTGCCAGGTAGCCCGATGTACCACACCGCGCAAAAAAATGGCTGGCCGCTGCCAGATTCTTACGCAGGTTATGCCTTTTTGTCGTATGAAAGTCAGCCGTTGCCGACCCACCATCTCAGTTCAGCCGAGGTGTTGAAATTCCGTGATGCCGCTTGGCAGGCCTATTTTACCAGCCCGGCCTATCTGGAACTGGTGGAAAGTACGTTTGGTGCCCAGCAGAGAAAGCATGTCGAGGATATGGCGAGCGTTCGACTCAAGCGGCAATTGTTGGGTGATTAGATGATCATCACCCGCACTCCCTTCCGCATCTCTTTTTTTGGCGGCGGCACTGACTATCCTGCCTGGTTTTCTGAACATGGTGGTGCCGTGCTGGCGACCAGCATCGACAAATATTGCTATATCTCATGTCGCAAATTGCCGCCTTTTTTTCAGCACAAACACCGCATCATCTACTCAAAAATAGAAAATGTGAACCATCATAGCGAAATCGCCCATCCATCTGTACGCGCTTTATTGGAATGGATGAATATTGAGGATGGCCTTGAAATTCACCATGATGGCGATTTGCCTGCACGTTCAGGGCTGGGGTCAAGTTCTTCTTTCACCGTGGGTTTGTTGCATGCCTTGCAAACTTTGGCGGGGCGAATGTCGAATAAAGTACAATTGGCGTCAGACACCATTCATATCGAACAGAATGTGATTGGCGAGCATGTCGGCTCGCAGGATCAAATCTCCGCCGCCTTTGGCGGCTTCAACCGTATTGAGTTTCAGCCAAACGGTACTTTTAATGTATCGCCGGTGATCATACCGTTGCAGCGGCGCACAGCCTTGAGCCAGCACTTTATGTTGTTTTTTACCGGTTTTTCACGCATTGCATCCGAGATTGCGCAATCCAAGATCGCCAATTTAAAAGATCGCACCTATGAGCTGAAGCAAATGCAGACGATGGTGGATCAGGCGATTAGCATTCTTCAGGATGAGCAGGCCGACATTGCCGCGTTTGGCGAGTTGCTGCATCAAAGCTGGACTTACAAACGTAGTTTATCCTCGCGCGTCAGTACCCCGAGAATTGATGCTATCTATGAGCAGGCCCGGCAAGCCGGGGCCATTGGCGGTAAATTGCTGGGTGCCGGCGGAGGCGGCTTTATGCTGCTATTCGTTCCGCCCGCAAAACAGGCGGAAATTCGCAACCAACTTAGTCACTTGATCCATGTGCCCTTTCAGTTTGAGGATTCGGGCAGCCGGATCGTGCTGTACCAGCCCAATGGTCTGTGACGATGGAACTTGACGCATCTATTTATGTGGCCGGTCATACGGGCCTGATCGGCTCGGCAATGGTGCGCAAGTTGCGCCATGCTGGGTATCGCAACCTGATTCTGGCTTCGCATGAGTCACTCGAATTGACCGATCCGGTTGCAGTTGAGGCCTTTTTTGCCCGGCATCAACCGGATTATGTGGTGCTGGCCGCAGGTCGTGTGGGCGGGATTATCGAAAACCAATCCTGTCCGGCCGATTTCATCCAGACCAACCTCGCCATTCAATTGAATGTGTTAAGTGCCGCGCAACGCGCACGAGCGAAGAAATGCCTGTTTTATGCTTCTTCGTGCATGTATCCGAGAGAGTGCCCGCAGCCAATGGCCGAAAACAGGTTGTTATCCGACAAACCGGAACCCACCAGTATGGCGTATGCCATCGCCAAGCTGGCCGGGGTGCAGATGTGTCTGGCGTATAACCAGCAGTATGGTGGTAAACGCTTTATTCCAGTCATCCCGAACAGCGCTTTTGGCCCGCATGACAATTTCGCCCCGGAATCCGGGCATGTGCTGTCTGCTTTGATTCGGCGTTTCCATGCGGCCAGGCAAAACGATTCGCCCTCAGTGACTTTGTGGGGCAGCGGTGCGCCAAGGCGCGAATTCATCCATGCGGATGACATTGCGGACGCCAGTTTGTTTTTGCTGCAAAAGGATCTGAATGGGCTTGATTTGCCGGTCAATTTGGGCGTTGGAGTGGACTACGCAATTTGCGAACTGGCTGAGCGGATTGCCGCCATCGCCGGTTATACCGGCTTCATTGAATGGGATCGCAGCAAACCGGACGGTGCGCCGCGCAAGCTGTTGGACAGTACGCGCATCCGCGATTTTGGCTGGCATCCGAGCATGGATTTCGATCAGGGGCTTAAAGCGACCTTTGATTGGTATGCTGCTAACACAGTCAATGAATCCCATTAACTTACACGACAAAGCCCAGTGGGTCTGGCGTGAAACTTTGGCTATCCACAGGCATGCGCCGGAAACCCGTTTGGCATCCGCGCTGTCCGCCATTGAGGTGTGTGTTGCGCTCTATTACGGCGGTATCCTGCGGCACAACCCATCTGACCCATTGGATGAGGCGCGTGACCGCTGCATTATCAGCAAGGGACACGGATCCATCTGCCTGTATCCGATCCTGGCTGACCTGGGCTATTTTTCGCCAGATGCATTGCAGCATGTGTGTGAGGCGGGCAGTTTTTTAGGCGGCATACCGGATCCGATTATTCCCGGTTATGAAACCGTCAATGGCTCTCTGGGGCATGGGCTGGGCGTTGCCGCTGGTATCGCCCTGGCGCTGAAAACCAAAGGTAGTGACCGCCATGTGTTTGTTATTGTCGGCGATGGCGAATTACATGAAGGTGCCTGCTGGGAGGCGATTATGTTCGCCGCGCATCACCATCTCGACAACCTGCACCTGATCGTCGATAACAACCGGATCAGTATGTTGGGGCATACCGACGATATCGTTTCACACGACGATTTGTCGATGCGCTTGAGTGCTTTTGGCTGGTGCTGCGATACGGTAGATGGACACGATGTGGAGGCGGTGCAAACAATTTTGTGGCAACAAAAATCCCATGTTGTGGGGCAGCCCACTGCGTTGATTGCCAATACTTTAAAAGGGCGTGGCGTACCTGGTTTGGAAAATGCGCCTTTGTCGCACATCCTCAATCCCAAACCGGTCGTGCTGGATGAGCTGTTGGAGAAGGCGCCATGATGCCCAGAGCCATGCGGGATGCTTTTCTGGAAAAAATCTGGCAATCCATGGAACGTGATGCGTCGTTGTTCTTCGTCAGCGCCGATTTTGGCTCGCCCGTACTGGATAAAATCCGCGCAGATTATCCAGACCGCTTCGTCAACGTAGGCATCGCCGAGCAAAACCTGATCAATGTGTCCGCCGGTCTGGCGCTGGAAGGTTACACCGTTTTCGCCTATGCGATCGCTTCTTTCATCACCATGCGTTGTTATGAACAGACCCGGGTTAATTTGGCGTTGTTGTCTGAAGTGCGCCCGATGAACGTCAATTTGATTGGCGTGGGTGCAGGATACAGCTACGCCATGTCCGGGCCAACCCATCAGTGTTATGAAGACATCACATTGATGCGCGCCCTGCCGAATTTCCAATTGCTGTCCCCGGCGGATCATATAACCGCTGGTCAGTTGTTTACACAATGCGTCAGCCAATCGGGGCCTAAATATCTGCGCTTTGACGCACAGACGCTGCCAGTGCTCTACGCGGAAGAGCTGCCTGATGGGCAGGCAGGATTTCATGTGCATCGCACGGGCCGACGCATCTGCCTGATCGCAACTGGTTATATGGTGCACACCGCGCTGGAAGTGGCCGGGCAACTGGTTGCGGCGGGCCAATCGGTGGGCGTCATCGACCTGTTCAACCTGACCCATTGCGATCTGGACAAATTGGAAAAAACGCTCAGTCCATACGCTGGCCTGATCAGTTTAGAGGAAGGTTTCCGGGGGCGGGGTGGGTTGGATGCTCTGTTGGTTGAACTGACTACGCAACGGGATTGGGGGAAGAAATTACTTGGGCTTGGTGTTGAGCCGGGCTATCGGTTTGAACTGGGTTCACGAACGGAACTGCACGAACAAGTCGGCATTGGCGTGCAATCCGCGTTGCAGCGTATTCGTGATTTTACGAGGACGTTATGACATTTCCCCTCATGCGCAATAACATCCGCCGCGAAGATCTGGATGCGGTCATTGAACACCTCAAACAGGATGATCCGATCCTGACCAATGGCCCCAAGGTGCGCGCTTTTGAAGAAGCCTGGTCTGAATGGCTGGGCGTGCGCTACAGCGTGTTCCTGAATTCAGGCGCATCCGCCAACCTGCTCAGCATGGCGGTATTGAAAATACGCTATCCGCAAGGCGGCGAAGTCATTGTGCCCCCACTCACCTGGATATCGGACATTGCATCCGTGCTGCAAAACGGCTTCACTCCGGTGTTTGCGGATATTAATCCGCATACCTTGTCGATGGACACTGGCGAGATTCTGAGCAAGATCACGAGTAAAACCCGCGCGGTCTTTTTGACCCATGTGCAGGGGTTTGACGGCTTGACAGATGAACTGATTGATGCACTCAAACAGCGTGATATTCCGTTAATTGAGGATGTCTGCGAATCGCATGGAGCAACGCACAATGGTCGCAAGTTGGGCGTCTTTGGTTGGATCGCCAATTTCTCGTTCTATTACGCCCATCACATGAGCACCATTGAAGGCGGCATGGTCTGCACGGATGATGAATCGGTGTATCAGCAAGTCCGTATGTTGCGCTCACATGGCATGGTGCGTGAAGTGGATAACCCGGATTTGCGCGCGGATTACCAAGCCAGTCATGCACAACTGAACCCTGAATTCATCTTCGCCTACCCCGCCTACAATATGCGTAACACCGAGATTGGCGGTATTCTGGGGCTGAGTCAACTCAAGCGGTTGGATGCGAATATCGTGCGGCGCAATCGCAATTGGCGGCGTTTTTTAAACCAATTGGACGTGAGTAAATACCGCACGGATTTCAAATTGGATGGCGTCAGCAACTACGCCTTCAACTTGGTGTTGCGACAGGCGGATGACGCCTTCGCGCAGCGGTTGATGGATAAAATGCGTGAGCACGATATTGAATACCGCCGTGGCAGCGCGGGCGGCGGGAATCAGCTACGTCAACCTTATCTACGCGACTTTGTGTCAGAGGGCTATTACAGGCATTTTCCGCAAACTGAACATATCCATTTCTACGGTTTTTATATCGGTAACTTTCCGGATTTGAAAGATGTTGAAGTGGATCAAATTGTCGCCATACTGAATGCGGTTGAATAGATGACGAGTGCGATTATTCTTGCCGGAGGGTTTGGCACCCGGCTGCGCGCTGCTGTGCCCGATCTGCCCAAACCCATGGCCCCCGTGCGTGGACGACCATTTTTAGCCCATCAAATGGACTATTGGATACAGCAGGGTATTGAACGATTTATTTTGTCTGTGGGTTATCGCCATCAGATCATCATGGATTACTTTGGCTCGACGTGGCGGGACATCCCGGTGGACTATGCCGTGGAGGAAACTCCGCTCGGCACAGGCGGTGGCTTGTTGATGGCTGCATCAAACATCAATGAGTCTTTTCTAGTGCTAAATGGGGACACTTTTTTCGCTGTTAATCTGAATGTATTACGCGACTTTCATGCCCGTAACGCATCAGAATGGACCTTTTGCCTGTTTCGCACGGAGGAAACCGGACGTTACCTGGGGATGCAAGTGGACGATGATGGGCGGATTCTTGCGCTGAAATCCGGTGCCAGCCGAGTGGTGAACGGCGGCGCTTATTGGCTAGACCCTGGTGTATTGGCGGGATTGAAATGGAAGGCGGGTCAGGCGTGCTCATTGGAAAACCATATATTGCCTCTTTTGATGCAGAGAAAGCGCAAGCTCTATGGGCTGGAGCAATCCGGTCTTTTTATCGACATTGGCGTGCCGCAAGATTATTACCAAGCCGCTGACTTATTACCTTAACCGTTGAAAAACAACATGCCTGTATCCGAACTGCTGCATACCAACCTGATGGCATCCATTGAAGCCAAACAACAACTGATCGCGGATGGAGCGAACACGCAAGTCTTTACGCAGGCAGCGCAAAAGGTGCTGACGTGCTATCGCCATGGCGGTCGGCTATACATTGCTGGCAACGGCGGTTCGGCAGCGGACGCCCAGCACTTAGCCGCTGAGTTTGTCTGTCGTTTGACCAGAGATCGCGCACCGCTGCCCGCCGAAGCGCTCACGGTGGACAGTTCCATATTGACCGCAATCGGCAATGATTACGGCTATGACCATATTTTTGCCCGGCAGGTTGAGGGCAAGATGACCCAACAGGATATTTTTCTCGGCATCAGTACCTCAGGACACTCTCCAAATATACTGCATGCGTTGGATAGCTGCCGGAAAAAGGGCATTCCAAGCATTTTGTTCAGCGGACGTGACGGCGGCCCGGCGGCGCAAAAAGCCGATTACTGCATTATTGCACCTGGATCCGCCACCAGTACCATTCAGGAAGTGCATATCGTGTTGGCGCATACCTTGTGTGAATACGTCGAACAATCCTTGTTTCAACAATAAATCAGGGCAACCTGCATGTCATACAACATTCTCGTAACCGGTGGTGCTGGTTATCTCGGTTCTATCCTGGTGCCGGATCTGCTTGCTGCAGGACATAAAGTGACTGTGTTGGATAACTTTATGTTCAACCAAACCAGCCTGAACCATTGTGCTTACCATCCAAATTTTTCTGTGGTCAAGGGTGACATAAGGGTCGAAAAGACGATGTCCAATCTGATGCGCCAAGCCGATGTGATCATCCCGCTGGCGGCCCTGGTTGGCGCGCCTTTGTGCAGTCAGGATCCAGTCGGCGCGACCACGATCAATCATGACGCCATCCGGCTGATGCTCAAGCTGTTGTCTAAAAACCAGATTGTGTTGATGCCGACCACCAACAGCGCTTACGGCACTGGCGATGAAAACAATTATTGCAATGAAGAATCACCCCTGCGCCCGATTTCCCAATACGCCATTGAAAAGGTCGAAATCGAAAAAAACCTGATGCAGCATCCAAATGCGATCAGCTTCCGTTTGGCGACCGTGTTTGGCATGTCGCCACGCATGCGGATTGATCTGTTGGTCAATGACTTCACCTATCGTGCGGTGCGTGACCGCTTCGTGGTGTTGTTTGAAAGCCACTTCAAGCGTAACTATATCCATGTGCGTGATGTATCCAGGGTATTCCAGCATGCGCTCAACAACTATGCGCAAATGCAGGGTCAGATATACAACGTCGGTCTGTCGGATGCGAACGTGTCAAAAAAAGAGCTGTGCGAACATATTCAGCAACAAGTGCCCGATTTTGTCTTTATCGACGAACAGGTGGGCAAAGACCCGGATCAACGCAACTATATCGTCTCGAATGACAAGATAGAGGCGACCGGATTCAGACCCGAATTCTCATTGGACAGGGGAATTGGCGAGTTGATCAAAGGGTATGCCATGATCCGCAATACCCGCTATGGCAATGTATAAAATGCCTATCTGTAGAAACTGCGCTTCAGACGATCTTGAATTGGTATTGGATCTTGGCTTACAGCCTTGGGGGAATCACTTTGTGCCAGTTGCCCAAGCTGCGGATACGCCCAAATACCCGCTGCAACTGTTGGTATGTAAAGAATGTTGGATGACGCAGGTCGGGCATACGGTGCCGAAAGAAATCATGTTTGTTGAGCATGGTTACCTGACCGGCACCACCCGGTCGATAAAAGCGCATTTCAAGCAGGTCGCCGATGAGATTATCGCGCAAACCCAATTCCAGCCGGGAGATTATGTACTGGACATTGGTGGCAATGACGGCACTTTCCTGCAACAAATCAAGCCGCATGGCATTGATGTTTTGAATATCGACTCGGGTAAATTGCAGGCGCAACGTTCACAAGAGGCGGGTATTCCGTGCCTTAACGCGTTTTTTGATGAACAAAGTGCTGCAAAGCTGTTGGCGCAAAAAGGCCCCGCGCGTATTGTGCATGGCGCGAATGTTTTATTTCATGTGGAAGCGTTGCATTCGGTCTTTTCCGGCATCAAAAACATCATGGCCACTGATGGACGCTTGGTCGCCGAATTCGTTTACCTGCCCATTATTCTGCAAAACAATACCTTTGACCAAATCTATCACGAGCACCTTTTGTACTACACTTTGCATTCGTTCCAGCGACTGTTGGCCTCGCATGATATGAAGTTGGTGGATGTGCGCATGGCGCCCGTACATGGCGGCAGTTGCATTGCATATGCCGCGCATGCGCAAGAGGCTGTCGAACCCTCGCAAAGGTTAACGGATATGCTGGCGGAGGAAAAACACATGGGCGTGGAGGATATGGCGATTTATACGGATTTTCCACAACGGGTCGCAGCGGTGCGCGCGGAAATATTGCGCATCATTGATGAGTTGAAGGCCGAAGGCAAATCCATCCAAGCGCTTGGCGCGCCGGTCAAAGGTTCAACCATCATCAATTATTGCGGCCTGGATGTTGACCGTATTGATTGTGCGGTCGAAGTCAATGAACTAAAGGTTGGCACTTATGTGCCGGGCACAAAAATTCAGGTGCATCATCAGGATCATACGCCTGCCCCGGATGTGTATTTGATGCTTGCGTGGAATTTCAAGGATGAAATATTGCAAAAGTTATCCGGTTTTCGTGAGCAAGGCGGTCAGTTCATCATACCTTTTCCCACGCCGCACCTGATATAAATATGACAGTTCTGGTCACTGGCGGTAGCGGCTTTTTGGGTGTCAATCTGACGTTGAAATTGCAGGCGCGCGGCGAACAGGTCGTATCCGTATCTTCGCATGATGCCGATCTGCGCGATCCTGACAGCCTGACGAAATTCTCCAACCAAACCTACGAGCGTATTTATCATCTGGCCGCCTGGATTCAAGGCGGCGATTTCTCCCTGAAGCATCCGGGTGATCAATGGTTGATCAACCAGCAAATCAATACCACTGTGTTGCGTTGGTGGGTGCAGGAGCAACCGCAGGCCAAGTTGATTTCAATCGGTACCAGTGGTGCTTATTCAGAAAGGTTGGAACTCCGCGAAGAACACTATCTAAGTGGTGATCCATTCGCTGATTTATATACCTATGGTATGACCAAACGCATGTTGCATATCGGCCAAATGAGCCTTGCCAAACAATATGGTTTGAAGTTTCTAACCCTGGTTCCATCCACGCTATATGGCCCGAATTATTCAGTGGGTGGGAAACGCATGCAATTTATATTTGACTTGACGCGAAAAATGCTGGCGCATAAATATTTCGCGGATGAGATTATATTATGGGGTGATGGGCATCAACAGCGTGAATTGGTTTATATCGACGATTTTATTAATGACTTATTGTTACTTGAAGAACAGGCTGAAAATGACATTATTAACATAGGCGCTGGTGAGCATCACTCAATTCGCACATTTGCGGATATCTTATGTGATCAGATTGGCATTGATCCTAAAACTATCCAATATGATGTTAAAGGCTATGTCGGAACCAAGGCGAAATATCTGAGCACAGCAAAAGAACGCCGCATTTTGGGCGATCTGAAACGCACCTCAATACAAGAAGGCTTGGCGAATATGCTCCAATCATTTGAGCCGCGTTTTTTATCTTATGAATATAAGCGCAGAAACCTGGAGGAAGCTCAAAATGCCTGATGCCTCGGATGAACGGTTATCCCTTCTGACTGAACCGGTTTCCATTTTGATGCCAGTGTATAACGAGGCGGATATTATTCAGACTGTTGTTGAAGAGTGGTGCCAGGAAGTGATTAATTTTTTACCACCGGGCAGCGAATTGCTGTTTGATGACGCCTCTGATGATCAGACGACGCAGATATTGCAATCCTTAAAAGAGCGTTATCCCTATATCCAAATCCATCATACTGAGCGGGACGGCTTTGGCAATGCAGCCAAGCGCCTGTATATGGCGGCGAAAAACCCGCTGATATTTTTTACCGATTCAGATGGACAGCATTTGCCTGATGATTTTTGGCGAGTCGCCAAAGCCATGCGGACATCTGATATTGATGGCTATGATATGTTGCATGGTTACAAAGTGAATCGGAAACACCCCTATTATCAGATTCTCGGTTCGGCATTATTTAATATATTTTCCCGGTTACTGTTCTCATCAAAAGGGCGTGATATCAACTCATCATTTAAACTGATAAAACGTTCTTTAGTCCAAGACCAAGTACCTAAATTGGCCTATGTACCAACCTTCATCAATTCCGAGCTATACATAAGAGCTGAGAAAGCAGGCTACCGAATTCATAATATACCGGTTGGACATCGTGCTCGCTATATTGGAGAAAGCAAGGTTTCCACGTCAATATCTTATTTCAGGCATGGTTTGCAGAGTATACATGGTTTGCTTGCCTTGAAGAAGAGCATCAGCAAAAACTCTTGGGACGTATCGCCATGAATAACCTGGTGAATACAATGCCTGTTTCCGACCAGCCTGTTTTAATTCCGACCATTTTATGCGGTGGTTCTGGCTCCCGACTTTGGCCTGTCTCAAGGGAATTGTATCCGAAGCCGTTTATCCGCGTTAATGGCGGCCATAGCCTGCTGCAGGAAGCATTTATTCGTGGCGCTTTATTGCCTGATGTTGATGACGTGCTGACGGTGGCTAACCGTGAATTGTTGTTTAAGATAGAAGATGAATACCGGGCGGTTAAGCAGATTCCGGGCAAACCGATCAGTACCCGCTTCATCCTGGAGCCGTTCGGGCGTAATACGGCTCCAGCCATCGCTGCAGCCTGTTTGCAAGTGGCCGAACAGCACGGAGAAGACGCCATCCTGCTGGTGTTGGCGGCGGATCATTTGATTTCAGACCAGGCTGCGTTCGCTGACGCCGTGGCCCAGGCATGCAAGCTGGCCCAGAGCGGTAAGCTGGTTACTTTTGGTATCCAGCCTACCATGCCCGAAACCGGTTATGGCTATATTGAGTCAAACGGCCATACGGTCAGCCAATTTATTGAAAAGCCCTCGCTGGAAAAGGCTCATGAATATCTGGCCTCCGGCAACTTTTTGTGGAACTCCGGCATGTTTTGTTTTACCGCCGGTAACCTGTTGCGCGAAATCGCCACGCACAGCGCGCAAATATTGCGAACAACCCAAAATTGTCTGCAACATGCCAAAGCGTCTTATGGTGATGGTTTCAGCCAATTGGAGCTGGATGCGGAATACTTTGAATTGGTGCCTGATGATTCGATTGATTACGCCGTGATGGAAAAGACCCGCAACGCCGCCGTTGTGACCTGCGATATCGGCTGGAAAGATATTGGGTGTTGGAAAACTTTGGGTGATTTGCAAAAGCCTGATGGCGATAACAACCGCATCCAGGGTGAAGCATCCAGTGAGGCCATACTGATCGACAGCCAAAATTGCACCATCCACACTGAAGACAGAATGGTAGGCGTTATCGGCGGCGAAAATCTGGTTATTGTTGACACAGCGGATGCGCTGCTGATTGCGGACAAACAAAGAACGCAGGATGTCCGAGGGATCTATGCGCAACTTAAAGCGCAGGATCACAAGGCGCATAAGCTGCATCGCACTGTGCATCGTATCTGGGGTGCCTATACGGTGCTGGAAGAAGGTCCCAATTTTAAAATCAAACGTATTGAGGTCAAACTGGGTGCCAGCATCAGTTTACAATCGCACCAGCACCGAAGTGAACATTGGGTTGTCGTCAGCGGCATCGCCAGAGTGTTCCATAATGGCCGGACCAAAACTCTGAACATTAATGAGTCCACCTTTATCCCGGCGAAACACAAGCACCGCCTGGAAAACATCGGCGATCAGCCATTGATTATCATTGAGGTGCAAACCGGCGATTATCTTGGCGAGGATGACATTGTGCGTTTTGATAGTGCTTGCTCAGGAAATGTGCGGTGCGCCGTTTAACCTGCTTCAAAGCATACGATATTCGCGGCCGGTTGGGTGATGAACTCAACGAAGAAATCGCCTGCCGAATCGGGCGCGCTTATGCCGAATATCTTGCTGCGCGACGCGTGGTGGTTGGCAGCGACATCCGTTTGTCCAGCACGTCCATCAAGCAAGCTGTAATGAGTGGCCTGAGGCAGGCCGGTACGGATGTTATTGATATCGGCATGGCTGGAACCGAAGAGGTCTATTTCGCCACCTTTCATCTTGGCGTGGATGGCGGTATTGAAGTCACCGCCAGCCATAACCCGATCGACTACAACGGCATGAAGCTGGTCGGTCGGGATGCACATCCCATCAGCAGCGATACTGGATTACGAGAAATTCGGCGTATCGCGGAAAATCAGCATTTCACCAAGTCGGACACTCCAGGTTCATTCGAGCAAATGTCCGTGCTGGATGCTTACATCAAACACTTATTGGGCTATATTGACTTGGCGAAATTGAAGCCACTCAAGTTGCTTATGAATGCCGGTAATGGCGCTGCCGGCCATGTGATAGATGCCATCGAAAAACAATTCAACCAGCAAAATGTGCCGATTGAATTGGTTAAAATCCATCATGAGCCGGATGGCGAATTTCCCAACGGCATCCCCAATCCATTGTTACCAGAGAATCGTACAACTACTGCGGAGATGGTCAGAAAACACCGGGCCGACATGGGCATTGCCTGGGATGGTGATTTTGATCGTTGTTTCTTGTTTGATGAACGGGGTGAATTCATCGAAGGTTATTACATCGTCGGTTTGCTGGCCGAGAGCTTCCTCAGAAAGCATCCGGGCGAAACCATCATTCATGATCCGCGCCTGACCTGGAACACCATTGATATTGTGCGAAAAGCTGGCGGAATCCCAATCCAATCCGGGGCCGGGCATGCTTTCATCAAACAGTCGATGCGCGCAGAGAATGCCATTTATGGCGGCGAGATGAGTGGCCATCACTATTTCCGTGATTTTGCGTACTGTGATAGCGGCATGATTCCTTGGTTATTAGTCGCTGAACTCATCAGTATTGCCAATCAACCCTTGTCGGCGTTAGTTGGTGAGCAGATGGGCAAATATCCATGTAGCGGTGAGTTAAATTATTCGGTGCAACATGCGCAATCTGATATTGAGGCGGTGAAACGCCATTTTCAAAACCACGCTATTCCGCCTATTGATACTACCGACGGTCTCGGCATGGAATTTGCGGATTGGCGTTTCAATCTGCGCGCATCCAATACCGAACCATTGCTGCGCCTGAATGTGGAAAGCCGCGCCGACCGCGCCAAAGTGGCCGACGCAGTCGCTGAGATTGAGGCTATTCTGCGATGAAACGCTCACTGATCACCGGTATTACCGGGCAGGATGGTGCGTACCTTGCGCAACTTTTACTGGCGAAAGGCCATCGGGTTTACGGTACTTATCGGCGTAGCGCATCAACCAATTTTTGGCGTATCAAGGCATTGGGTATAGATACAGACCCTAATTTACACTTGGTCGAATATGATCTTACCGACCTGGGTTCTTCGATTCGCCTGTTGGAATCAACTGAGGCCGACGAAGTATACAACCTGGCGGCACAGAGCTTTGTCGCGGTGTCTTTCGATCAGCCCATGACCACCGGAACCATCACTGGATTAGGCGTGTTAAATCTGCTGGAAGCCATTCGCATCGTCAACCCGATAATCCGTTTTTACCAAGCCAGCACCTCGGAAATGTTCGGCAAGGTGCGGGAGATTCCACAAACCGAGCAGACACCTTTCTATCCCCGTAGCCCTTATGGCACGGCCAAGCTATATGCGCACTGGATGACGATCAATTACCGCGAAAGCTATGGCATATTCGGTGCCAGCGGCATCCTGTTTAACCATGAATCGCCACTGCGCGGCCTGGAATTTGTCACGCGCAAAATCACTGACGCGGTAGCGCGTATTCAATCCGGTAGGCAGGATTATGTTGAGTTAGGCAATCTGGGTGCCAAACGTGATTGGGGTTATGCCGGAGATTATGTGGACGGCATGTGGCGCATACTGCAACAAGACACCCCGGATACCTATGTGCTGGCCACCGGGCGCACCGAGACGGTACGTAACTTTGTACGCATGGCCTTCAAGGCGGCAGATTTGGAGCTTGATTTTACCGGTACGGGGGAAAACGAAGTGGGCATTGATGTAAATACCAGCAAGACGCTGGTCAAAATTAACCCGAAATTTTATCGTCCTGCCGAAGTTGATTTGTTGATTGGCGACCCCAAAAAGGCAAAGCGTGATTTGGGTTGGAAAGCCCAAACAACACTTGAGTCACTGTGCCAGATAATGGTTGAGGCCGATTTGCGCCGGATCGAACAAGAAAGCAACACATAAGAGAAAAATGCTACCCCAGGTTTTAACTTTGCAGAATGCCTTATAATATTTTTTACATATAAATTAGGTTTACAAAAATGGCAGAATATTCAGAAGTATTTGAACCATACATAAAATGGGCTAATCAATTCTCTTTTATTAGATTTGACGTTTCAATATTTGAAATTGACCACTCAGATAAAATATTAGACATAGGCTGTGGTTTTGGTGATCGCGTTAAAATGATGAGAAAGGAAGGCTATGCTAACATAGCGGGTGTTGAACCGTCTGAGTATAGCGTAAAAAAGGCCGATGATTCCAGCATAACTTGTGGCGACCTATACAATACGGGCTACCCGGATAAATCTGTTGATGTGGTAATAGTTGAGAATGTTTTTCATCATATTGAAGATTATGAAATGGCTCTAGATGAAATCTCCAGAATATTGAAACCTAGTTCATATTTGTGCTTTTTTGAACCAAGAAAATCAATACCTAGAAGCCTGATAGATTTTCTTACATTTAAGACAATGATTCCTGATATCCTCAAAGGGCCTTGGGAAATGAGGCGCGAGGTTATGGGACAGGAAATTGCAACTGGGCTATATCCGAAATGGTTAAAAAGTCATAAACAATTTTTCGTTCTTCTAGAAAAACGATTTGATATTATATGGCAAAGGAAAAATCCATTTTTCTTTTCTGCTAAATGCAGAAAACGCTAGTGATTAATCGAGATTTTAACCGCTGTTAACTATGTTAGGTGCTGGAAAGAAGTGCATCCTTGTATTATAAAAAATATAGACTGAGTCATAAAAAGTGAATTATGTTCCTGGTATAGATAAATATACAACTCGTAAGAATATTAATCTTCTTATAGCTTTAACTGGCTTTTTAATATTAGTTTATATGCCAGTGCTTGTTGCTAATTTTTCCCATCATGATGATTATTTTTTCTTTTCTTATGACACGATAACCACATATAGTAGTTATCATATGTTTGGTTTTGTAAATTTAATAGGAAGACAACTTTATGGTATTTTATCATTTGGAATGTCTTTTTTAATAGAAGATATAAGTGATCTTGTAATAATAAGGTCTATCGGTTTACTGCTTTTGATCTTGTCCGCTTTTTTGCTGTTAGTTTATTTATTACACCTGGGCTTATCAAGGTTCTTTGCTTTTTCTACGATAATTTTAATTGTATTTTTACCGGGCTTTCAGAGTGGAATTTTTTGGGCTTCAATGGCTCCTTTATTTGTCGCTCTTTTAATGAGCATGATTGCTGGAATATTAGTTCAAAACTCTCTGAAAAAAAAGCGAGTTAATTTAACTTTATTTTTCTCCTCTCTCATTTTAACCAGTTCATTATTTATTCATCCATCCTGGGCGATGATATTTTTTACGCCATTTATCGCATTCTTACTTTTTGATAAAAATAAACAACTATCAACTATATTACGTGTAACTTTTTTAAATTATATTATATTTTCACTAGCTTGTATTACTTATTTTGTGCTACATAAATTTGTTTTACTAGAATGGTCACTAAAAACATACCCGCATCTTATCGAAGAATACCATAATTTAGATGTCTATAAATTTGAACTGAGCAGTAATCCTATTTTGAAGTTAATTCAACTTTTTTCAGACGAATTTTATAAACTTTTTAGTTTATGGGATATTTATCAGGAAGGTTGGAGCGTTATCATTTTGATTACAACCTTTTTTTTAAGTTTTATCCTTTATGTGGTAAAAAAGATATTGAATCAAAAATTATTAATTAATGAATTTAAAACAACTACCATTATCACACTTATTTTTTCAGTGACTTTTGTAGCTACGTTAGCGCCTTACATACTTGCACAAAATGGGCATACCTTGTTTAGAATAGTTTTGCCTTCTAGTATTCTACTAACACTACTTTTCATGAAAAATTTAGAATTTATTACCCATAATATTTTAATGGAAAAGAGAAAAAATGTATTTTTATATGGTATTGTTCTCTCTTTTTCAGTCTTTGTAAGTTACACTGCACATAAAAATGTAAAATACTCGGTGCAAAATAGCGTGAATGAGTTTTCCTTCATCAAATCATTGATATTTAATCACGTTAATCAATTCGGTTTGCCTTCCCATATTCATCTTGTACGCAGTAGCAGCCCTACTGGTTTTAATGGACTTCGGTCTTTCGGTGATACGATTAATTTTAATAGTACGACCTCACTGGATCAGCTTCCATGGATTATAAGAGCAGCTCTGATTACATTTTTTAATAGAAGTTTAGTGCAGATAAACCCGGTCAAACTGGAAAATTTTGACCCTGGTGACTTGTTTGAAACCAATCATGTGGTTTTTACATCAAGCACCATTACACCGCTAGCCTCCAAAATTTCACCTAATACGCTTTTAATTGATATGCGTAACAATCTGCCTAACGAATTTAAACTAATTAGCTATCCATTTGCTTCTTCCCGGCATAGTGTCTATAAAGCTTTTGATGGCAGTATGAACCCTGACGATTTTTGGGAAACATCAATTCTAGAACCTGTTATGCTGGATTTTAAGTATCCTATGTATACAACTCTGACAAATTATGTGTTTTCTGCTGGTGAAATAGTGAATAGGATGCCTACTACATGGAAGCTGTTGGCATCCAATAATAAAGAGGATTGGGTAATTTTAGATGAACACAAAAAATTCGCTAGTTGGGAGAAAAACAGCTCACAAAAATTTGCTGTTCAACAAGAACAACCTACTCGTTATTATCGCTTTATCTTTGAAAAAGCCTTACATTCAGAAATTATGCGAATTTACGAGATAAAGTTAGAAAAGTGAACTAGCGTTACTGAAAAATTTAACATGCATATATAATGATGACTGACAGAAATATAAGTATCGCCATTCCTTGGAGCCTAAGTCATTATATTCCACTGAATGGCTTTCATCCGCTGTACTTCCCACTATTTAATCATACCCCTCCTGGAGTGATATTGAATGCATGGGATAATGTAAAATTTCATGAGTTACTATTAACAGATGGCTCTGTACGCTCAGATATTTTGTCAAGCATCAGTTCATCCAAGAATAATAGTCATAGTAAAATCGACAGAAAATATCAAGATTATTTCTCATTCTCTAACCAGGTATTGACGTCACAACTTCCTGGCGCTATTGAATTTCATCATACGGCTTTATTTCCATCCCTAAAGCGCCCATTTGTCTTTCATTGTGAATCATTTGCGCCCATTTTTTTTCCATTCTCACATCAAGGAAGTGGTTCTTTTTCTGATCAGGATCAGTTGCGGAATTATTACCATAATATATTAAAGAACCCATTATGTCTGGGTATATTCTCTCATATACCAGAAACACTACAGAATATACGCGAGTTTTTCAAAGATCCAATAATTGATAGTAAACTATTTCCATCCAGAATTGGGTTTGATTTAAATTCTGCATATTTTAAAAGTAAAAATGCAGAAATATCTAACTGGAAATTTATTTTCATAAATTCGGCTAATCAAAATCCCAAAAATTTTTTCAAACGTGGAGGGCATATAGTACTCAAGTTTTGGGAACGTTTTCGTTATTCAGGTCGGCAAGGTTTGCTTGTAATGCGTTGTGCAAAACCTGATAATAGCGAACTTGAATCATATGGTGTAAATATACAATTCATTGCTTCGGAAAATAGTAAAAGTATTCTTTGGATTGAAGACTATTTAACAAATAGTGAAATGAATGCCTTATTTGGAGACATGCATTTTTTCTTATTACTAAGTAATTCATTGCATTCTGTATCTATTATGCAGGCTATGGCCAATGGTGTTGTGCCAGTTATAACAGATACTGTAGGCACATCTCACTATATCACAGATATTAAAAATGGGATTGTCCTAAAAGGCATGAGGGAAGCTTTATGGTACAGAGACCCCACCACCGGTATATTGATAGACAAATACCATGATTCCAATGCCGCATTGGATAGGCTTTTATTAGATCAACTGTGGCAAAGAATCACTGAATTACTTGATAACCCTGGAAAGTATCATGAAACCAAACATAGAGTTTTTAAGCAGGCGAAAGATAAATTTTCTGGTTCGGCATTTAGCAATGACTTTTGGGAGAAAGTGTTGAATTTATATAGCGAATCGGATTTCTTTATAAAAAATACACATCATAAAAAAATTGATTCTGGTAAGAAAGTGTATCAGTGTCTAATCCAGAAAGCTGATTGGCCACGCTTATTTGGTTCACCGACTCAACCTTTTAAAAGGATAAACCTTGGTCTAAATGGAGTTGTTTATGAATATGGTGGGGCTTTCGTTTTTATGGCAGGTAATCCAAAAACAAAGCTTAGTGATTGGTCTGTCTTTGCAAGGTATTTTGACGATAGCGCACCAAAAACTTTGCTCAAGACTTGGATAGAAGATTTTGGTGGACTATTAAAACTTGATAACCCATTAAGCTCACATCATCCATATAGATTTATAATACAACGTATATCAAAATTACTTATGCCTTTCCCTGTTTTATATGGTTTTGCTTGGAATGTTTTGCGGAAATTACGTCAGTATAATAAGTTAACTATTCGTTACCGTGAGTATATCAGGTTCAAAAGGCTGGATTGCACAATTGAGCCTGATGTTGAATTAATTATGGAAAAAAATGATATAAAGTACAATATAGTCAGATTTTATCATCGTTATTATGCCTTTCCACAAAGCGCAGGCGCATTTAATGCCATACAAGCAGCGTCTGGTGGATACCGGGCTTTGATCTGGAAAATCTCGCCTAAAGGTATTGAGGACAAGATCGAAAAAATACTGATAAAAAAGTAATTCCTGAATAGTTAGAGAAACAATTAATGAGTTGGCGCACAAAACCACCTATCCATCTTTGGATATATAATCATCAATTAATAGGAATTAATGATCAAATTGATTTTTCCATATCCGTTTTTAAACAAAATGGTTATTCAGTCTCTATTGGTCGTCGGCCTGTTTTAACTAAATTAAATGTGGTTATTGAGAATTTTTCATTGGCTGATAGAAAAACTTTCGTTGATTTTTGTAGAAAAAATGGAAAACGTGTCGCCGTTATTATGACAGAGCATATGGATTTTTTAGATAACCAGATATTTATTCATGGCAATCCTATTTGGACTGAAAACGATTATATGCACCCACACACGCAAGCGGCAAGGATTAATCACCTTTTTGAATGCGTCCCCTATATTCGCGCTTTCTTTGTACTGGGTGACTTGCCGAAACTTTTAAATATCGATCAAGTTTTCCTTGGTTTAGATATTAGATGGCTGCCTTTCCCTGAAATAAAGACTATTGCTACGCCAGAGAATAACTTACCAAAAGGAGAACTTTTATTTACAGGCGAGGACACAAGGTATAGAGAAAAAATTATTACTATACTTAAAGAATCCGGCTTTGACATTATTCATCCAGAAAGAAAATTGTCGCGGAATAAAAGAAATAAGCTAAATATAAGTACAAAACTTATAGTTAATATTCCACAGAGAGAGGATTGGAAATGGCTATCACTAATGCGCATTAGTGCAGGGTTACATTGTGGTCGAGCAACAATTTCTTTAGGAACACAAGACAATTCCGAAATCGCTGCCTGTACTTATCAGATGAACCTAAATACTGACGGATGGGAAAAAAGACTTCGAGCATATATCAATGACTGGCAGTCTCTCTATTATAAGTCTATTAAAAACTACACGGATATGGCCAATGCTTTTGCTCAGGCTCATCCATTTCCTCATGATTTGATGACATTATGGTCGATTACCGACAGGCTGAACAAGTCATAACTTAAAAACCTTATAACTCACCGTGTCGATATTTCGAGATTATGAATTGCTTTTTGTTTTGCTTTCCAAGGAACTTAAAGTACGTTATAAAAGCAGTTTTCTGGGTTATCTTTGGGCAGTTGCTAACCCATTCGCATTTGCATGTGTTTATTACATCGCATTCAAAATCATCATGCGAATTGAAATGGAGAATTATGCCATCTTTCTACTATCCGGCATGTTCCCATGGCTCTGGTTGTCTAATGCGTTACAGGCCGCAACCCATAGTTTCCGAAATAATATCTCACTGGTTAAGTATGTCGCTCTACCACGTTATATCTTACCGCTCTCCAATGTGGCGCATGAGGCCATTCATTTTTTTTTCGCTTTGCCAGTTTTAGTATCTTTTATTGTATTCACCGGTGGGCAGTTTTATGTGAGTTGGTTATGGCAGGTGCCAGCTCTTATTTTGCTACAGTTTGCGTTGCTTTATCCTTTTGCACTGATATTTTCATTATTGAATGTATTTGTGCGTGATGTGGAATACCTCATCGGCATTAGTCTATCCATGCTGTTTTTTCTGACGCCCATTGTTTATCCAATCACCATGGCACCGGATGCTTACCGACTTTATTTTGAACTCAGCCCGCTTGCCGCCTTGATTGAATTATGGCGTGGTGTATTGCTGCAAGGCCAATTTTATCTGGATGATTTTATGCTGCCTTTGTATACAGGCTGTATTGCAGGCGGGCTTGCTTTGGTTTTATACCGTAAAACTTGTGCCAGGATTGGGGAATTATTGTGATTCCAGCGATTCGGTGTGCCAATGTTTCCAAGCGATATGGACGCCGCGCCTATGGCGTTAAAGAGGTCTTGGTAGGGCGGCATAGCGGCAAACATCATCAATATTCGAGAGAACTGGCTTTACAGAATGTGAGTTTTACTGCGCCGCTGGGTTCAGCTTTCGGCGTTATTGGACATAATGGCGCTGGCAAAAGCACTTTGCTTTCATTGCTATTGGGTGTTATCACGCCAGATCAAGGCACTATTGAAGTCAATGGCAAGGTGGCTTCTCTGTTGGCTTTAGGTTCTGGATTTCACTCTGAATTGACCGGGCGTGAGAACATTACGCTGTACGGTTCAATACTCGGTATGTCTCTGCGCCATATTCGGAAGCATATGGATGCCATCATTGAATTTTCGGAACTGCACGATGTTATCGAAAATCCCATACGAACGTATTCCAGTGGCATGATCGCCCGGCTTGGTTTTTCCACCATTATCCACATAGGCGCGGAAATCTTGCTGATTGATGAAGTGTTGGCTGTCGGTGATAGTGATTTCCAGGCAAAATGCAAAAATTACTTACGCGATTTCCGGCATAGTCATGGCTCCCTCGTCATTGTGTCGCATGACCTGGGCACATTGGCGGAAACCTGTGATGATGGCATCTGCCTGCACAGGGGGCAGGTCGCGCACGCAGGGCCGATTGGTGAAGTGATTGATTTTTATCAGACCAAAATAGCGGTTGACTCATGAAGAATTTATGGAACGAAACGGATATCAATACCCCTGACGCAACTGACCTGGATTACCGGGTTTATTCGTCACGTTTATTGGGCAAAGACAAATCATTGGTATTGCACGGCGGCGGCAATACCTCAGTCAAAGTGGTGGAGGAAAACCAGTTTGGCGAAAAAGAAGATATCTTATACGTCAAAGGCAGTGGTTGGGATTTGGAGACCATTGAACCTGCCGGATTCGCGCCAGTCCGGCTTGCGCATTTGCAACGCCTTGCTGGTCTGGCCGAACTCTCTGACCCGGATATGGTGAATGAACTGGTCACTCATATGACCCAGGCCACGGCTCCGACGCCCTCCGTCGAGGCGATATTGCATGCGATCATTCCGCATAAGTATGTGGATCATACACATGCTGATGCCGTGATCACTATCACCAACTCGCCCGATGGCGCATCCGCCATACAAGCGATTTATGGTCAGGAAGTGATCATCATCCCTTATGTGATGCCAGGGTTTGATCTGGCCCGTTTGTGCACTCAGGCACTCAGCGCGGACATGACGGAACACACCATTGGCATGGTGTTACTCAATCACGGCATTTTCTCTTTTGGCGAATCGGCCAAAGCGTCCTATGAGCGCATGATTTATCTGGTCGATAAAGCAGAAACCTATATCCGTTCTCGCAATGCCTGGCAGATTCCCGCTACTCCCATGACGAATGCAGAGGCGGCCAATACGGTGTTGGCTGATTTGCGCCGCGAGCTGTCAAACACAGCCGGATTCCCTGTCATACTGAAACGCCATACGGATGCTGAGACGATGTCATTCGTCGCCCGCGACGATCTGCATACCATTTCGCAGCAAGGGCCGGCCACTCCGGATCATGTGATCCGCACCAAAAGGCTGCCAATGCTGGGCACGGACGTGAACGCTTATGTGGCGGCCTATCAGGATTATTACGCGCGTAATGAACCTTTGTCACAGGCACCTAAAACCATGCTGGACCCGGCTCCCAGAGTGGTGCTGGATCCCGCATTGGGCCTATGCGCCGTTGGCCGCACTGCCAAAGAAGCGAATATCGTGGCGGATATCTATGCGCACACGATCCAGGTGGTCCAACGCGCTGTGATGCTGAGTGGCTATCAAGCTTTGCCGGAGCACGATATTTTCGCGGTGGAATATTGGGATTTGGAGCAGGCGAAACTGCGCAAGGCTGGCGCTCCTTCCCGATTCGCTGGTGAAATTGCTTTGGTGACTGGCGCGGCGTCCGGTATTGGCGCGGCTTGCGTGAACGCCTTACTTGATCAGGGAGCAGCGGTGGTCGGCGTGGATATCAATCCATCTGTGGAGAAACTCGCCGTACGGCCCGACTATTTGGGTCTGGTCGGCGATGTGACCTCCGAGAGCACTCTGCAGGATATCTTACGCAAGACAGTGGACGCCTTTGGCGGACTTGACATGTTGGTGCTGAATGCGGGGATCTTCCCTGGCGGTTGCGCTATTGCCGAACTGGAATCAGCGCAATGGCGCTCGGTAATGAACATCAATTTGGATGCCGGTTTAGCCTGGATGCGGGAATGCCATGCTTTACTTAAACTGGCCCCCAATGGTGGGCGCATCGTCATCATCGGCTCGAAAAATGTGCGAGCTCCCGGGCCAGGAGCCGCTGCTTATTCCGCCTCCAAAGCGGCATTGAATCAATTGGCGCGCGTTGCTGCTCTGGAATGGGGTAGTGATAATATCCGGGTCAACTCCGTTCACCCAAACGCCGTATTCGATACCGCTATCTGGACCGATGACGTGCTGGCCGCGCGCGCTGCTCACTATGGTGTTTCAGTGGAAGCCTACAAGCGTAACAATGTATTGCGCACCGAAATCAGTAGCCAACAAGTTGCGGAAATGGTGATCCAAATGTGCGGGTCGGCATTCGCCTGCACCACAGGTGCTCAAGTGCCGGTGGATGGTGGTAATGACCGGGTTATCTGATCACGCCTCCACGCAAACGCTTCCGCTGATTTCGCTGCTGCTGCCGACGCGTGGCCGACCAGCGCTGGCGGCGCGATTTCTACGCAGTCTGGTGGATCAGGCGGCCTATCCGGAAGCCCTTGAAGTAATCATCTATGCGGATGAAGATGATGCTGGCAGCCACCATTTAGGCCATCCCGACATTCAGGTGCATACCCTAATCGGGCCAAGGAAAACCATGGGACAATATAACGCGGCATGTCTGGCGCAGAGCCATGGAGAAATCATCATATTGGCGAACGATGACATCGTCGTGCAAACCAAAAACTGGGATACGCTGATCCGCGCTGTGCATCATCAATTCCCAGATGGCATTTATCTCGCCTATCCGAATGACTTGTTTAAGCGGGGTAAACTGTCCACCTTTCCCATTCTATCGCGCCGCGCCTGCGACATATTGATTGAACCTTATCCGCTGGCCTACCAAGGCGCTTTCATTGACCTGCATTTGTTTGATATTTTCAAAAGACTGCAACATGTCGGGTATGACCGTATCCGCTATCTGGATGATGTGATTTTTGAACACTGTCATTATCGCGCCGGTAAGGCTGCGCGGGATGAAACTTATCGGCGACGTAAACGGTTTGCGGACGATCCGGCTTTTTTAGGGCTGCGAGAGACGCGTCAAATGGCGGCTCAGCACCTGCGGCGATTTATGCAGAACCGTGAGGACGCCAGCTATCAACCACCTGTATATACCCCGATTACACCAGCAAGTCCCTTATCAGCACTCATGATCTACACCAGAGATATTCTGTTTGACAAAGGTTTACCCAAACGCTGGAGAATCTGGCTTTGGGTATGGTTTTACGGACGCTTTCTCGCCGCTCAGGGTTGGCTGCGTCCTTTTGTTCGTTGACCATGGCTTGCCACATCAATTTGAATCGCACTTCTCTGAACGAAGCACTTTCAATGCAAGCCGCTCATTCAATACTTTGCCAATTGAACCCCTATCGGCTAGCCGCAATCCTTGACCAGGCCATATAAAGCCGCCAAAGTGCGCTGGCGTTGATTGCCATTGGCCAGAATCCGCTGCAGATTTTCTTCTTGGATTTCCAATCCAGCCACATAAACCGTGCCAACCTTGGAACGTGCTTGATGTATTCGCCACCATTGCGCGACCGTTTCCGGGTAAGGATCCGGCAGATCATCTTCCCAATCGCTGATGAAAGGATCTTCGCGGTGGCGAAGGCTATACCGGCCATACAAATAAGGATAGAGTTTGCGTGGCCTAGGCTGTGCTAATTGATGGTTAACGCAGGGTCACCCTCCACCACCACACCACCATGTGCAGTAGCGCTACCGACAAAAGCAACTGGTTTGCCATTGATGGTCATACCGGCGGAGCCGGATACGATGGTATCCGGGCCTCCGGCTTGGCAGGCGCAGGCATCGCCGACTACAGCGACTGGTTTGCCGTTCACGGTACAGGCGCTTTGGCCTGAGATAATCGGGCCACCGACATGCGGCACTGGGCCGGGCTCTACTTTGGGGCAGGTATGGTGATGGCCGAGGAGGGAGGCGTTGGGCATGGTGTATTTCCTTACTCTATTATCCCCGGCGGTGAAAGCTGGCGAGTATATTGGTAAATATCTGGTCCAGTTCATCCTTGTCTTTACCGATATAGGGACTATCACGCTCTTCCAGTTCGATTTGTATAACCAGTTTACGTTTTGTATTGGGTAAAGACTCAACGTAAAGCCATCCATATTCAACCGCACCATAATAGTCTTCATCAACGGTGCGCATGAAGCCCCCTTCCATATCGTTGACAGTCACAAGTTGTACTTCTCCTGGGATATCTTTATTTTGAGAGATTTTTTTCAGATGTTCACGCAGATTAAATCCATTTTTAGTGCCTGCCAAAGTGCTGATCTTAATTTTGAAAAAATATTCATCACTAGGCATAGAAAATTTTGTGATGTCTCCAGTTCCAGTTACAGAATTTCCCCGGATAATGAACTGGTTATCCAGGCAAAAACCATTTCCCGGCTTGGCCTGGTTTTTAACAGGCTCCAAAAATTTCAAAATACGTTGGGCGGATGAATAAATATTCTCAAACCGCTGATTTCTTGAAATGCTTTTTTCAGGAGGAGTGCGTTTGTACCCATCACTAATACCTCTTTGGTAATGCAGGATTTTATTGGATATTTTTTTGTATCCTTCTATATTGACCAAATGAGGTAAATCATTTCCTCCATCCCGATAAGCTATCAAGTAATGGTTGCGACGATCTCCCTCTTCCCGGTGAATGACGGAATTCAAGCCATCCGGTACTTGCAATGCACTGATTTTCTGCTCTTTCTCAAGTACCTCGGAATGCAGGGCTTTATCATATCTTGCCGGTAATACTTCAAATTCATATCCATCAAATCGTACATCCCTTTTTTGTAAGGGCAACAGGTTTGGCGGCAACCTAAGGCTGAAATGGCCCAAACAAACATCCTGCCAATTCGAGGTTAAGTCACGATCTATCTGCTTGGTGGTCAATGTCATGGAGTCCATATTGTTACATCCCGCATTTGTCATGAAAACCACACTGAGCAAAATTGCGTAACATCGTCTTGACAAAATGTTCCACATGGTCTTTTACCTGTTTGTTGTTCATCATTTCCTGATGGTCATCTGAGATATTGAGTGGCACATAATGCACTACATTAATTGCATGATCACCCGCGCCACGGTGTACCGTGCCATCACCTGCTGCCGTGCCGGGTTGGATGCGGACTGAATATAAAGCTGTTGTGCTGCTATCTTGTGGGGTTGAAAGACTAATTTTTCCATCTCCTTCTTCTGTCTGAATATTTATTTTTCTTAATGCCTCAAGTTGAGTAGTTGTGGCATTGTACTCATATGTTTTTATACCTCTACCTCGGCCGGTTTTTTTATTATGGAATAACCGCCATTGGATTTTTTCCCACGCGGTTGATGGGCTAGTACTATAAATTAGCCATGTGTTGCTATGTTTTTTCTCTTTCAATTCCTCATGAAAACTTCTGGCTTGTTGCAAAGTACCCATGATATATTTTCTATCAAATAAATCTTCTTTTTCCGCATCATCGACCGTATCATTCGGTTCCAGCCAATCTGGATTAATCAAACGCCACCATTTATCACGTTCTTTGTACACCGTTTCATATGGGTTACCCTGAAAGAGTGGTATGGCTTCATCTTTGTCTTCCAAAGTAAGCCAGCCTCCCTGAGTACCATTTTGTTGGCGGTAATGTATATTAGGCAATAACTCCAATGCTCCTGGCGCATGTCCCATGACCGCTGTTACTTCTTCACCATTTGTGCCTAATATCTTTTTGATTGCCCAATCTTCAAATCCAGCTTTCATGCGTTTATAGGTGGCCGGGCTGCCATTATCCGGCATGGCTATGTGGCAAATCGCATGGATATCATTCTCCCGCGCGGTTTTGCCCACAGCACAGTAACGACTGACGAAGCCGCCCATGGAATGGCTGATGATGAGCACCTTGTCCATCTCAATATCCAATTCACCCATCTCTTTTTTGGCGTCATCAATCCAACCCGCCAATCCTTCTGCTGAATCTGCATTGGAGGCTGTCCAGTTGTAACCACAGGCATAAATTGGCAGGTAGACATGGCAATTGACGCCTTTCAATGTGATGTCCGTACACATTTGTTCCAGCCATTGCAAGAAAGGACCATAGCTTTCCCAATGTACTGTGCCCCAACCTCTGGTTTTATGTGGCTGCTCGGTGGAACAGAGGGCAACCGCCAGACTGAGTTGGGATGGGTTGATAGTGATCTTTTCAGGTCCTGGCGGTGCTGTGACCACTTTTTTCCAGTGTTCTTCTTCTGGGTTACGTTTGTTCCTACCGGTACCTACCGTGACGCCATGGCTTGGACTATCTTTTAAACCAGCTACCCTAAGGTATTTCGAATCAAAGCTTTTTCCTGGCTCTCCGATTAACTCTTGTTTACGGTCATCGGCATTATTTGAAAGACCTTTTACAAGGGCAGCAACACCCTTACTAGACACTCCAGTAGGCGGAGGGTCCCATACGATTTTACTGTCCTTATTTGTCAAGCGACTACCCATAATTCCCGGCACAAACAGAATGGGCACCGCAATGGATGGCTTTTTATTATTGGTTAAAGAAGTCATGACTGGGGTTCCTTGTGGTCGGAATGATATTCGGCTTTCGCCTTTTCCAGCAGAGACAGGCTGAAACTATACAAGCCAATGACCTCGGCATTGGTTTTGTTGGCGTGCTGGCGGATTTGAGCCATATCTTGATTTTGTAACCAAGCTGCCGTGATCAGGTTGTCGTGAATGTCAGTATCATCCACCTTCCAATCAATCAATTGATCACTTTGCGTCTTTACCCAAGCTTCCAAGTCCACAAAATCGGGCATCTCCGATTTTGGGTATTGATCCAATAATTGTCGCGCCAATTGATAGTGGTAATAGGTTTGAAATCCCTGCATTAAACAGGTCTCCAAATGGGTTGACAGTACTGGCACACCTTGCCTGTTCCACCCTGCATCTTCTTCGTTTGTTTCTTCCAATTTGCCTTGTTCCTCAGGCTTGTAAAATAAACGTAATACTTCAGGATTGCGATAGTCTTCACACCCCATGGCGGCAATATCGGTGTATAAATGGTGTGCCTGCCAAGGGTTCATACCTTGTTGGAAATAAGGCAATACCCGTGGATCCCAGAATCTCAGCCAGTATTTTGGGCCTTGAAGATCTACGACCTGACAAAAATGTCTCAGGTGATGCAGGATGCCTTCTGCATCAAGGGAACTCCAGATAAAACAGAGCGCATATTGCCCGATACCGGCTTCAAGCAAGGTTTTCAGCAATTCGGTGTTTGAGTCCACTTGATAGAGATGGGGCGTATCTTCCGCCATGTCCTGTTCGGCAAACAGAGGCATGGCGGATTCCAGTTCGGCTATCAGTGCCAGCTCAAAGTTGAGACTGCTCTCCGCCAGGACATAAAAGGTATGAGGTACCTCTACCGTCTGAAATTGGGCTGAAGTATCGTGAATCTGTTGTCGCCAATGCGTGACTAATTCCATTGGTTACTTCCCACTCATGCACATTTTGCATAGAGGTTGGCCCGTAACCGGAGAGCCTGTGTAGCCACGTCCTCCACCCGAACCACCTGTGATAGCCAGTCCACCTTTGATCTTTACTTGTCCCTTGAGAGTGATGCCGCCCGCATCAATGATGATTGCACCTGCGGGTCCTTTGACGATAAATCGTTCATTCACACCAATCTCATGTACATGAGTCAATTGAGTGATGCGCTCTCCTGCTTTTAATAAGGCTTGACCGCCTACTTGGCATTGCAGATGCCCTCCAATTGTTTGGTCGAAATTCGCCGTGATCTCTTCGTGTTTATGGTTGCCAATAGTGACAACCTTGTCTTTACCAATCTGAGTTTTTTGATTCTGACCAACCTGCAGACTGCGATCATTGCCTATGGCGAGCATTTCATCATGTTTGACATTTTCACTCCGATCACGCCCGATAGTAATAGTTTCGTCGTTCCCTACCTGTTCCGTCCGATCGTGCCCTATTTGCGTCGTTTCATCATTCAGCACCACATTGTTCTGATCCTTTTGCGCATGGATGTAGATTTCTTCCCGATCTTTTTTGTCATCAAAATACAGCTCATTGTGCCCCTGCCCCCGGTGGGTCTTGGACTTGATCACCATGCGGGTCTTATGTTCGGCCAGTTTGTACGGCGGCCGATGGGTGGCGTTATAGTGCCGACCGGTAATGATCGGCTGATCC
>JAPQLC010000035.1 GCA_030826945.1 Candidatus Thiobius zoothamnicola
CCCCATTACCTCATCTTGTTTCTCTTTGCAACACAATTTAAGCCCGATTGCCCTGACCTGTGTTCCAGGCGCACTTTTCCTTGGTGGTTTATTTGGGTAAAGTGGCAACCACCGGCCAACAGGCTTTTACGGGGTGGTTATTTTTATAGCTCAGCATTTCCAGCAAGTACGGCGGTTTGTATCCCCAATAGCCAGTATTGTGCGGGGGATGTTGGTGGGCCACAAAACACGGGTGCATTTCACCAAGTCATGTGTAAACCCTAGGCACTTAACAAATAGCTCCACCGGAAAAAACACTCGCTGCGCTCGCATTTTTCCAGTGAGCTAGGCGTTATGCCTTAAATGAGGAATTAGATATGGTAGTAAAAACCGAAATTCTAGTCGCCATCATCGGCGCAGCAGCAACAATTTTTGCTTCATATATAGCTGCGACAGAAGGTGCAAAAAAGGAGGCGAGTATAGTCGTCTCAAAAGAACTAAGAAAACTTAATATAGTCATGGCAGGTTATGTAGATGCTGGCGGCAATCTGCAACATGATAAAGGGGAGCTATTTAAAGTACACCGACCGACGACAGGAACTTATGAAATCGACTTCGCTACACCGATGGATATACGACCAGTTGTGGTAGCAACGAGTGATGGCGGGGAGGAGGGTGCCAATATTAGAGTTATCAAAGCTACCAGACAAGGAGCAACTCTTGAGGGTAGAAGCTATGGATCAAACGCAAAATCTGATACAGCGTTTAATTTTATTATCGTTAGTCCCAAAACAAGATGATGCTACCTTTTTTCTTTTTTTAATCCAGTACTCAAAAAAAGCCCCAGTCAATTGCTGGGGCTTGTGGTTTTTATGTCGGGTCTCGTGGGGTCAATACAAGGCGGTTTGGTTGCACATACACCGACACCGACGTATCAATGGCAAAACCGGCTTTTTCAAACCAAGTGCCTTTCAGCAAAACATAGGGGGTTGTGGGATAGCCTGAATGGGATTGGTTTTTCAGGTAATAATCCCGGAAGCCCTTACGGACTTTCATATGACGTATTTTCATGGTTTCTCCTGTAGCAATTTTGAAGTTGCATAAAGTGGGTGGTCAGGAGGTTCAAAACAGCTACAGGAACTGCTCTGGGTATTTCCCTTGCGGGTGTTGTATTCCCCAGACCTCCCGGCCATAAGGCCGGATTTCGGGCACAAAAAAACCGCATTGCTTTCCGGCTGCGGTTTTGCCCGCCTGTAGGAGTTTTGAAGCTCCGTAAGTCGCAGTGTATAAAATAGGTGGCCCAAGTCAAGCGGTCGTGGTAATTTCAGGCTATTGGGGCATAACAAGTGCGTCAAAAGGGACGCGGCGCAAAACGCCGCAGCTCAAATTTGGCAGCTATGGTGCCCCAAGTTTTATGGGCGTAGTCACATCCGTTGGCCGCGCCCTTTACGCAAGCGTTAGCCGTTTAAAAGATAAGGCATCGCAAGGAATGAAACTATCATCAACATATTATGATGTCTTATTGAGACGCGATCCTATTATGGTCGATTTCGTCCGTAAGGATATTGATGGACTTGAAGAAGGAAGTGGGCCTTTTGGTTCCTCTGATGATTACAGCAGGTATTTTGAAGAGTATCTTGCTGATGTGGTAAAAAGAATAACTGAAGATATGAAGCTTCGCCTATATTCAATGGGTATAACTGATTCTATAGAGGCAGAAAATTACATACGTCAATTTCATTCCTCTAGTGACTTCAAGAACTTATTGTACTCCAAGCATTCTGATTATCTTACGCTAACGAATTTTGAATTATTCGGAAAAAAGACATTTCACGTTAGTAGCAATTTAGTTGAACACCTTGCGCAAACAAACTTAGAAGTCGATTCTGAATTACTAAGATTGCCTTTTGACTCATGCTTATTCGTATTTGGAGCAAAAACTGCCATCAATGCATTTCATGCTTATGAAGAAGGGGAATTATTTGTAGATACAAATACACCAATTAGCGTATTTGCTCATTCTTTGCCAGCAGAGGAGGGAGAAAGAAAAATACTATTTGCTTGTTGGCACGCAAATCACAAGCATAGCTATTCATTTGTCAAACGTGAACTTTTAATAAGAAAAGGCTGGAATATCGATCAAACATTGAAGACAGACTGGGATGACATATATTCAGAAACAGGAGAGCCTGATGTTGTCACAGTAAATGAGGTCATATTTGGGAAGAAAGGAGAGGATAGAATATTTTATGAAAAAGGATTAATGTTTTTCCGTATATTGATCAATACAATACTATATCTTTCGTCAAGTCAACCTGATCTCATTGGAAAACTGTCTCCCCATAATGATCTAAACGCAAAACTTTCCTCTTTGAAGTCAAAGGCAAAAATCAAAAAGATTAAAAAACAGATTGCTGAATCGTCTCAGTTAGATTACATGGAGGTTGGAGAAAACCTACCCCCAATTGTTATAGATAAAAGCCATACTTCTAATGCTCCGGGCAAATCCATAAATTCCACAATAAGTGGTAAACGGTTTATTGTGCGTGGGCATTGGAGAAATCAAGCTTGTGGTGTAAATCAATCAGAACGGAAGCTGACTTGGATAAAGCCATATTACAAAGGGCCTGAAATGGCAGAGTTGGTGAACAAACAGTATGTCATCAAATGAAATCGGCTAACAAAAGCGTTAACGCGGACTGCCAAAAGCGGCGCGGCTTCCGCTACGCTTCAGCCGCACCGCTTTTGGCAGCCGGTTACGCTTGGCGTTAGCTTGAAGAAGCGCTTCGCGCAGAAAAGATTGTTGGTACAGTGCATGGCGTCAATGCGCTGAAAGTTGGGAGCGTTATCCAAGTGGTGCGAGTCCAATGCATAACCGAGGAAAGGAAGTTCAAAGTGCAATTTGGCTCTAGTAGCTCTAGCTCTTATCGCCACGATCAGCCAAACAGAAAACCTGAAGGAACAGTGGTCGCACCAATGCATAATCAATGGCAGCATCTTCCAAGCAAAGCGCAATTCACAGCCCCGCACAGGTTGGCGCTGCGGTTCGCGAGCAACTCGTCAGGGAAAAACAGTTCAATCGGCCAACAAGCACCGAGCAGCAAGCTAACAAGTAAATCTAGCCGTTCGCCTGTCGGCTCACTCGGACGCTCCGCAGCTTCGCGCCGCTAATCACAGGCGTTAGCCGATAAAAGTCAAACCATGTGGAGTTACTAAATTGTTTCCTGGGGTTCTCAACAAGTTCAAGAAATGTATTCGGGAAAACAGATACATTGTCACCTTGCATGGTGAAGAAGAAATGGATGAGGACGAACTTTCCATTTTTGATGTCGAAAGGGCGATTTTAACGGGTACAATAATAGAGAGGCAAAAAGGCTCGGAACAACAGGAATGGAAATATGTCGTTCGCGGACAAACAATAGATGGTTCAATAATAGCCATCGTTGCCAAGCTAAGCCCAACCCCCAACAAAATGGTAATTATTACCGTATATAGAGATGAATAATATGACTACATTAGTATGCGATATTTGTGGAAAAGAAGGAGCACATATTCGCCATATTACACGAAGTTACGGAAAGAATAATCGTCTACTTGTTATTGAAAATGTGCCAATCGTAAATTGTCCACATTGTGGTGAAAGTTATTTGACAGCAGAAACTATGCATGAAGTAGAAAAAATTAAAATGCATAGGGCTAATTTTGCTGTAGAGCGCCCAGTGCCAGTAGCAAAATATGCGTAGCAGAATGTCGGCTAACATGGCACTCCAGCGGAACCCCAACACTGCGCGGCTTTTTGCGCATGGCTTCGCCATTATTGCGCAAACGCCGCTCCGCGTTGGGTTCCGCTGAGCCTGGCGTTAGCTCTCCTAGATGTGAATACTGATTATGTTTGAAATTTATCCATCAGCAGAAGGAAACTTTAATTCGAAAATATGTTCTCTGATAGAAAAAATTGAAGCCACCCAAAGACAAGAAGACTCTGTTCCGAAATTTGAAACAGAGGTGCATGTTGGCATAACTATCACCGACAAAGATATTGTTGGAGGTTTGCAGGAAAAGACCAGTAACTACCGTGGCAATACTGTTGCTAGATTCTTTATAAGTGAGGGAGTGCGGTATGGCCTAGAAAACGAATCTCATAAATCTTTAGTGGATCTAGCTGAGAAGATGCAGCGGTTGCCAGCATTCAGAGACAGACTTAGCCGGGATTTTATTGAGGAGGCAGCTTTTAACTGGCTAGAAAAAACGTTTTCCAGAAACGATCAAGAAAAACCATTTATGTCTGTGCTAATCGATGAAGCAAGGGAGGCCGTTAAACCAATTACTGTATATGTTCCCGTTGCCAACATGATTGTTCAACGGCCATTTTCATTTTGCGGGGTTGTAATATGCAATATTACGAAAGCGTTAGTAGATGAAATGGCGGCCATTGGTGGGTCAATAGATAATGAACAACAAAAAAATGATGCTGCTGCATTTTTTGATAAATTCCGCAAAGACTATCAAGGGTATGCTGCTGTCGAAATCAGGCTGGAATGTGAGCCAAGTTTTGCTAATGACTTGGCTGTGATGACCGCTCAGAGAGTTGCTAGTTTTCTAGGTATATATTCAGGTGCAATGTTAATGCCTGACGTAAAGTGCATATGCAAAATTAAAGGCACAGAAAACTTGGCTCAATCAACAACAATTTCTCGTTCCGAGTCAAATAGCCTTCGTGTTACGCATGGAGTTCTGGATCAGGCTTCTATGAGGCATTGGCATATCTCAGAAAACGATCTTGATGAATATGCAAAGTGCGGATTAGGTGTTCTATCCGAAATTGCTATTAAAGAGAAGCCTACTGAATTTGAATCTTTAATTCTTAATACTTCCATGTTGTATTCAAAAGCTGCTTTCACTGCAGAGCCTCTAGAAAATTGGTTTATATATTGTCTGCTCTTGAAAGCACTCTTCTTAAGAATGAAAATGAGCCAATCCAACAGAATTTAGCTGAAAGATTAGCAATTTTTACTTCTCAAGAGTTGCCTGAACGAAAATCTATAGTTAAGGCTGTGAAATCTGTATATGGGCTACGCTCTAGGTATTTACATCATGGACATACATCCGGCGAGCTGGAAGGCCTATCTGAATTCTTGCTTCATGTATGGATTTTTTATATCAAGCTGCTTGGTGCAAGTCGATCATTCAGCAATAAAAGCAAATTCTTGGAAGCAATAGATGGTCACAAGCTGGGTTGATAGAGCTAACAAGGCGCTGCACACGGACAATTTTTCCGCTGTGCTCCAAAATTTTCGGTGAGCGCGGCGTTAGGCATTCAAACCACCATACTTGACAAAATACGTCGATGACGTATTATTGAGGTATGGTCATCCTCGAAACTTCAATATTCACCAAAACCATCAACGCCTTGATGCAAGATGATGAATATCAATCCCTGCAAAATCATTTACTTCAATTTCCAAATACGGGAGATTTAATACAAGGTAGTGGTGGTATCCGTAAAATTCGGTGGCGAATTGAAGGTTGAGGGAAACGAGGTGGAATCCGGGTCATTTATTATTGGGCAAACAAGTACGATCAAATTTTGATGCTCTACGCTTATCCAAAGAATGAACAAGAAAACTTCACTAAGAATCAACTATTGATTTTAAAAAAGATTGTCGAATTGGAGTTCGAACGATGAAAGATGAACATTTCAATGAATTACTTGCCAGTATCGAAGAGGCAGGCAAAATCCACCGGGGCGAAAAAAGTGCTTCTCGTTCATTTGAGCTTCCAGAGCCAAATGTAAAAGCAATACGTGAAGATATTGGTTTTTCTCAATCAAAGTTTGCTTCTTTAATTGGTGTCAATGTGCGTACATTACAAAATTGGGAGCAAGGGCATCGTCATCCTACAGGGCCAGCAAAAGTATTACTGCGCCTTGTTCAATCTGACCCTGTATCGGTATTTAAAAATTTGCACATAAATCATGCCTAACACGGCACTCCAGCGGACACCCACCACTGCGCGGCTTTTTACGCATGGCTTCGCCATTATTACGCAAACGCCGCTTCGCGTTGGGTACCGCTGAGTTTGATGTTAGCTGCTGAGAGCTAGGCTATCGTATAATCCAGTGATGAAAATCTAAGGTCTACATAGAATCATCGGTTATCAGTTACCTCACGGCACGTCCAAGCAATGATTTGGTAAAGGTCGCCCGGCAAAATATTACGGAGATTTGGTGGCCAGAGAATCTCCAGCACTTCTCAGTTTACGTTTCCGAATTGCTTGAACAGGAAATTGCACAAGGAAACCCGGAAGCTGCTGCTCGGCGTCTGGCTATTACGGCCAGTATCAAAAATCTGATTTCCAAGGACTATGAATTTCTGCCTGATACCTCCGAAACCATGCTCTTTCTCACCATCCCCGTCTTATGTTTAAGCGACTTCAGTAGTTTGAAGACACTCTCTAAGCTGCGGTTTGGTTTTGATTGACCGTCTGTGTGGGAATGACGGCGCGCTTTTGCGGATGTTGTTCAACCAGGTGACGGTCTGATCCGAAAATCCGGTTATTCGGGGAGAGAGACAATCCTCGGTTGTTTGGTGAGCGGACGCAATTTTACTTGGTTTTGCATTTTTTCCGTCATGTGGATTTGGCCTTCTGTGTCCACGAGCAAGACCTGATCAATGCCCATTTGACGGGCGATCTGTGGCCAGTCTTCTGGCCCTGCGATAAATAATGCCGTGGCGGCTGCGTCCGCTGTGGTGGCATCAGTATGCAATACCGTGACGGATGCGGCACCTTCCGCCGGGTATCCGGTACGTGGGTCGATAATGTGGTGATAAAATTCGCCGTCCCAGGTGAAGTTACGTTCATAATCGCCCGAGGTGAATACGGCACCATTGTCGCTGACGGGCAGCCAGGCAAGCACGCCGCTGCCGGATGGTCCGCGAATGGCGATCCGCCAGGGAACCCCGGCGCGTGATCCGATGGCGCGCAGATCGCCTCCGGCATTGACGATCGCGCTGTCAATGCCCATTTCTTGTAAGCGCAGGATCGCTTGATCAACGCCGTAGCCTTTGCCAATCGCGCCGAAATCGAGTTGTACGGCGGGGTTGTTGGAGTTGATATGAAAGCCATCGACGGCGAGTTGGCAGATACTGGGTTGTTGGCTTAATAAAGCGTCAATGGCTTCGAGTTCAGGGGGTTGGCGCGAGGTTAGCTCACCACGATGAAAATCCCACAGTTTAACGAGTTGACCAATGCCGGGGTCAAACAAGTAATCGCTTTGTCTGGCGAGTTCCTGCGATATTTTGATCAGCGGTAGTGTGGAAGGGGGGGCCGCAATGCGTTGAACGCCGTCGCGGATGGATGCATTGACATAGCCCAAGGGGCCGGGTTCCCAGGCATGCCAGGCATGGTGCATGAGGTCGAAATCTTGTTGCAGTTGGCGTCGCGCGGCTTCGGCGCGTGGTTGGTTGATGCCGATGACTTCGACATCAATATAGGTGCCAAACGCCAGCAGGCGAAATTTTTGCGCGGGCAAAGGGGGGGCGCAACCGCTGGATGATCCGAGGGTGATCAGTATGATGAGGGTGAGCGAGAGTAACCGCTTTGTCAGCATGCTCATACGGCGAGTTTCTGCTCCAGACAATCGAATAAGAGTCCCGCGATATTCAGCCCATATTGAGCATCAAGTTCGCGGATACAGGTCGGGCTGGTGATATTGATCTCGGTTAAATAATCGCCGATGACATCCAGGCCAGCGAACAGGATACCTGAACGGCGTAGATAAGGGGATAGGGTGGCGACGATTTCCCGGTCGCGTTCCGTCAGCGCGATTCCTTCGCCACGTCCACCAACGGCCAGGTTGCCGCGTGTTTCCCCTGGTGCCGGGATACGCGCGAGGGCATAGGGCACAGGCTCGCCATCAATCACCAGAATACGTTTGTCGCCCTGGCTGATCGCCGGAATGAAACGCTGTGCCATACAGGATTGAGTGCCATGGGCTGTCAGGGTCTCAATGATTACCGCGCGATTCGGGTCGGCTTGTTTGACCCGGAAAATGGAAGCGCCGCCCATGCCGTCCAGCGGCTTGAGGATGACATCCTGCTGTTCATTAATGAAACGGTTCAGTTCATCCGCCAGGCGAGTGACCAGACTGGGCGTGCATAGTTGAGGGAAGAATCCGGTTGAGAGCTTTTCGTTGGCGTTGCGCAGTGCCTTGGGGTCATTCACCACTAAGACGCCGGTATCAGCGGCCTGTTGCAGCAAATAAGTGGTGTAGATGTATTCCATGTCGAAAGGCGGATCTTTGCGCATGAGCACGACATCAAAGGCATCCAGTGGTTGGGTGAGGTGTTCGCCCAACTCGAACCAGCGTCCGGTTTGGTCGTAAACTTTCAGTGGCGCGCCTTTGACATAGGTGCGGCCATCGCGTTGGTACAAGTCTTTTTGTTGCAGATAGTTGATGGGCCAGCCGCGTCGTTGAGCCTCAAGCAACATGGCGAAGGTGCTGTCTTTGTGAATTTTGATGTGCTCGATGGGATCCATCAGCACGGCAAGATTGGCCTGCATAGCTAACCTCAGTCCATCAGGTTAATGTTAAAGCCACGCGCATGCAGCGTATCCGTCCGGTGCTGCAGGAAACGCTGGAAGTTCGGTTGCGCATGATAAGCCTGGCTGACCACATAATCTATCGCGCCGTGAATGTGGAAACTTTTCACATAAGCCTCAATGCGGAATACCGCTTTACCTTGGGTATCGAAAAACACCCAGCTCGGCGTATGGTGTATGCCGAGCGCCTTCGCCCAGTCCGTCAGGGGCATTGTGTGTCCTTCTGGTGTCTGGATCAGCTCTTTTGACCACATATCGACCACGGCGATGTCCAGATTGGTTAATGCATGGGCGATTTGTGGTCGCCGGAGTATATCCTGATGCAGTTCATCACAGTCAGGGCAGATTTTCTGCTCGAATATGACGAGCAAAGGACGGTGGCTTTGCGCGCGATTGTCCGCCAGATGTAGTGGCATGGGGAGTGAGTCAGCCAGTTGATGAAGCGTGCCGCTGGCCGGTTGTGGATTGGCTGAAGCGTAAAAGGTGCGGAAATCCTGCTGTTTTTCGTGTTTGCCGCCAACAAAGTCCACGGCCGCCCGGAATTTATGCGGCGCAAAGTAGCCGTTAATGCGTAAAACGACTTCGGCGGATTCGTTCAGCAACAATAGCGTCGGGGTGTATTGCACGCGCAGGGCTTCAGCCAATTGTTTCTCGGTCGTGATGTTACCGGCGAAATCAACAACTTCACGATCACCCCACAGGTTGATCGCAATGACATCAAAATGTTGTTGTGTTGCTTGGGCGATGGATGGATTGCCGAGATTGTCGCGTAACAATTTGGCGCAATAGGGGCAGCCGTCTTGATAAAAATACAGCATCAGCCGTTGATTATTTTCAGTGGCTTCGTTGATATCTTCGCGAATGTCCAGAAAAGAGGCTTTGAACCAAGGCGGCTGTTCGTGATAACCGGGATTCACCATGCCTTGATCCAGTTGTTCATCAGCGGCTTGGGTCGATAAGGTGGTGATCAGGAACCCAAAGCATAATGATGCGATTAATCGTGGGTATTTCATACATCTTTCTCCCCGGTACGCGGGTTGTGCGTCTTGACATGTCCATTTATGCAGAATGCGATGGCGGTTTTTTAGCATATTCAGGGTGTGTCATAAAATAACCCCTGCTTCTTGCGGTTCCACCAAGTGGCGACAGTTTATGGGTTCTGTTTGCCAGATCGCGGCGTTTTGCACGATTTTGGTCGCTTTTTGGACGGAAGATAAGAATTGTCGGCGTGGTATTTCTTGCGCTCCCATACGGATCAGGTGCGGGTTGTGAACCTGACAGTCAAGTAGGGGGAATTGGTGTTTTTGTAAAAATTGGCACACATACGCCATGACGATTTTTGAGGCGTTGGTGACATGGCTGAACATGGATTCACCGAAAAACATTTTCCCGATCGCGACGCCATAAAGGCCGCCAACCAGCGTATCTTGTTGCCAAAGTTCAAAAGAGTGTGCGACGCCTGCCTGGTGTAAATCTTGGTAAGCCCGGCGCATTTCCGGTAGCAGCCAAGTATCCTTTTCCTTCGCGCGTGGTGCGGCGCAGGCGGCTGTGACGGTGTTGAAGCAGTGGTCAATGGTCAGCGTGAATTCAGCGTGTTTCAGGGTTCTTTTCAAGCGGCGTGATAGATGGATTTTATCAGGCATCAACACGGTGCGCGGGTCAGGACTCCACCATAAAATAGGGTCGCCCTGACTGTACCAGGGGAAAATGCCTTGTTTATAGGCTTGTATCAGACGTGCTGGTGAGAGGTCGCCGCCAATCGCGATCAAGCCATTGCGGGTGGATCTGGCTTGTTCGGGGTCCGGGAATGGGTGCTCGGGCGGCAAACCATTTAATGAGATCATGGCGTTGGTTTGTACTCAGTGGCATGGATGGTTCAGATTGGGTAAACGTTATCAGAATCTGGGCAATTTGTTCTTTCGGGTGTACCATCGCGCACCTGTCCGTCATGATTAAAGGTATTGATTCTTGCAACGCCGCTTCGCAGGTATTGCGCGTTTATATGGCGCATCGGAGGCGCAAGCCATGTTTGCCGCACATGTTGCGGTGGTGGGCGTTGGCGGCGTTGGCTCCTGGGTGGTGGAGGCATTGGCCCGTAGTGGCGTCAGCCATATTTCGCTGATTGACGCTGATCATGTTGCTGAATCGAACATAAATCGCCAACTACAAGCGTTGGAAGATACGTTAGGGCGTGCGAAAACAGAGGTGCTGGCAGAGCGGATTGCGCTCATTAACCCGGCCTGCCAGGTGGATTGCATGGAAGATTTTGTTGGGCTGGATAATTTGACGACTTTGCTCGACAGGCGGTATGCCTGGGTGGTTGATTGCATTGATGATTTCCGGGTCAAGGCGGCGATGATCGCTTATTGTCGCCGCCAGCATATTGCGGTCATTACTGTTGGCGCTGCTGGCGGCCAATTGAATCCGGGTGAAATCCGGGTATCGGATTTACATAAAACGGAGCAGGATGCTTTGTTAGCGCGTACTCGTCGTCTGTTGCGTCAGGACTATGGTTTTCCGAGAACCTTGACGCGCCAGTTCAGCGTACCAGCAGTTTGGTCGGCTGAGCCGGTTAAGGCGTCACGCCATTGTGCTGAACAAACGGATCATTCTTTGAATTGCGCCGGGTTTGGGGCTTGCATGCCGGTGACAGCGACTTTTGGCATGTTGGCCGCCGCGCATGTGTTGAATGATTTGGCGAGTATTCCGAACCAGTAGTGGTGGGTTGGGTGTTGCGCATAGTTTATTTTAGAGACAAAAACGGATAGAGAAAAAGGTGTCAACTGAACTGCAATTTATTGTGAATGCTGGCGGCGTATTATCTGGTGATCTGCGCGTGCCAGGCGATAAGTCCATTTCCCATCGATCCATTATGTTGGGCGCCTTGGCTGAGGGGGTGACGCATATTCATGGTTTTCTGGAGGGCGAGGATGCTTTGGCGACCTTACAGGCTTTCCGCGCCATGGGGGTGGAGATTAACGGGCCGACGGCAGGTGAAGTGACGATTCAGGGCGTTGGCATGCGCGGTTTGCGCGCGCCTGGACAAGCACTTGATCTGGGCAACTCCGGCACTTCGATGCGTTTGCTCAGTGGTTTATTGGCGGGACAGGGATTCCCGGTGACGTTACTGGGCGACGCTTCCCTCTCTAAACGTCCGATGGGACGAGTGGTGCGGCCTCTGCAACAAATGGGCGCTGATATTGAAACGACGGGAGCAGGCACTGCACCGCTGGTGATGAAGCCTGTCAGGCAGTTATCCGGGATTCAGTATGTCATGCCGGTCGCCAGCGCTCAGGTGAAATCCTGTTTGTTGCTGGCGGGGTTATATGCGGAAGGCGAAACCCGGGTGACTGAGCCGGCACCCACTCGTGATCATACGGAACGTATGTTGCAGACTTTTGGTTATCCGGTCACGCGATCTGGTGAGCAATGCGGTGTGCAAGGGGGGGGGCGGTTAATCGCTTGTGATCTGGATGTCCCGGCGGATATTTCATCAGCCGCATTTTTTCTGGTTGGGGCCAGTATCGCCGAGGGTTCAGCATTGTTGTTGCGTCATGTTGGCGTCAATCCAACCCGTTGCGGGGTGATCAACATTCTGCGATTGATGGGAGCTGATATCGATCTTTTGCATGCGCGTGAGGCGGGTGGTGAACCAGTGGCGGATTTGCGCGTTCGTTCAGCGCCATTGCGAGGCATTCACATCCCTCACGACCAGATTCCGCTGGCGATTGATGAGTTTCCCGTATTGTTTGTGGCGGCGGCCTGTGCTGAGGGTGAAACCGTGTTGACAGGTGCTGAGGAGTTGCGCGTTAAGGAGTCTGATCGTATTCAGGTGATGGCGGATGGTTTAGCCGCCTTAGGCATTGAAGTGCGCACCACGCAAGATGGCATTGTGATTCAGGGCGGACAATTGCAAGCTGGTGAAGTGGATAGTCATGGCGACCATCGCATCGCCATGGCGTTTGCGATAGCCGCTTTACGCGCGCAAGGGCCGATTAGGATCCGTGATTGCGCCAATGTGAATACTTCATTTCCTGATTTTGCCGCGTTCGCCAAGCGTTCGGGTTTGGCGATTGAAGCTGCCCATGCCTGATATTCCGATTATCACTTTGGATGGACCGAGTGGCGCAGGGAAGGGAACTGTCGCTGCTCGTCTGGCGCAGCATTATGGCTGGCATATCCTGGATTCTGGCGCACTGTATCGGCTGGTTGGCTATGCAGCCTCCCAGGCAGGAACCGATTTGGCGGATGGCGAAGCTCTTGTTTCGGTGGTAAGCGGTATGCAAGTGCAGTTTGCGCCCAATCAAGTGACTTTGAATGGGGAGGATGTCTCGCTGGCAATTCGCACCGAAACCGCAGGTAATGCGGCGTCTAAGGTGGCGGCCATGCCAGCGGTGCGCGCCGCTTTGCTGGATTGGCAACGTAGTTATGCCAAACGGCCGGGCCTGGTGGCTGATGGGCGCGACATGGGCACTGTGGTTTTTCCACAAGCGCGGCTCAAGGTGTTCCTCACGGCAAGCGCCGATGAGCGCGCTCTCAGGCGTTATAAACAGTTGAAAGAGAAAGGTATTACTGCTAGGGTTGCGACCCTCGCAGCGGAGATACGCGAACGTGATGAGCGTGATCAGAATCGCGCCGCCGCACCGCTGAAACCAGCAGAAGACGCTTTGTGCATAGATTCCACGTCAATGTCGATTGATGACGTCGCGCATAGCATCATTCGTGCTGCCGAATCTTGTTTATCCTGATAGGAAAATCACCACTATTTCCGCTTTATCGCCCGATGGGGTCGCTGTTATGGGGGCGATCTCTCCTTATCAACCTTAACTGAACGCTGGGCCATAAACCAGCAGCGCGATCTGTGATAACAGGTCTGGATAAAAACATTATGTCTGAAAGTTTTGCCGAGCTCTTTGAGGAGAGCCTTAACACCACTAACTTGCAAACCGGCTCCATCGTCATTGGCACTGTCGTCGATGTGGATGGTGACTTTGTCACCGTCAATGCGGGTTTGAAATCTGAAGGCGTGATACCCATCACCCAGTTCATCGATTTTGACGGCAACCTGGAGGTTGAAGTCGGTGATCAAGTTGAAGTCGCTTTGGATGCGGTTGAAGATGGTTGGGGATATACCCGTTTGTCACGCGAAAAGGCGAAACGCCATTATGCTTGGCAGAATCTGGAAAAAGCTTTTGAGAGTGAAGACATTATTAAAGGCCGCATTAACGGCAAAGTGAAGGGCGGTTTCACGGTCGAATTGGATCAGATTCGCGCCTTCCTGCCGGGTTCCCTGGTGGATGTGCGTCCGGTGCGCGATACCAGCTATCTGGAAGGTAAAGAGCTGGAATTCAAAGTCATCAAGCTGGATCAAAAGCGTAACAATGTCGTTGTTTCGCGCCGCGCGGTGGTTGAACAAGAGTACAGTGAGGAAAGGGATAAGCTGCTTGACAGCCTGGTTGAAGGTCAGGAAATCAAGGGTGTGGTCAAGAACCTGACGGATTATGGCGCATTCGTTGATCTGGGTGGTATTGATGGCTTGTTGCATATCACTGATATGGCCTGGCGGCGCGTCAAACACCCTTCCGAAGTGGTGCAGATTGGCGACGAAGTGATTGTCAAGGTACTCAAGTTTGACCGCGAGAAAATGCGTGTCTCATTGGGCCTGAAACAAACTGGCGAGGATCCTTGGGCGAATTTGACCCGACGTTATCCGGTGAATTCACGTCTGTTCGGCAAAGTGACCAATATCGCTGATTATGGCGCTTTTGTTGAGATTGAAGATGGCGTTGAAGGTTTGGTGCATGTGTCTGAAATGGACTGGGCCAACAAAAACATCCATCCCAATAAAGTGGCGCAGTTGGGACAAGAAGTTGAAGTCATGGTGCTGGATATTGATGAAGAGCGCCGCCGCATTTCATTGGGCATGAAACAATGCCAGACCAATCCATGGGAAGCTTTTGGTGAGCACTTCAAGAAAGGCGATCAGGTCAGTGGAGCCATCAAATCCATTACTGACTTTGGTATTTTCATCGGTCTGGAAGGCGGTATTGATGGCTTGGTGCATCTTTCTGATATTTCCTGGGATGAGAATGGCGAAGATGCCGTCCGCGAGTATCGTAAAGGACAAGTGCTGGATACGGTTGTATTAGCGGTTGACCCTGAACGTGAGCGTATTTCTCTTGGCATCAAACAGATGGCGAAAGATCCGTTCTCTTCTTATTTGGCTGCGCATGAAAAGGGTTCTGTCGTTAAAGGCGTCGTGCAGGAAATTGATGCGAAAGGCGCGGTTGTCCTGCTCGCCGAAGGGGTTGAAGGCTATTTGCGCACCGTGGATATGTCGCGTGAGCGAATTGAGGATCCACACAATATCCTGAATGAAGGTGATGAGGTTGAAGCCAAGTTTACTGGCGTTGACCGGAAAAACCGGGTGATTAACCTGTCAGTCAAAGCCAAGGATATTGAAGAGGAAAAAGCTGCCATTTCAGCCTATTCCAGTGATGCTTCCACAGCAGGCACCACTTCAATGGCTGATTTGTTGAAAGAGCAGCTTGAATCCTAAGCTCAACCACGATTAGCGGATTCGGCGGGTTTCCCTCGTCGAATCTGCTGGTATATCCCGGTGCGGGAATCTGGCGAACGGATTCTTTCGCCGAGTTAGGGTATGCCTTGGTTTGTCCATATCAGGATAGTGTGATGACCAGATCCGAATTGATTGAAGTCATTATCCGTGAGCGAGTCCATCTGGCACCACGGGATGTCGAACTTGCCGTTAAATGCATGATTGAACAAATGAGTGAAGCTTTAGCTAGTGGCGAGCGGATTGAAATTCGAGGGTTTGGCAGCTTTTCGTTGCATTATCGTTCCCCACGGATTGGCCGTAACCCTAAAACCGGTGAATCGGTTCCATTGCAAGGTAAATATGTGCCGCATTTCAAACCCGGCAAGGCCTTGCGTGAGCGCGTCACTTCCCGTTATGAGAATGGCGATTGAGACTTAATCAGGAGCCATGTTCCGGCCATAGCTGTTTCTTTGGCGCATCATGATCTCCCCGCACACACCACAGGATTTGTCTTATGCCGCAAGACACCTATTCCGTCGCGAGTGAAATTGGACGCCAGCCCCCCCCTGGTTTTGGTCGGTGGTTTGTCGCCGCGATATTATTGTGCTGGGCTTTGTTTCAGTTGTGGTATGCCTCGCCATTGCCTTTTCAGCTTGGTTTCGGGGTTTTTAACGATACGGAAGCCCGCGCCATTCATTTGGGCTTTGCCTTTATCTTGGCTTTTACGACTTTCCGGGCATCCCGGTATTCGACATCTTCATCCATTCCCTGGTTTGATTTTTTATTCGCTTTCCTGAGTTGTTTCGCGGCGTTATATATTGTGTTATTCGCCGACGAATTGGCTGACCGTATGGGAGCACCCACGGTATGGGATCTGTCGGTGGGCTTGCTGGGTTTAGCTTTATTGTTGGAGGCCACGCGCCGCACTTTGGGCTGGCCTTTGTTGATTGTCGCTCTGGTTTTTTTAACCTATACGGTGGCTGGTCCTTACATGCCTGAGGTGATTGCTCATAAGGGTGCCAGTTTGAATAAGCTGGTGAGCCACCAATGGTTAGGTACGGAAGGCGTGTTTGGCATCGCGCTGGGCGTGTCTGCCGGATTTATCTTTTTATTCGTCGCTTTTGGTGCTTTGCTGGAAAAAGCAGGCGCAGGCTTCTGGTTTATTCAGGTCGCATTCAGTTTATTGGGCCACTTGCGCGGTGGGCCAGCGAAGGCGGCGGTTGTGGCCTCGGGCATGAGTGGCATCATCTCCGGCTCGTCCATCGCCAATGTGGTCACGACAGGCACTTTCACGATTCCGCTGATGAAGCGGGTAGGTTTTACAGCGACTAAAGCTGGGGCGGTTGAAGTGGCCGCCAGCACCAATGGTCAATTAACCCCGCCTGTCATGGGGGCCGCCGCTTTTTTGATCGTTGAATTTGTCGGTATTTCTTATCTTGAAGTGATTCAGCACGCGTTGTTGCCGTCAATCATTGCTTACATCGCATTGATTTACATTGTGCATTTGGAGGCCTTGAAAGCAGGCATGCAAGGATTGCCGCGTCGCTCGAGCCTGACATTGGCGATGCGACTGGCGGCGAGTCTGGGCGTTTTTATCGGTTTGTGCTTATTAACTTTGGTGGTCTATTACGGCGTCGGCTGGATAAAAGTGGTCGCTGGTGACACGGCGATCTGGATAATTGCTGGTCTGCTGTTGGTGGGATATCTCGGGTTGGTTTTCTGGGCTGCGCCTTATGCCGCGCCTGATGAGCACACAGATGATTGGAACATCGTGCCTGAGTTTCTGCCAACCTTACGTTCGGGAGCTTACTTCCTGTTGCCGGTGGTTGTTCTGGTCTGGTGTCTGGCGGTAGAGCGCATGTCGCCCGGACTGGCGGCGTTCTGGGCCGCAATGATGATGGCGATGATTGTGGTGACGCACCGGCCATTGCGCGCTTTGTTGGCTGGACGCCCTATGCAAGGCACTGGCCAGCGAGGTTGGAATGACCTGATTGAAGGTTTGCAAAATGGTTCGCGCAATATGGTCAGCATCGGTATTGCGACGGCAACTGCCGGCATTGTCGTGGGTACGGTGACTTTGACCGGCATTGGCCTCGTGATGACCGAATTTGTTGAATTAATTTCTGGTGGCAATCTGGTATTAATGCTGATCTTTACCGCGTTGATCAGTTTGACGCTGGGCTTGAGTTTGCCGACCACCGCCAATTACATCGTGGTGTCTTCCTTAATGGCACCGGTTATCGTGACGTTGGGTGCTGAGCATGGTTTGATGGTGCCGCTGATTGCGGCGCATTTGTTTGTGTTCTATTTCGGTATTTTGGCGGATGACACGCCACCTGTCGGTTTGGCGGCTTATGCCGCTTCGGCGATCGCGCAGGCGGATCCGATCAAAACTGGCTTGCAAGGTTTTGCTTATGACATCCGTACGGCGATACTGCCTTTCATGTTTATTTTTAATCCCCAATTGCTATTGATCGGTATTCATTCCGTTTGGGAATTGACGTTGGTTGTGGTGAGCGCCATATCGGGCATGTTGTGTTTCGCTGCCGCCACTCAGGGATTCTGGCTGACCCGTAACCGCTGGTGGGAAAGCGCTTTGTTGTTGTTGCTGGCTTTCAGTCTGTTCCGACCCGGTTTTTGGTGGGACGAATGGTTCCCGCCGGTCAGTGTTGAACCGGTCAGTCAGATTGAACAGGTATATCAGGCCGCCGCCGCAAGCGCCAGTCTGAGTTTTGATGTGCGTGGAGAAACTCTGGAAGGCGACTGGGTGGAAAAACGTATCACCATGCAGTTGCCATCCGTTCAGCAGGACAAACTGGCTGCCGCTGGTTTGTATCTGCGTATGGAGAACAATCAAGTCTTGGTGGATGCGACGGATTTTGACAGCCCGGCGCAAAAAGCCGGCATAGATCTGGATTGGCATATTGTGAATCTGGTACAGCAGAACGACAGACCCAGCAAATATTGGTTGATATTGCCTTTATTCCTGTTATTGGCATTGCTGGCCTGGCACCAGCATCGTCGCCTATCCGGTGACAAAGGCTGAAATGCCTGGATATTCAGGGCGTATCCGCGATCTTAATAAGGTTTTGCCGATTATTGAATTGTACCCGGCGATTCAGGCGGAAGGTTCGCGGGCGGGTTATCCGACGGTCATCATTCGCACGACAGGCTGCACCCATCGTTGTTATTTTGGTGAGGTCGGGGGATGGTGTGACAGTTGGTACAGCTCCGTGCATCCAGAGAAAGGGCGTTTCAGTTTGAATGATGTATTCAATCTGTATGCTGCCTATCCACATATTAAGGAAATGTTGATTACGGGGGGGGCGCCGACCCTGCACCCGGTGTTGCTCAACGAATTAATCCATTTCGCGCATGAAAGCGGCATTTTCATCACCCTGGAAACGGAAGGCAGTCATTATCTCTCGAGTGATCAGCCTGTGGATTTAGTCAGTATCAGTCCGAAATTCAGCCGTTCCATACCGGTTTTAGGTATTAAAACGCCACTCGGAGCGACTGTGGGTGAGCGCATGATCAAACAGCATAACCAATTGCGTTTAAATCACGCCGCGATTGCGCGCCTGATCACCGATCATACGGACTACCATATCAAGCCCGTATTGGATGAAACTTTAGCTGACCTGGAGGAACTGGAAACCTTTCTGGAGAAATTGAACATTCCTGATGATAAGGTCTGGGTGATGCCTGCTGGTGGTAATCGTCAGGCATTGTTGCGTTCGTATCCTGTGGTGATGAATTATGCACGGGATCGTGGATGGCGTTTTTCTCCAAGGCCGCACATCATGGCGTTTGACGCTAGGCGCGGCGTATAAAGAGTCAGCGCTTTCAGGAAAAGTGGCGAAAAAACCTTATTGGATGTTTGGAGTGCAGGCAAAAAAAGCGCGGCCAAGGCCGCGCTGAAATAACCACCAAAGGAGGATGGAGGAGTGTCAATTCAATTGAATCAGTATGTTTTAATTTTCTTATATATTGAGGTGAATGTCAACTTGCATTTGTGAGCGCGCATCGCAAGACCACCACCTTAAATAGCTGACGCCGCTGCTGGATGGTTCTCTGGGTTTTTCTTCATCAGGCGCGGGCATTCTCACACCAGATCCTGATTGTTCGGGCCGAGCACGGAGGAAAGTAGGCCCTGAATTTTTAGATCAAAACGGTTGACCAGGATGGTGCGGATGATTTCCTGGCTTATCTTCTTGACTTGCTGGACTCAATGATTCGGTCCATATACATCCGGGGTCAAATAAGTACGGGTGTGTTCAATCTCCGCCAGGATGACTTCGACTTTCCGTTCAAAGCCTTCAGGCTTTTGGTCTTCACGCAAAAACCAGCCTTTGCGTGATCGATCATAAGGTTCGTTACGTACGGCGCTCATGCCTTCGTCCATAAACCGCATGACATAGGCCAAGGCATCGCGGTGGTATTGGGGTGGACTGTAGAAAGGGTTACCGGTGGCCTGATAGGTGAAGATGCGCCAATCATTAATATGGCGGGCGTTTTCACGGCAGAGCATCACATGCAGGCCGATACCCGATTCGGCAATATCCAGGTCATCATAATATTGCGCATGGGAACGACCATGATCCCATTTGTAAACGATGCGTCGTTCGCGGTCAAAATAGAGCATGGCTTCACGCGGAAACCACAAAATCACGACAAATAAAGCTGGGCCGACAAGACCGCATAGTACAAGCTTGAAGATGTCGGTGATAAACCTTTCGGTTGCATGGGTATAGCGCGTGTAGCGGACATGTAAATATTCGGAGAATGAATATTTCATATCAGTGCCAAAATCATCTAACCAGCGTTTTTGTTTAGGGTCTTGGGTTATATCGAAATAGTCTTCCCCAAACCTCTTTTTCTTATTTTCTATGGTTTTGAGGTGGGATGCCTCTGTTTTTTTCCATCCGTCGTAAAAATCTTCAGCCCATACCCACCCCATATACACAATTGCCAAAAACCACGGAATAATAAAAAGGTTGCGAAGTACTATACGATTACCTCGAAAGGCCAGTATACGCTTGTCAATCAGTGCAATTGGCGAGGGCGGTTTATTAGCCGGATTTATGTGATTTGCAACTTTGCCAAGTTCAGGGTATAAATTTTTAAAGGGTTTGAGATAGCCTTTAGTCCAGGGCTTCATATCTGCATTTCCTTAACGAAGGTCTTCATTACGCAGGCCATAAGTCACTTGGTCATCTGGGCGCATTTCGCCATCGTCAGTCATACGACGTAACGGCACCAAAGTGCCAGGTCTGGGGCTATAGGCCCAATACAAGTCGAGATTAGAATCCACATGAACACTCACTTTGAGAAGAGGAGTGCCTTTTTCGTTGGTATCCAAACCATTATTGGCAACAGCCGTTGCCACAGCTTCTTTCAGTCGTTGGGTCGCGCTCCTATCGCGATAAAGACCACTGACATCATAAAGCCCATTTTCATCGGCCTGACTTTCATAATAAACATAAAATCCACCGAGTATTTCAGATACGCCAACTTCAAAACCAGGCAGAGTGAAGGTGAGATCACGGGTAGTCGGTGGGTACTGACGGAATATCCAATTTCGCCAAGACCGATTTAGATTCATTTCCAATTGGGGCATAAATAAATAGTTCATGAATTCCTGGAGTTCGGTTTGGTAGAAAGTAGCTACCGTTTCGTCAAGCTCTATGTTTTGCGCACGTTCTAACCGGTCATTGTATTCAGGGCGGCTAATTTCATCTGTCCAAAATCCATACCTACGTCCATTCCCCCAAAAGCAGTTGCGCAACATATTTTCAAAAGGTGAAGGATGAAATAGGTAAACCAGTGCAATACCGCCGAGAATCAACGCAAATGCGAGAGCAACCACAGCCACCGGCAAACCAATACCTGTGCTGGCTGATCCGGCGGAAACAGCAAGTAAGCCTTTTGCTGCGCCGACAAACAGAATAGCCGAGCCTGCCGCTACCATGGCATGGCCAACAGCCTCCCCTGTATTGCCTTCCTGATAAGCATCTACTGCCTGCATAATGGATGAAACCGCCCCGGCAAAGTTGGCTATGGCAATTAGCTTGGTAGCCAATGGCCCAACCAAAAAACGTCCTAAGTGTCGAGCCTGCCCGCCAAGTGACGGAATCAAACTGCTTGCCACTGTAGCGGGCAACAGACGTGGGCTACCGGTCCATTGGTGAACAACTGCGCCGATGCTAATGATATCGGCAGTCAAAGCAGATATAGCGGAAATAAAATCAAGTGCATCACGAGTCAGACTGCTATTTCCCAGAGGATTTTTCTCAGCATAACGGCTACTTTGCATGCTGAGACCAACGATAATATTCACATTAAGCAAGATGGACAAACCTGTGAAACTATTATCGAATAACAAACCTATTTTCTGCGTAATGCCTTCGGGTGACTGAAAAGCATAGGCAGCACCTGTGGAACGGGCTACTTCGATTTCAGCTAATTGCCACATCCGACCCAGACCCCCTTGTTGACGATTGCCCCAATCGAACAGGGCTTGGCCGCGTTGCATCTGGCGCTTAGCATTTTGCAGTATGTCAAGTGCGGCCTGCCCGCTGCGCGACTCTATAGCCTGGGCGAGTGTTCTGCCGAGTTGCTCGCTGCTGAGGCGCACTTTGTTGCCGGTAATCTGTAGGCCATACACCTTGAGCACCTGCGGGATAACTCCATCCACTACATATTGGAGAACCTTTTGGAAAGCCTTTGCCTTTAATTGGCTGACGCCACGTTGCACCAGTTTGTCGCTGTATTCAGCCCAGGCGACCAGTTCGCCCCAATAAGCTCCAATGCCGTTGAGTAATTGGTCCATCGCGCGGGTGGTGGCTGCCGACCACTTGAATTCAGCTTGCGGTTGGGTGACCAGCGCCACTATGACTTTGATGAGTACGCCATACGCATTCCGGTTTTTGTAGATATCTTCGTCCGCATTTTGCGCAGCATCATTGATGATTTGGCTCAATGCCTGTTTGCCCGGTATAGAGGCCAACACGCCTGTAAATATCGGCGCGGTATGCTCAAGCAATTTTTGCAACTCGGCGTCAGCGGTTGCATCATCGGGTGGCGCATGGTCGAAGAAATATTTGAAATAGTTGTCCAGCGTACCAACTTCACCATCCTCACACATAAAGCCTTGATAAAGGCTGGAGAAAGCTTTTTGCCGATTCTCAAATTCTTTCGCAGTAGTCTCCATCTTAGTCCAATATTGCGCATGTTCATCTGTGTTGATGTTATCTTCAGCCGCTTCTTTGACATCTTCGTCGGTGCTGTTGAGCAGTTGCGCAACAAAACCGCCGATGGTCAGTGGATACAGGTTCAGCGCATGGTAGTCTTGCTGCCAAATCGCCAGCTTGCCGTGTGCGGCGGCAATTTCTTTTTGTCGACCCAGTGGATCGTGCAGGGCAACGATACGTGCAGTCTCGCCGTAACACAGCTTGCTTTGCAGTTCGTTCGCTATGTCGGTGGCATCCATAGCATACGAGGCTTCAGTGGTAAGGATATCCAACGACAGGTCTTCAAGTGTGGGATCGCTGTTAGCTTCTTGTAGAGCCAACATACGTGATTGTCGTGTGCGGTAATCTTCGATCAGATTAATAAAATTTTCTGCAGAGGCAGCCACACTGTGTTCTGTGTTGCCTGTTTCCAGATTGACAGGTTGCATGGACTTGGCGCGTAGCGTGGCGTCACCATGCAGACGGTCAATCACATTCGCGCTCCATTCATGTTCGCTGTACGCAATTGAAATATTGGCCTGACCTTTGCGCACGAAGGCAAAGGGATAGCTGGGCCGTCCTGCGGAGGTATCCTTGATCAGTCCGCCTTGGGCATTGATGCCATTGGCGAAGGTGTATTTTTCAAAATGTTCGGTCACCGGCTGGCCGGGTTCCGCCCTGCCACGGCTGTATTTGAAGATATGCCAATAACCGTTTTGCGGGTCGTCTTCTTCGCGGATATAGACCCAACCTTCACGTAGCAGGCGGATCACATAGCCTTGGGTCGCCTGCAAGTCGTTGACTCCAAGTAGCTCGGGCAAGGGAGGTGGCTCTGTGGGTTCGCTGAGGGCTTCGGTGAAGAAGTTGGCGTAGGCATAGCGTACCGGATACAAGGGTGTGATGTTGGCATCGCAACGCCCCACGGCATCGTCAATATCATTCGGGGAAGCGATTTGTTCTGCCTTTTGCCGCAGTTGAGGCAGTTCCGGGGTTTCACTCATCAAAGATTTCCTGGCGTTTTTGTAATGCGTGCTCCAGCAACGCTTGTGCCCGACCGGGCTGGCTCAGGTCGGATTGTTTGAGTTTGGGTGTTACTTCGGCCAACCACTGATCCAGAAACGGGTACATAACCCAGCAGGCTGCGACAAAATAAAGCACCGCCAATTCCAGACGCAGGCCATTTTGTTTGGCCAAGGCGACAGCGCGGCGCACAAAGGCTTGTTCATCTTCGCCTTCTTTCAGGGTAATGGCAGGCAGATTTTGCTGGCAGAAATCAAGCGCCTTGCGCATGAATTTTTGTTCTGCGCCTTGGTTGAATATATCGCGTATGCGCTGGTTCAGCAGGATGGGTTCGGCGGATACATGCAGATTGTCGGGTGACTGACTGATACGGAAAAAAGGCCGTTCATCGTTGGAATAGGAAAAAAATGTGAGGTGGTGCGGGCCAAACAGGGTATTGAGTTCGCCGGGCGTTAATGCTTGAAAAAGCGTTTCGAGGTACTTGGGTTCGTAGAATCGGAAAAAATATCTTTTACCTTGTTCATCCTGAATATGCGTGAATTGGGTCAGGTGTTGCCATAGCTGATCAAACGAAGCCCGTGTGCGGATAAAGATACCGGGTCTTTTATGCCACAGGTGTACGCTGGCATGGTTTTCCGGAAATGCCGGATTGTAGGTGAACAAGGTTCTGGTGAAATCGTGTTCGGCTCGTAGTTGCACCAGGTAGGGTGCGACCGAGGCGAGTGTTTCTTGTTCTTGTCTCTGATAAAGGCATTGGCAGGGCAATCCACCGGCGTCTTCTGGATTGTCGAACAATGTGATTTTGGCTGCATCCAGCACCGCATAGGTATTCAAGAGTGGCTCGTCCGAATCAGGCTCTGTAGTGCCAAACAAGGGTTGTTGCAACGCATCTGGTACGGTTCTGACGGGCCAGGCATTCCATTGGGCGTCTAGTGATTCAGCATCAATGTCTTCAATAATGCAGTGAACTTGTGTGTTTGCATTCATACGGTCTACGGTCTGTTGTTTTTGGCTAAATAACCTGATTTTTAGCTGTTACGCTGTCGATAGCACTTGGTTGATGCGGTTTTCCCTGGAATATCATCAAGAAGTCGTGCTTTCTTACCCAATTTGGGCATAAACTCTCTGCACCCCAAGAATATACCTAAATTATGGATATGCTACGTATGAAACACATCTTAGCGAGCGTTCTAATTACCTTATCAATAACTCCTGTGTATGCACATATCAGCCAATCCACGCCCCAATTACATATGATTGAACATAGTTTATGGGTATTGGTTCTCGCTCCTACGCTTTGGCTATTTAAACCATTCGTTAAACGGATGTTCAGCCGGATTAAGCGAAACTAGATGGACTGGCAAGCCGAGTTGACGCTTGGTTTTCGTCAAGTCAACGGTCGTACTTTATTGGCGCATCGTCAGCGCAGAGGGCCGTTGACGGTGCAGCGGCCATTTTATCCAGAGGTTGATGTTTGTCATTTGTATTTACTGCATCCACCGGGCGGCGTGGTTGGTGGTGACCAACTGACTATTCAAGCGGATTTGGCCAAGCAGGCGCATGCACTGATCACCACACCGGGGGCGACCAAATTTTATCGTAGTGCGGCGCAACAAGCCGCGCAAAATCAACATCTGACTATCGCTGATGGCGCTCGATTGGAATGGTTTCCGCAAGAAAATATCTATTTCCCAGGTGCAGAGGTCAGGTTGCAAACACGCATTGAGTTACAAGGTAATGCGCGATTGGCGTTGTGGGAAATACATTGTTTAGGTCGGCCAACCTTAAGCGAGGCTTTTAATCGCGGTAAAATTGAGGCGGGTTTACAACTCTGGCGTAATGGAAAGCCTTTATTGTTAGAGCGGCTTCGGATGGAGGCGGAGCGAAATGCTTATGCTTCTCTGTTACAGGGTCAGCCAGTGGTTGCGACTCTATTAATCAGTCATGCTGGTGCTGAAGCTTTGGCGAAGGTGCGTGAATTGCTGGTTAAACGTGGCGAAAAAATGAGTGCGGCGACTTTGCTTGAGGATTTACTGGTCGTACGTTATCTAGGTTGTTCAACTGAACGGGCGCGAAAATTGTTTGTGGATGTATGGCGCGTCTTGCGTCCGGCATTGATGGGCAAAGTGGTTTGTATGCCGAGGATTTGGGCAACTTGAGTAAACCCCACCAGAAAATGGGTGTCATAACCATGACATATTTGATGCGTGATAAATCATTAGAGATATCCTATGGAACTTTCCCCCAGAGAAAAAGACAAGCTGTTGATATTTACCGCCGCCTTGTTGGCTGAGCGGCGTAAAGCACGTGGTTTGAAACTGAATTATCCGGAGGCGGTGGCCTTCATCAGCGCTGCCATTATGGAGGGTGCGCGTGAAGGGAAAAGCGTAGCTGAGTTGATGGATGATGGGCGCACTTTATTGACCCGTGATGACGTGATGGAGGGCGTGCCGGAAATGATTCATGATGTGCAGGTTGAAGCGACTTTTCCCGACGGCACTAAGCTGGTGACTGTGCATGACCCAATCTTGTAAGGGAGATGTAGGGCTGACAGGTTCCGCCGAGTGTCGTATGACACCTAAGCGGATTGCGCTGATGCTGAGTCAAACTGAAGGATAATCCATGATCCCAGGTGAAATTATCGTCGCCAAAGGCGATGTTGAATTAAATGCCGGACGCGAGACCATCCAATTAACGGTCGCTAATAATGGTGATCGTCCTATCCAAGTGGGTTCGCATTATCATTTTTACGAAACAAATCGCGCTTTGGTATTTGATCGCGCGTCGAGCAAAGGTTTTCGCTTGAATATTGCCGCTGGCGCAGCGGTGCGTTTTGAACCCGGTCAAACGCGAGAGGTTGAGTTGGTTGCCTATGCAGGTGATCGCATCGTATTGGGTTTTAATGGCGAAGTGATGGGAGAACTCGATTAATGGCAGTGATTTCACGACAAGCTTATGCCGAGATGTATGGCCCCACGGTGGGCGATAAGGTGCGTTTGGCCGATACGGCATTATTTATCCAAGTCGAAGATGATCGTACGGTCTATGGCGATGAAGTCAAATTCGGCGGTGGTAAGGTGATTCGCGATGGTATGGGGCAAAGTCAGGCAGTGTCCACTGACGTTGCTGATGTAGTGATCACCAATGCATTGATTTTGGATTACTGGGGCATCATTAAAGCGGATGTCGGCATTAAGCATGGCCGAATCAGCGGTATTGGTAAAGCCGGTAATCCTGATGTGCAACCGAATGTCGATATTGTGATTGGCCCGGGTTCTGAAGTGATTGCGGGAGAGGGGCAAATATTGACGGCAGGTGGCATTGATGCGCACATTCATTTTATTTGTCCGCAACAAGTGGAAGAAGCTGTCATGTCAGGCGTCACCACCATGTTGGGCGGCGGAACTGGACCCGCTACCGGCACGAATGCGACTACCTGCACGCCAGGCCCTTGGAATATGCACCGTATGCTGGAGGCGGCGGAAGCCTTGCCAGTGAACTTGGGTTTTTTAGGCAAAGGTAATGCTTCCCGTCCAGAACCCTTGTCCGAACAAATCCTGGCTGGCGCGATTGGTCTCAAGTTGCATGAGGATTGGGGCACGACGCCCGCCGCGATTGATAATTGTCTGACGGTCGCGGAAGACACTGATACTCAAGTTGCCATCCATACAGATACGTTGAATGAATCAGGCTTTGTCGAAGAGACTTTAGCCGCGATTAATGGTCGCACTATTCATACCTATCACACCGAGGGTGCCGGTGGCGGTCATGCGCCCGATATCATTAAAGCGGCGGGTCTTGCCAATGTATTGCCTTCATCCACCAATCCGACCCGGCCTTATACGGTGAATACGGTGGATGAACATTTGGATATGCTCATGGTGTGCCACCATTTGTCTCCTGCTATTGCGGAAGATGTTGCTTTCGCTGAATCGCGTATCCGTCGTGAGACAATTGCGGCGGAAGATATTTTGCATGACCTGGGTGCCTTTTCAATGATCGCTTCCGATTCCCAGGCGATGGGACGAGTTGGAGAGGTCATCTGCCGCACTTGGCAAACCGCGCATAAAATGAAGGTGCAACGAGGGGCTTTGGCAGGCGATGAGGCTGGCATGGATAATCTGCGCGCCAAGCGTTATATCGCAAAATATACGATTAATCCGGCAATCACGCATGGCATTGCGCATGAAGTTGGCTCAGTTGAAACTGGCAAGTTAGCGGACCTGGTGTTGTGGAAACCCGCTTTTTTTGGCGTCAAGCCCAGCCTGATTATCAAAGGCGGGATGATTGTCGCCGCGCCGATGGGGGATCCGAACGCTTCTATTCCAACTCCGCAGCCGGTGCATTACCGCTACATGTTTGGTGCTTTGGGACGCGCGCGCGCCAGCACACGTATGACCTTTATGTCACAAGCCGCCATTCAGGCAGGCATGGCTGAACAGTTGGATTTACAATCCATGATTGGCACCGTGAAACGGTGTCGTCGTGTCACCAAGCAAGATATGCGACTGAACGATTACCAACCGCACCTCGAGGTCGATCCGCAAACCTATCAAGTCCGCGCTGATGGTGAGTTACTGACTTGCGAACCAGCGGAGGTACTGCCGCTGGCGCAGCGTTATTTTCTGTTCTGATGTTATTGCAGACAGGCTGAGAGTACTAAGATAGGGCCGTCAAAAGATTGTGCTTGGACTAATGGAGTATTCGATGAGTTTTCTTTGTCTGTATTTTGATCTATCGTGAGCCAGAATCAATTTCAACGGATTGCATTAATCGCCAAGCCGGATGATGATGAAAAATTAATGCCGACATTACGCCGCCTGCATGCTTTTTTAAGTGCGCGTGAAATCCAGGCATATTGCGATTTGCGTGCCGCCGAATTGTTGGGCCGGACGGATGGTTTGTCTTTGGTTGAATTGGCGCAACGTAGTCAGTTGGCTATCGTGGTAGGGGGGGATGGCACCTTATTAAGCAGCGCGCGCCAGCTCGTGGATGCCAATGTTCCCTTGTTGGGCGTTAATTTAGGGCGTCTGGGGTTCCTGACGGACATCTCCCCGGATGATATGTTGAATATTTTGCAGGCGATTTTGCAGGGCGATTATCAGCAGGATGAACGTTTCCTGCTCAGTTGCCAGATCGGTGATCAAGCCGCTCAACTGGCGTTGAATGATGTGGTTTTACATAAGTGGAATATCGCCCGCATGATTGAGTTTGAAACCCGGGTGAATGGCAGTTTTGTCGATACACAACGTTCCGATGGTGTGATTATTTCCACGCCAACCGGTTCAACGGCTTATGCCTTATCCGTCGGTGGGCCATTGATGTCGCCCGATCTGGATGCGATTCTGCTGGCGCCGATTTGCCCTCATACGCTCAGTAACCGTCCCATGGCGGTGCGGGGCGATAGTGAGATTGTGATCTCCGTGCGTGGCAAAACCGATCCACAACATGTCCGGGTCACTTGCGATGGTCAAGTCAGTTCGTGCTTGATGCCGGGCGACAAAATCCGTATTTGGAAATATCCTTCGCCCGTGTGTTTATTGCATCCTGCCGGGCAGGATCACTTCGATATATTGCGTGCCAAACTGGGCTGGGGTGGAAAAACCTATTCATCATGCTGATTCGACTGATCATCCGTGATTTCGTGATTGTGCATCGTTTGGAACTTGATTTTGACGGTGGCATGAGCGCCTTGACCGGGGAGACGGGCGCAGGCAAATCCATCCTGATTGATGCATTGGGTCTGACTTTGGGCGAAAAAGCGGATGTCAGCCTGATCCGCGAGGGTTGTGAGCGGGCGGAAGTCAGTAGTGAGTTTGCGTTGGATGATTGTCCAGCGGCGCAACATTGGTTGGCGGCGCATGATTTTGCCGATGGGGAGGCTTGTCTGTTACGTCGCGTGCTGACGCAGGGAGGACGCTCGCGGGCCTATATCAATGGTGCGCCTGCCACTCAGGATGCGTTAAAGCAATTGGGTGGCTATTTGCTGGATATTCATGGGCAACATGCACATCAATCCTTGTTGCGCGCGAATGCGCAGCGTCAATTACTGGATGATTATGCTGGCTTGCATGAGCAGGTGAATGCGGTCACGTCCCACTATCAGCGTTGGCAAACCGCGCGTGCGGCCTGGAAGCATTTGCGCCAGGCGTCGGATGATCGGGCTAATCGGTTGGATTATTTGCGTTTCCAACTGGGCGAGCTGGAATCTGTGTTGGACGATGTGACGGATATTCCGGCGTTGGAGGCTGAGCATCGCCGTCTGACGCATGCCGATCAATTACAAACCCGTGGCGCTGAAGTCTGCTATGCGCTTGGTGACGATGAGCAAGGATTAACCGTGCGGCTGGGTGGGCAAATCCGCCGCCTGGCCGAATTGGCGGCGCTTGACGACGATTTGCAAGGCGTACAGGAATTGGTTGAATCGGCGCATATTCAGCTGGATGAAGCGGTTCAGGCGTTACGGCGTTATTTGGATCATTTGGCACTGGACCCGGCCCAGTTGCAACGGCTGGATGAGCAGTTAGGTAAGTTGCATGATTTGGCGCGTAAACATCAGGGAAAAATCGCGGATCTGCCGCGATTGGTTGAACAATTCCGGCAGGAAGCGGATGCCTTGGAGAATGCGGATCATCAATTGGATCAATTAAGCGACGAGCTGAGATTATTAGAGCAGGCTTATCAGCAACAAGCCGAGTTATTAAGTCAGTCCCGTCGGCAAGCCGCTTTGCGTTTGTCTGATGCCGTCACCGCGGGCATGCAGCGATTGAGCATGCCAGGCGGACGTTTTGAGGTGGCGTGTCATGTCGGCAAGGCGGGGCAGCATGGGATTGATCAAATTGATTTTTGGGTGGCGACGAATCCGGGGCAACGGGCGGGCGCTTTGTCTTCAGTCGCGTCTGGCGGCGAATTATCCCGCTTGTCGCTGGCGATTCAGGTGGCGACCAGTGATTGTGGTCAGGCACCGACGCTGATTTTTGATGAGGTGGATGTCGGCATCGGCGGTGCGGTGGCGGAAATTGTCGGTCAATTGATGCGGCGTTTGGGCAAACAACGGCAGGTGATGTGTGTCACCCACCTCCCTCAAGTCGCCGTACAGGCGCATCAGCAATATCGGGTGAAAAAAACTATTGATGGTGATGTCACGGAAACTAAAATCAGCCGCCTGAACGATGCCCAGCGGATTGATGAAATCGCTCGTATGTTGGGAGGCGTTGATATTACCGAGCAGACGCGGAAACATGCGGCTGAGTTGATTCAGCGCGCACAGGATTAGCCGTTTGGCGGATTTCACCTGTTTTGATCATGAGAAGAACCATGAGATTCACTTTTTCCCGGATTGTTTTGACCCTGTCGCTCTTGCTGACAAACGCGATTCAGGCGTCTGATTTATTACCTGTTCATGTATTCAGCCGGGGCGTGGAAAAAGCCACGGCGGTTTTGGTGGACAAAAATGCGCAGGTGGCCCATCTGGTGCAAATGGAGAATGATGAGCCGATCAGCATCCGACAGTATACGGATTTGATGTTTGGCGAGAACAATGGCCCGAAAGAACATGAAGGGGATAAACGCACCCCTGAAGGTGTCTACCGCATCACCAGTTTTCTGCCGGATTGGGATCTGGATGTCCGGTACGGTGCTGGCGCTTTTCCATTGAATTATCCCAATCCGATTGATCGGATTGAAGGGCGTGACGGTAGCGGCATCTGGTTACATGGACGGGACGATGCCGATCTCACCAAAGACGTAACGCGCGGATGTGTGGCGTTCAATAATCAGGATATTGTTGAATTACAGCCTTTGATTGGCAAATCGGCGGATGTCGTGCTGGCACAAAACATTGATTTTGCCCCGGCTGAGACCTATCAGGTTGAACGGCGACGCTTGCTGAAAGTGCTGGATGATTTTGTTGGTGCCTGGGAAACGGGGGATTTCGACGCGATGGGCGCTATGCTGCATCCTCAATTCACAACCGCCAAGGGGCAATCCGGAAAAGCCTGGCTGAACCGTAAAAAATCGATTCACAAAGCCATCCGGCAAAGGACAATTGAGGTGGATAACGTCAGCGTCATGCGCGAGAGTAATGATCAGGTTGTATACGAATTTGTACAATCTTACTGCGCCAGGAACATTTCAACGCGCGGCGTCAAACGTCTGTTCTTTAAACAGGATCAGGATCAACTCAAACTGATGACCGAACGTTTCTCGCCGTTGCAACCGGTGTCGATCGATAAAAATAAAGTGTTGGCGTTCATTAATGGCTGGTTAAAAGCCTGGAATGATGGGGATTTGGATCGATATATCCATCAATATGATCGTGATTTCAAAGATGCCAAGGGACGCGGATTGGGCGCTTACCGGAATTATAAAAAAGGGATTTTCGCGGATCGCCCGGATCAGTTGGTGGAAGTGCGGGAATTGAGCATTCGTACCATCAGGGCGAATAAATTCCGTGTGTCATTTGACCAGAAATACACCAGTAAAGCGTATAGCGACATGGGGCGCAAAGAACTGGTCATCAATGCCTGCGCCGGGAAAATGGCGATTGAATCGGAAACCTGGAGAAAATTATGAAGGCGATGGTCAGCCTGTTGATGTTCAGTCTGCTATTGGCTGGGGCTGTTCACGCCAAGTCATCGCACAAAACCTATTTCAAGGGCTCGGATTATGAGTTGCAGGTTTACTCAGTGAAAGGTAAAGAGCCGGGTAAGACATTACTGCTGATTGGCGGTATTCAGGGCGATGAGCCGGGTGGCTATTTATCGGCTGATGCCTATGTGGACATGGCTTTGCAAAAAGGCAATTTGATCATCGTGCCGCGCGCCAATTTTAAATCCATTATCCTGGGACAGCGTGGCCCGGATGGCGATATGAACCGCCAGTTCGGTGATAACCCGGCCCCAAATCCGATGTTGAAAGTCGTCAATAAGCTCAAGGAACTGATTGGGCAAGCCGATATGTTCTTACATTTGCATGATGGCTGGGGGTTTCACCGACCCGAATATATTGATGAATTACGCAATCCCTCCCGCTATGGCCAATCCTTGATTGCGGATACGGATATCTTCACCTGTGACAGTGGCGAAAAATTACATTTAGGTGATCTCGCCAAAGACATCTTACAAAAAGTCAATGCGCGCATCGCCCGGGCGGACTACCATTTGCATTACTTCAATACGCAAACAGACAGGCCGGATACCCGGCATAAGGCGATGCGGAAAACCGCGACTTTTTATGCGCTGCGTCGTCATTGCACTCCGGCTTATGGTGTTGAGGCCTCCAAAAATCTGCCTTCTTTGGCGTTGAAAATCAGGTATCACCATCTGGTGGTAAACGCCTTTATGCGTCACCTTGACATTATCCCACTCAGCCCTACCGTGTCGCTCAAGCCCGGTAAGTTGGAATTTGCCCAACTTCAGATCAATGGTGAAAAAAGCATTGTGCATGATGGCGAAGTCGTTGATATCAAGCCGGGCGACACCGTTAAAGTGAATCGTATGGTCGCCAATCGTTCGCGTGGTTTGTCATGCGATTTGTTGGCGTTGGGGGATTTAAATGATTTGGGGCAATCCTTCAAACTGGATCAAGGAAGGCGGTTGATCTTCCGTCAGGAAGGCCGGATGATTGGCGAAGTGGCGCTACGGGTCGGCGCAGTCGGTCAAACCTATGCCGCCGGTAAAACACGAGTGTTCGTGTTGGAAGTGAATGGCGAAAAACGTTTGGTTATGCAGAATCAGACTTTGAAATTGACGCCTGATGATCAAGTCATCATCCGCGCCAGCTTCAGCGATGGCAACAATACCCGCTCGCCGGAAATCAATTTTAAGGGATGGGTGCCGCCCGGTGTGCCGAACATCGGCGATGACCGGAATTATGTGATCAGGCTCAACAGCCCTTTGCAAAAACGATTCTCAGTGAATGGCCGGGGACATCTCTACCCATTGGTGGCTGAATCACCGGATGGAAAGAAGTTGGGCGAGATGTATATTCAACTGCATTAACAACCTGTTAAGGATACTGCCCATGGAATACCAACCTCCCGTGATACTTGAACCGCCGTCCACGGCACGTTCGGCGGTTATCTGGCTGCATGGTCTGGGCGCGGATGGCAATGATTTCGTTCCTGTCGCGTCCGAACTGAACGTGCAGCAGGCGCTGGGTTTACGCTTTATTTTTCCACATGCCCCAGTGCAACCAGTGACCTTGAATGGCGGCTATCCGATGCCTGCCTGGTATGACGTATATTCCAGCGCGTTGGAACAGCAGATTGACGCAGCAGGCATTGCGCGTTCAGTGGATTATCTGAATGCACTGATCGCCGACCAGTTGCGCGATGGCATCGCGCTGAACCGCCTGGTACTCGCCGGGTTCTCTCAAGGTGGAGTTGTCGCATTGGATTGCGCTTTGCGCATGCGGGAAAAACCTGCTGGCGTGATAGCGCTTTCCACCTATCTGGCTCAGTCAGTGGGCGACGGAACCGGTCTACCTGTCTTCCAGGCGCATGGGGTGCAGGATGATGTTGTGCCATTCACTATCGCGCAAACCACAGCGCAACAGTTGCAGACATTAGGTGCCCAGGTTGACTCTCGCCATTATCCGATGGCGCACCATGTCCATCCGCAGGAAATGAGGGATATTGCGGACTGGTTGAGGATGCGATTGGTGGGGTAGGGGCGATGTGGATTCTGGGTGTGTTGTGAAATCGGCCTTATCTTCAAGGCATCAGATTTATAAACCATATTTTAGTCTTCCTCGAGTCTGGTTTCTAAGTTGTGTTTTGATTTGTGAATACAAACGTGCTTCCCCATTCTCACGATCACGTAAGCTGATGACCAAAGCGTAATTTTCTTCTGTACTACATATAGTTTCTCCCCAAGGGAAATCGTTTCGGGTCACAACAACGAATAGCTTGTTTGTTCTCAACTTGGAATTATTGCTGATTCTCTGGAACTGCCAAAAATCCGCTTGCACTGTCCCTTTACTTCTTGCTTGCTGTCCGATAAGTGCTTTGTCCAGTTCAGGAATATTTTTGTAATTATCTTTATTGGTGGCTTTGTTAAACATGGTTGTCACCTGCTCCAAATCCGGTGCTGCAACTAATCGAAAATCAATACGCGTAGCGCGATAGTTGATCCGGGTTGAGCGAACTGGTGGCGCATAAGCAAGTCCGATGGCTATTTCCCGCAACCGGCGTCTTCCGCTAGAAAATTCTTCTGGAATGGGAATTTCAAAAAAGTGATGGCGTTTATTTTCAATTCCATATTCAGCAACCAAAGTCACTACACTTTCTAATGAACGATAAAGCGCTTGTGCATTAATCTGACCATAACCGCAAATTCCATGATATCGATTTAATTGGTCATCCAGTTGTTTCTTTCTTGCATTTAACTCCTGTAAGCGTTCCTCTGAATAATCTTTTCCCGCTTTTTTCTTTTCGTGAATCTGCCTTTTTTCTTGGTTGATGGCTTCCTTTTCTTTAATGATCGCTTGAGTCGCCTGTTTGATTAGATCATGGGTTTCGTTGGGAACGCTAGCGTGAGCACATAACAATGCCCTAATTAAATGACTGCTTGCCTCAGGCCGTTCATTTAATATGGATGCCGCCACATGTGCTACTTGTGGCGCAGCCATACTGGTGCCAACATTCACCGCAAAAGGAAAGCCTTCCGCAAATTTATTATTGGTTGAAATGACGCCTAATCCAGCGGAACGTTCTAAGAGAGAGTGATTTGCTCGAGTATTGATCGCCCAATTTCCTCCGTGAGCGACTAACTCTGGCTTAATAGCGCCACCTATAGATTTACCATTGCGTGTGAAAGGTGAAGGCTGTTTGGATTGCGCAATTGGTCTTTCGGCAGGATCCAAATCATTACGCTGACTGTTAAAGGTGAGATTATAGTAGGCGATACTGCCAACGGTTAATACGTTCAAAGCTGGCGCTGGTTCGATAATGCGCCAATCCTCATTGATTAAATAATGTGGATACTGTTCTCGCCAATCCAAACCGTCGGGCGAATGTTCGTTTATCTGGTGATTTCCTGCTGAAACGACAAATAATATGTCCAATTCCCGTGAGAGCGTATCCAGAATCAATGAAAGTCCTTTTAGATGTCCACCAAGATAAGGTTTATTCGAATCGCCAAGCGACAAGTTGAAAACTTTGCACTTATATTTAGTGAAAAAATAACGGACGGCTTCTTCAATATGATTTTCTACAAACCCCGTTGTGTTCTGATTATCTCTATCCAGAATTCTTCCACTGAAAAGATGCAGTGTAGGGATAAATTCTTTAGTTTTTAAGCTTCGCTCAAAATCACTATACAAGGCTAAACCAGCAACGTGAGTTCCATGTCCATTTTCATCTTGAGCACCCTCTCCTGGTATGAAGCTTTGTGCATCACCGACAGCGCTTTCCAATAGTGGATGGTTTGTGGTAATCCCACTATCAAGGACGACAATTCCTGAAGCTTGTTGATCTGGTGCTGGAACAGGCGAAATATTTTGAATGTCAGTGCCAGCAAGCGCGCGTTCTAATCCAAAGTCTGGTGGCAAATCAACGGAGCGAATATCTCGGTGTCGAAGTAAAAGCTCAGCTTGACTTGAGTTGCATCCGACTCGAAACAGAATCAAACCAGGCTGGGAAACACTATCTTTTTTCTCAATGTTTTGTTCGGCTAGCCATTGCTCAAATTTTTCTTTTTCTCGTATTCTATCTGGATTATTGTCTTCTAGTGGCCAAAGTTCAACATCAAGTAAGAAGGTGTCAGCATTTGGAAAACCTTGTCGCTTCAATGCCCAGCCTTTACGATCTTCAAAACTCCATCCCGCAATACTTTGCAAAGCATGAAGTACTTGTTTATTCGTGGGTTCGCCACCATTAGCCATTGTTGAAAGGCGAGATTCGAATTGGTCAAGCGCCGCGTCACTTGCAAATCCGATCACAACGGTATCATTTTCCTGACTGACAAATTCGATTTCTTCTGAAATTTTGTGTAGGTCGTCAGGATTGAAGCCTTTATGAACCGCAAATTGAAATAATCTACGGTTATCAAAGCCTCTCAGGTCATGCTCTACTTGTTCTTTTGTATCACTAAGTTTTTTCAGCAAACCTCGGGCATGACCACGAGTATCATGAGGCGCTTCGGGAGGTCGGTAAGTTCCTGGTCTTTTCTCATTAATTGGCATTTCCCGTTGCAACGAAAGATGGGGATAGGTTTCGTCCATGACAAGTTAACTCCTTTGGATTCGGACTCTACGGGCATCTTCACGGCGAATTGATGCTTGAAGGTGACGTTCATCAAGAAACTTTTTTCCAGCCAGTACCATGTCTTTTGCTGCTCGACGAAGCACTCGCTCAACATCAGCATGACTCATGCCTTTAAACATCTTTATGATGCGTGGGTTTTCGATTTCAAATTCACGGCGCAATCCACGTAATTTAATAGATAACAAACGTCTAAGTTGTTCTGAGTTTGGGGATTCAAAAATTAGTACTTCATCAAAGCGACGCCAGATCGCAGAATCAAGAATACCTTCATGATTCGTCGCTGCAAGCAAAATACTTTTACCTTCATAAGCATCAAGCATTTGTAAAAATGCATTAACAACTCGTTTTAATTCACCATGTTCAGCCATATCCGAGCGTTCTTTGGCTAATGCATCAAATTCGTCAAATAATACGACCATAGGAATAGAAGCAATGAAATCGAAAACTTGTCGCAGGTTAGCGGCTGTTTCCCCCAGAAAAGACGATACAACGCTATCAATTCTAACTATTGCCAAAGGTAAACTTAATTCACTTGCCAGGACTTCGGCGGTTAAAGTTTTTCCACAACCTGGAGGGCCACAAAACAAAACTTTATCGGCAGGATGGAGACCGTAACTTTGTAAGATCTCAACTTGATGGTGTTCTTGCAAAACTTCATTTAATAAAGAAGTATTCTCGTCAGACAAAACAACGTCTTCTATACGTCGCACAGGCTCTTTGAGTTGAAGTAGAGGTAGATTACGTTCTCGGTCCTTTGGTAAGCGTTCAAGTAATGCAGTATGCTGTAGTGCCATTGAGTTACGACGACCATACAAAATTTTTTCCAGATCGTTGGCTAACAGGTGGTGTTTTTTCGCGCGCTCTTCAAGAATAAGTTGTTCAGAAATGCGTACGAATGCATCTTGGTTGCCTTCTGTTCCGCTTTTTATGAGTTGTCTAAGTAATTTTGCTGTAGCCATTGGCATTCTCTTTGCGCATCACAGTTTTAATTATTCCACCGTTTTTTGAGCGTGCAAACGCAGCTTGCTCGCTAATGCCGTCATGTCGTCCGGCATTCGGCTTTCCCAGTGCATTTGACGTCCGGTTACGGGATGTGTGAATCCCAGGCGTTTGGCGTGTAGCGCCTGGCGCTTGAACTGGCGCATGTAACCTTTCAAATCATCATTTGCGCCAGCGGGTAGTTGCAGTCTGCCGCCATAGGTTGGATCCCCCAATATTGGGTGACGGATATACGCCATGTGGACGCGAATTTGGTGAGTGCGTCCGGTTTCCAGTCGCACTTTAAGCAGAGTGTGACTGTGAAATTGTTCCAGAATTCGATAATGGGTGATCGCCGGTTTGCCGAGCGGGTTCACTGCCATGCGGGTACGTTGGGTTGGATGACGTCCGATGGGTTTGTTAATTGTATCGCCTACATGCAATTTGCCCAGAACCAGAGCGCGGTATTCACGGCTTACTTGACGCGCGGCCAGTGCCGCGAACAGTTTTTGATGGCTGAGTGGTGTTTTGGCGATAACCATCAAACCGGTGGTATCTTTATCCAGCCGGTGCACAATACCGGCCCTGGGGAGTTCCACCAGTTGTGGGCGATGATATAGCAAGGCGTTTTGCACCGTGTTATCCGGGTTACCGGCGGCTGGATGCACGACTTGGTTGGCCGGTTTATTGATGATGAGGAGATGTTCATCTTCAAATACGATATCCAGTGGGAGATTTTGTGGTTCGCAGTTGACCTGATTGTCTAATACCGCCCGAAGCGTTATTTGATCCCCCTGGCTGACTTTATCGCGTTGGCGGCAAACTGCGCCGTTGAGGGTGACGCGCTTTTCCCGTATCCAGGTTTGCAGGCGGCTGCGTGAGTAATCGGGAAATAAAATCGCCAGTGCTTGATCCAGGCGTTTGTTGTTCAGGTTGGCGTCAATGCAGGCTTCGTGGAGAGATTCGCGTTGGTTGGATTCAGTGGTCGTCAAATCAATTCGATATAATCGGTAAATCGGTATTTTATTCGCTAAAGGGCTTAATGGTTAAATTTGTTATTCTTGATCGGGATGGTGTCATCAATCAGGATTCGGATGCTTATATCAAGAGTCCTGAAGAATGGATACCCATACCAGGGAGTTTGCCCGCTATCGCCCGTTTGAATGCGGCGGGTTTCAAGGTGGCGGTGGCGACGAACCAATCCGGCATTGCGCGCGGTTTTTACGATCAGTCGGTATTGCAGGCAATGCATGAAAAGATGCGTGGTTTGCTGGCTGATGTTGGTGGTCGAATCGATAGCCTCGTTTTTTGTCCGCATGGGCCGGATGATGATTGTTTTTGTCGTAAGCCCAAGCCCGGTTTGTATCAGCAAATTGCCGAACATTTTTCGGCGTCATTGCAAAAGATTCCGGTGATTGGCGATAGTGAGCGTGATTTGCAAGCGGCGGAGGCTGTGGGGGCCACACCGATTTTGGTGCGCACCGGCAAAGGAGAGCGAACCTTACGGCAGTATCCTGAACGGGCTGAGGGTTTGTGCTTTGATGATTTATCTCAAGCGGCTGATTTTTTAATCAGGGAGTTTGTATGATTTGGCTGCGTTCAATCGCTTATTTTATGTTGTTAGTGCTTTCCACGGTATTGTTGGTGGGTTTCGGGGTGCTTTTCGCCCGTTGGATGTCGCAAAAACAGATCGACAGGCTGGCGCAGCAGTGGGCTTGTTTGAATCTTTGGCTGCAAAAGATGATTTGCGGATTGAAATATGAAGTGCAGGGTCGTGAGCATCTGCAGAAATCCCCCCTTGTCGTGATGCCCAAACATCAGTCCAGTTGGGAGATTCTGGCGCTTTTATGTTGGTTGCCATCCCCGCAATCCTGGGTGTTGAAAAAAGAATTGTTGGATATCCCGGTTTTTGGCCGAGGTTTATTATTGCACCGTTCGATTCCTGTTGATCGTAAAGCGGGTAGACGATCAATGTTGCAAGTGTTGAAAGCAGGCACGCGCAATTTGCGTGACGGACGGACCGTCATTATTTTTCCGGAAGGCACGCGGGTGAAGTCAGGACAAAAGGGACGATATAATCCGGGCGGCGCTTTATTGGCGACCAAAACCGCTGCTGATGTGGTGCCTGTCGCTCATAACAGTGGCGTTTTTTCTGATGGCAAGGGATTGAAGAAATATCCAGGTGTGATTCAGGTGCGTATCGGCGCACCGATAAGTGCCACAGGCAAAACAGCGGAAGTTGTGATGGCGGAGGTTGAATCCTGGATTGAAACGGAAATGAAGACATTGCCGTTGCGTCCTTAATCGACTGAAAAGGTCATTCCAGCTTTGATCTGTCATGATTTATTGGTTTTTGAATTGGGTTGATTCGGCTATGATGAGTCGTCGATAACAAGAGAGAGTAAATTGCTATGGGTAACGATAAACGTGGCAAAAAGAACGATGATGGGAAGCTGCTGTATTGTTCTTTTTGCGGCAAGAGCCAACACGAAGTTCGTAAATTAATTGCAGGTCCGTCAGTCTTTATCTGTGATGAGTGTGTTGATCTCTGTAATGACATTATCCGCGAGGAAACTCAGGAGGATGAAGCGGAAGTCACTACCGGTTTGCCCAAGCCTCGTGAAATCAACGCCATTCTGGATGATTATGTTATTGGTCAAAGCCGCGCTAAAAAGGTGCTCTCTGTCGCGGTTTACAATCACTATAAGCGTTTGGAGATGAGCAGCGCGAAAGATAAAGATGACGTTGAAATCTCTAAAAGCAATATCCTGTTAATCGGGCCTACAGGTTCCGGTAAAACTTTGTTGGCCGAAACTTTGGCCCGTTTGCTGAATGTGCCTTTCACCATTGCTGACGCGACGACTTTGACGGAAGCGGGTTATGTTGGCGAGGATGTTGAAAACATCATCCAGAAGCTATTGCAGAAATGCGATTACGATGTGGAAAAAGCGCAAACCGGCATTGTCTACATTGACGAAATTGACAAAATCTCCCGTAAATCCGATAACCCTTCCATCACCCGGGATGTTTCCGGTGAAGGGGTGCAGCAAGCTTTATTGAAGCTGGTTGAAGGCACGATCGCATCAGTCCCTCCGCAGGGCGGTCGCAAGCATCCTCAGCAAGAGTTTCTGCAAGTGGATACCTCCAACATATTATTTATTGTCGGTGGTGCTTTTGCTGGTCTGGATAAAGTGATTCGTGATCGCTCGGAAAAAAGCGGCATTGGTTTCTTTGCTGAGGTGCGCAGTAAGGATGAAAGCGACAAACTGAACGAAATTCTGCATTCGGTTGAAGCGGAAGATTTGATTCGTTATGGGTTGATCCCTGAATTCGTTGGCCGCCTGCCGGTTGTTGCGACGCTGGAGGAGTTGGATGAAGAAGCGTTGGTGACAATCCTCACAAAACCGAAAAATGCGCTGATTAAACAATATCAACGTATGTTTGAAATGGAAGGTGCTGATATTGAAGTGCGCGACGATGCACTTAACGCCATCGCCCGTAAAGCCATGGAACGTAAAACGGGCGCCCGTGGTCTGCGCACCATTCTTGAACAAATTCTGCTGGATACCATGTACGATCTGCCTTCCATGGATGATGTCAGCAAGGTGGTTGTGGATGAATCCGTGGTGGAAGGTCAATCATTGCCCATCATTGTGCATGATGGCGTGGAAACTCCGCTTGCCGCTTCCTCTGAATGATGCAGATTCGATGCACTGATGCCGCCTGATTCAGCTTGAGGGTTATCAGGCGGGACACGCGACTGCGTTTATTTTCTGATTAGGTTGTTCAGAACAAGGTTGAATAGACGCCGCATGACCCTCAGTTAGTGCTCAGCCGACTCAATCATGGCGAGTTGATTGAGTACATTGCATTACCCTTTGTATGAGGAACCGCTTGATGGGTCAGGACACACATGAGACTGCTATGCCAATGATTACCCCTGTATTACCGTTACGTGATGTGGTTGTCTATCCCTATATGGTGATACCACTCTTTGTCGGACGGCAAAAATCCATCCATGCATTGGATGCCGCAATGCAGGATGACAAGCAGATCCTGCTAATGGCGCAACGGGGTTCCGAAGTGGACGAGCCTAAGCCGGAAGACTTGTACGAAGTCGGCACCCTGGCGAGCATTCTGCAATTACTCAAATTACCGGATGGCACAGTCAAAGTGTTGGTTGAAGGCGCTCAACGGGTCAGTGTGCAGCGTTATATCGCTGGCGAAGAACATTTCGTTGCTGAATTCACCCCGGCCGTCGAAGTCGCCGAAGTGGATGAGCGTGAAATGGAAGTTGTTATGCGCACCGCCGCTGATCTGTTCGATCAATATGTCAAACTCAATAAAAAGGTTCCGCCCGAAGTATTAACTTCCCTGGCGAGCATTGACGATCCTTCCCGTCTGGCTGATACCATGGCGGCACATATGGCGCTCAAGCTGGATGAGAAACAACAGGTGTTGGAGATTTTTGATGTGCGTCAGCGCATTGAACATCTTATGGTGCTGATGGAGAGCGAGAATGACATTCTGCAAATGGAAAAGCGCATTCGTGGCCGGGTCAAGCGCCAGATGGAAAAAAACCAACGTGAGTATTACCTGAATGAGCAGATGAAAGCCATCCAAAAGGAATTGGGCGAACTGGAAGATGCGCCGAATGAAATGGAGGACCTGGCGAATAAAATTGAAAAAGCAGGGATGAGCAAAGAAGCGAAGGAGAAAGCTTCGACAGAATTGAATAAATTGAAATTGATGTCGCCTATGTCGGCGGAAGCGACAGTGGTGCGTAATTATATTGACGCCTTAGTCAATGTCCCCTGGAAGAAACGTACGAAAGTACGCGCCAATATTCATCAGGCGCAGGATGTGCTGGATACGGATCACTATGGTTTGGAAAAGGTCAAGGATCGTATCTTGGAGTATCTGGCGGTGCAGCAGCGGGTGCGTAAATTAAAAGGCCCGATTCTGTGTTTGGTGGGGCCACCCGGTGTTGGTAAAACCTCATTGGGTCAATCCATTGCACGCGCGACGAATCGGAAATTCGTGCGTATGGCGTTGGGCGGCGTGCGTGACGAAGCGGAAATCCGTGGTCATCGCCGCACTTATATTGGCGCTTTGCCAGGCAAAATTATTCAGGGCCTGAGTAAAGTGGGGGTGAAAAATCCGCTATTTTTGCTGGATGAAATTGACAAAATGGCGATGGATTTTCGTGGAGATCCTTCATCCGCATTATTAGAAGTATTGGATCCCGAACAGAATCATACCTTTCAAGATCACTACATGGAGGTTGATTTTGACCTGTCCGAGGTGATGTTCGTCGCTACGGCAAACAGTTTGAATATTCCGTCGGCATTGTTGGATCGCATGGAGGTGATTCGTTTATCCGGTTATACCGAGGATGAAAAAGTCAACATTGCGGAAAACTATTTGTTGCCTAAACAAATTAAGCATAACGGCTTGAAGAAAAATGAATTGGCGATGCGTGAAGATGCGGTGCGCGATATCGTCCGTTATTACACGCGAGAAGCCGGTGTGCGTGGACTAGAGCGTGAGGCGGCTAAAGTTTGCCGCAAAGTGGTTAAAGACCTGGTCATGGAGACCGATAAAGCGAAAAAAGAGGATGTGGTTGTCACACCGGAAAATCTGGATAACTATTTAGGTGTGCGTCGATTCCGTTATGGCCGTGCGGATGAATCTGACCAGGTGGGCCAAGTGACAGGTTTGGCCTGGACGGAAGTTGGCGGTGAATTGCTGCGTATTGAAGCTGAATTGACTGCCGGTAAAGGGCGTCTGGTGCATACAGGCCAATTGGGCGATGTGATGAAAGAATCCATCCAGGCGGCGATGACTGTCGTGCGGGCGCGCGCCAAAGTCTTGGGACTATCCAACGACTTCCATCAAAAGATTGACGTGCATATCCATGTGCCGGAAGGTGCCACGCCTAAGGATGGCCCAAGCGCCGGTATTGGCATGTGTACTGTACTGGCTTCAGCACTGACGAAAATACCGGTGCGCGCGGATGTCGCCATGACGGGGGAAATTACCTTGCGTGGTGAAGTGTTGCCGATTGGCGGGTTGAAGGAAAAATTATTGGCGGCGCACCGTGGAGGCATTCAGACGGTGATCATTCCTCAAGAGAATGAACGCGATCTGGTTGAAATACCGGAAAATATCAAGCAAAACCTGACGATTAAAGCCGTGCATTGGATAGATGAAGTCTGGGCGCTGGCTTTAAGCGATACACCTATTCCACGACCAGATGAGGACGGGGATGCGAAAATGCTGCATACCTCTTGTGACGGTGAAAATGATGAAAAAGGTTCAGAAAAAGTGCTCCGGCATTGAATCTTCCATCAATCGCTGGTAGAAGAGGGCATGGATTAAATACGATGATTGAGGCGCATCTGGCGCTTTGCTTGATTGATCCTGTCTTTTACTCACTCAAATAGACTCACAACGATATAGAGGCCTCGTGACTTATTAAGTCACTGGGGCTGTTTTTTATCTGGCGAGAATGACTCATAATCGCCGTATCCATTAATGGCTTGTTTTAGCTATTTCTTAATCTAGGGGCAAAAAAAATGAATAAAAGTGAACTTATTGACGCAATGGCTGATGCTGCTGATATTAGTAAAGTTTCCGCAGGTAAGGCATTGGAGGGCATGCTCGATACGGTTATGAATGCGTTAAAGGAAGGAGACACAGTAACTTTGGTTGGATTTGGCGCTTTCTCTGTGCGTGAGCGCGCAGCCCGCACAGGACGTAACCCAAGAACAGGCGAACCATTGCAAATCGCCGCATCCAAAGTGCCTGCATTTAAACCTGGCAAAGAGTTTAAAGATATTGTAAAATAGCTGGCTTGAACGACGGGTGCTTAGCTCAGTTGGGAGAGCATCGCCCTTACAAGGCGAGGGTCGCAGGTTCGAACCCTGCAGCACCCACCATTATTTGTTTTTATCCGCTTTGTGATGAAGTGGAGTTCACTAGGAGTGGTAGTTCAGTTGGTTAGAATACCGGCCTGTCACGCCGGGGGTCGCGGGTTCGAGTCCCGTCCACTCCGCCATCTTTAAGTCAAAGAGGCCCTCTTCGTTGAGAAGAGCGCCTCTTTTTTTATGTGATCAAGCAACCACGCTGTTTAAAGCGTGGTGATTCGCAACATAAACCGATTGATTTAAGTCATGTTACAAGCTATCAGAAATCGCGCCCAAGGTTGGATCGCCTGGATCATCATTATCCTCATCAGTATTCCTTTCGCGTTATTTGGTATTCAGGAATATCTTGGCATCAGTAGTAATCCCGTTGTCGCGGCGGTGAATGGTGTGGAGATCAAAGAGGATGATGTGCAGCAACGCCTGCGTGATTTTCGTGACAACATGCGTTTGACGCTTGGTGATACGTACCGTAGTGAGTTTTTTGAAGATGCTGTGTTGCGTCCACGAATCCTTGACGCCATGATTGACGAGAGCGTGCTGCAACAAGCGGTTGAAGCCTGGAACATCCGCATCAGTGATGATCAATTGCGCGCTTACATTCAAACAATCCCGGCTTTTCAACGTGAAGGTCGCTTTGATAAGGGGTTGTATCAAAACGCCTTGCGTAATCGCGGCATGAGCAGTCAGGGCTTTGAGTCCGCCATCCGGATTGAAATGGCGCTGAATCAACTACGGCGTGGTATACAGGATAGTCATTTCATTACCGATGCGGCATTGGCCGAACATATTCGTCTTGATGAGCAAAAACGCCGCATTGATTACGTGCATATACCGGTCAGTGACTTTTATGCGACCTCTGAAGTGACAGATGAGGCGGCGAAGGCTTTTTATCAAACTCATCAAGCCAATTACCGCATACCAGAGAAAGTGAAAGTGGATTATGTGCGTCTTGATATGGCTGCTTTATCTGCTCTGATTGACTTGGATGAGGCGACGCTAAAAGCTTATTTTGATGATCATCGTGATGAGTTCTTCATTGCGGAAGAGCGCAAATTAAGGCATATCCTGTTGGCGACGACGCCGGGAAATGAATCGACGCAACAACAAAAAGCGATGGACTTGTTGGAACAACTGCGTTCCGGGATTGGGTTTTCTGCCTTGGCTGAAGCGCACTCGGATGATCCTGGCTCATCAGCCAATGGCGGTGATTTGGGCTGGGTCAGCCAGGGTATGATGGTCAGTGAATTTGAACAGGCCGCTTTCGCTTTGCAAGCAGGCGCTTACAGCGATCCGGTTAAAACGGAATATGGCTACCATATTATCCAGGTGGATCAGATTCGCTATGGTGATAATGCCGGATTTGCGGATTTGCGGGATGAAATCACGGCACGTTATCGGAAACAACAAGCGGAAGATTTGTATTACACCTATTTTGAACGTATGGCCGATTTGGCGTACGAAAGTCCAGATAGCCTCATACCAGCGGCTGAATTGGTTGGTGATTCAATCAAACAAAGTGATTGGCTGTCGCGCGGTGGTCAGTGGGATGGCGTTTTAAGCGATCCGAAAATCATGAATGCTGTCTTTTCCGAAGAAGTCTTGCAAGGTGATAATAGTGATTTGATCGAAATCGCCCCGATTGATGCGGTCGTGGTCAGAATCGCCGAATATGAACCTGCCGCAGTCAAGCCTTTCGTTGAAGTCAGGCAGGAAGTGGTGGCGGAAGTCGCCGCTAAATTGGCGCGGGAAAAAGTGGTGGAAACTGGCGAACGCTTGTTGCAGAAGCTGTCCGATGGCGCGAATCTGGCTGACTTGGCGGCGGCTGAATCCAATTGGGAATTCCATGCAGCGCGTCAGATCACCCGCCAGCAAAATGATATGCCGCTTGAAATGGTCAATGCGTCTTTCCTGACGGCCACGCCTGAAGCTGGTGCAACGGCATATACCGGAGCGGCATCCGCGACGGGGGATTATTTTCTCATTGCGGTGCGGGCGGTGGATGATGGCGACGTGACGCAATTGGATGGAGATGCGCGCGGCGCGCGGCGTCAATCATTGCAGAATGTCTATAGCGATATTGAATTCACTCAATTACGGCAAGCATTGCGTGAGCAAGCCGAAGTGGAAATTTATTGAAGCTACGCTTTTTGTGAAGCCGATTTTTGATTAACCGGTGGTTCTGACTTAAGCGAAGCATTTCAATGACGCAGACATTGATCATCGCATTCGGCGGTGCGCTCGGCGCAGCAGCGCGTTATTGGGCGTCCAGTCTGGTTGCTTTGTGGTTAGGACGGGATTTCCCCTATGGCGCGCTTGTGGTCAATGTGGCTGGCTCATTCCTGATGGGCTTTTTATCCATCTGGTTGGCTGAACGGGTTGCCATCGCGCCTGAGTGGCGTAGTTTTCTGCTGATCGGACTGCTTGGTGCTTTTACCACATTCTCAACTTTTTCCCTGGACACTTTGCATTTATTGCAGCAAGCGGCGTATATCAAAGCTGGTATGAATGTGTTGCTCAGCGTCTCGTTTTGTCTTGGAGCCGCTTATCTTGGCGTTATCTTGGCGAAACACTGACGCTATGTTGGGGTTTCCGCTTGAAGTTATCAAATCTGGATGAATCTTATGTTGGATCCGAAACGATTACGTAATGAACTTGATGAAGTCGCTGAACAATTATCACGTCGCGGTTTTAATCTGGATAAGGCTTATTTCCAGTCGCTGGAGGATCGTCGGAAAACGTTGCAGATTGATGCTCAGGCCTTGCAAAATGAACGGAATACCCAATCCCGGTTGATCGGCAAGGCGAAAGGCAAAGGTGAGGATGTGCAGCCGTTGCTGGAGCAGGTGGCTGACCTTGGTGAACGCCTGAAAACAACCAACAACGCACTGAATGTCGTCCAGGAAGCACTCAAACAGCAGATATCAGGCATGCCTAATCTGCCGGATGATTCCGTGCCGGCGGGAAAGGACGAAGCGGACAATCGTATTGAACGTACTTGGGGCCAGCTACGCGAATTCGATTTCACGCCCAAGGATCATGTGGATTTAGGCGAAAGCCTCAATTTATTGGACTTTGACAGCGCTGGCAAACTGACCGGATCGCGTTTTGTCGTGATGGCTGGTGCGTTAGCCAAACTGCATCGCGCTTTGGCGCAATGGATGCTGGATGTCCACACTCAGGAGCATGGCTATATTGAGGCTTACGTGCCTTATCTGGTCAATGCCGACAGTCTCTATGGCACAGGCCAGTTACCGAAATTTGAAGAAGATTTATTCAAATTAGCGGACAGTGATTATTACCTCATCCCAACTGCTGAGGTGCCAGTGACTAACCTGATGCGCGACGTTATTGTGGATGACCTTGATATGCCGCGTAAATGGGTCGCCCATACGCCTTGTTTCCGTTCTGAGGCGGGTGCTTATGGCCGCGATACGCGCGGCATGATTCGCCAGCATCAATTTGACAAAGTCGAACTGGTGCAAGCCGTGCGGCCTGATGAATCTTTCCAGGCATTGGAGACTTTGACGAGCCACGCCGAAGCGATTTTGCAAAAGCTTGCATTGCCGTATCGAGTGGTCACCTTATGCACAGGCGATTTGGGTTTCTCTTCCGCCAAAACGTATGACCTTGAAGTCTGGTTGCCCGGGCAAGGCAAGTATCGGGAAATTTCGTCCTGCTCCAATTTTCTGGATTTCCAGGCGCGGCGGATGCAGGCGCGCTGGCGTAACCCGGAAACGGGAAAACCAGAGCTATTGCATACGTTGAACGGTTCCGGCCTGGCGGTTGGTCGAACCCTGGTGGCTGTTTTGGAGAACTATCAACAAGCAGATGGCTCCATTAAGGTGCCAGAGGTGCTGAGGCCTTATATGCAGAGTGTGGATGCGATCGCGCCGCCTGAATAAAATCGCCCATAAAATAATCGAACCCCATGTCCCAGCATAGCGCCAGGCTTTGTGCATCCTGAATGCCGGTCATGGTTGTCTGGTCAACCTGCTGGCTGATTCGGCGTTGGATAGCGCGTAACTCCCCTTGTTTGGCTTCGTCCTGGTTGATTTGCGCCGCCCATTTTGAGGAAAAGCTGACTTGCTTTATCTGCAAATAATCCAGCATTTTGAGTGAACCCTGGGCGTGCGCGAAATCGCTCACGGCGACTTCGCAACCGAATGCGCGCAGAGATTGAATGGTCTGCCTGGCGTGGCTGAGTTCGGCGCGTAAGCTTTGTTCACGGTATTGAATGATCAAATGTTGATCCGGGATGGGATGATCCTGCAAGGCATCACGTATGGTGGATAGGATATTCTGCCGCTGTAGAGACAAGCTGGATAATTGGACTGAAAAGGATCGCTGATTGCCCTGATTTTGTTGGTTGGCCAAAGACTGAATCGCTTGCTTGATGAACCAAACTTCTGTTTCTAACGTCGTTGTCGGCGCAGCATGCCTCTCGTTTTCGTTCATCCATCGCCAAGTGATGCGGTAATGGTTGATCTGGCGTTCCCGCCGCGCCAGCAGAGGATGGTGGATCAGTTGGCAACGCGTCGGCTGGTCTACTTCGCCGTCCAATGAATCGTTTTTCATCTTAGGCTTTCCAGCCAAGGCGTTTTCGCTGCGGCACCGGGAATTTCCCTCACCATGCGTGGTACCAGGTAGCCGGGTAATCCAGCACTTAAAGCCGCCTGGATTTCAGCGATTTTTTGATCCGTCACCGCAAAATGCGCAGCGCCTTGCACGGGATCCAGCAAATGCAAGTAGTAAGGCAATACTCCATACGTAAAGAGCCGTTCGCTGAGGTGTTTGAGTATGTCTGCATCATCATTCACGTTGGCTAGCAAAACGGATTGATTCAGTAAAGTGATCCCGGCTGAACGCAATGCATGGAGTCCAGGCCGGAGAGATGGGCTAAGCTCGTGCGGGTGGTTGCAGTGTAAAACCAGACTGGTATTGAGCCGGGTCTCTGACAAGGTATTGACCAACTCCGCGCTGATGCGTTCAGGTAAGACGATAGGCAGGCGGCTATGTAATCTGAGCCGTTGCAGGTGTGGAATATCGCCTAACTGAGCGATCAGTTCGCCCAGTCGTTGATCCGACAGGCTCAAGGGATCTCCACCGCTGAGAATCATTTCTTTGATGTCTGTGCGTTGCCGGAGTTTCTCCAACCAGGGACGCCAATCACGTAACGCATGATTTTCCGCGTAAGGATAATGCCGCCGAAAACAATAACGGCAATGAATGGCGCAAGCGCCAGTCGTCACCAACAATGCCCGGCCTTGATATTTTTGCAATAAACCGTTTCCCAAAGACGCTTCGGCATCTCCCACCGGATCCAGCTGATAACCTGTCACTTCGGTGAATTCATCCGCTGAAGGCAGAACCTGGCGCAATAGTGGGTCGTCAGGGTTATTCGGCTCCATCAGGCTGGCATAATGTCGGGTGACGCGGAAAGGAAATGGCGTCTCAACCTGACAGGCTGGAGCCGAAAAATCCGTCGGCAATTTAAGCAGGCGCAATAACTCAACCGGATCTGTGATCGACTGAGCCAAATGGTGTCGCCAATCGGATTGCGTTTTGTCGGTGGGCTGTCGAGGCGTTATCATGTCAGTTTACTTTCAGGTCTTTTTATTTAGAGAGTGTGATGGCGAGCTACAGTACGAACGAATTTCGCGGCGGCCTTAAAATTATGTTGGATGGCGATCCCTGCGCCATTATCGAAAATGAATTTGTCAAACCTGGCAAAGGGCAGGCTTTCAACCGGGTGAAAATGCGCAACCTGAAAACCGGTCGTGTATTGGAGAAAACCTTCAAGTCCGGTGAATCGGTTGAGGCGGCTGACGTGATCGACCATGAGCTGGCTTATCTCTATAACGACGGTGAATTCTGGCACTTTATGGATAATCAGACGTTTGAGCAATATCAAGCGGACGAAAATGGTGTGGGCGAAGCGACCAAATGGATTAAAGAGCAGGATATTTGCGTGGTCACACTCTGGAATGGCGTGCCCATTTCCGTCACAGCACCGAACTTCGTCGTGCTTGAAATCACCGAGACTGATCCTGGTCTGAAAGGGGATACTTCCGGCGGCGGTGGTAAGCCTGCCACGCTGGAAACTGGTGCTGTGGTGCGCGTGCCTTTGTTCGTGCAGACCGGTGAAAAAATCAAAGTGGACACCCGTACGGGCGAATACGTCAGTCGCGCCAAGGAGTGATGGCGGAACACCCAAACTGGCGTCCGGGGGCCAATCAAAATACCTTGCGCGCGCGCGCCGCCATGTTGCGGCAAATCCGGGAATTTTTCGCCCAACGCCAGGTGTTGGAAGTCGAAACGCCTTTGTTAGGCAAAGCGTTTGGCCCTGACCCGAGCATAGAGCCGCTTTGCGTTGAATATCACGGACCGGACTGGCTGGGCGCTTCGCGGCTCTATTTGCAAAGCTCACCCGAATTTTATATGAAGCGATTACTGGCCGACGGCAGTGGATCCATTTATCAAGTCAGTAAAGCTTTCCGTAACGGCGAGGCGGGTTGTCTGCACAGACCGGAATTCACCTTGTTGGAATGGTATCGCATCGATTTCTCCTTGCCGCAATTGATGCAGGAAGTCGCTGAACTGATGCGCATACTACTGGGGGATCGTGCATTAGCGATCAGCTATCACCGGTATGCCGATTTATTCTCCGAACATTTGTCATTGAACCCATTGACTGCGCAGGTGGATGAACTGCGGGACTGTGCAGTGCGCGAAGGCATTGAAGGTGCCAAAGAGTTGTCACTGGATCAGGATGGTTGGTTGGATTTGTTGATGAGCTGCTGCATAGAACCCAAGCTCCCCCCTGAACAACTGTGTTTTGTCACCGATTATCCAGCCAGCCAAGCCTCACTGGCGCGCATCAATCCGCATGACCCTGGCACGGCAGCCCGTTTTGAACTGTATTATCACAATATGGAACTGGCGAATGGCTTTGCTGAACTGAATGATGTTGCAGAACAAGCGGAGCGTTTTGAACAGGAAAACTGCCGTAGACGCAGCCGGGGCCAATCCCCTATGCCGGTCGATGTCGAATTCCTGGCGGCCTTGGAATTCGGTTTGCCGGATTGCTCTGGCGTGGCGTTAGGCTTAGACAGGGTGTTAATGGCTCAACTTGGACTGGATGATATCCAGGCGGTTTTGATTTAGATTGACGACGTTATCCAGGCTGTGTAGGTTCAGAGAGGTTTGAGACTTTTTTGTTTTAAGAAATCGGGTAGCCTGTAGTTGTCAAATGATTACAGGAGACTACCCGATGCAGATCAAAAGCCTGCGGATCAAATCATACAAAAGCTGGGCGGTAAGTGATAGCGCCAGTAAAGAAGCGTTAAGCCGCCAGAAAAAACTTGAACTGGTTGATAAGCTCTCCGCTCAGAAGGCTGCTCCCTTGCGATTGCCTTAGAAGCCATCAGTTGTTCCAGGGCAACTTAGGTAGTGGGTCAAACATGTTGCAAGGGGTAATGGGTCAAACTCGTTACTGACTTAATGGATGAGTTAGGCTGAAGTTTTTTGC
>JAPQLC010000036.1 GCA_030826945.1 Candidatus Thiobius zoothamnicola
AACGCATGAGAACACTGTGGCCAGGGGTATTCAACTGTTAGACGATTAGCGGCAAAAGCGACCACAGCAGCACTTCCTTGTGCCGCCGTTATCGTTATCGCCAGGAGCGCTATCGCTCCATTAATCCATCTTTAGAGAAATAACGGAAGAATTCTGAGGACGGATCCAACACCATCATGCCGCCGCCATCTTGGAAAACTTCCCGATAGGCTGTCAGACTTCGCCAGAAGCCATAAAACTCCGCATTCTTCTCAAAAGCGCCCGCATACACTTCCGTCGCCTTGGCTTCGCCTTCACCACGCAAGAATTCAGCTTCGCGGTAAGCATCCGCCTGGATTTCGGTACGTTGACGATCCGCATCCGCCCGAATTTTTTCCGCTTCTTCCGCGCCCTGCGCACGTAATTCAGAGGCTACGCGTTGACGCTCGGTGCGCATCCGCTCATAGATATTCTCGCTGATCCGCTCTTCAAAATCGATCTGCTTGATACGCACATCGACAATCTCAACGCCCAGGTCACTGGATACCTCGTTGGCGTCAGCGGCGAGTTTACGCATAATCTCAGCCCGCTCGCCAGACACCACTTCCTGAATGGTGCGCTTACCAAATTCATCCCGCAGCGCCGCATTAATCCGCGCTAACAGCAAACGGGATGTGGTGCGTAAATCACCGCGCGTCGAGCGGAAATATTGCGCGACATCCGCAATACGCCATTTGGCGAATGAATCAACCACCACGAACTTTTGCTCACCGGTGACAAAACTTTCAGGTTCAGCATCCAAAGTCTGGATACGCTTATCGAACTTAACCACCTCTTGGATCAGTGGTGCCTTGAAATGTAAACCAGGCTCATAGTCTGAATCGACGATTTCACCCAAACGCAATAACAAAGCAACTTGTTGTTCCTGCACGACGAACAGGGAGGCATTCGCCAACAGGCCCATCGCAATCAACCCAATGGCAATAATAAAAACTTTGGCTGAATTCATTGACGTGGTCCTCTTTCACGGGATAAGCGATTACGCGCGTTACGGTCGCCTGTGCTGCTCGCTAAAGCGTCATTCGAGGCGAATGGCGAGCTTTGAGCGGCTGAATCCTGATTGAAGGATGTCTTCGGTTGCTGCATCAGTCGGTCCAGTGGAAGATAAGTCAGGTTATTGTTGCCCTCTTTGGTGTCCAACAAGATTTTGGTGGAGTTTTGCAGAACATTCTGCATGGTTTCCAAGTAAAGCCGTTCGCGGGTGACTTTGGGCGCTTTCTCATATTCATTCAACAACGCCAGGAAACGTTTCGATTCACCTTCCGCTTCGGCAATGACACGCGCTTTATAAGCTTTGGCGTCTTCGATTTGACGCGCTGCATTACCACGGGCGCGCGGCACGGTATCATTCGCATAAGCCTGCGCCTGGTTTTGCAACCGCTCCTTATCTTCACGCGCTTTGATGGCGTCCGCAAACGCATCCTGCACTGCTTCCGGCGGCTGGGCATTCTGAATATTGATTTCGGTTACCTGAAGACCCGTGCGATACAGGTTCAGCAAATCTTGCGTACCCAACTTGACCGCCAAAGCGATGCCAGCCCGGTTAGCGGTGATGATCTCATCCAGATTGTTTTTGCCGATCACCTCACGCAAGGTGGATTCCATAGAACCATGAATCGTCTTACCCGGGTTGGCGTCCTGGAACAGGAAGTCAGCCGCATCCTGAATGCGGAATTGCACCTCTACCGTAATGTCAACGATGTTCTCATCTTTGGTCAACATTTGTGCGCGATGTTGAAATTTATTGACTTGGTCAACATTGACTGTATCGACGACATCAATGAAGGGTAATTTTAAATGCGGGCCTGGCGCAGTGATAATGTGATAGGCACCAAACCGTTTCACCACACCGCGTTCTGCGGGCTGAATGATATAAAAACTTTGATAGGCCAGAAAGATAAGGCCGCCAATCGCCGCAATAATGACGATGGGAAGCCAATTAAAACCGCCGCCATCATCAGGCGGCGAACCATCACCTTTTTTGCCGCCATCGCCGCCAAACAGGCGCCCCATCTTGTCTTGTAGTTTACGCACCACCTCATCAATATCAGGTGGGCCTTGGTCATTATTACCTTTGTTATTCCAAGGATCGCGATTATTATCGTTCCCCGGTTCATTCCAGGCCATGTGTTACTCCAAAATGATAAAATAATGGTCGTTCCACCAAGAAAGAGAACATCATTTGGTGAAACTTATGGCGTCAGCCATGTATTCTTAAAACAAACGCGGGAGTTTATTGCTTATGCGAAGAATTTGAAAGCTTCCGCCGGAATTTTTACTTTGCGAGAGTCTAGCAGGACGCCTGGAAGGATTATCAGGTCGTTCGTTATGGAAATTCAATGATCAACGTTTAACAGGGCATTGAAACTCATCCATTTCATTAATCATCAAATTTCCATTTCAAACTTTATCCACCGTTGATTCAATTTCAAAATCAAACCCACCCTCACGCAAACCTTGCACCAAAGCGTTGAATGGTTCGTTAATTTCCGCGCCTCCCCGGTAACCTAATTCGACGCGACGTGTTTCACCCAAACGCGGCAGACTGAATAACTTCTGTTGAGGAAAACGTTGGGTCAAATCTTCCATCAAAGCAATCAAAGCCGTTTCAGTCACGCCTTTCACCCAAACAGCGCGCTGCATCATTTTTCCGCCTTGTTGGCTGACATATCGCTGATCTAACACCCAGGCGGCCATAGGATGCGCCATATCCGGGAAACCGGGTAAAAAATAATGCTGACGAATGGAAAAACCCGGAACCTGATTGTAGGGGTTAGGGATCAATTCCGAACCCACCGGCAAATCCGCCATGCGAATACGGGTGGGATAAGCTTCCGCACCAAATTTCGCTTCAATAATCGCAACCGCCTCAGGATGTGGTTGTAATGGCACACCAGCCGCCTTGGCAGCGCAAGCCCGTGTGTGGTCATCCGGGGTCGCACCAATCCCGCCGCAACTGAATACAGGATACGGTTCACTCATGGAGCGCTTGAGTTCGGCCACCAGGTAATCTGGATCATCCGGCAAAATGCGTAGCCAAGCGATTTCCAGACCGCGTTCCCTGAGCTGTTCGCCAATACCAGCGAAGTGTCGGTCAAGCCGGCGTCCGGCAAGAATTTCATCACCAATGACCAGAATGCCGAATTTGAGTGTGTTTTGTGTCATAAACAGCTCGTTAACAAACTATTGAAACTTGCCCAGGTGGGCGCGATTGGTCTTATATGGCATTACGCAATCCAAGCGCATCCGGGTAAGGTTGTAGATAAGCCTGAGCCGCAATATAGTCATTCGGATAACAACGAAAATAATGTGCCAACAATTTAATCGGCACCACCAAGGGCAATTCACCCCGATGATAAGCTGCAATATTATCCGCAATCTCCACTTTATCACCTGCCTTGATCGCCTTTTTCAAATAACCTTGCAGATGCTGTAATACATTGGCGTGCCGGGCGCGACTGACTTTGCGATTTAATGCCGACATCAGTTCGCTTTGGTAGGCTTTCGCCACTTGGCGTAAATCCTGGCCTTTTAAATTCGATAATAATCGGCCAAGTCGCTGATAGGCGGCTTGCGAGTGTGCCATCAAAAGGTATTTGTGGCGCATATGAAAATCAATGAGTGACGCTGAATGTAAATCATCCATCAACAACCGCTGCCAACGGTGGTAAGTGAACAACCGGCTGACAAAATTCTCGCGCAATACCGGGTCACAAAGACGCCCCTCCTCTTCCATCGGCAAATCAGGCATTTGTTGACCAATCACTTCCGCATAAACACCTGCGCCCTTGGCGGTCGCCATGCCGTTTGGGTGATACTGCTTGACCCGGAAAACACCGCAACTGGGTGATTTACTTTTAAATACATAGGCACTGATATCCCCTAATGACGGAACGGTATCGAATGCATAATTCTGCAACGCTTCAGTGACATCAAGGGTCGCGTCCGATACACCAACCGCCCGGATATCTTCATTAATTTTCAATAGGCGAATCGGTTGGCGCGGAACACCCAGGCCGATCGCCACTTCCGGGCAAATGGCGCGATAATCGACATAACGGCCCAGTTCCCGGATCAACCAATGATCTTTTTTATGCGCGCCGTCATAGCGTACGTTTTCACCCAGCAGGCAACTGCTGATGGCCAATAAGGGACGTTCGCTCATTTATTCAAAATCCGCCGCTTCCGCTTCCAAAAAGGCCGCGCTGATATGCTGCCCGAGCAAATTTTCAAAACCTTCCCAATCCCGCCATTGGGTCAACTCGGGCATCAGTTCAGGACGGATCTCAAAATCCGCCTTACCGTCTTCATAGCCCTGTTGAGTGACGGTATAAACGGTATCCAGAAAGTCCCGATAAGCGACGGCCACTTCAGCACCCGCCGTTTGCCCATGCCCAGGCACGAAAACCGTTGCGCCACTGTCAATCGCCATATTCAAAGCAGCGACATTACCACGATGGCTGCCGCCCTCAAGACGCAAAATACGACCATAACCTGCATTGTCACCCAGAAAAATCACTCCGGAACGTTTTTCCAACACCATAATGTCGGTATCCGTATGAGCTTTTTCATTGGTGATAATTTCAAACGTCAACCCGGCGGCTTGGATCACATCGCCATGACTCACCACATGATCAGGCGCAACGACTTGCGTACCCATGGTCGCTTTCCGGGTTAAATCCAACATCAACCGCACCCAATGCGCGCCCTCTCCGCCCAAAACACGCGGTCCGACTCTCGCATGCCCATAGATTGGCACATCCGGGTATTGCGCTCTGACTGCCTGATTACCCAGCCAATGATCACCGTGAATATGGCTGTTGAATACGGCAACAACCGGCTTATCCGTCATGCTGGCGATACGCCGCATCAACATTTCGCCAACCTGAACGCTGCCACCCGGATCAATCACGACCACGCCATCGTCCCCAATAATGAAGGCCGGGTTATTCATAAAGCCTTGATTCTCCGGCGACGGCATGCCCAGCGGGCCATGAATCACATAAACCTGATCAGCGACCTGTTCAGGCAACCACTCCCCTTGAATTGGCACGCCTTTCAGCGCTGCCTGGGCTTGCATTGACAGGCAAACCAGCGTGATTAACAGCCCCCATTTCATGATGCATCCCCCTATCTTCTAATGACCATGACGCGCGCCCATCCTTAAACGCAACGCATTCAATTTAATGAAGCCTTCAGCATCTTTTTGATTATAGGCTCCGCCATCATCTTCAAAAGTGGCAATATTTTCGTCAAACAAACTGTGCGTGGCAGAACGGCGCCCGACGATAACCACATTGCCCTTATATAATTTGACCCGGACATCGCCATTCACCGTGTCCTGCGTTTGATCGATTAACACTTGCATGGCTTGACGCTCAGGACTCCACCAATAACCGTTATAAATCAATCCGGCGTATTTCGGCATCAACTCATCTTTGAGATGTCCAACTTCCCGATCCAACGTCAAGGATTCCATCGCGCGATGCGCTTTCAACATAATGGTTCCGGCCGGCGTTTCATAACATCCGCGTGACTTCATTCCGACATACCGGTTCTCCACAATGTCATCACGACCAATACCATTTTCCCCACCGACCTTGTTCAGATATTCCATCACTGCTGCCGGACTCATCCGTTCGCCATCAATCGCCACGATATCGCCTTTTTCATAACGCAATTCCAGATATGTCGGCTGATCAGGTGCGGCCTCCGGCGACACACTCCATCGCCACATAGTCTCTTCAGGTTCAGCCCAGGGATCTTCCAGAATCCCACCTTCGTAAGAGATATGCAGCAAGTTGGCATCCATGGAATAAGGCGACTTTTTACCCTGCCCGGCATAATCAATCGCAATACCGTTTGCTTCGGCATAAGCCATCAACTTTTCCCGCGACAGCAAATCCCACTCGCGCCAGGGAGCGATCACGCGTACATCAGGTTTCAACGCATAAGCGCCCAACTCAAAACGCACCTGATCATTGCCTTTACCTGTCGCGCCATGCGAAATGGCGTCAGCACCCGTCGCATTGGCGATTTCAATCAAGCGTTTGGCAATCAGGGGACGGGCGATGGAGGTGCCAAGCAGATACTCACCTTCATACACGGCATTGGCGCGAAACATGGGAAACACGAAATCACGGGCGTATTCTTCGCGTAAATCATCAATGTAGATCTCTTTAATGCCCATGGCCTGCGCTTTGGCGCGCGCTGGCTCCACTTCCTCGCCCTGACCAATGTCAGCGGTGAAAGTGACCACCTCACAAGCATACACATCCTGCAACCACTTCAGGATAATGGAAGTATCCAATCCCCCGGAATAAGCCAAAACGACTTTTTTAATCTCAGACATCTTGTTTCGTTCCTAAATAATTCGCAAAAACGACGATAACAGCCCCGACAGGCTGATTATATGCTTCATGACTTTGGTAAAGACCCATCGACTGAAGGTTGAATGGATCACCGGCCGCCTGCTAGATTGCAGGCACTATGACGACCTGATGATAACTCATGACCGAATATGCCTTGATCCTGCTCAGCACTGTGCTGGTGAACAATTTCGTGTTGGTCAAATTCCTTGGCCTATGCCCTTTTATGGGCGTTTCACGCAAATTGGAAACGGCGATGGGCATGGGGTTAGCGACCACCTTCGTCCTGACGTTATCCTCAGTCAGCAGCTATCTGGTGAATGCTTATCTGCTGGAACCATTGCATCTGGACTACCTGCGCACCATTGTCTTTATTCTGGTGATCGCCGCCGTGGTGCAATTCACCGAAATGATGCTGCACAAAACCAGCCCCATACTCTACCAAGTCCTGGGCATCTTTCTACCACTCATCACCACCAATTGCGCCGTACTGGGCGTCGCCTTACTCAATACCCAGGCGCAACATGGATTCATTGAATCCGCCTTATATGGCTTTGGCGCAGCCGTGGGTTTTTCCTTGGTGTTAATCCTGTTTTCCGCCCTTCGCGAGCGCATCGCGGCGGCGGACGTGCCCAAACCCTTGCAAGGCAACGCTATCGCGCTGATCACCGCCGGGCTGATGTCCATGGCTTTCATGGGTTTCGCCGGATTGGTGACGGGATAAACGCCCATGTTACTGAATGCCATATTAGTGCTGACAGGTCTGGCATTGATATTCGGATTATTGCTGGGTTATGCGGCAATCCGTTTTCACGTCGAAGGTAACCCGGTCGCCGATCAAATTGACGCCTTATTACCACAAACCCAATGTGGACAATGCAGTTACGCCGGTTGTCGGCCTTATGCGGAAGCGATCGCCAGCGGCGAGGCGGAGATCAACCGCTGCCCACCCGGTGGCGAGGCGACGATGATCGCATTAGCCGATTTACTGGACCGCGACCCGGCGCCATTAGCGGATGAGGAAGCTGCCGCCAAACCCAAAGCTGTCGCACGCATTATCGAAAAAGACTGCATCGGCTGTACGCTCTGCATCCAGGCATGTCCAGTGGATGCGATTCTGGGCGCGGCCAAATACATGCATACCGTCATCGAAAATGAATGCACTGGATGCGAACTCTGCCTGCCACCATGCCCGGTTGAATGCATTGTCATGGAGCCAGTGCAACAAACCCCTGAAACCTGGTGCTGGCCGCATCCAGATGAAAATCCGGTAATATCCCCCACTTGTTGTTAAGCATGAATATCCACGCCGAATTCGACTTGGTTAATTACTAGGCCGATCACCATGCCATGCATCCCTTCAAGCTTTGAAAAAAATCGTCCTTCGCGCGAGACACTTTACCCAAGCAGCCTTTCCCGCTACCTACCCAGGCAATCAAAAAACCGTCGAAACCGCCCAAAG
>JAPQLC010000037.1 GCA_030826945.1 Candidatus Thiobius zoothamnicola
ATAATACTTTTGGGCGTAAAAGTTTACGAAAAGTTTTTTTCGTAATGCCCTGCAAGCCTTGTTTTTGCTTGGGTTGCCAATTCAGCGGGAATTGCTGCCTGATACACTACCCAACGCGCGATCATTGAACCAGTGACGCCGGATGAGTTCAGGCTCACTCAATAAGTGATTTTAGTATGGGTATAGGCATTTTTAAATTTTCTTTAAGTATCGCATTATGATAGGAAAGACTCAAGTTGCAAGTACACTTAATTATTAGAATTCCCCGAAATTAAATTTATTGACAATCTGGAATTTGTGGTACTATTTATCTGCCTAATTTTTGTTTGGCGTTCCTGAAAGTGCAAAGGGAGTTGTGGACATAAATAAACTCACCTCCATATTCTGCGAATTCGCCTAACATTAGACATTATTTTCGAAGTAATAAAGGGATTTGTACTATATGCATATGCCGAGAAAATTATCAGATAGCGTAAGGATCAACATCCAAACCCTAGTCATTGCTTTTCTTTTTCTTATAGTATGCCTGACATGGGGTACAACATGGATTGGAATTAAACTGGCGATAGAAAGTATCCCACCGATCTTTGCATCCGGATTGAGATTCCTCGTTGCTTTCCCGTTATTGTTATTAATCGCAAATCTCTTTCATTCGCCATTAACTTTTCCCAAAGGACAATTCGGTCTCTTTACCACAATAACCATTCTCTACTTCTCTCTTCCCTATTTGCTTATCAATATTGGAGAGCAATACGTATCTTCAGGACTGACGGCTCTCTTGTTTAGTGCAATGCCTGTTTTCATTATTGTTTTTTCATATTTTCTACTGAGTCAGCGCACGACACTTGTTCAACTAAGTGGGATTATAATAGGGATTTTCGCATTAGCGATGATTCTCATCGAACAGGAAATCTATTTCTATTCCGATAGCACATTCGGTATATTTGCCGTACTTGTTGCCGCAGTTCTTCACGCATTCTGTTATGTTTTGGTAAAGAAGCGCGGTGCAGAAATTGACGTTATCACATTCAATGTGCTTCCTATGGGTATAGCCGGTGTTTTGTTGACAGTGACAGGTGTGGTTCTTGAAGATCCACAATTTTCGGAATTTTCAGCAGCGTCAATGTGGGCTATTTTGTATCTTGGCCTAGTTGCTTCTGTATTGGGTTTCCTCGCCTATTTCTATCTTTTGAAACACATGAGTCCCATCGTGTTATCTTTTGTGTTTGTGATCTTCCCTGTTGTCGCGCTAGTCATTTCAGGTGTGATTGAGAACATAACGTATTCACAGAAATTTTTCTTCTACTGCACGCTTATGCTGATTGGGTTTGCGCTCACGAAACTTCCACTCGCCATAGTCAGTCGATGGAGTTCATTAGCAACCAGAGATAAAAAACCGTGAGTAGTATCTCTACAGCAATTCAATTAAAAAACATTGGGTCAAAACATGAGCCAGATTATGCGGCTATTTCCAACAGAAAGACTTTTCCTGAAAGATCAGTATCTAAGTGTTTGTTCAACAAAGATCGTTAAGGTAGACGGGGGGAAAGTTCAAACGGAAAGAACCGTAGCATATCCTGAAGGTGGTGGTCAGGAGGGTGACAAAGGAACCATTATCACCCAAACTGGAAAAGAATATAAATTCTTAGATACCCGGAAAGGGCCGGGACGTATGCTCTGCCTGAACGACTTTCCAACGATTCAAGTTGATACGCCAATCTACCACATTCTTGATGAAGAGGACACATCTCTGGAAGTTGGCATGTCTGTTGAAATTAGAATTGATGTCGAGAGAAGGGAGCGACTTACATTGAGCCACAGTGCATCTCATTTGTTGTTACTTGCAGCCATTAGGATTATTCCAGAGGCGGCCACAAACCTGAAAGGTTGCCATATTGCTGAAGAATACGCGCGATTTGATTTCAACATCAGAAAGAGATTCACCGCCGAGTGCGTCGCTAATATTCAGAAGTCAGTTAACGAACAAGTATCAGAGAATAAAAAAATTCGCACATACCAACACAGGGATGAACCAGAAGCATGGTATTGGGAGATGGAGGGAGAAATAATTCCTTGTGGAGGCACACATATTCAAAGTACGGAAGCAATAGGAAAGATACAAATAAAAAGAAAAAATATGGGGAAGGGGAAAGAGCGCTTGACAATACATCTCTTGGAACCACGAGTCGATACAACCAAGTATCATCCCTGAAAAGATATTTGAAATAGTGCCAGAAACTAAAATGTATTGTGAAACACCTTTATTGGAAATTTCGATTAACCACAACGGATGGGGTAGTTTGTTTGTAAAACTGGAACTTTTACATCCTCTTGGTTCACACAAGGCTCGTACGGTAACCGGGATTCTTGATGACTACGAGCAACATGGAAAGCTTGAACGAGGTTCGGGGCGGATAATTGCCGATTCATCCGGCGGGAATCTTGCCAAAGCAATGGCAATAGAGGCTAAATATAGAGGGTATCGTGCATTTGCGTGTATAGAAAGATCTTATTCCGAGGAGAAAAGAGCATTATTCCGCGCACTGGGTGGCACAACAATACCACAATTAGACAAACTAACCGCATTTGAGTCAATTCAGGAATGGTTGGCAGACACCGATGAATCTCCAATTTACCTTAACCAGTTCAATAATACGTCGAATATGAATGCACATAAATATCGAACCGGCGGGGAATGTCTTTATCAAATTCAGGAAAAGAAGAAAGGACAACTAGGTTCTTTGGCATTAATCGGAGGGCTGGGTAGCGGGGCAAGTTTAATTGGTGTGGGAGCGGCTTTACAAGAGAAACTTGAACCAGACGATTTGGAAATTATCGCAGTGCAACCAGATGGTTGTGACTATGAAAATGATGTGTTTGTGACACATTCCATACAAGGTATCGGTCTAAGCCGCACCCGATTTCAAAAGTTGTTCCCGGATATGATTGACCGTTATATCTCAATAAAACCAGAGCATGTAAACAAGGGGCAGGACTGGCTCTTCCGTAAGTCAAAAGTTTTCACCGGTTATTCTACAGGTGCAAACATTTACGCGGCTTTGACGGTAGTTGAAGAGAAAGCCCCTTGGCCGAATGCAGATATGCTGACATTTGCTTACGACAGCGGTATTGATTATCTGAAATGAGAAAGATTCATTTCATTACTAATGATGAAAAATACATGGGTATCCGCTTAAACCAAGTACGGTACTTTTTAAGTATTATCTGCATGGAAAGTTGTGTCTAATCGCTAAAAATCAATCTTTCCGACCACATCCCTGACTAAAGTGGATAATATCTATTATTTATCGTTAAGTAAAAGTTCATGTAATTATGAAAAACCATGAACTTCAAGGAAGTTGTAGAATGGCTCAAATAACCATAGATGATACTATTGATGACGAACTCGGAAGAATTAACGAATTTCCGAAATATATATGGAAAAATGAATGGGGTCAGGAACGAGAAGTACTAATCAATTTGGCAAAACAGGATCTTGAGGCTTATGAATGCAGAGATCCTGCGTCACATGGGCAACATGAGAAAATACAAACTTCTTATCCGTCTTACTTGGCTGTTATGCGGTATCGAATCGGGTCTTTTTTATTGCAGTCAAATTACTTCAAAGATAGATATTCCTGTGCCCGGATACAAATAGCTGTTCAGAATCTATCTGCAAAATCGCGCATAGAGGCCGGAATTGAGATTCACCCAGCTGCGATCATTGGAAAACGATTTGTAATTGACCACGGATGGGGAACTGTCATTGGAGAGACCACCATCATCGGCGATGACTGTTACATTCTGGGGTGTGTAACACTGGGTGCGACAGGAATTGCTAACAACCCGAATGGGAAGCGTCATCCAACATTGGGCAATCGGGTACAGATTGGCGCTCATGTTCGTGTTTTTGGTAACGTCACAATTGGTGATGATGTATTTATCAGTCCTTATGCAATTATAACGAAGGACGTGCCCAAGAATATGAGAGTGTCCCTAGTGAATCAGCTACAACACAATAATGGCTCAGTGAATAGGAGTGGAAATGTACTAAAGCTGCTTGGTGTGGTGAGAGTTGGTGATGAGATTTACATTCAGTGCAACGAACTGAAAGAACCTACTGCTCATATCACCAGCAACCAAGGGACGGAACTGGTAGAACTAACAGTACGGCCTCACACAGAGGACTCGAAAGTACTGATGGCAAAACTTGATCTTGCAATTGTAGCTATGCTCTGCGACAAATATGGCGTTGTGAATCTGAGAATATCTGATGGAGAGTCTCAGGTAGAAGTACAGAATATCAAGCCTTTGATTAACGACACATGCCTGAGAGCAGAACATGCCAGATAGTTTCGATGTTAATCTTGAGGATTTTGAACAGCGAGTATTGAACGTCTCACACCGATTGCCTGTGGTGGTGGATTTTTGGGCCGATTGGTGCGCACCATGTCGTGCGATTACACCCGCTCTTGCGAAGGTGGCTGATGACTTTGATGGTGTGATACGAATTGCTAAAGTCGAGATTGATCATGAAGAGAATATGAAATTGGCTGGACGGTATCAATTGCGCGGCTTCCCAACACTGATCCTATTCAGTAAAAGTCGCGAGCTGGGACGTTTCTCCGGCGCGCGCTCAGCACACTGGATCGCTGACTGGTTGTCCCGGAATCTGTCAGATGATGAGGGGGAATAAACTACCCCGCCGCAAGCGGACGGGGTATTAAGAGTGCCAATTGGCGATCTTCGTGCAGTTTCGAGTATTCATTACCTTGATCCTCCACATATCTGCCAATCATTTCTTCATCTCCATGTTTCCCTACTGTGCTTGCGAAATACCCATCTGTCCAGAATTCACCGCCCCATAATTGCTTCTTTATCTGAGGACAACGCTTGAAAATCTCTCTTGCTGTTAGACTTTTCACCCTTGTGACAATCTTCGTCACGCTATACACCGGGACTGATTGCACCAAAAAATGAACATGATCCTTGTCCGTACCAATCTCTATAAACTTGAGCTGATACCTCTTTTCGAGGTCTCAGCAAATCTCCTTCAACACCTCATCAACTTGTTCGTCGAACACTGCACGCTTGTACTTTGCAGGAAACACCAAGTGATACATTAGTACCGTAACATTATGATTTTTATGGATATAGTCACTCACCGCATCATTTTACGCCGCAAGCGGCGGGGAATTGAACCCGAAGAATAGCTGGTTTATGGCCTTATGCCCAAGGCATTTCCGGGGTCGGTTATTGAGTTGATCCATGATGCACTGAATTATGATTAGGCCGTTCATGTTTTCGTTGAGCCACCGCTCCCGAAACCAGTGGACTGCATAGATTCTGGCGCTATAAGCCGTCTGACTGCGCCTGAGAGCAAGTTCCCGGGCTTGCTTAGGCCCAGTCCCCGCCAGCCACGGTTACGCCTGAACTTCATGGGCATTTATGGATTGGAATAAACTGCAAGTCATAATCAAATAGAGATAGCCCAGATACTTGGGCGGCGCAAATCCACCATCCGTCAGGAGTTCGTCTTCAAGAAGCCTGTTTCCTTTGCTCAAAAATCGACTTAAACGAGGCATTGGACTTGAGATAACCAACTCGCCCCGGCAGTAATTTCAATTTCTCGTAAGGTATCATCATGGCTTTGTAAAGGTAAGTTTTTTGCCTTTGTTTTCTATTTTTGGCACAGGAAAGAAACAAGGGCAGTGAAAATTGAGAGAGGGATTGAAGTGCACTTGATGGAATGCGTTGAGTTTGGGTGCCCAATAGCCGAGGATATGGCCGTAGCCAAAATGCTTACGGATAATGTCACCATTCTTGGGTTCGGCTAAAGCATTGTCGTTGGAATGGTGTGGCCGGGATTTAATCATGTCGATATGGAATTTTTGTCGGAGTTTGGCGACTTTTCGGCTGATGTATTCCGAACCGTTATCAGCGAGGAAGCCTGGGGTGACGAGAGGAATGAAGTAAAGTGCGGCTTCATCAAGGAATGGCGCAGCCAGTACCCGATGACAGTACTGTGCCGGGTTATGTAGGTTAGTCCAAGCGTTTACGACGACTAGCGTGGACATGGTGGCGAAGCGGAAGAAACAATTTGTGCTGCCCCTGACACAGCTAGCATCAAACCGATTTATACACAATATTCTCTATGCCAATAGCATTTGGGTAATCAGGCGGATTGACCTATCCAGATTGTCACAAAAAAACATAACTATCTGATTTTTCTATATTTTTTAAAATGTACAATTTCTTTTCAAATTAACAAGAAGCCACTGATACAGCGGCCTGACGACCAATACACAGGCTTTTTCCCCAGAGTTATCCACAGGAGTTGTGGATAATTGGTTAAGTCATTGTTTTTCATCATAACCGCGTCTTGTACACGGCCCACTCTTCAATAAAGCCTGGATATGATGACCTATCATCCCCAATACCGATAAACATTAGCCACCGCCCAAAAACCTGCTGGCGAATCAGCACCCCATGTCTGCAAAATTCCTCCACATCGTCTTTAACAGGCCGCTCAATCGAGCGTTTGATTATGCCGCACCAGAAAACCACAGCCTCTGCGCCGACATCATTGGCGCGCGTGTGCTGGTGCCTTTTGGCAACACAAACGCAATCGGTTTGATCATGGGGTATGCCAAACAAAGCGATGTCGCGCCGGATAAAATACGTCCAGCGATTGACATACTGGATCCATCACCCTTATTGGAACAGGACCATTTGGATTTTTTACGCTGGGCGGCGGATTACTACCACCACCCACTGGGGGAAGTGGTTTTCGCCGCCTTGCCACGCCGCCTGCGAAAACACCATAAAATGCTGTCGCTCAATACGCCGCACTGCCGTTTAATCCAGCCATCATCCGAGATCGCCATGCAACGCAATGCATCGCGCCAGCAAGCCATTGTGCAAGCTCTCGCAGCGGCAGAGCACCAGACACTCCCCTTAAAAACCTTGCAGGACCAATTCGGCCCTGTCACCGCTGTGTTGAAACGGCTGGAGGCGAAGAAGATCGTGGATATCCATGACACGCCGCCTTCATCCAGTGAAATGCATTGGCGGGAAAGCGGGCATCAACTCAATGCAGAACAGACTGCCGCCATTGACGCGATCAAAGGGAAATTCAACCAATTCCAGGTATTTTTGCTGGATGGTGTGACTGGCAGCGGTAAAACTGAAGTCTATATGCAGTTGACCAAGTCCGTTTTGTCGGAAGGCAAGAATGTACTGCTGCTAGTTCCCGAGATTGCGCTAACCCCGCAACTTGCGCAAGGCTTCCGCGAACGCCTGGGTGATTGCATCACAATCCTGCATTCCGGCTTAAGTGACGCCGAGCGCGAAATAAGCTGGCGACGGGCTAAACTGGGTTTATCGCGGCTGATTATCGGCACCCGGTCACTCATTTTCAGCCCGGTCGCCAAACTCGGCCTGGTGATTGTGGATGAAGAACATGACCCCTCATTCAAGCAACACGATGGTTTGCGTTATTCGGCGCGCGATCTGGCGGTTATCCGCGCGCAGCGCGCCCATTGCCCGATCTTACTGGGTTCAGCAACACCATCCCTGGAAACTTTGCATAACGCTGCACGCAACCGCTACCAACACCTCCGCCTGACCCGCCGGGCAGGCCTGGCACAGCCGCCCGCAATGCGAGTGCTGGATATTAACGACCAACCCTTACAATCCGGCATGGCCAGCGCTTTGCTGCAAGGGATACAACAAACCTTGGCCAAACACCAACAAGTGCTGATTTTTATTAATCGCCGGGGCTATGCGCCTGTGTTGACCTGCCATCACTGCCATTGGGTTTCTGCTTGCCATCAATGTGACGCCCACCAAACCGTCCATCGTGCGGCGAATCAACTCCGTTGCCACCATTGCGGCGCGCAACGCCACATCCCCATGACTTGTCCAGAATGCGGCTCGCCTGAACTTCATCCGCTGGGACAGGGAACAGAAAGAATTGAAGATTTTTTACAGGCCCAGTTTCCCGATACGCCTTTGTTTCGCATTGATCGGGATACGGTCACACACAAAAACCGCCTGCATGAACTTCTGCAACGCATCCATCAATCAGATGCCGCCATACTGGTCGGTACCCAAATGCTGGCGAAAGGGCATCATTTCCCCAAAGTCACGCTCGTCGGCATATTGAATGCGGATGCCGGTCTGTTCAGCACCGATTTCCGGGCAGCGGAGCGTATGGCCCAATTACTCTTGCAAATAGCCGGACGGGCCGGACGAGATAAACACCCCGGCCAAGTGATGATACAAAGTCGCTACCCGGATCACCCACTGCTGCGCAATCTGGTGGAACAGGGATATGCTGATTTCGCCCAAGCGGCGCTGGCCGAACGTCAGGAAGCCGGTTATCCGCCATTCAGTTATCAAATCCTGATCCGCGCCGATGCGAAAAAAGCCGAGCAGGCTGAAGCTTTTCTCGACATCGCCGCCACCTGGATCAAACAACATCACCATGGCGTCATTGATTGCTGGGGTCCGGTGCCGGCGCCAATGGCGCGCCGGGTCGGCCGCTATCGCAGCCACCTGTTAATGCAGGCCAAACAGCGCACGCTGCTGCATGAAGCTATGCGGCGTGTCCATCTTTATCTGCAATCCACCCGAGCAAAAAAAACAGTGCGTTGGAGCATTGATGTTGATCCTTATGATGCTTACTAACGCACTGTCAATGAGGAAGGTTTCACGCGTAGAATAGTCAATTATCGATCTCAGAAACCTTGCTATGTCAGACCTAACCCCCCCATCCCGTCAACAACCCGACACCCATCAACGCGGACACGCCAAAGTGTCGCGTATTCCGGTGAAAGTCCAACCCACTGAAAAACCATTACGCAAACCCAAATGGATCCGCGCGAAAGCACCAACCGGTGCTGGCGTATCACGCATCCAGAAAATTCTTCGTAAGCGTCAACTCAGCTCAGTCTGTGAAGAAGCACAGTGCCCCAATTTAGGTGAATGTTTTTCGCATGGCACAGCAACCTTCATGATCATGGGCGACATATGCACCCGTCGATGCCCTTTTTGCGATGTCGCGCATGGCAGGCCGCAACCCTTGGATGTTAATGAACCCACTCAACTGGCCGCCGCCATCGCCGAAATGCAATTACGCTATGTGGTAGTCACTTCAGTGGATCGGGATGACCTGCGGGATGGCGGTGCTCAACATTTCGCCAACTGCATACAAGCCATTCGTGAACAAACGCCGGACACGGTCATTGAAGTTTTAGTACCCGATTTCCGTGGCCGTATGCAGATCGCGCTGGACATTTTCCGCGAAACACCACCTGACGTGTTTAACCATAACCTGGAAACCGTTCCCCGTTTATACCGACAAGCACGCCCTGGAGCCGATTATGCCTGGTCCCTTGAACTACTCGGGAAATTTCATGCCGAATGCCCTGGCGTGCCAACCAAATCCGGCCTCATGCTCGGCCTGGGTGAAACTCAACAAGAGATTGAGCAAGTAATGCGGGATTTACGCGCGCAACATTGCGAAATGCTGACTCTGGGGCAATATTTACAACCCAGCCACGATCATTTGCCCGTACAACGCTTTGTTTCGCCAGATGAATTCGACCAACTTGGCGAACTGGGCAAAGCGATCGGCTTCTCCAGTGTCGCCAGCGGGCCGATGGTGCGCTCTTCTTATCATGCCGATCAACAAGCCACGACATTACTCGGCTAACAATCCGCATGTTTAGACTTGACGTGAAAGGAATTCTTCGATTAAATTCACCGCCTTCGCCCAGATAGCTCAGTCGGTAGAGCAGGGGACTGAAAATCCCCGTGTCGACAGTTCGATTCTGTCTCTGGGCACCATCCATAAAAAGCCTGCAGTATTACTGTAGGCTTTTTTATTGCGAATAAACATCATGCAAAGAGTCAAGCTGTACACTGATGGCGCCTGCAAAGGAAACCCAGGCCCCGGGGGATGGGGAGTCGTGATGCGCTATGGCGATACCGAAAAAGAGCTGTCTGGCGGCGAAGCAAATACAACAAACAACCGCATGGAGCTTATGGCGGTGATTGAAGGCCTGAATGCACTACATCGTTCCTGTCCAGTCACCGTGATTACCGACTCGCAATATGTGAAAAACGGTATAACGCAGTGGATCATCAACTGGAAACGAAACGGCTGGCGAACCCGCCAAAAGACACCAGTAAAAAATATCGACCTGTGGCAAAGCCTGGATCAGGCAGTGGCAAAACATCAAGTCGAATGGACCTGGGTTAAAGGCCATGCCGGACATCCGGGTAACGAACGCGCTGACCGGCTGGCCAATCGTGGCGTATTGCAACTCCACAGCAGCGCAAAATGAGCGACCTGATCCGACAAGTCGTGCTAGATACGGAAACCACTGGCCTGGATCCGAAAAACCACCGCATCATTGAGATCGGCTGTGTTGAAATGATGGATCGCCGCCTGACCGGCAATGATTACCATCAATATATTCAACCAGATCGTTTGATTGAGGAAGCGGCGATTGAGGTACATGGCATCACCAATGAATTTCTGGAAAACAAACCCCATTTTGCAGAAATCGCTGGCGAGTTGATGAACTATCTCAAAGACGCTGAAGTGATTATTCACAATGCGCCATTTGATGTCGGTTTTCTGGATGCCGAGTTCGGCCGACTACCCACCCAAGTAAAAACAGATGATTTGTGCCTGGTGGTTGACACTTTGACCATGGCACGCTCGCTGCATCCAGGCCAACGTAACAGCCTGGATGCATTATGTGGGCGCTATGACGTCAACAATGCTCACCGAACGAAACACGGCGCATTATTGGATGCGCAGATTCTGGCTGACGTTTATCTGGCGATGACCGGAGGACAAAAAAGTCTGAGTCTGGACATGGCAGGTGATATGGATGGCGGCAAAGCCGGGGCCATTCGACGCTTGCCATCAGATCGCCCCCCACTGCCAGTGATCCAGGCCACGGTAGATGAACTGGCTATTCACGAACAACGTTTGGATGCCATTGATAAAGCATCCAACGAACAAACCGTCTGGCGACGCGCTGCTGGATAATAGCGTTAAGCCGCTGTGCTCTTCACTATTTTGGTCAACAGTAAGCCTTTCCTCATACCCCTTACCCTGGCCGGATAATGTCGATCAGGTAGGATTGAAACAAGGCCCTTCCACCTCCCAACGCTTGACCTTATTCAGCACCATTTGTTGCAGACCCGCTTTATAATCGACCACTTTCCGCCGAATCGCTGGATCACCTGCGCCCAATATCTGAGCAGCCAGAATACCGGCATTTTTCGCCCCATTGATCGCCACTGTCGCAACGGGAACCCCGCCAGGCATTTGCACAATGGAAAGCAGCGAATCCTGTCCATCCAGCGCAGCACTCTTGATTGGCACGCCAATCACTGGCAATGGCGTTAATGACGCCACCATACCCGGCAAATGCGCCGCACCACCTGCACCCGCAATAATCACTCTCAAACCACGATCCGCCGCCTGCCCGGCATAATCAAACAAACGTTGCGGCGTTCGGTGCGCAGACACAATCGTGACTTCATACGCCAGTTCAAATTCAGTCAACAGATTTGCGGCGGCTTGCATAACCGGCCAGTCTGAATCACTACCCATGATAATGCCGATAGCAGTCGTATTCATTGCCCCTCCGGGTCCGCGACGCCAATTTCAATCAGATCACGCACCTGATGCGCCTTATGCGCAGCATCAGCCAAATTCTCATCCAAAATGGTCACATGCCCCATTTTACGTTGTGGATATGTCTCTTTTTTGCCATACAAATGCAAACAAACGCCAGGTATGGCAAGCGCTTCAGCCAAACCACGCACAACAGCGCGGCCTGATTGATCCGGTGCGCCAAGGAGATTCAGCATGGCTGCCGGGCTGAGCGTTTTCGTACTGCCAAGCGGCAAACCGATAATCGCCCGCAGATGCTGCTCAAATTGATCCGTGATGTTGGCTTCAATCGTATGATGACCTGAGTTATGCGTGCGTGGAGCCACCTCATTCACCAATATCCGATTATCCGGGTCAATGAACATTTCCACACCGAACAAACCAACGCCTTGCAAGGCATCAACCGTTTTTTCCGCGATCTGGACAGCGGATTCAGCCAATTGATCAGAGATATTCGCTGGTGCCAACAAGATATCCAATATATTGTGACCGGGTTTAAAACCCATCTCAACTGGCGGATAGGTCGCACACTCCCCTCGCTGATTACGAGCAACCAACACAGCGATTTCCTGGCTGGCCGGAATAAAACGTTCAACAAAAGAAGGTGCGGATAGATGATGGGCGAAATCATCCGGCGAATGCATAATGCAAACGCCCCGACCATCATACCCCCCCCGGCAAGTCTTTTGCACCAAAGGGAAGCCAAAAGCGGCGAAGCTACTCAATGCGACAGCATCAATTGGCATAAACTCGGCGCTTGGAATGCCATGCGTCTGAAAAAACCGTTTTTGCCGCAGCTTATCCTGGATCGTCCGCAATACCTGTGCAGATGGTGCTATCCGATGTCCTTGTTGCTCCAACTCATCCAGCACATCAACATGAATATCCTCCAACTCATAGGTGATAATGTCGCACTGAGAGGCCAATTCACGGATTTTATCCACATTATGGCAATCGGCTTCAATTTGCCGGGCCGCCAACTGACCGGCTGGAGAACCTGGTGTCGGATCAAGCACCACACAATCCAGCCCCAACCGCGCAGCCGCCTGGACTGTCATGCGGCCCAACTGCCCACCGCCAATCAAACCGATACGTTGTATTCTCTGGGGAAGAGATTCACTCATAGGCCAAAGAGCCGATAAAACATTTTATTGTACTGATTCACGAATATTTCCGCCAACATTCGACGATGAAGCAATCGGCCATCCAAACTGCACAGCAAAATCAGCTGCAATCACCCCAACCACTGCACCAGATAATAAATTCGCTGACTTTCAGATGAAACTGAAGGGCCATATACCACAGCCGGATACAAATGCCGGACTTCATCCATACCCTTCATCGCTTCCTGCTCCGAATCAACGAGACTCACGCAAGCTTCCGGAAAGCGTTTACGCGACTTGCGGGGCGTATTCACCAACGCAAAACGTTGCTGCAATGACGTTGATTCAGGATCCACTAAAATGTATGGCATATTATGCATCTGAAAATAAAATCACCCAGGATATAAATGGAATGAATATTGCCGACTTGCGCCGCGAATACATTTACGGCGGCCTATCACGCGAAGATCTGAATCAAGACCCGTTAGTGCTGTTCAAACGCTGGTTTGAACAGGCGCGCCACAATTTGCCTTACATCGAAAACGCCATGACTTTGGCAACCAGCGGCTCCGCTAACATGCCATCCATTCGCACCGTACTGCTTAAGCATTTCGACGCGCAAGGATTCGTATTTTTCACCAACTACACCAGCCAGAAAGGCCAGAATTTAGCCGAAAACCCTCAAGCTGCCCTACTCTTCCAATGGCTTGAATTTGACCGCCAGGTCATTGTCCAAGGTGAGGTGAGAAAAACCTCAATAGAGGAATCAGAAGCCTATTTCGCATCACGTCCCAGAGGAAGCCAGATCGCCGCATGGATTTCCCGACAAGACCAGATCATCAACTCACGTAAAACCTTACTGACAGCCACCGATGAAGCAGAAAAACAATTTGCTGATACTCAAGTGCCCCTGCCTGAAGACTGGGGCGGGTATCGATTAAAACCAACTCGCCTGGAATTCTGGCAAGGGCGTCCAAACCGCCTACACGACAGATTTGAATATATCGCCAATGGTGAAGCTTGGGAAATACATCGTCTATCGCCATAAAACCCCTGAAAAGGCCTGCTCAAACAGACCGCACGAATAAACGCCCCGTCTCCACCTGGGTAAAAAGATGCACCGGGTCGCCCACATACCTGGGCAACAACTTCATATTTCTCGATAAACTGAACTGACGCACCACGCCAGCACCATCAACCACTCTGCCAGCTACCAGAATGACATCGCCCTGATGAAACACGACAATATCGCTATCCTCCAACTCGCTCGCTATCACCTCAATTTCCACACCATCACGCATGACCCAAACCCGCGCGTTTCGGAGGCTGACCGGAGACGACAAACCGATATTGTTCGTCACATTACCAACTCTCAATAACCACTTACGGCCACCAAAAGCAGCAACAAAAATCAATGAAGCGGCAAGCGCACGTCCGCTAATCAACGCGCCAAAAACGCCAACCATTTCAAAAACAGAAAGCGGAGACCACCAATCAGACGGAACTGAACGGGATTTTACTTGATAAAGATGGTAGACGCTGTAACCCAACAAAGGCACCGAAAGCACTACCGCTGGCGGATAAAACCAAGAGCCGGATGCCGCTAAAGCCAAGGCATACCAAGAAACTTGCTGATAATGATTCAACTCACCAACATCATCAAAAGGCGGCGCTGACTCAACGCCTCCCTCCGCCGTCAGAAATGGGGTCTCCCCACCCTTTTCCACAGCAATTGCCCACAACTTTTCATGTCGAGCGGACCGCGAACGTTGCCGATAATGCCGCCAACTTGCGCTCACCACACCAGTCACCAATAAAGGCAACGCCAAACCCATTGGAATCATAACACTCCACCACAAGATATCCTGAAAACCTTATCAGACCACAGGCCAACCAAACGCCAATCTATTTCTTCTGCATGCCAGCTCCACTGATTTGTCAAGCGCTTTTGAACACGCGAGGCTGTTAAAGCGCTATCTGAATCGCCACCGCAATGAATCAACCGTTTCTCGTATCATCTCACCCGGATTGTTTTGGCGGATTATTACCTCTGCCCGGGCCAGAGGGTTTACCGGATTTCTTACTCGGCCAATTTGGATTCTTGCTCATCGAATTTCTCCCTTTCATTTCAAACGTCGCCATAAAATCAAGTACAGCCGTTTGACGACGCTATTCAGCCTTCCTCGGCTTTAAAACAATAGGCCGTAGGAAAACTCTACGACCTGACGGTATCTTAGGCTATTGGGTTGGCGCAGCCTGTTCAACCTGACTATCAACGACTCGCTCAGACGATGGAGTATCCTTCACCGAACGGAACATACCTGTAGTTTGCTCCTTAATCTTCTTACCGGCTCCGGCCATCCAATCCTTAGCTGATTGATCTTTACAAACATAAGCTACCGCCGCGCCAACTGCGGCTCCCGCGATAAAATTAACTGGAAACACCATAACATTCTCCTGATATGAGTTAAGGCGAATAACACTGAATCGCCCCAAGTGCTCAGAGACCGAACTTTCAAGCAGGTTAATCGACGAATAAACGCCCATACACCCGGCTATAAAATGCGAAAATGCACAGTTCCGCCTCACGCGACTAAATTTAGCATGAATAGCACTCGATTTGAGCGATCACAAAACCGCTAATTCGCCATTTAACGAAGTTGAAACAAAAACTCAACGCAAATGGGGCACATATGATGATGGGGAAATATGAACTTAGGGGGAAGGGCGCAAATCATCCTAATCAAAGGCATTGCATGAGGAGGCAGGCAGGTCAGTAAGAACACTAACCTACCTAGAAAATGGCGCGCCCGGAAGGATTCGAACCTCCGACCGCCTGGTTCGTAGCCAGGTACTCTATCCAGCTGAGCTACGGGCGCATAAGGAACTGGAAATTATGCAAATCTTACGCAATAGCGTCAATGATCAATCTGGTGCCCGAGGCCGGACTCGAACCGGCACAGCCGCAATGGCCGGCGGATTTTAAGTCCGCTGCGTCTACCAATTTCGCCACCCGGGCAGGGCGTTCTCAAACTGCAAAAATGGAGGCCGAGCCCGGAGTCGAACCGAGGTCCACGGATTTGCAATCCGCTGCATAGCCACTCTGCCACTCGGCCAAAATCCGGCCATCCGGAAAATGGGATGAATCTGGAGCGGGAAACGAGATTCGAACTCGCGACCCCAACCTTGGCAAGGTTGTGCTCTACCAACTGAGCTATTCCCGCTGAAAGAGCTGGGCATTATATGTACCCGACGACCAATGTCAATAGTTTGTGTTTCCAAATGACCATTCCAACCAAGCAGCTATCTCATACTCCGTCAACCCAATAATGGCAGATTCGCAGCATGGCTTACTGCATCAATTTACCGTAGAATTCCGGCCCAATCTCGATACTCCCGTATCCCTTTTGGCTTTGAATATGAAAAATTGCGGCTTACGCAATTTTTGTGTGTGCGTAAATGAGTAAAACAGCAATTCTTGTGCTTGAAGATGGCAGCGTGTTCCGGGGCGAATCAATAGGCGTGGATGGCCGGACACTGGGTGAGGTGGTATTCAATACCGCACTGACTGGCTATCAGGAAATATTGACCGACCCTTCTTACGCGCGACAAATCATCACGCTGACTTATCCGCATATCGGCAATACCGGTGCTAACCCGGAAGATGAAGAATCTGACGCCATTCATGCGGCAGGTCTGGTGATTCGTGACTTACCTTTGCTGGCCAGCAATTTCCGCAGCCAGCAAACCTTGCAAGATTATCTCTGCGCCCGACATGTCGTGGCGATCGCTGGGATTGATACCCGACGGTTGACCCGTCTCTTACGTGAGAAAGGGGCGCAGAATGGCTGCATCATGGCGGGTGAGGCAATATCCGAACCAGAGGCATTAGAACAAGCCAAAAGCTTTGCTGGCCTGCAAGGGATGGATCTGGCCAAACAAGTGACCACTGACAAACCCTACTCCTGGCAGGAAGGCACTTGGTCATTAGGCAACGGCCACCCATCACCGGATCCAACAAAAGCCATTTACCACGTAGTGGCTTACGACTATGGCGTGAAACGCAATATTTTACGCATGCTGGTTGATCGTGGTTGTCGCTTAACGGTGGTGCCCGCGCAAATGTCAGCCACCGAGGTATTGGCGATGCAACCAGATGGCGTCTTTTTATCCAACGGGCCAGGCGACCCGGAGCCGTGCGATTACGCAATTGAAGCTATCCAGACCATCGTTGACAGCAGCATACCAACCTTCGGCATTTGCCTGGGCCATCAGTTGCTGGCTTTGGCCAGCGGCGCCCGCACCAGCAAGATGAAATTCGGTCACCATGGCGCGAATCACCCAGTACAACACCTGGCTGATGGCACCGTCATGATTTCCAGTCAGAATCATGGTTTCGCGGTTGACGAGCGCAACCTGCCGGATAACTTGCAAGCCACACATCAATCACTGTTTGACGGCTCCTTACAAGGTATCCAGCGGGTTGACCGGCCTGCTTTCGGCTTTCAGGGCCACCCAGAAGCCAGCCCAGGCCCGCATGATGTAGCACCAGTGTTTGATCACTTCATTGGTTTGATGGCGAAACATAAAAACCCAAACACGCCGGCGGGCGGAACCGATGCCTGAACGTCATAAAAATACGTGCCATTTTATGGAAAAAGTGACTTTAATGTTAAAGCCCATGTAACAGCAATCAACATAACGCAAAGCGTTTAACTGGTTGCCCCTGCCCCGCCAACTATTGATTTTTTATTTATGTCCAAAAGAACCGACATCCAAAGCATCCTGATCATTGGTGCCGGACCGATTGTCATTGGTCAGGCATGCGAATTTGATTATTCAGGCGCGCAGGCTTGTAAAGCTTTAAGCGAAGAAGGCTATCGCGTCATTCTGGTGAATTCCAATCCAGCCACCATCATGACCGATCCCGATATGGCAGATGCGGTTTATATCGAACCCATTACCTGGCAGACCGTCGCCAAAATCATCGAAAAAGAAAAGCCAGATGCCCTGTTACCTACCATGGGCGGCCAAACGGCATTGAACTGTGCGCTGGATTTGGAACGAAATGGCGTGCTCGAAACCCATCAAATCGAAATGGTCGGTGCCACGCAAGCGGCCATCGACAAAGCCGAAGATCGTGACTTGTTCCGCCAGGCCATGCGCAAAATTGGCCTCGACATGCCTCGCTCCGCCATCGCGCATTCAATGGAAGAAGCCTTCCAGGTGCAAGCACAAATCGGCTTTCCAACCATTATCCGGCCCTCTTTCACCATGGGTGGCAGCGGCGGTGGCATTGCATACAATGTGGAGGAATTTCAGGAGATTTGCGCACGCGGCCTGGATTTGTCACCCACCTCGGAACTGCTGATTGAAGAATCCATCGCTGGCTGGAAAGAGTACGAGATGGAAGTGGTGCGTGACCGCAAAGACAATTGCATTATTGTGTGCTCCATTGAGAACCTGGATCCCATGGGTGTGCATACCGGCGATTCAATCACCGTGGCACCGGCGCAAACCTTAACGGACAAGGAATACCAAATCATGCGTAACGCCTCATTAGCGGTGTTGCGCGAAATCGGCGTTGATACCGGCGGTTCGAATGTGCAATTCGCCGTCAACCCGGATGATGGACGCATGATCATTATCGAAATGAATCCGCGCGTATCCCGTTCATCCGCCTTGGCTTCCAAAGCCACGGGTTTCCCGATCGCCAAAATCGCCGCCAAACTGGCTGTCGGCTACACATTGGATGAGCTGGGAAATGACATTACCGGCGGTGTCACCCCGGCTTCGTTCGAACCCTCCATCGACTATGTGGTCACCAAAGCGCCGCGTTTCGCTTTCGAGAAATTTCCTGAAGCAGACACCACATTGACCACTCAAATGAAATCGGTCGGAGAAGTGATGGCGATTGGCCGCACTTTTCAGGAATCGCTGCAAAAAGCGTTGCGCGGATTGGAAACCGGACGATCCGGCCTTGACCCGCTACTCAACCCTGGCATCGCCCGAGATGAATTGGAAAGTGCCATCCGCAAACCAACCGCTGACCGGCTTTGGTTTATTGGCGATGCTTTCCGCGCCGGCATGACGCTGGACGAAGTACATCAGGCAACCCGAATTGACCCCTGGTTTTTAGTGCAGATTGAAGACCTGGTCACGGAAGAACAGCAAATTCAGCAACAAGGTATGGCAGCGCTGGACAAAGCACGTCTGCTGGCGTTGAAACGCAAAGGCTTCTCTGACCAACGGCTGGCTGAATTATTGGGCATCGCTGAAACTGATTTAAGAGCGCACCGCTATCAACTGGGCGTACGCCCGGTTTATAAACGGGTTGACACCTGCGCGGCTGAATTCGCCTCCAACACCGCCTACATGTATTCGACTTATGAGGAGGAATGCGAGGCTGAACCCACTCGCCGCGACAAAATCATGGTATTGGGTGGTGGCCCGAACCGGATTGGACAAGGTATCGAATTCGACTACTGTTGCGTGCATGCCGCCTTCGCCATGCGCGAAGATGGCTATGAAACCATTATGGTCAATTGCAACCCGGAAACCGTTTCGACTGACTATGACACCTCTGACCGTTTGTATTTCGAGCCATTGACGCTGGAAGACGTGCTCGAAATTATCGACAAGGAGCAACCCAAAGGGATCATTGTGCAATATGGCGGCCAAACACCGCTAAAACTCGCGCGCGATCTGGAAGCAGCAGGCGCACCGATTATCGGCACATCGCCCGACTCCATTGACTTAGCGGAAGACCGTGAGCGCTTCCAACGATTGGTGGATGATCTCAAACTGATGCAACCGGCGAACCGCACCGCCACCAACCTTGAACAAGCCATTGAACTGGCCCAGGAAATTGGTTTTCCATTAGTGGTACGTCCCTCTTATGTACTTGGCGGGCGGGCGATGGAGATCGTACACGATACGGAAGATTTGCAACGCTATATGCGTGAAGCCGTCAGCGTATCGAATGACTCCCCCGTATTGCTGGATCGTTTTCTTGACGATGCGATTGAGGTAGACATTGATGCGATCTGTGATGGCGAACACGTCATGATCGGCGGCATCATGGAGCATATCGAACAAGCCGGTGTGCATTCCGGCGACTCCGCCTGCTCGCTGCCTCCCTATACATTAGGACAATCCATCCAGGACCGGCTGCGCGATCAAGTGCGCGCATTGGCGCATGGCTTACAGGTGGTTGGTCTGATGAACACGCAATTTGCAATCAAAGGCCAGGATATCTATCTGTTGGAAGTCAATCCCAGAGCATCCCGCACAGTCCCCTTCGTCTCCAAGGCAACCGGTCGGCCACTGGCCAAAATTGCGGCGCGCTGTATGGCGGGTCAATCACTGGTGGCGCAAAATATGACTGAGGAAACCCTGCCCAAACATTATTTCGTTAAGGAAGCCGTATTTCCATTCAATAAGTTTCCTGGTGTCGATACCATATTGGGACCGGAAATGAAATCGACTGGCGAAGTCATGGGCATTGGCTCAAACTTTGGCGAAGCCTTCTCCAAATCGCTTGAGGGCGGCGGAGCGCGTTTACCGCGTGGCGGCAAAGCGCTGATCTCAGTGCGTGAAGCAGACCGGAACCGGGCCGTACGGGTCGCGCATGATCTGATTCAGCTTGGCTTCAAACTGTATGCCACCACTGGCACAGCACGCGCCATGAACGAAGCTGGCGCTGAATGTAAAGTGGTGAATAAAGTGGCGGAAGGTCGTCCGCATGTGGTTGATATGATCAAAAATCGTGACTTCCATCTGATCATCAATACCACTGAAGGCAAACAAGCGACGAAAGACTCCCGCTCCATCCGGGCGGCAGCATTGCAACATAAGGTCAACTACACCACGACCATCTCGGGCGCTGAGGCAGTGGTATTATCACTACGCCAGCCGGATGAGTTGGATGTGAATAGTTTGCGGAGTTTACATGGGATCATTGAACAATAATTGACGATCCAGTCATCAAAAAATAAGGCAATACCGTCAAGCTCATGCGGCGCGATACAGCAATGATTGGCATAAAATCTGGGAAGCATTGAGGGAGGCAGAAAGAACGTCAACGTTTAACGTGGTTTATTGTGATCCCAAACCATATGAGCGAGACATGCACTGAAATATCTGAGCACTTTAATGATATGGCGATAGGTGCCAAAGATGAAGTATCGGGTATTGTTAAACATGCGGTGAAAATTTTGAATATAGAAGCGATTCGGGAAAAATAATGCAAAAAACCCCCATGACCGCTCAAGGCGCAGAAAAATTGCGCGCTGAGCTGAATGAACTGAAAACTCTCAAACGCCCCAAGGTGATCGCCGCGATCGCCGAGGCCCGTGCGCATGGCGACCTGAAAGAGAACGCCGAATATCACGCAGCGCGTGAACAACAAGGCTTTATTGAAGGACGCATCAAAGAGATCGAATCCAAGCTATCACTGGCGCAAATCATTGATGTCACCACGTTACCAGCAAATGGCAAGGTGATTTTCGGCGCAACGGTGGAAGTGCTGGATATTGATACCGACGAAGAAACTACCTACCAAATTGTTGGCGAAGATGAAGCCGACATCAAAGCCAGCAAAATCTCGGTCAGCTCACCAATCGCGCGCGCTTTGATCGGCAGTATGGAAGGCGATGAAGTCAGCCTCACCGTCCCTGGTGGTACGCGCGAATTCGAAATTATCTCCGTACGTTACCAATAAGCCCTGATATGCGTATCCTGTTAAGTAATGATGATGGCTATATGGCACCCGGTCTGAAAATCCTGGCTGATGCTTTGCAAGCAATCGGCGAGGTGGTCGTTGTGGCACCTGACCGGGATCGCAGCGGTGCCAGTAACTCGCTGACGCTGGAACAACCCATCCGCGCGCGGCAAACAGAAAACGGTTTTATTCGCGTGGAAGGCACGCCGACCGATTGCGTGCATCTGGCAATCACTGGCCTGTTGGAAATTGAACCGGACATCGTGGTATCCGGTATCAACGCTGGCGCGAATATGGGCGATGACGTGCTGTATTCCGGTACTGTGGCCGCCGCAACCGAAGGACGCTTTCTCGGCTTGCCAGCCATTGCGATGTCCATGGTATCGGGATCACCGCAACATTACGCCACCGGCGCGCGCATTGCCGTGGATCTGGTGAAACACCTGCAAACAGATAACCCGCTGAGCGAATCCGCCATCCTCAACGTGAATGTACCGGATGTCCCTTATGATCAACTGAAAGGCATATGCGGCACCCGTCTGGGACATCGCCACAAGGCGGAACCCGCTATCAAATCACAAGACCCGCGCGGCAGGACCATCTATTGGATCGGTGCCGCCGGGCCAGCGGCGGATGCTGGCGAAGGCACCGATTTCCACGCTGTTGAGCAGGGATATGTCTCCGTCACACCGATTCAAGTTGATCTGACCCGACACTCAGCCGTCGCCGCTCTGGATGCATGGCTGCATTAAAGTGGAAAAAACGAGCACCCGTCATCACAACACCGCGAAGCCGCAGACGCCTAGTAGAGTTCATTCGTCAACAAGGCGTTTGCAACGAACACGTTTTGGCGAGTATTGACGCGATACCTCGCCACTTATTCGTGGATGAAGCACTGGCGAATCACGCCTACGAAAACACCGCACTGCCCATTGGCAACCAACAAACCATCTCGCAACCGTACACAGTGGCTCGCATGACCGAGTTGCTGATGCAAGGCCGACCACTACAAAAAGTCCTCGAAATTGGCACAGGCTCGGGTTATCAAACGGCTGTATTAGCCTCTTTGGCGTCTCAGGTATACACCATCGAACGAATTGAGTCTCTGCTCGAACAAGCACGCCGACGATTCCGCACACTGGATCTCAACAACATCCGCACTTACCATGGCGACGGCGGCTTGGGGTGGCCAGACCCGATGTTTTTTGACGGCATTATGGTGACTGCCGCCCCGCTTGGCATCCCATTGAAACTGATTGAACAACTGCACATTGGCGGGCGTATGGTGTTGCCGATTGGCCAAGGCGATCAACAGGCTTTGGTGTTAGTCGTACGCACCCGAACCGGGCATGCCAAAAAAATCCTGGAGCAAGTCAGCTTTGTGCCACTGCGCTCCGGCATACAGTGATATCACTCTTGGTTGAACTCAGCATTGTCTCTGATACCCGCAACAACACTTATACCACACACTTCACAACAACCAACCTTGCCGTTCTATACAGTGACTTTCTTATGTCAGATAAAACGGTAATCTCCAGCCTATAGAGAGATAAATTGATGAATCTTCCAGGACGGATCAAGCCCTTATTCCTTTACGCCATTTGGATGCTTTATGCTTCCGTCGCCACTGGCGGGCCAATGCCCATCTTTGAGCTTGATACGCACAATAAAAGCGCTGTTGAAATTGGCCGGACATTAGGCACCAAAATCAAACAACGCTTCCCGGATATTGAGCAACAATACGATGCTTATCTGGCTACTCTTGTTGATCAAGCGCAATTTGATCAATGGATTGAGGAGCAGGTTCGGCAGCTTGCGCCTAAAATTGACCAAGCTTATCGAGATGAAGCATCAGGCATCATGTCAGCCTGGACGGTGCTCAGCCATAATCAACTGGGCGATGGTTATTTATCCACGGATGAATATTGGTTGTTACTGCTGATTCCAGACATCACCAACCATGCTAAGGGTTCAGGTTTTGGGGTGTGGGGCAATGACAGTCAATCCGGCGCTCCAATTGTGGGTCACAACCTGGATTGGTCATCCAATACAGCTTTACGCCCTTTGCAAGTAATCACGATTTATCGTGATCAACACCGTGGCATTGTGAATATCGGTTTTGCCGGCATCATCAGCACCCTCTCCGGTTTTAATTCGGCGGGTTTGTATCTTGCCCACCTGGATGCATCAGCAATGCATTCAACCACCAGCCGCCAACCTCCTTCCGCCGCGATTGGGTTTGATTTGCGCAAGATGCTGGAGCAGCAGGATCATATCAGCGGCGTCATCCGCCAACTGAGTAAAGCACGATATGGCCTCAACCAAAGTGTATTGATGGCGGACGCCAAAGATGTGCGGGTCCTGGAACAACCCGCAAACCAACGCGGCACCGTCAGAACCGACAACACTCCATATCGGCTGAATATGTATTGGAACAGAAAGAACCAGATCGCAGCGGTGAATTGTTATGCTTCAGCGGTAATCCCGGACAATTGTTCGGATACCCGCGATATTCTGCGTTGGAATCAATTCCGCACCCTGGCGACATTTAATCCCGAAGCGCCCGCTGAGCCAAGAGATTTGATCTCTATCATGTTTGATACAATGCATTCGCCACAAGCAATTTTTAATCAGGACACACTCCAGGCGATGGTGTTTGAACCACAAACGGGTCAGCTACACTTATACACCGCCTCCGCATCCAATGACCAGGAAACTGAGACAGTCCCTCGGATGACCCAATATCATGGTTTGCTAACCAAACTTGCACCCATAGAATACACTTGGTTAAACCCCATAACGTTGACAATTCCGTTCATTCTGGCAGTGTTGTTTTTCACCATCCGGTATGGCGAATCCACCCGTAATAAGCCTCCCCATACCTGACTACCATCCCCTTGTATGCCTGAGTTAACATTATTTCGCCCCACCCATTGGCCCACTTGGCTCGGTTTCGGCTTGCTGCGCATTTTAGCCTTTTTACCTTATCAACCTCTGATGGCTGTTGGTCGGCTTTGCGGCTATTTCGTCTATCTCCTGGCCACACGACGTCGGCGTATCGCCGAGACGAATTTACGCCTGTGTTTCCCCGAACAAGATGAAGCACAGCGCCAAGTTTTGCTGAAGCAATACTTCGCTTCAGTCGGCATGGGTGTCATGGATGTGCTCATTGCCTGGTGGTGGTCCGATAAAAAAATTGCCTCCTTTTCAACAATCAGTGGACGGGAAAATCTGGATGGCGTCTTTGATCATGGGCAGGGCGTCATCTTTTTCACCATCCACATGTCCAGTTTGGAGACATCCGGTCGCATACTGCTGCAATATGCCCCTTTGGTCTCCATGTATCGACAACATGAAAACCCGGTCGTGCAATATGTGATGCGAAAAATGCGTGAACGCCACCTCGGGGTGATTATTCCCCGGGATGACGTACGCGCCATGATCAAAACCCTGAGAAACAACCAAGGTGTCTGGTTTGCACCGGATCAGAATTACGGACACAAACACAGTTTATTCGTCGAATTTTTTAGCGTACCGGCGGCAACCAACACATCAACCAGTCGGCTTGCCGGGTTGACCGGTGCCAAGGTCGTGCCTTATGTCACCATGCGGCGACCAGAAGGCGGCTATCTCACCCGAATTGAACCTGCGCTGGATAACTTCCCCAGCGGAGATACCATGCAAGACACGCAAAGGCTGCACCGGATCATTGAACAATGGATCCGTGAAGCACCTGAGCAATATAACTGGATGCACCGGCGCTTCAAAGATCGTCCCAACCATGAACCCCGCTTTTATTAAAGATGCAGACACCCCGTGAACTGATCATCGTTCGCCAGAAATACACCCCTTTCGGCGGGGGTGAACGCTTTCTAGCACAGGCACTGGACACTCTGGTTGACCAAGGAGTACGTATTCGAGTGTTATGCCGGGACTGGCGGACTGGCGCACCCTATGAAATCACCCGCCTGCCCAGCATCCACTTGACCCGCACCCAGCGGGACAAATCCTTCGCCCGCCTGGCCTGCACTCATATTCACGCCGCGCCGGGCGCGCTGGTTCAATCCCACGAACGTATTCCCTGCTGCGATATCTATCGTGCAGGCGAAGGCATCCACCGGGAATGGTTACGTCAACGCGCCCGTAAACGCAACCGCTATCAACAATGGTTAGATAGCTGGTCGCCATACCACCGTTATCTGCTGCGAGCTGAACGACGCTTATTCAACAGCTCGCGCTTACGGATCATCATCTGTAATTCGCATAGGGTGAAACAGCAACTACAGCAGCACTACCAAGTACCTGAACATAAGATACGTGTGATCTACAATGGTGTTGACCTGGAACGGTATCACCCACAAAAACGGGCTGAGCTACGCCAACAGGCACGCCAGGATTGGCAATTACAAGATCAATTGACTTATTTGTTCGTCGGTTCCGGTTATGAACGCAAAGGACTGGATACTCTGTTGCACGCCTACCGTGCCTTGCCAGACGACACCCGCCTGATCGTTGTCGGCAAAGATCGCCGGATCAAACAATATCAAGCCATGGCACGTCAACTGGGCATTGCTGAACGAGTCCGTTTTGTCGGCCCACAAACCGACATGCCTTCCCTCTATGCGGCAGCCGATGTTCTGGTTTTGCCAACACTCTATGACCCGTTCCCAAATGTCGTGCTGGAAGCCATGGCCTGCGGCCTGCCGGTGATCACCTCATATCAATGCGGCGCTGTTGACGTGATTCAATCCGGTGATAACGGCTGGTTATGTGACGCATTGAGTGTTGAAACCCTGCAAGCCCATATGATCAGCGCACAACATAAGCAAACCCGCTTATCCGTGGGCATGGCTGGGAGACAAACAGTCAGCCAATTTACTTTCGCGCGACTGGCGAAAGCCTATCTGGACCTGTATCAAGAATTGATATAGTGGAATACGATGAGAATCAAGTTCAGAACAAGTTCTAAGAACCGGCTTACGATCTGAATGAGAAAACTTCGTTTGTGATGCTGGGTGCGCAGCGCGTAAAGAACACAGAAACAGCAGGAGTCCGTACAAAGGATTTTGATTGGACCGTACGGACATGGCGTGATAACCCAAAGCACTGTCTATCCAGGCGCTCGAGTCAGATACCCGCCCGGCCCCATCTTCCGGATGGTGGGGATCAGCGGACACTGCTCAGCACCACGTTAGGCGTATTAGTAACCGTAGTGGTATCTAAGTTGTGCAATAAAAATGTAGTCATCTGCCACTTTATATACAATCCGGTGTTCATCGTTAATACGTCGAGACCAATAGCCAGACAACCCATGCTTCAATGATTCAGGTTTGCCAATTCCTGTAAAAGACTCGCGTTGAATCGCTTTTATCAAAGTGTTAATTCGTTTAAGCATAGATTTATCGGTTTTCTGCCAATACAGGTAGTTATCCCATGCTTTACTAGAAAACGTGAGTTTCATTCGATTAATTCATGTTCAGTACCGTCGCCAGCTTCAAGCTCTGCTATCGACTCAAGCAGGTGCCTGGCATTTGCAGGGGAACGCAATAAGTATGCAGTTTCTTCCATCGCCTGGAAATCGTCCAACGAAACCATCACTACGGGGGATTCCCGTTTCCGGGTAATAATTACCGGATCGTGGTCTTTACAGACTCTTTCCATTGTTTTCGCCAAATTAGCGCGTGCGACAGTGTAGCTTATGGCATCCATAGAAACCTCTCCACATCAATATGTACACGAAAATGTACTTCTACTGTAGCAACGCATAATAAGACCGTCAACTCGAACGCATTCAACAATAAAGATACCAGGGTTACTGTGGCATTATCTTGCTGAATTCAAACCAGAAGCCGCCAGCTTGGGCTTGTCAAAGCGATACCCGCAAAGCCGCTTGTGATGAGGATACACTGCTAGCTTTACATCAATTGATGGACTCAAAGTAAACTGACTCTTAGTATGACAATATCTCATGCCGGATCCAGTGTCGCCTAGCACAGAACATAACGTTTGCGAAAGCATGCCTCGCTCAAACCACCTGATAAATGTCCGCCCCTTGTTGCCGGAATTGTTCCGCTTTTTCCTGCATGCCGGCTTCGACCGCCACGTCAATATCCGCCAATTTTTTACTGGCGGCATATTCGCGCACATCCTGGGTGATTTTCATTGAACAGAAATGCGGCCCACACATGGAGCAAAAATGCGCCACCTTGGCCGAATCTTTCGGCAGGGTGGCATCGTGGTATTCGCGCGCGCGTTCTGGATCCAAGCCCAGATTAAACTGATCTTCCCAGCGGAATTCAAAACGCGCCTTGGAAAGCGCATTGTCACGAATTTGCGCACCGGGCAGGCCTTTCGCCAAATCAGCCGCATGTGCCGCTAACTTGTAGGTGATGATGCCTTCACGCACATCTTCTTTATTCGGCAGGCCCAGGTGCTCTTTCGGCGTGACATAACACAACATCGCAGTGCCATACCAACCGATATTGGCCGCACCAATGCCGGAGGTGATGTGGTCATAACCCGGCGCGATATCAGTGGTCAGCGGGCCTAGGGTATAGAAAGGCGTTTCGTAACAATCCTGCAACTCCTTGTCCATATTCTCCTTGATCATCTGCATCGGCACATGACCTGGGCCTTCGATCATCACCTGCACGTCATGCTCCCAGGCGATCCTGGTCAGTTCACCCAGGGTTTCCAGTTCGGCAAATTGCGCCGCGTCATTCGCATCGGCCACTGAACCTGGCCGCAAGCCATCGCCCAACGAGAAAGACACGTCATACGCGCGCATGATCTCGCAGATTTCCTCAAAATGGGTATACAGGAAATTTTCCTGGTGATGCGCCAGACACCACTTCGCCATGATGGAGCCGCCACGCGAGACGATGCCGGTCACCCGCTCAGCGGTCAACGGCACATAACGTAACAATACGCCCGCATGGATCGTGAAATAATCAACGCCCTGCTCCGCCTGTTCAATCAAGGTGTCGCGCATCATTTCCCAGGTCAGTTCTTCGGCCTTGCCATTGACCTTTTCCAGTGCCTGATAAATCGGCACAGTGCCAATCGGCATGGGCGCGTTGCGCAATATCCATTCGCGTGTTTCATGAATGTTTTTGCCGGTGGACAAATCCATCAAGGTGTCGCCGCCCCAGCGCGCCGACCAAGCCATTTTTTCAACCTCTTCTTCAATAGAAGAAGTCACCGCCGAATTGCCGATGTTGGTATTGATTTTGACCCGGAAGTTGCGTCCGATGATCATCGGCTCCAACTCGGGGTGGTTGATATTGGCCGGGATAATCGCCCGACCAGCGGCCACTTCGGCGCGCACGAATTCAGGCGTGATCTGCTCCGGCAGGTTAGCGCCAAATGCCTGTCCCGGATGTTGTCTGAGCAACTTGGCGTAACGCGGATCGCGGCGCAGTTCGTCAAGGCGCTGGTTTTCACGGATTGCCACATACTCCATTTCGGACGTGATCACGCCCTGACGCGCATAGTGCATCTGGCTGACATTGTTGCCCGGTTTGGCGCGGCGCGGCGCACGGATATGCGCAAAACGCAGGTGCGCCAATTTGGCATCATGCTGGCGCTCATGACCATACGCCGAACTGGGACCATCCAGCCATTCGGTGTCCGCACGTTCGTCAATCCAGGTGCTGCGCACTTCGGGCAAACCCTGCATCAAATCAACCTGAACCGCCGGATCCGTGTAAGGACCGGAAGTGTCATACACATAAATGGGTGGATTGATTTCCTCACCAAAGCTGGCTGGTGTCGCAGCCTGCTTGACCTCACGCATTGGCACACGGATATCAGGCCGTGAGCCTGTGACATGAATTTTGCCTGAATTGGGGAATGGACGGGTCACTGCATCGGATACAGCGGCGGTTTTGTGCAGAAAATCTTGTGGCATATTACTCATAAATCGGTCTCCAGGCGGGGAGCGAGGATAACCAACAAAGTGGATACGCCTACAGCTTCCCTTCGCCAGTATTAGCTGGATCAGGTTCCAAGGGTATTTCTCAGCCAGCCCTGAGCAGGACCCAGCACCCCTAGCTTTCAAGCAACCTTAACAAGGCGTTAGAAATAACACAACTTCAACAAAACATTGACGATTTGAACTCGAAATTCACCATCGCCGCCCCAATATCGTTGCGTCGGCAAATTCATAACGATTTTGCTGATTACCCTACGGTAATATGGAGTTGTACTCAGATGAAAATAAAATTGGGCGCTTATCTAATCGTCAGTCTCAGCTTGCTATCAAGCATTACGTCAGCAGAGGAACCCATCAAACCCATAACCCCAGCCAAAGAGATCAATTTGGCTCAGGCGGAGTTGGGTAAACAGCTGTTTTTTGATCCTCGTTTGTCAAAATCCGGCTTTATTTCCTGTAATTCATGCCATAACTTGAGCATGGGCGGTACGGATAATCTGAAGACCTCCATTGGCCACAACTGGCAGCAAGGGCCAATCAATTCTCCCACTGTATTGAATTCCAGCCTGAACCGTACTCAGTTCTGGGACGGACGTGCTGAGACCTTACAAGAACAAGCTGGCGGCCCAATCGCTAACCCGGTTGAAATGGCCTTCACACATGCATTGGCAGTGCAGGTATTGTCATCCATTCCAGGCTATGTAACTCAATTTAAGCAAACATTCGGCGTTGACCAAATCAATATTGAGCGAGTGACTCAGGCAATCGCCGAATTTGAAAAAACCTTGATAACCCCAAATTCACGTTTTGATCAATGGCTCATGGGCAACCCAAACGCAATCTCAGCGCAAGAAAAAGCCGGCTATCAACTGTTTAAGACAAGCGGCTGCATCGCCTGTCATCACGGCGAGGCACTGGGTGGCGACTCTTTCCAGAAAATGGGTTTAATCGAACCTTATGTAACGCAAAACCCCTCTGAAGGGCGCATTGCCGTAACTGGCAAAGATGCGGATCGCTTTAAGTTCAAAGTGCCAACGCTGCGCAATGTGGAATTGACCTATCCCTACTTCCACGACGGCGAAGCCGAAACCTTGACCGAAGCTGTTGAAGTAATGGGCCGAATCCAATTAGGCAGAAAATTCACCGATCAGGAAAATGCCAACATCGTTGCTTTTCTGAAAACGTTGACTGGCCATCAACCCCAGTTAATCCTACCTATCTTACCGCCATCCTCGGATAATACGCCGAGGCCGCAACCGTTTGAATAAAACGGCTAAAGTGCTGACGACAAAGCCTTTACCTCAATAAAGGTAAAGGTCTTTGTTACAGGTCGCTCAGCAAGCAAACAATATCAGGGCCGGATATGTTCGATATATTTCGCGACATCTTCTAATTCAAGCGTGACTGCTTCAGCTTTTATACGAATTGATTGATCAGGGTTGGCAAATTTAAGATCACAATGCGCCCTGCCCCGACTCTCCAATGGCGAAGGAATCATGTCACGATAGGTATACACATTTTCCCCTACATCACCTCCCGTACATTCGGCCGGCAATTCAGGCAAAATAGCATCAGGATCCAGAGTCGCCGCTTTAAACACCAAACCACCATTCTGCCACCAGCGGGTTCGTTCTACCGAACCTGTCATGGTTTTCATTAAGTATGCTGGTTCAAAACATACCTTGATTACGTCATCCTCAATCTGCAACGCAGAAATCTTACTACCAACTAAATCAATATGGATGCTATCCATGAGATGTCCTCATATCATTTTCTTACGGGCTTGAGTGAAGGCGGATGGCGTCAGTTCCCGCTGCGGTATGCTGCGATCCGCCAACTGGCTGTAGAAAGTGTCCAACTCATACTGGATTGCACTTTTCAGCAAGTTCATCAGGAACAGGATGAGGTTGAAAAACGGAAGACCACGCCGACGCGTGAAATCGGTGCTGGGCGCCCGATGGCGGGTGACAAAATCTGAATCATTCATCCGTGTCCGAATAGCGCATAAGGCATTTCTTATCTATTTATGCCGGAATAGGGTGAGTGGTCAAGGGCTTTCTTTGCGAATGACTCATTTCAAGACGCTCTCGCTACGTTGCTTTTTATGCACATTATTTTAACAATATCAAACACTTATTGCTAACTTAATGACATTGATGGCAAAGGATACAAATACTCAACTCTGCCCAGGCATTGCAACTCATCGAATAAGGTGATTTCCAAGCACACACAATGCTACATGAGCCAAACAAATTGGCTATTTGTGTAGATGGTAATGGGCATTCGGCGCAATGCGTTTCACTGATTGCACCTTACGGTCTTGCGAGTTGTATTTCATGAGATATGTTTGCTAATCTCATTTGCACGTATAAAACACGTCTGAGAAAACATATGCAAAAGAAACTGACCATTACCATGGATCAGCAGGTATACGAAAGGCTACATGCCGTCATCGGGCGACGCAATATCAGCCAATTTGTGACCAGTTTAGTTCGCCCGCATGTTATCAAACAGGATATGGATGCGGCTTATCAGCAGATGGCGGCAGATGAAGAACGTGAGTATGAAGCCCTGGAATGGGCAGAAGCCACTCTTGAGAATGTGCGTAATGACCCGAGGTGAGGTATGGTGGGTAAATTTTAACCCAGCCGTTGGTGGCGAAATACGCAAACAGCGGCCTGCTGTTATTGTCAGCAATGATGTAGCGAATAAGCATCTCAATCGAATTCAGGTTGTGCCCATTACCAGTAATACGCGGAAACTCTATCCCAGTGAAGCCTATGTGACTTTATTGGGATCGCAACACAAAGCGTTGGCGGATCAAATTAACACGGTGAGTAAAATGCGCGCTGGTGACAAAGCTAGCAGTTTATCTTTATCCGATATGGGCAAAATTGATCATGCAATTCAAGTGCAGTTGGATTTGGTATAGGCGGGATAACATTTTTTTGGGTTCACCTTAAATATTACACCTCGTGTGGGAGCAAGACAATCCAGTGCAATGCGTTCACTTATTGCGCCTTAAGCGGTTAATCACCTTAAAATCTTATCGTAATCTTCATGCGTTCCAATCCAAAACCATACATAGCCGTCATGGGTTTCAACCGCTAATGCCCGGTAGTCCAATGTCACCCGAACGGACCACAATTCACCAACTTTTTTGAAGTGGAGTGAGGGATGGCGCGGATTTTGGCGCAGTAACCCATAAGCTTTATCCGCGTGTTTCTGAATTTCCTCTGGCAGATGTCGGTAGCAATGCCAAAAATCGGGGTTTGCATGATGGATCAAAGGTGTTTTGTCCGACCAGCGGTATGATCGGCCAGCGCTTTTTCAGCCAGCATTTTGAGCTTACCTGATTTGGAATCTTGCTCAATTTGGCGATCCCATTCTTGCCAATCGTGTTCACGAAACCAAACCCTGAATTTTGCGAAATCTGAGGAATTTAGCTGCTGCACTTGAATTTCAATTTGTTCCAAATGAGTCATTGCTTTTTCCAGTAAAGGTGTATTTACATACCAATTGTAGCTGTTGCCTTTATTTTACACGAAAGGCAGGATGCGCTATGTCTTCCTATGCTGGCTTGAGCACTACAGTGTCGCGTGGATAGTAAAGCGTATTGCACCATGGTGGCGATGAACATTCGGCGCAATGTGTTTCACTTATTGTGCTTACGCGGGTTGCTTGATAAATAAAGTGTATCTGGACAAAAATCCTGCCCATGTATCCATTGAATACTCCCCATAACGGGTTTAACTGTCATGAATGTATGTTTATCGCGCAATTTTTAAATATCCCTTTGTTCAGATAGGGATTTACATCAAATACTCTTTCCTCTCCATTATCAAAAGTAATATTTATTGTATAATCCTCGTTCGGAGTAACATCTTTTACTCTTGGGCTCATCAGATTCCTCACTTTAAAGGGTCTATTTTGAATATATCCTGACCATTGATTGCCAATTCCCAATCAGCCATCAATTCATCCTGGTGTATTTCTATCCAAGCCTGTACAAGTCGTTTTTTGTTAGATTCTAGGGTGCCTGCAATAAGTTCCGCATCTTCAATGGAAAACACCGCTTCTTCATCTTGATATTTGACATGAATATGCGGCAATTTATGTTGTTGGTTGTCAAACGGTATATGATCTCGGTGGAAGTTTATCTTATCTTTACCCGTTTTTCCATTATTGGCTAATGTTGTACTTTTCGATTTTCCATATGCCTGACGATCCCCACAGGCAGAATAGCTTTTCCCTTTACTATTTCCGCCATCATTATTTGAGGATTTCTGATTTTTCTTCCCATCATTTTCACAATCCAGCTTGTCGTATTCAAGCTTTAATCTATCAAATTTACGCCGGGAATTGCTGTTCCGGCAGCGGCTACCCCAGCGCCTACTCCTGCTTTTGCCGCTGCTTTAATAACCTTTTTCCCCAGCACCTTTAATAGTGGCTTTTTCCAGCTTACGCATCTGCCGCTCAATGGCTTTGCAAACCGGATTCATTTTTAGACCACTGGGATCAACTTGGTTTAGCGGATCATTCCCCACATACCGATAAAAATTAAAATCCCCGCTGAGCAGTCCGATAGGATCCGGGCTGATAAACCGGCGTTGTGTCGGGTCATAGTACTTGGCGCGGTAGTAATACAGGTCGGGCCAGTCGAATTCGCGGCCTGTGTAGGCGAACGGGTTGTGGGTTTCCGCCTTTTTTTGGTGTCCGGTGATATTGCCAAAAGCATCGTAGGCAAAGCTTTCGACGATTTCGCCTTGTTCGTCGGTCAGGGCGGTAATGCTACCCTGATGGTCGCGGTGGTAGTAGTAGCACCGCTCGGTTTGGCTTTTTTCCAGGTGGTTGCGGTCGGTTTCGCCCAGTTCGTCCCAAACTGCTTGCTGGGCTTCGGTCAGTGGTTTGGGTTCATGCCCATAGGTGGTGATCGCCAGCGGGGTATCAATCGCCTGGTCGTGGATAATGGTCGCCAGCAGTTGGTCGTTGCCGTCCAGGATGGCGACCAGGTTGTGGCCCTGGTACAGGTAGCGCCGGGTTGTGGTCTGGTCATTTTAGGTATGGCTTTTTTTGGCCCGCCGGTTGAGTGCATCGTATTCAAATTGCAGTTGTTCGGTGTTGCCTTCGGCATCCGTGTGGATGGCCTGGGTGAGTTGGTCGAACAGGCTCCAGGTATAGGTCGTTTTGGCTTTGGTTTCCTTGTGTTGTTTTTCGACCAGGTTACCACGCCCGTCATAGCGGTATTTGTGCTGCCCGTCGCTTTGCAAGCGGCCTTGCGCATCATAGCTTTGGCTATTGTCAATCGGGTTGCCCGCTGCATCATGGTAGTAGGGCTGTTCGCTGGTTTGCGATAGCTGGCCGAGCGGGTCGTATTGGTATTCGGTATCGTTCTTTTGTGCGACCAGGCCAAGCGGGTTGTATTGGTAGTGGATTGGTGGCAGTTTGTTGTCTTGTTCGCCCAGGGTTTGCAGTTGGCCGCTGTCGGTATAGGCATAGTGCTCGGTCAGGCCGTTGGGGTATTGGCGTTCGCTGACCTGCCAGGGCAATCGGACTTAATTTAGGCCAAGGATTTTAAGCAAATACTGGTTGTCCC